>CAZHON010000001.1:0-623254 GCA_964534565.1 uncultured Candidatus Peribacteria bacterium | reverse complement strand
TCAAGTCGATGAGACCATCACCATCGTTGTCGATACCATCCTGACACTGGGACTTCGGGTTTGTTTCATCCGTATCTGTAGGAGACGTACAGCTGAAGTCGGCTGGATAATCGATTGCACCGTCTGCATCATTATCGATTCCGTCCTGACACTGAGCCGGAGTGAATTCATCGTTGTCCTGGTTACTCGTACAACCTGGATCGTTCGGGAAGTCCGTCAAACCATCGGAGTCGTTGTCGATTCCGTCCTGACACTGGGACTTTGGATTCGTTTCATCGTTGTCCGTTGTACCGGAGCAGCTGAAGTCGCTTGCGTCCGTTGCACCGTCACCGTCGTTATCGATTCCGTCGTTACATTGAGTGATGGTGAATTCGTCGTTGTCCTGCTTGCTCGTACAACCTGGATCGGCAGGGAAGTCTGTCAAACCGTCGCCATCGTTATCCACTCCATCCTGACACTGTGCCTTCGGGTTCGTTTCGTCTGTATCGTTCGTGTTGGAGCAGCTGAAGTCATTTGGATAGTCCGTCACACCGTCAGCGTCATTATCGATTCCGTCACGACACTGTGGTGTTGGAACACAGATGTATGGGTTGCTGCAGGTGAGGTTTACAAGCCAGTGGTTTCCGTCGGCACATGCTTGGTGATTCTCAAAGAATGAGCCGTTCCAGTGTGCGATGAAGTTGTCTCCGCAGCTGGAAAATCCCTTACTCGTATGACTTGCGACAGTCTGATACCCGGCAAGGGTACAGATTTTTTGCATCGTGGCTGCATCGTCTGCCAATGCAGTTCCGTCGACGTACGTCCAGACGTCTGGAACGTAGGTATCGACGAAGCTGATCGCGTCGAGTCCGCCGTTTGCGAAGGAGCGCGTTGCAGGCAAGTTTGGCGTGCAAGAGTTCGTTTCGTCTGTGTCATTTGGGGAAGAACAACCTGGGTCGTTCATATCTACAAGTCCGTCACCGTCGTTATCGAGCGCGTCGCTGCACGCCGTGCCTGAGACAGGGTACGTACCGACGAAGCGGTAGTGCACGTTATCACCAGGGGAGTGGTAGTTACACTTTCCGTTTGGATAGTTACCACTTCGTTCCGTGTCTGCACATGTGGAAGAAACGTACGTATCGAATCCAAGGATGCGACATGCTGCCTGCAATGTTGGCAAATGAGGAGTTCCGTTGTCGTCCCAGTGGTTTCCACCTCCTGTACCTCCGTCACTGCGAACGAGTGGAGCGTTAGGTCGTGTGAATGGCAAGTTCTGAGCTGCAATGGCATTGCTGACCAGAGTCGCGACTGTCAGTGGATCTCCTCCTCCAAATGACTGAGGTGCACCGGCACCGTTGCGACATGTGATCGAAGCGATCCATGTCTTTCCGTACTTAGGGTTTGCGCCTTCTCTCGCAAAATCCCCAGTCGTTGCTGCACTCGTTTGAGGTGCAAGCAATTCCCAGATGTTCGTTACTTTACTGACCTGAATATTGACTGCGAGAGCAGACAGTACCAGGAATGAGGCTAAAATTCCGCGCTTGAACATAGAAGAAGGAGGAAGAGAGAAAGGGAATCACTATGGGACATAATTGTCATATTGTCAATACTCTTTCCTGATTACTTTAGCCTAGGGAATACGTAGATTGGCCGTAATAGCCAAATTATAAAAATAGGGTGTCCACTCGGACACCCTATTGTACGTTAAGTTGTTTTTACTTAGAGGAAGTAGCGTTTTCCGACCAGTCCACCCATTCCAAGTCCTCCGATCATTGTGGAGAGGATGGCCATTGTTGTGACGAAGGAGCTGCTGTCCGTGTGTGACGAAGCGTCGATTTGCATTGGGCTGAGCCCTTGGGTTGTATTGCCTGTCAGGAAGCCGAATCCGACTCCTGTCTGTGGCAGCTGGGTCACGATGCGGACAATTCCGTTTGCGGAAGTAGAGCGGCCGTTTGCGGTGAGAGTCGCTGTGTTGGCAACCACCTCACCGTTACGCATCGAGCTTCCGATGCGTGTGGTATAGCGCAGTTGGCGTGACGTGTTTGGGTCCAAGCGGTCAAGGTTCCAACTGATGCTGGTGCCGTTGATCTGTCCTCCTGCTGGATCCAAGATCGTGAGCTGGCCAGAAGTGTAATTGTTCTGGAGAGTTGCATCGCTCACAGCAGTATTGCCGTTGTTACGAACGGTGATTGTGTAGGTCACAACGTCGCCTGGTTGAGCCTCACTGCGGTCTGCCTGTGTCGTCACGGACAATCCAGTCGTTCCATTGCTGCTACTGCTGCCTCCACCCTGACCGATGGTTGTGTCCTCGGTTTCGCTCTGTGTTCCAGAGTTCACTTCCAAACGGACACGGTCGCCATCTTCAAGATCTCTGTCTGTGCGGACGGTGAGGCGGATCGTGCGGTCATCGTTTGCTCCGATGGAGAGGTTGTCCCAACGAACTGTCTGGTCGTCGATGTCGTTTCCGTTGTTCGTTGCGTCGACGAATTCCGTATCGTGGTCCAACTCAGCAGTCACTGTAATTGTGCGTGCGGAGTTACAGTCGTTTTCCAACGTGATTTCGTATTCGATTTCATCGTCTGCATCAACAGGATCCGGAGTATCGCTGATGGTAATTGTCAGATCATCATCGTGGCAGTTTCCGTTGTTCGTGCTTTCGTTGCGTGTGCCGTCGAAACTTCCGGAGTTATTCACGTTTCCGTCTGAGTGACAATCGGGATCCAGTGCGTCGATCTTTCCGTCGCTGTCGTTATCGACTCCGTCCTGACATTGGTTTCCCGTTGCAGAACAGCTGACGAATGTGGTGATCGTCTGACTCTGGTTGTTCGTGGTGTTTGGATCGGTGTTCGTTGCCGTCACCGTTGCCGTGTCGGTTACATACGTGTTGCACGTGGCTCCGTTTGTACTGAAGGCGAGCGTGAATGTCTGAGAACTGCCGACTGCAAGGCTTGCGAGGGTACAGACGACATCCGTTCCGTTCTGAGCACAGTTCTGTGTGCTTTGAGCAGGAAGGAATGTAAATCCGAGTGGAGGATCTGTGACGCGGATGTTCGTCGCGATTGCAGGGCCATTGTTGGTCACCGTTGCCGTGTAGATCACCGTCGTTCCTTTGACCACACTTGTAGGACCCGTGAAGGAGATGCTCAAGTCCGTTGGGTTGACGTTCGTCGTGCTTCCTTCGTTACCGCTTGGATTGAAGCTGTTGTTGTTATTCACGTTGCCGTCCGTGTGACAGTCACTATCTTGGGCATCGATCTGTGAATCGGAATCGTTGTCCTTTCCGTCTGCACATGTTCCGTAGCCGTTGCTGTTTGCAGCTTCGTTGTTTCCGTTTGGATTGTAGGACGTGCTGTTGTAGCGGTTGAAGTCCGTGTGACAGCCTGGATCGTTCGAGTCAACGAGGCTGTCGCTGTCGTTATCGATGTTGTCCTGACACTGGAACTTTTCGTTTCCGGATGGGTTGAATGTTCCTGGGTTATTTGGGTTACCGTCCGTGTGACATGCAGGATCCTGTGCATCGATGAGGCTGTTGCCGTTGTCATCGATTCCGTTTGCACATGTTCCCTGGCCGGAGTTCGCAGCTTCGTTGTTGCCTGTCGCAACGTAGGAAGAAGAGTTGTAGCGGTTGAAGTCGCTGTGACAACCTGGATCGTTCGCATCGATGAGACCGTCACCGTCGTTGTCCGTTCCGTCGGAACACTGTGTTCCGGATGTTCCGCATGTGATGGTGCTGGAAACAGTCGTGCTTGTGTTGTTGCTCGTGTTGCTGTCATTCGTTGCAGTCACGCTCGCCGTGTTCTGGAATGTTGCGTTCTGGTTGCAGCCCTGAAGAACTGGAACGTTGAAGATAATCGAGACAGTCTGGCTGGTGCCGGATGCGATTGAGCCAAGTTGGCAAGTGATCGCAGTTTGAGACGTTGCGAGTGCACAGTTTGTGGCTGTGACGAAGTTTGCAGCCGTGAGTCCGCTTGGGATTGGGTCATTGATCACGACGTTCTGTGCAGTTGCAGGACCTGCGTTTGCCACAGTGATGGTGTACGTGATTGTGCCACCGCGAGCAGCTGTGACTGGTGCAGATTTTGTAATGCTCAAGTCTGCGTTGCCGCCCGTTGTTCCTGTCTCGTTCTTTGTGGAGTCGAAGCTTGCAGCGTTACTTGCGTTTCCGTCTGTGTGACAGATGGGGTCCTGTGCATCGATGAGACTGTTTGCATTGTCATCAATTCCGTTCGCACATGTTCCGCGCGTGGAGTTCGCCGCTTCGTTGTTGCCGGTTGCAACGTAGGAAGCAGTGTTGTAGCGGTTGAAGTCGCTGTGGCAGCCTGGATCGTTGGAATCCACGAGACCGTCGGAGTCATTGTCGACACTGTCAGAACACTGGTAGGTGTTCGAGTTTTCTGTGTTGTCCTGACCGTTGGAACATCCCGGGTCGCTCAGGTCTGTCAGGCCATCACCGTCGTTATCGATTCCATCCTGACACTGGGACTTTGGGTTTGCTTCATCGTTGTCTTGTCCGTTTGCGCAACTGAAGTCGGCGGAATCAATTGCTCCGTCTCCATCGTTATCGATTCCATCCTGACACTGGGACTTCGGGTTCGTTTCGTCGTTGTCCGTCGTGCCTGAGCAGCTGAAGTCGCTCAAGTCCGTTGCTCCGTCACCGTCGTTATCCACTCCGTCGGAACACTGGTAGGTGTTGGAGTTCTCTGTATTATCCTGTGCATTGCTGCAACCAGGATCGTTCATATCAACGAGTCCGTCACCATCGTTGTCCGTGCCATCCTGACACTGTGCGCGCGGGTTCGTTTCGTCCGTATCCGTTGCACCGCTGCAGCTGAAGTCGTTGAGGTCTGTTGCACCGTCACCATCGTTGTCGACTCCGTCAGCGCACTGTGGCGTGACAGGACAGTTGTTGATCGGGTTGCTGCAGACCAAGTTCACCAACCAGTGGTTACCGTCGGCACATGCCTGGTGGTTGATGAATGTTGTTCCTGTCCAGTGCGCAATGAAGTTGTCGCCACAGCTGGAGAAACCCTTATTAGTGTAGCTTGAAACAGTGGAGTAGCCAGCAAGGTTACAGATTTTTTGCATCGTTGGAGCATCGTCTGCCAATGCGGTTCCGTCGACGTATGTCCATACATCCGGCTGGTATTGGTCCACAAATCCGATCGCATCCAAACCTCCGTTTGCGAACGTGCGTGTTGCTGGCAAGTTCTGAGTACAAGCATTCGTTTCATCGTTGTCCTGGCGGTTTGCACAGCCCGGATCGCTCAAGTCTGTCAGGCCATCGCCATCGTTATCAACGCCATCCTGGCAAGCTGCCCGTGGATTCGTTTCATCGTTATCAAACGATCCTGCGCAGCTGAAGTCGTTCAAGTCCACTGCACCGTCTCCATCGTTGTCTGCTCCGTCGGAGCACTGGAAGGTGTTGGAGTTCTCGGTGTTGTCCTGAGCACTTCCACAACCTGGATCGTTCATATCGACGAGTCCATCTCCGTCGTTATCAATGCCATCCTGACACTGTGCGCGGGGGTTCGTTTCGTCTGTGTCCGTGTCGTTCGAACAGCTGAAGTCTGCAGGGAAGTCTGTTGCACCGTCACCATCGTTATCCACTCCGTCAGCACATTGAGCTGGGTTGAGACAAGAGTTCGACAGACCGATACATGTCACCTCCGTTCGTTGCGTGTCGTAGATTGCATCTCCACCGAGATCGAATGCAGCCTGCCAACCTTGCTGGTTTCCGATCGTGACGTTCTTGTTGATTTCCAAGTATTGAACTTTTCCGCAGGCAGGATTGCTTGCGTTGTCGCAGAATGCGGCGTTTCCTCCTCCTCCGATTGCAACGTCCCCTGGGTTACAAAGTGCCGTCGTGCGGTTTTGACTAAGTGCGTAAATGTCCGGAGATTCGTTCACGACGTGGTATACGCGCAATGCGCTATCAAACTGTGCCGTTTTTTTCATACAAACGACAGTTGTCTGAATCGTGTCGTAGATGGCGTCTCCCGGAACGGAGTACAGAACGGACCAACCTTCCTGACTTCCGGAAACAATGCGTCCGTTGAATTCTAACATTTGGTTTGCACATCCGCCATTTCCTGCCGTGTCGCAATAGACGTTTGCACCTCCTCCTGCGATTGCCATATCTCCGGCATCACAGAGTGCGTAGGTCTTGCTCTGGTTGACGTTGTAGTAATCGGTAATAGGGCCCGACGTGCGTACGTAGGTGCTGAAGTACTTGTTCGTTGTCGTATTGTTTGGGGCACAGATGACCTGCTCACGTACAGTGTCGTACTGAACATCGTCTTGCGTGGAGTAGTACGAAGTCCAACCCAACTGGGAACCAATTGCGTTGTAGCTGTTGTACTCGTAGTTCATGTTGCGGCCGCATGCCAAGGTGGATGCGTTCTCGCAACTTGGACCCGTTCCTGCTCCGGAAAGCAGCAAGTCACTTCCGTTACAGAAAGCGGTTGTCTTGTTCTGATTGAGTGTAGATGTATCCGTTCCTCCGTTCACGATCGTATAGATCGATGTAAGAATGGAGTTTCCTTCTGCACAGGTTGTGGTCTGCGCAGCCGTTACCGGCAAGAAGTTTACGACCTTTCCCTGCTCGAGGTTGACGCCGAGCGCGCTTGCAACCACGAGAGCAGCGAGGAAACTACGCTTATACATAAGAAGAAGTTGGGATGAACCAAAAGGGACTCAAAGTATACTGATTCATCACTCTTGTCAAATATTTTCTTAGCCGTTTTCCCAATAGATAGGTTTAAACGTGTTTGGCCAAATTTTGGCCACACGGGGAAAATGAGGGCAAATTTTTTAAAATGTGTCCTTTCCCGGTATTTGTCTATTTTTAAAAATCGATCTCACGGTAGGGGAGAAGGATGGCTGGGGAGCATGGATTCGAACCATGGAATGGCGGCTTCAAAGGCCGCTGCCTTACCACTTGGCGACTCCCCAGCGTGATTCCATTGTATAACGTGTTTCCAAAAATAACGAACGCTTTTAGGGCATTGTGAAGCCTTCTTGTCACAAAGAGTCTGCTATTCTCCCCACATGCCTCAACTCGAGCCTTGGGAACGGGAGTATCAATTTCCACTGATGATCTCTTTGGGAGAAGAGCCACAAGTGGACCTCAAGAAAGCCTTGAAGTTCCTGCGCAAGAAGAGGGAAGTGGCGCTGGAGGGGTTGCAGGTGCTCGATCTTGGTTCAGGGAACGGCAAGAACTCCATTTACCTGGCAGAGAAGGGGAATAACGTGATTGGGATTGAGCTTTCTCCGACTGCCGTCGCGATGGCCAAACAACGCGCTGAGGAACTGGATGTCGACGCCCAATTCCGCATTGGCGACATTGGCCAACCGTATCCATTCAAAGATGCCTCGTTCGATCTCATTCTCGATATCATGTCTTCCAATTCCCTGAACGAAGCGGAACGCGCGATGTATCTGAAGGAAATGCATCGGGTCCTTCGCCCCGGTGGTCACATCATCTATCGCGGGCTTTGTAAGGACACGGACAAGAATGCGACGGCACTTGTGAAGAAATTCCCCGGTCCCGAGCACGATACGTACATCATGCCGACGATCGGGCTTACAGAGCGTGTCTTCACACGCGAGGACTTTACGAAACTCTACTCACAGTACTTCACGATTCTTGAGCTCGAGAAGAAGACGAACTATGTGACGGTTGATGAGACGAAGTACAAACGAAATTATTGGGTCGCGATTTTGGCGCGCTGATTTATCCAACCATCGTCGTCCAAAGCAGCCACAGATTGAGTCCTACAAGACACGCTGCAATCACCGACGCAACAATCGTTGTCCATCGGGCGTTTGTGAACTCACCCATGTTCTTCTTGTCTCTCGTGTGCATGACCAACGGAATAACCGCAAAGGGAAGCTGAATACTCAAGATCACCTGACTGAGGATGAGAAGTTTTCCCGTGCCGGATTCTCCGAAGTAGATTGCAACGATGACCGCAGGAACAATCGCGAGAAGGCGAGTGATCATACGACGCAACCACGGAGCGATTTGAATGTTGAGGAATCCTTCCATAATGATTTGTCCTGCGAGTGTTCCTGTCAGTGTGGAGTTCTGTCCCGATGCAAGAAGTGCAACTGCAAAGACAATGCTTGCCATACTTGCTCCCAAAAGAGGGGAGAGGAGCTCGAATGCTTCACTGATCTCGGCAACTTCGCTGTGACCGGAGAAGTGAAATGTTGCAGCGGCAACGACAAGAATCGCAGCATTCACAAAGAAGGCGAGTGAGAGGGCGATCGTAGAGTCGAGTGTGGAGAAGAAGATCGCTTCCTTTTTACTGCGCGCGTCTTCACCGTAGTCGCGGCTTTTCACGATCGAGGAATGCAGATAGAGGTTATGTGGCATTACCGTCGCACCAATGATTCCCAGTGCGATGAAGAACATGTCCGGATTTGTGACGAGCGAAGAGGAGGGGATAAATCCACTCAGCAACGGCATAATCTCCGGTCGGGAGAGGAAAATCTCGAGCGCGAAACATCCGAACACTGTTGCGATGAGAACGATGACAACTGCTTCCAAATAGCGGAATCCCTTATGCTGCAGCGCAAGAAGGACGAGCACATCGAGCGCAGTGATGAGAATTCCCATCACGAGGGGAATGTGGAACAGAAGTTGGAGTGCGATGGCAGAACCGATCACTTCTGCAATATCACACGCGATGATCATCAACTCTGCGGCGAGCCACAGAAGAATGCGCAGCAAGCGCGGATAGTGTGACGAAATCTGTGCCAAATCTTTCCCGGTCACGATTCCCAGTTTTGCAGCAAGGTGCTGCAGGAACATGGCAACGATGTTGGAGAGAAGGATGACAAACAGCAGTGCGTAGCCAAATTGTGCACCTCCGGCGAGGTCGGTCGCCCAGTTTCCCGGGTCCATGTAGCCGACGGCCACAAGGTAGCCGGGGCCGGAAAATGCGAACAGTTTTCGAAGGAACGTGCCGTCGATGGGGACGGGGATTCGTTTCTGGAGTGCCAATGCTTTCGTGAGAGTGTGGATCATAGAGGAGGAATGGGAGTGCCGTGTGAATCGGTGGTTGGGTTGTTGAGAAACGTTCCCAGTCGTTTGATAACGTCGTCACTCATTGCGTGTTCCAATTTGTGCGCTTCTTCATGAACCTGATGGAGAGGCACCTTGAGGATGTCATGGAGGAACACTTCAATAAGGCGGTGCTTGTGCGTCAATTTTTTGGCGAGTTCATACCCGCGAGGGGTAAACTCGGGGTTCGAGTACTTTTCATGCGTGATGTACCCCTGAGCGGCCAACTCCTGAATTCGCTCCGAGACCGTGGACTTGCTCAGTCCCAACTGCGCCGCGATATCGACCAAGCGTAACGGTGCGTTTTGTTTTTCCTGTAAACGAAACATTGCTCGCAGGTAATCCTCTTTCACGGGTGTTGGAAAAGTTCGCATATACGAACATTACAGTCTGTCACTCAAAAGCGCAAGTGCCAATTCGTTTGTGCACAGGAAAAGAATATTTTTAGATGATTCAGGACGGTTTTGCTTCGGCAGAGAAGAGGTCGAGCAAGGTTCTGTCCCCCAAAATAGCCGCTTGGACCGCTGCCCTGCCCATGATACGCCCGACCAAATTCCCCGTACCGTTGTATGCCCCTACTGCATAGACTCCTTGTTTGACCTCTTTCCCGATCGGCAAATTGGATCGTGCATATGACACACTTGCTGCCCATCGATGAGTGACGGGTGCGGTCACTCCGAGTTTGCGTAGCTCGGTTTCGATTGCATCTTGAATATGCTTGCTTGGGTCGGCGCAGTTTGTCATTTCTTCGTACGGGAATTTATCTCTGCATCCGCCCATCGCAACACGCTTGTCGGGCAATTGCTGCAGATAGTCGTATCCGTCTCGCCTGTAGATGGGACGCGAGAATGTCACGTCTGTCTCTGGAGCAGTTGCAAGCATTTGGAGACGATTCGTGGTTAATTTTTTCCCCAGTTCGGGGAACAGTTGTTCCAGACGTCCGTCGACCGCGGCAACAATATGTTTGCAATCAATGCGACCTTCCGGGGTTTTGACCATGCCGGATCGTATTTTTATGGCCGGAGTATTTTCGAATATCTCTGCATCGCCGCTGAGCACTTGTTCCATTTGCTGTCGGCAACACTCGATAGGTTGATAGACGCAATCGTTGGGAAGCAAAATTCCTTGTCCTTCATGCCCTTTGTAGTGCTCCGCTTCGAATCCATCCAACCGCAAAGCATCCATGTGCAGCATGCAGTCAAATCGTTCGTCGCCCTCTGCAATCCGAATCGACCCTGTGTTGCGAATGCAGTTGCGAGTTGTGTCTTGCATCCGCTTCATTTGGTCCAGTGTTGCTTGGTACATTTCTTTCGCGCGTTCTCTCCCTACCTGAGTCACTGTGTGGTTATAGAACTTTGCCAGTCCTGCAAGCAGTAACCCACCATTGCGTCCTGCTGCTCCGCCCGCGATTGTGCCCGCATCGATTCCGACGACTCGTTTTCCGAGGCGCAAACCTTCTTCCATCGCGGCAAGTCCGCTTCCTCCCATTCCAATCACCAAGACATCTGTTTCAATCTCTCCTTTGAGTGAGGGCTGCTTGCGAATCTGCACGTCATCGCCCCAAACGGGGCTATGGCTCACGTTGGACTTCATAAAAGGAACGGAGTCTACACCTTGTAAAACGCATGGAAAGTGATGATTAAACGTACGGCCTTACAGTCCATCAAAGAATTGTACCATCGCTTCCGCGGTTCCCTTGGGCCATACGTGCGGATAGTAGCTTCCATTCTGTGTATCGATGGTGTGCGGACAGAACAGCACCGGGTTTTCCGTGCAGCCGTCGTATTGAACGCACGAGAATGCACTCGGTTCGCTCTTGTGTGACGAAGGCAGGCACGTGTTTTGCGCGACGCGAATATCGCGCATGTGTTCCGAATCGATGTGCGGTGAGAGTGTATCTTTCGGATTATTGAGAATCATTGCAGCCGATGGCCCCGTGCAGTTGCTCATCAACGTCGTTCCTCCGACCGTTGCCGATCCGCGCACGACTCCCCCACGTGCACATGCGACGGAATTTGCAAAGTAGGCACCGAGCGAGTGACCGACGACGAAAATGCGGTTCATATCGATACAGTGGCTGTCTCCAATTTCTTGTACGATCGCATCAAAGAACGCGTAGTCGCGGAGCGCAGACGTTTTGTCTCCTGGGTCTTGCCAAGAAAAACTTCCATTTCCATTACTGATCGCTGCTGGATAAGCGATGAAATATTTCGACGCAGCCCTATCTAATCCGAAATAACTCCTCACTTGCGCATTGCTATTCGTTCTCCCGTGGAATGCCACAATGAGAGGAGAAGGAGTGTTGTCGTCTGCATAATTTGCCTGCGTGAAAAGAAAAGATCGTTGTTGCCCATTGATCGTAAGCGTCGTCGTCGTTGTACGCGAAGACTTGCCGCAACCCGGTGATAAATTCGGAATTGCACGTTCCGTGTCGTGCTGTACGAAATGCGCGATCAAATCTGCCGCACGCTCACGGGTGATTGGCGCCCATGGAACATAGGACCATTTCGCAAGAATCTTTTTTTCATCGAGCGAATCGACGAACGGTTTGTACCATTCCTTCGGGGGACCTTCTTCCACGTCATTGCCGTACGCAAGCGATGCCATTTTGATCGCTTCTGCAAACACGATCGGTTGATCGGGCTTGAAGATGTAGCGCGTGCCCACTCGGTATCCGCTGATGATTCCACGTCGTTTTGCCGCACACACGAACGGTGCATACCACGCGTCGACGGGTACATCGGCAAAACACTCAGCATTTGCCGGTTCTGCATTATCTTTGGAGCTGAAGATCAATTTCAAAAATTCCGCGCGATTGATCGTGTCTTTGGGGTGAAAGAGTCCGTCGGGGTATCCGCCGATTGCTCCTTTGTTCTTTAAATAGGTCACATCATTCTGGTATCCGAACCATGATGTCTGCATATCTGGAAACGGTGCTACTGGTGCCGCAGAGACTGGCAGAATAGAGAGAATGAAGCTTCCAGCGAGTACTGCACACTTTCCTATTTTTGAGAGACGACGTTTCATCAGTCTCATCATAGCGACGTGAAGAGAGACCATACGTCACTTCCATCTTCAGTCCACAATTTCTTGTAAGAAAGATTCCGCTGCGCAGTCTTAGTACACGGTCGTTGATCACATGCATCAGGAATTCCAGCAGGAATCCGGCTATGTGATTGCGGCCTTTCATTTAAAACGTAAGGAATTCGTTCTTTGTGCGTTATAGAAATCTCTACCCCACTTCTTCTATGAAAACTCCACAAGTCTTGAAAACAATGTGTGTCCTTGCTGCACTCATGCTTGCTGCATGTAATGGAACTGCGAATGCAGAACTCCAAACACAGGGAGATGCGTACATCCGTCAGCACATCGGAACTCTTTCTCCAAGCCCCACCACTGCGGGCCAATTCACTGTGACGAGTGTCACATGGATCGATGCGGACACCGCGCTCGTGACCTATGAAAACGGACAAGTGAGTTTGAAAGGAAGTACGGATGTTTCGATGAAAGACGGAGTCGTGACTGCAACTACGATTCGCCTCGATATCGATACCGGTGCTTCGTCGTCCAAAATTTCTTCTGTCCAGTCATCGGTGAATAGTGTTCTTAGCATCCCCAGTTCATCAATCAGTTCGACGCCTGTTTCTTCCAGACCTCGAGTAGGTTTGGGTGCATTCTGTGGCGGGATTGCGGCATTCCAATGCGCCGAAGGTTTGCACTGTGCCTACGACGGGAATTATCCCGACGAAGGTGGAACGTGTGTTCGATAAGTAGTTCTTACCCCGCAGAGCCCTTTCACTCCAAGGGGCTCTTTTAATGCACTAGAAAGCCACTTTCTTCATGTGTCACGAGACCATTTCCGATGAAGATTGTCCCGCACTGTTGCGTAAGAAAGTTTGTGACGGGAGCGTTGGAACATGCACTTATCCACTTCCCCATTTTTCTCCATATGCAACCTTGGGACGGTTCATCATCGGCCATGTACGACTCCGTTACGAGTTTGGCAGGCATGTGGTATGCCGACGGAGATGAAAAAACACCGAACAACAAAACGCCGGATGAATTGCATGTAGGCGAAGAGCATCACGACGATGCTCGCGGAAAACTTCCTTCGCATGGCGAAGGGTTCGAACATCTTGTTCATCAAGAAGAAGATGCTCAGTAGTTTTTATTTTTTCCTCCATTCTTTTTATGAAAAACCGCAACGACAACCAAATGAAGAATAAGAACGATTCTCAACAGGACAAGAAAGCTCAATCTCATCGCAATGATGATCATACAACTCTCAGTGAAACATCTCTCGATACCGATGTAGATACCGACATGTCTGACACAGACACGTCCGTTCGTAATCGCTAACACTCGAAATTTTTAATCCTTCTCGCAGAACCGGTGACTCTCCCACTCATCCTTGAGCGGACGCGGAGTCACGGTTTCTGTAGGGAGGGTATGTCAGGGAAAACTTTCTTCATTTGTCACGTTCTCCATTCTTGTAACAAAGACGTTTCCTAGAGTACGGTCTCTCCATGCGCTCTCCATCACTTTCCGTCGTTCTTGCCCGTCTTGGCATCGCATCCGCTTTTCTTGGATTCGGGATCTGGGAATTGATTGTTCCCAACTGGTGGACGACCTATGTTCCCGCATTCGCAAGTTCAATCTTGCCTGCAACGACGGTTGTTCTCATTCACGGAGTGATGTTGACGGTGACCGGTGTGGCAGTACTTGCAGGTTGGTTGCCCCGTTTGTTTACGACGGTTGCTGCTCTCATCATGCTCGAGATCTGTTTGGAGATTTATATTCAAGAAGGATTTACGGACATCTTCATTCGTGATGTTGCGATTTTCTTCTTTGCTGCAGCGATGGTGGCACACGAATTTGCCGAACATCGTCTTCTTTCGCAGCCACGCTGATCCCATGTTCCAGGACAAACTCACCCTGTGTCCTGGCTGCGGACTTCGTTCGAAGGCTTCCGATGGAGCGACCGATCCTGCGTACAATGCATCTCCCGAGTGTTTGCGGTTACTGCATGAGTTGACGTTCTATACACTGGGACGACAAGATCCATTTTTCGTTCACCAAGTGTTGGTCGATACGTATGCGGCTCAGCACGCAACACCGGAAGCAAAACCGATCAAGCTTGCATTCGCACTTGCGGGTCTGTGGTCGATGTATGAGCGTGGATTCACTGGACGACAGGATCAGTTGCTACATATCGAGATGGCCAATAAATCTAAACAATGGCCGCGGTTCACCATTCCAAAAAATCGAGGAACTGTAACCATTGCAGACGTTCTCGCAGTCGAACCGGGTGAAGCCCGTGACGAGGCGATCAAGACGTGGGGAAGAGACGTGTGGAACGCATGGAAAAAAGAGCACAAGCACGTCGAAGAAATGCTTACGCAGCTTGCTCTGCCAACATCACACACCTCACCAGACGCAACGTTGTGAAGTCGACGGACTCATCCAGTGATTCGAATGCGGGCTTCAGCCGTTCCATGCCGCACTCTTCAAATGCCTGACGAATGCGAGATGCATTCGGAATATTCTCAATCAAGTACGACAAATGCAGCAGGTCGCCCGCTTTCAAGAATTCCTCCACATACAGAAGGACACGATCGGGTTTGAGGCTGACTGCGGAAACAATCTCGTCAAACGGCGCATTGTTCGCAAGCTGTTCCTTGATGATTCTCGCGCGTCGCGCACGCGCACCCGAGTCTTTTGCGAATGCACGTACATCCTCTTCGGCTTCCTGTTTGCTCACCTCCTTCACTGTAAAGAATGGCCGTGGAACGTAGTTTTGAGACGCGACAGAAAGAGAATTATAGAGATCGGTCACGAGTCGTTCGGCTCGAATGCCATTCGGGGTCCATTGTTCAATCGCAAGACCGTTTGCAGAACGGACACGACTGAGCGCGACGTAGGCTTGCCCCGGTTCCCACAGAGCCGACAAATCCACGGTCATACGATCGAGCGATGCGCCTTGGGCTTTGTGAATCGTCGTGGCCCATGCGAGCGTGACCGGAAAGTTCCATGCACCGAGGAGTTCTCGTCCATCTCCGTCCAGGTACGAAAACTTTTCTTTCTGCACTTCGATCGTGGGACCAGCAAGGAGAGAAATGTAGAGCGTGTCATCGTCGATGCTTCGCACATGACCCAAGCTTCCGTTCACGTACAGTCGCTCGAACGACATGTCGTTCTTGCGCATCATCACGAGTGCACCTTCTTTCAGGTGCAATTCTTCCGGCAGCGGCATCGAACGTTTTGCTGTGTCGAGATACCGATCGTCGCCTTCGTATTGGGTTTTGAAGGAACGCAGTCTCGTTGTCAGTCCCTCGAGTCGCTGCAGGTTGTATTCCTCCGCCTTCGCTCGATGTGCATAGAGTCGTGTTCCTTCCGTTTGTTGTGCCTCGGGCCCCATGCGTTCGTTGAGGAATTGAGTCACGTGATCATTTACGATGCCTCGGCGAATGTAGTTGAGAACGGTCAAGAATTCGCTCTCCTGCGTGCGCATGACGGTCGAGAGCAATGCCGGTTCGAATGCACTTTCGCTCCAGACAGGGTGCAGGAACGCCCAATCTTTCGTCTGTCCGTACGCCGTTACCGGCGGCAACTGAGCAAAGTCTCCGACCGCAATGATTCTCAGTCCTCCCCATGGTTCGTCGATGCCGCGTACTCTGCGGGCAATACGTTCGGCTGCATGGATCGTCATGCCCGACAGCATGGAGATTTCATCGATCACAACGCACTGTGCGGACAGAAGTCGATTGATCAGCTTCTTATTCTTACAGGCACGAGCGATGGCGGCATCCAACCCTCCTTCCATAATTCCCAGTCCGAAAAAACTGTGGAATGTGCGTCCACCGATCAGCACGGCAGCCGCCCCCGTACTTGCAACGACGGGAAACTGCTCCGATGACTTGTGACGTAAATATCGATCCAACAGAAAACTTTTGCCGGTGCCCGCTGCCCCCGTGAGAAAGACGTTTCCCTGACGCTCCAATTTATCCAAAGCGGCAGTCTGACAATTTGTAAGCTCTCCCGAGAGTGGAACGGTTTCCGTCATGGATAACGAGTGTAGCAAGAAAGACGGTTCGTCTCTCGTCATCGCGGTGTGTTTTTGCGTATACTCGCCGCATGTCCACTGTTCCTCATTCCGAAACCACCCGACTCGAAGCGTTCAGCGACGGCGTGTTTGCCATCATCATTACGATCATGGTGCTCGAGCTCAAAGTTCCCGAAGAACCCACGATCAATGCGCTTCTGCCGGTGCTGCCAACGTTTCTCAGTTACGTTCTCAGCTTTCTGTACCTTGCGATTTACTGGAACAATCACCACCACCTTCTTCACGCGACAGAAGTCGTAACGGGAGGAATTCTGTGGGCGAATATGCATCTCTTGTTCTGGCTGTCGTTGATTCCCTTCGCGACCGATTGGGTAGGGGAGTCGCATCACGAAGCCGCCCCAGCTGCACTCTACGGAGCGATTCTTCTCATGGCTGCCTGTGCGTACTTCATCCTTCAGCGTGTCATTATTTACAACCAAGGGAAAAAGTCCGCTCTCGGCAAAGCGTTGGGTGCCGACCTCAAAGGACAAGCCTCCATTCTTCTCTATATTCTTGGCATCGTAGGAGCATTCTTCGATCCATGGATTGCGTATGGATTTTTTATTCTCGTTGCACTGATGTGGTTTGTGCCCGACCGTCGGCTCGTTCCGATGTTTGATCATCAGAGCAATCACGTTCCGCGGTCATGAGTGTCTTTCTGGTACTCGTTGCGAAACTGATCCCGCTCTATGTCATGATGTTTCTCGGGTTTGTTGCGGGGAAATATTTGAAGGCACAGAAAGAAACAGTCGCAACGTTGCTCATCTACATTCTTGCGCCGATCATTATTTTTCACGGTACGGTCACGACAACGCTCACGTGGAATTTGATGACACTGCCTCTTCTCTTCTACGCGCTCTGCTGCATTTTTGCGTTTTCATTCCTCAAGCTCGCGTCGCTTCGGTGGAGTGATTCCCACAAGAACATTCTCGCGTTTGCATCTGCATCTGGAAACACGGGTTACTTTGGTCTTCCTGTCGCAATTGCACTGTTTGATCAACACATCTTCGGAATCATGGTGATTGCGATACTTGCATTCGGTTTCTACGAATCGTCTGTCGGGTTCTACATCACTGCAAGAGGGCACCACACGGGAAAGGAAGCACTCCGAAAGGTTCTCAGGCTTCCGACGATGTATGCATTCTTGGTTGGACTCGCAGTGAATCTGTCCGGCATCGAGCTCGGTTCGACCTATCTGACGATGGCCGAAAGTTTCCGCGGAGCCTATACGGTCTTCGGCATGATGATCGTTGGGCTTGGAATCTCCGGCATGAAGAAGTTGGAGTTTGATTGGGAGTTCCTCAGCTTTGCCTTCATTGCAAAATTTGTCGTGTGGCCCGCTGTTGTCGGAAGTATCGTGTGGCTCGACACACACATCTGGCATTTTTATACGACGGACATGCATCATGTGATGATTCTTCTTTCAATTGTTCCGCTGCCAGGGAATACCGTTGCTCTCGCAACCGAACTTCGCACGGAACCGGAAAAGGCGGCGTTTGCAGTGCTCCTAAGCACTCTTATCGCTTTGATCTACATTCCAGTCGTCGCTGTTCTGTTCCTCTAAGCGATTACTGCTCGATGATGAAGCTCTTCACGACAGGTCCGTTCGCATCCATAGAGAACGTGGCATGTGCTTTGAGCAGAATGTGACCGTCTTCGTAGGTGACGAGTGCAGACCCATTGTCCTGCCAAGCGATGTCGATGACGTGGAATGTTCCACCGAGCACGGCCTTCTCAGGGGAGAGATCGTTGATGGTGTTCTTCAGAATCTCTTCTGCGGCAGGGCGATTGGCTGCGGAGAACGAGACTGCAGCTTCAGGGCACTGAATGGAATCAATGAGCCATGTGCCGTCTGCCTGCTTCAAAACACTCACGGTCGCGCTGGTTGTTGGGAACTGCACAGAAAGGGTGGGGTGCGTTTCATCTCCGTCGACGAAAGAAACAGTGTACGTTTTGGGTAACAGTGTCTGACACACGACAGGGTCGAAACTTCCCACTGTGTACGTGCGGCCGATGCGATCGAGCCTGCGCTGGAACTCGCGAGTCAGGTATGGACTGCCGCGATAGCTGAATTCAACCAATGGATGAATGCTGCTGTCGGTCCACATATGGTAGAACTTATCGACCGTGACCTTTGCCTGCGGGTTGTACTTTGGACGAATCCAGAGTGCCCAACCAAGGAGAAGGACGAGAATGGTGCCGGCAGCGATGAATCCAATGTGCTTTTTACGCATAAGGGAGCGCATTATACAGTCGTTTTACCGGCTGTCGACGTTCATTTCGTCTTTTTCTGGTCCGATTGTTGGTCGGGAGAAATATGGTGCCTACTTTCCCCTTGCCCCCCGTGGGGGAATTCCGTACACTCGCCCGGCTCTCCCATTAAAACAACGTATGTACGCAATCGTCGACATCTTAGGCTTCCAGGAAAAAGTCACCGCAGGCGACACTCTCGAAGTGCCGTTGCACGATGGTGATGCAGGAAAGGCTTTGGTCTTCGACAAGGTGCTCATGGTTGTCAACGGAGACGCAATTCAGCTTGGAAAGCCCTATGTCAGCGGAGCAAAGGTTGAAGCTGAGGTGGTTGATCACGGTCGTGACGACAAAGTCCGCGTTGTGAAGTTCCGCCGCCGCAAGCGTTACTTGCGCGTTAAGGGACACCAACAGCGCTACACGACGATCAAGATCACGAAGGTGACTGCTTAATTCTTCTTCGTTTGTTTCTTCTTTGCAGGAACAGGCTTCTTTTTTGTGGCGTCCATTCTCTGTCGAAGCTGTGCAATGGCTTGGAGTGTGATGGCCATATTCTGCAAACAGGCGATTGTTTCGCCGTACCGTTCTCCCAATCGCATCAAGTGACACAAGTATGCCTTGCTGTGACGTCGTGAGAGTGGAGAAGGGGAGTCTGCATCGAGTGGTGTCTTGTCCGCGAGCCAACTTGCTTTCAGGATACGAACTTTCTTGGTTGCAGACAGGTACACACTTCCATGACGCGCTTCGCGCATCGGCAGAACACAGTCGAACATGTCGATACCGCGTTTGACTGCTTGCTGCATCTGTTCGATGCGACCGACACCCATGAGGTAGCGGGGTTTGTCTTTTGGAAGGTGCGGAATGACCCACTCAATCACTTCGTACATTTCTTTCTCCGTTTCGCCGACGGCGAGTCCACCGATGGCGTATCCATCGAATCCGATCTTTACCAGTTCCTGTGCACATTTGATGCGGAGATCCTTTTCCAATCCTCCCTGCACAATTCCAAACAGAAGAGGTTTCATTCCTTTGTGATTCTTCAGCAAACGCTGTTGTTCTTTCTTGCAGACCGCTGCCCAACGCAACGTTCTCTCGACTGCTGCTTGCTGCTTGCTGCGTTCTGCCGTCGAGGGAGGACACTCATCGAAACACATCCAAATGTCACTGCCAAGCTTGTGTTGAATGCGCATTGCTTCGATCGGTCCGAGGAAATGAGTCGATCCGTCACGATGTGACTGAAAGGTGACACCGTGTTCTTCAATTTTTCGCAGTCCTTCGAGCGAGAACACTTGGAATCCACCACTGTCTGTGAGCATCGGTTTCTGCCAACCGATGAATTTGTGGAGTCCACCCAGTTTCTTCAATTGGTCTTCGCCGGGAGCGAGGTGGAGATGATAGGTGTTCGAAAGAAGAATTTCTGCACCGACAGACTCAAGTTCATCAAATGTAATCCCTTTCATAGCACCCGCAGTTCCCACCGGCATGAAGAATGGGCTTTGGACAAGTCCATGAGGAGTTTTGAGGACTCCGCGGCGCCCCAATGGTGTTTCGGCAATCAGTTTGAACACGGGGGGAGTATAGAGGGAGTTTCATCTTTTTTCTCGTTTAATTGTTGTCCATTCTTTGTCCGTGCAACAAAGAATGGACGAATCCCAGGGGACTGCGCATCAAGCCTTTCATGCTTCACTTCGTTCGCATTCAAGAGCTTACTGCTAGGAGGAAAATGCGGTCGAAATGAATGCCACACTCCGCTTGCCCGCTCCACGTTCCCGCGTCATTTCGACGGATCTCACTGATACCTTCGAGATGCTTGTGTGGGTTTCTTTTCAAAGGAGTGTGCCCCGCCGCCTTTGGGGGTGAAGGGGCAGCCCCGTGAGCGAAGCGAATCGGTCGACTGTTTTGTGTGCGAATCCTTGGAGCACCAAAACAGGAGACACGGGGCGGGACTGGAGGCGATAGGCGGCGGAGCGCTTCTTTCGTTCTTTCTTGTCGCCCTGACAAGAAAGAACAATCACTTAAAAAGGCATAATAAAACGGCCTCTTTTGAGGCCGCTCTTATTCAAAGTAAGTGGAATTCTTAGCGAGAAATAATCTTGTCGATCAACCCGTACTTCAATGCTTCCTGGGCTGTGAGGAACTTGTCGCGTTCCGTGTCCAAGGCAACATCGGCAACTTTCTTGCCTGTGTGCTTCGCGATCAATTCGTTGAGCGTGTTTTTCATGTTGATGATGTGCTCGGCGTGAATCGCAATGTCCGTTGCTTGACCCTCCGTTCCACCAAGAGGCTGGTGGATCATGATTTCAGAGTGGGGGAGTGCAAAACGCTTTCCCTTTGCTCCACCGAGAAGAATCATTGCTCCTCCGCTTGCGGCCATACCGAGACAGACTGTGGAGACGTCGGGCTGCACGTACTGCATGGTGTCGTACATCGCCATAGTGGACGTGACCTGTCCGCCCGGAGAGTTTACGTAGAGGGTGATGTCTTTCTTTGCATCTTCCTTCTCGAGGAAGAGGAACTGTGCGATGACTGCGTTTGCCACATCATCGTTGATTTGCGTTCCGAGGAACACGATGCGTTCTTCCATCAAACGGGAGTAGATGTCGTACACGCGTTCGCCAAACTGCGTCTTTTCGATGACAGTCGGGATGATGAAGTTCTGAGGGGTGAGTGTTCCGCGGTTGATATTCTTCGCGACGGACTGGATGGATGGGTGCATACGTGGTGAGGGGGGGGATACGCAGTAGATTCAGATGTATTCTACGCCAAAATTCGCGTTTTCAGCAGTAGGCAAATGCTGAGGTTTGTGGTCAAATGTACACGTGTCTGATTGGCTTGTTCCATTGCCGGCATTCCTGCGAAGCACCTCGTTCCCTTTGATCGCAATCTTGGGACCGACTGCGAGCGGTAAAACTGCTTTCTCTTTAGCCGTTGCTGATGCCTGCAAAGCTCAAGGCAAGCCTGCAGAGATCGTGAACTGTGATTCACGTCAGCTTTTTAAAGGACTCGATGTCGGAACCGCAAAAATTACGGAAGAAGAAATGCGTGGTGTACCACATCATTTATTTTCGGTGCTGGATCCAAAAGAAGAAGCGACGATCGCGTGGTACCAAGAGCAAGCGACTCCGCTTGTGGAGGCGATTCAAGCGCGTGGCCATGTACCGATCTTGGTCGGCGGTTCCATGCTCTATGCTTCGTCGGTCATCGATGGATTGCAGCCGCTTCCATCGGTTGATCCCGAACTGCGCGCAGAAATTTCGCACGAGTATGATCGAGACCAAGGAAAGTTTTTGTATGCGACGCTGAAAGAGGTTGATCCTGAAACTGCCGAAGCATTTTCTCCGAAAAATAAGCGCTATCTCGTTCGTGCAATGGAGCTCTACCGTTCAACGGGCATGCCTCCATCCGCTCTGAAAAAACAGGTGACGTCTGCGTATGACATTCTGCTCTACGGACTCAAGTGGCCACGCGATGTCATCATTGAGCGCATCAATGCTCGTACGCCGATCCTTCTCAAGTCCGGATGGATTGAGGAAGTCGAAGGACTCATCAAAGAGGGCTACACCGAAGAAGATCCTGGTATGCAGAGTCATGGCTACCGCGAAGTGATGCAGTGGATCAAGAATGGAAAGAAACAAGAGGACTATCCGGCTCTCGTGGAAAAAGTGAGTTCCGTGACACGCAAATACGCAAAGAGACAGATGACGTGGTGGAAACGCGACGATCGCATTCATTGGGTAGACGGCGCATCAGTTATCTGAGGTCTGATCCCCAGCCTCTACTTGTGAACGCAGTTTTTCGAGTTCGACATGTGTCTTTTGCATCAACACCATTTTTTCCCGAGGAATTTCTTTTGGAGATTCCGCAGTGTTCGTTGCCGATGTCGTTGTGTTGTTTCCCATGATTAAAATTTGAACACGTCACCGACCTTGTCTTCGGTACGGGATTTCATTTGCCAAAGAGAGTCGATCATCGTTTGCAATTGAGGAGATGAGTCCGGTGTTTCCTTCGACAAACGGAATGCAATGATGCGCTCCAGCTCCTGGCCAATGTTCATCAGATCGACATCGATTTTATCCTGATCACTCGGTTGCAGTTTGTTATACACCTCTTCGTTCAAGAACGACCGGTACTCGTTGGCGACGATTTTCTTTTCTTCAAGAAGCTTCAGAAGAAGATCCAAAAATTCCTGATGCTTTGGGTCCATCGCTCCACTGACGGCTTTGCCTGCGGCCTTTTGCGCGTCATCGGATAAAGAAGCGTTCGCTTTGAGGGTGCTTAGAAAGTCAGCCATGCGGTTAGCATACGCCTCTTTTCTCTACGATCGAGTCCGCTTTCTGCGCACGTAGGACACACCGGTTGCTGCTCCGGCCGCCATTGCGAGAAGTGACCCAGGACCCGTGGCGCCCACGGGTGCATGCTGTGGAGCGGCCGCCATAAGAGGGTTGAGGATAGTTGGATACTGTGGCTGTTGAATGTTCTGTTGTTGTGGCTGTCCGCCCGTGATGGAGACAGGGAGATCGAAGATGCTGGCGGTCAGTGTGTCCTTGAGAGCGGGCTTTGTGCATTTTGTGGAGCAGAGACTGTTCGGCGAGTCCGTGTTGCGGCTGCCCATATCGCATTGTTCAAACGGAGCATCGACAATTTCGTCACCACATTTTGCAAGTGTGCAGTTCGTGCGACACGATGCACCCGAAGCATTGCTGTTTTGCGTTCCGCGATCGCATGTTTCTCCGACTTCCAACACTCCATTTCCACATACTGGTTGCAGTGGGGCCGCGGGGTATTCAACGAATGGAGAGAGAACCATTGTCGAAGGAGCACTGCTGAACTGTGACGATTGGGCTTTACTAGAGACCGTGAGAGTGACTGCCGATGAAGGTGCGGCAAACGAAGGAGCGGACGATTGCTGCGTTTTTGTGATGCACACGAAACACGAATGACTGTTTACCGGAACGCATGAAAGACCGATTGCATTGCAGGCTTTTTCTCCTCCCTCTTCACAGATCTTCACACTGCAGACGGACGACGAGCTGACACTCATTTCAATTTCCGCATACGTAGGCGCCTCAACAACCTGGGGCAGTGAGGAGAAGGACGATGGAGGGGGCAACGAAGGAGGTGCTGATGACACGACAGTACTTTCGCTGCGTTGCTGCTGAATGATGGTGATGGCAGGGAAGGAGAATGACTGGTACGACGGATCGATGATCATCCTCAAACTGGACGATGAAGATTGAAGACACACCGCCAAGCATTGATCGAACGTCTGCGTACAGTTTGTCGATTGCTGACAGCGACCGCTGATGCAGCAATAGGAGGGGATAGAAGAGCTGGTAGAGACGGAGCTTCTACTACTTGACTGTGAAGCGACTGAAGCTTGCGAGGAACTGCTTTGTGACTGAGAGGAAACAGATGAAGAGGAAGGAGTTGATGATTCTGAAGATGAGGATGGTGGGATGGATGAAGCCACCGACGATGCGCTCGATGTTGGACAAGCTGCAACAGGAACGACGATGCTCAGCAGATCGTTGGCGGCATTGTTGTCGACGGTGACTGCTGGATTCTCCAGAATGGTTTTTGCCTGAACGGTAATGTCTGAACCGCATGCAGGAGGAGTGGCGAACTTGAGGAACAGTTCGGGTCTGTACGTCGAGACAGACGATGCCGCGATTCGTCCGACACTGCAGGAGAACACGTTCGTTCTCCCCGACACAACGACGCACCCTTGGGAGCCATACTGCATCGTGCCCGTCGAGAGGTTTGTACCCGTCACAGTCACTTCCACGGAAGCAGCGTCTGCTTGCTGGCTACCACTATTGTTTACGGCAGGATGAATGTGGAAGATGCCGTTTGCATCCGTTGAGACAGTCGAATCTGCTGTTAGAACAGGGGTGAGGTCCGTGGTGTTCGTTTCCGTCTCGTCGTTTGCGTCTACGCAGCCGGGATCATTGGGGAAGTCGGTTCTGCCGTCGTTGTCATTGTCGGCGCTGTCATTACAGACGGCGCAGGTGATGCGAGCATTGCGAAGATAGAGTGAGTTGTTGGATGAAACAGGGTCTGTCGTATTTTGAGGCATCGTAAAGTAGATGCTGTGCTGATCGCCCGTGGTGTTACAGACGCTTGTCCCATTGACGGCATTCACGGAGACGAAGTTCATGCGCACCTCCTTTGTTTCTCCGCTTGTCATCAAGGGGAGTTTGCATGGTGTATGACCCGGATACTGTCCGTCACAGACGATTCCGTCATCTGCCGATTGGAATGCAAAACGTGACCCCATGATCTGTGTCAGGTTGAGGAGCGTTCCGCTCACGCTGGCAGGTCCGTTGTTCTTCACAGTGATGGAAACGGTGTACGGCTCTCCTCTGGCAACCGTGAGTGCTCCGGTTGCGGAAACGATTTGAAAATCAGCGGAGAGAATAAGAGGATTGACCGTGATGGTGCTGTCACATACCTGTCCAAAGCCCGTACTTCCCTTCGCCATTTTCCATTGAAATGGATAGGTGCCTGGAGTCGAAGGCGCTGTGACATCAAATGTAAAAGCGGCGCTTTGTCCGGGTGGAATAGGGGAGTATTGCATCGCTGCCGTCGAAACGCCCCACCGAGCAGGAGAGGTATTGAGGTCGATCAGACTGTAATTCGACGATGTCCACGATGTTTCTCCATTATTGGTCGCAGTCATCGTGACGGAGAAAGTTTGCCCCGCAGTGACGGTCGTCGGTAACACTCCAAAGCCGCACGATGCGTTATCAATCAACGGACGAACGGTAATTGTTTTGCCGCACATTCCGCCGAACGCTTCGCCGCCGACGCCATTGAGCACCATGCGCCACTTGAAGTCGTAACTTCCGTTTGTTTGCGGTGCAGTGCCGTGAACGGCTACTGGTACGGTTGTCCCTTGGGTGATCGATGCACTCGGCCAACCCGGCCACGATGCTCCTGCGTTGGAAATTCCCCACTGCGCCGGTGTGGTATTTGTTCCCGTTGAAGGGTAACCGAGGTAGTAGTTGCCTCCTGTCCAGGTTGAATTTCCGTTGTTCTGGATATTGATCGTTGCATCAAACGGTTGTCCCGGTGCAACGAGTGACGGAATAGTATCGCTGATACATGCGGCGTCGTTGCAAGTTGCAGATTGAAAAGACAAATCGTCGAATGCAACTCCTGTTCCCTGTGACGTATCTGTCAGTACAATTTTTGCGACGTTCCCCTGTGTGAACTGAATTTTTTCCGCAGCGATGAAAGAATCAATGTTTTGACCTTGTCCCGTGAGATACGTAATCGCACTCCCTGAAACAATATGTGTTTGATAGTTATGCAATGGGAATGTTTGCAGCAAATTATTGGAAGCATCGTAGCTAGCAATCGTTCCGGCGTTGTATGTACCAGGGGCAGATTGAGATAATACTTTTGCATACAGAACAATTGGACTGGAAACAGAGGCTCCAACAGGTGAAGGCTGATTGCTGCCGTTACGAAAGAAGATTGTAATTCCCGGAGAAGGAGAGGGCGCTGGTGTTCCACCTGGGTTGGCGCGTGGAACCCACAATCCGACGGCCGAGAAATTTGTCGGATCTGCTTTCAGCGACGGACTTCCGACAACGTTTCCCGAGAAATTTCCTGCAATGTCCCACGTTGCTGTGTGCAACGCGTAATTGCTTGAGGAAGCGGTGATCACCACTCCTTTTGAGAGATACTGACTTGTCGTAGAGGAACCGGTGTACGTAAAGTCACTGAAATCAATCACATTTGAGGCACAGCGAGTGCTGGGGATCAACTGTGCTGACCACCGATTTGACTGTGTCGAGAGGAGAGCGACACCTATGACAAGAGCTCCTGCAGAGAGGAGAAGAAGTTTAGGACGACCAATACGGCGCACGGAGGAAAGTATAACAAATCCTTTTACCCTTCCACACGCGGTTTTTGGGTAAATTGGTCAGCACGTACTGACAACAATTTAAAGATGTGTTTTTGTATGTTTTTCTGCATTCGTTCAAGCGGTGCGGACGGTATACTTCTCTCGTGCGTCTCTCGACTCCACTGGCAGAGGTCCTCCATACCACCAAGGAATTCCTTGAGGTGCTGAAGGAAATGAATATTAAAACCGTGGAGGACTTCATTCTCTACCTTCCGCGCGGACATGAGGATTTGAGTACGATGCAAACTCTTTCCATGATTGATATTGGAGAGAAGGCCACGATTCGCGGAACGGTGAGCCACATCAAATTGGTGCGTCTTCGCGGTGGGAAGCAGATGGTGCAGGCACTCTTTACCGATACGGAGGGCGACACGGCGGAAGTTATTTGGTTCAATCAACCGCACATCAAACGCATGCTCGCCGAAGAAATGGAGGTGGTACTGACAGGAAAGCTTGCCGAGCGCGGTTCGCGTTTGCAGTTACAGAGTCCTCAGTTTGAAAAAATCGGCGCCACCCCACTCGTGCACGCGGGACGTCTGGTGCCGGTCTATCCTCAGCACGATCGCATCACCAGCAAATGGTTGCGTGAAAAAATGGCACTCGTGAAAGACGCAATCAAGTTACTGCCCGAAACTCTTCCTGAGGAAATTGTGGAAGAAGAAAAACTGCTGTCTCGTGCCGATGCTGTCCGCGCGATGCATTTTCCCGATGAGCCCGCTGAAGTGCAGGCTGCAAAGGAACGGTTCGCATTCGAGCAGATGTACGCGGTGCAGTGCGAGGCGTTGGAGCGTAAAAAAACATGGCAACAGGAACATCAGCCGCGTCTTGCGATTCCCATGGACGCTGAATTGATCAGGACATTTTTCGCATCACTCCACTTCACGCCGACTGCGAGTCAGAAGATTGCAATTTACGAAATCCTGAAGGATATGGAGAAGGATGTTCCCATGTCGCGCCTGCTCGAGGGAGATGTCGGTTCCGGAAAAACACTCGTTGCCGTTGCGGTGATGGAGACGGTGGTGAAGGCGGGGGGACAGTGCGCGCTCATGGTTCCGACGGAAGTACTCGCACGCCAACATGCACAAACCATCACGAGGTTGCTCATCAGTCTGCACAAGTATCAGTTGGAACAAGGCGATACCTATGCGGAACTTCCTCGTGTCGCGTTGCTCACGGGTTCGGTTCCTGCAAGCGAAGCGCGGGACACGAAAGATAAATTGGCTGCGGGCTCCATCGATATCATCATCGGTACGCACGCACTCATCGAAGACAGTGTGCAATTCAAAGACCTCAAACTTGTCATTGTCGATGAGCAGCACCGTTTCGGTGTACTGCAGAGAGAGCGACTAAAGGCCAAGGGAAGCCCTCACTTCCTCTCCATGACTGCGACTCCGATTCCTCGCACTCTCGCACTGACAGCCTATGGAGATCATGATTTGTCGGTATTGCTCGAAAAACCGGGCAACCGAAAAGTGATTCAAACGAAAGTGGTGGCACCGACCGATCGTCCCACGATCGAACGATTCATCGATCATCAGATCGAAGAAGGACGACAAGTGTTCGTCATCTGTCCTCTCATTGAAATGTCGGAGGCCGATGAACTGACCGAGGTACGGAATGTGCAGGACGAAGTTGCGCGTCTCACCGCTGCGTTTCCCCACAGACGCATCACGGGACTTCATGGTCGCATGTTGCCCAAAGACAAAGAAGAAACGATGCGTCGATTCAAGGAGAAAGAGTTTGATTTGCTTGTGTCGACTGCCGTCATCGAAGTCGGTATCGATGTTCCAAACTCTACAATCATTGTGATCGAAGGTGCCGAACGATTCGGTCTTTCGCAGCTGCATCAGTTTCGTGGTCGTGTGGGACGCAGTGATCATCAGAGTTACTGTTTTCTCTTTGCGACGACGAAGGAGCAAGCGCGCTCGCCACGACTGAAGGCGATGGAACAGTACGACAACGGTTTCCAGTTGGCGGAGATCGATTTACAACTGCGTGGACCGGGAGAAATTTTTGGCACTCGCCAAAGTGGCGTGCCCGAGATGACGGTTGCAAACCTGCTCAATCCCGAGCTGGTCGTTCGAGCGCGAAAGGCTGCCGAGCGAGCATTGGGCTTGGTTGCGCGGGCTGTTTCTTGACGAAAATACGTTGTGTGACGGGGCTTTGAGTCGCTACACTTGGCACCTATGGCAGATGACCAAACAACACAGACCGGCGGGAATCCTCCACGTCCGGGTGATCCTGTTCCAACGGACGGACTCGACCCAACGATGGTGTTCGCATCCCCACCACCACCTCCACAGCAGGCCGCAACTGGCCAAGGCGACGATGATGCAACTCCTCCTCCACAAGACATGGGCCCACCACCTCCACCTGTGGGAGTGGTTGCGACAAAGGAGATGGGATACGACGACGAAGACATCCGCATTCTTGGTGAGGTGGGTAACTACCGCTTCGGTGCGCTCATGGGCGCTCTCAACAATGACAATGTGATCGTGCCGGGACATCCTGACACGCAATTTGATGAACAGCTCTTCCTCACATTGCTTCGCGGTTCCATTTCACTCACGCGTGACGAGAAGTGGCGCATCATTCAGGCGATTCCAAAGTTGTCTCAATTCCAGGTCGATGAACTGCAGAAAATTTTGGAAGAAGAACAGCGCAAGTTCGCTGAACTTTCTCCAAAACACCTTCTTCAGCTGCAGCGATTGGAACAGAAGCATGCAGGAGATTGGCAAGATTTGCAGGCCTTTACGATTCAGCAAGCACAGAAGCAGGACGAACAATCCGAGGCAGAGGCGATTCGAAAACAGCTGGGATTGTCGTAAATAAACAGTATGCAGCCAGCAGTATGCAGTAGGGTTCGTTCTCTACTGCTTTCTGCGTACTACTTACTGCCGTCTATGTATACATCACAAACGCCCACAGTAAGCCAACACCGACGATTCCCAAGAAGAGTCCCTTCAAGATTCCTCGTCCCCATGCGCGATGCATCGTGCCCAAGAGCAGGTAGAGGTACGTCCCGAAGGCAAACTGAAGCGTGAGAGGGGAGCGATAGAGGTTGTCGATGAAATCGATGGTGAATGGCAGAAGTTTTTCATCCTGGAAAGCACCGATCAAATACACAAGCCCGTACCACGCAAGCAACCAACCCGCGTAGAGACGGAGGGTTTCGTTCAGTGGAAGATACTCATCATCCGATGGTGCCGGAGTATTTTCCGCAAGCATGGGAGAATGCTTCGCAACCGCTTCCCACGATGGTGGGTCTTTGGGTCGCAATGCGGAAGGCACGTCGATGGGGGACGAAGGTTCGTTCATGAATTATTGGGCAATTTGGTAAGCTGTGATGCTTTTTGCCATGTACGTCACCGCTGCCTTAAGTGCTGCGGGGGCCGAGACTTCAAAGTGCGTGTTGTCCTTCCATTCTTTGTAGGCGACCACAAAGTCACCCTGTGCCTGTACGCTTCCGTCGCTGATGCCGCGCGAAGCGAGACTGCCCGTGATCAAGTTGATCACGATCGGTCCGTCTCCAAGCTTCTGAATTTCCTGACCACTTGCTTCAACGTGCCACAGGGATGAGCCTGTTGTTCCGAAGGACGTGTACCACCAGTTTTTGTGAATAGGGATGCAGTAGCCGATGTGCGAACTGCAGTACTGCTGGGTCCATTGTGTTGCCGAGACATCAACCTTTGCCATTGCTTTCACGTTCGCGTCTACTTGTCCGCTTGTTCCTGCAGTGGAAGCGATCGATTTTGCAGATGCGCTGCTGACTACGGGTGCCGAGCTCTTGGGAGCGGAACTGACGGGAGTAACGCTTTTCGCAGACGAAGTTGCGACGGAAGAGCTGCTGCTGGAACTGGTGGTCGAGCTGCTCACTTCTGAAGAAGATGATTCCGATGAAGAGCTGTCCGATGATTCGGTGAGGATGGTGACGGAGTTCACACGCATGACGATGCCGTTTCCTGTGCTTGTTGGGCGAACAGAGCCAAATGCGAGAATTTGCTTTCCGATGTAATCATTGAGTGTGAGCAGGTCGCTCTCAATAAAAATCACGCGTCCGTCGTCCAGTGTCAGTAGGTGGGTTCCTTCTGTCGCAATGCCGGGACCTAGAATCGTCACTGTTCCAATGTACGACACATTTTGCGTTTCCATTGCAGAAGAAGCACTCGAAGAACTTGTGCCCTCCATTGTTTGTCCGGAGAGTAAGGAACAACCGGTCAGAAGGACGGGAACAATGATTGCAAGAACGCGACGCATAAAGGAAAGGGGAAAGTCTTTGAGGAGCGCAGTTTAACATGAAACCAACAGGACAAACCTCTCCAGGGAGGAAGCATTATTGATGAAATAAGGGACTATTTTATAATGATAAAATTCGCGTTGGATGTCTTTCTATTTTGGCTTATAGCACAGCTGGCGGAGGGAGAGGGATTCGAACCCTCGGGGCCTTTGCAGGTCCACCTGATTTCAAGTCAGGCGCGATCGACCACTCTGCCATCCCTCCGCGCGCAGTATAGGGAGGTTGCGGCTCTTACAAAAGGTCCTCTCGACTCATTTTTAGGCCTACACGAAGCTGTTCATTCGAAGGCATATTCTTTGCTTTTGCTTCCCGGGCTTTCCATGCCGTACGCAGTTCTTCGAGGTAGCCTTTCTCCTCACGGAGTCGTTCGATGATCGCCTCACATTCTTTATGGAAACGACTGAACTGGCGGTTGTGCATCAATTCGTAAATGGTGGTGACTAGCGCATCCTCTCCCCCAAACACCTCTGCACGCACTTCGTCCTGCACGGCGTCCACAATGCTGTCTGCGTCCAACCCTGCGAGAAGTTTCAGAGTCTCATCCGTTGCGGATGGGAAGTAGTGTTCGAGTCCCAAGCGTCGCAAGGAGCATGGAAGATGGAAGTCTGCGATCACGTCTGCGACTTGGGATGCGAGACCACCTTCACTGTTGTGATCTTCGACGACAACGAGATGTCGTGTTTCGAGTGCGGCTTGAATGATTGCAGATGCATCGATTGGGCGAATGCAGCTGACGTTGAGCACGCGCACCTTCAATGTGTCGCGCTCACTTCCATCGGCCAAACGATCGGCAGCAATAATTGCATCGTGCAGAGCGATACCCGTTGCAAGAATTGTCACCTGGTCGGTGCTGTCTCCGTTTCCACGAACGAGATCGATCTTTCCGTCGTACACATAGTCTTTACCGTACACGACTTCTCCCTTCGGAGTTTTGACTTGCTCGTGATTGCTGCGTGCAGAGAAGACGCAGACATTCGTGTGACCTTCGGCAACCATCTCCATTCCTTTTTCGGCCATCGCTCCTGCCTGATTACTGTCTGCAGGCATCCACACTTGCGTATTGCGAAGAGGAAGCGTGAAGTAGTTTTGTTCCTGATGTGTCTCACCATCTTCTCCAACGCTTAAGCCCGAGTGTGTGCAATCGAGCATCACTGCGGCGCGCGTGTGGCTGAGGTTGATGTCGATGAGACGCAAGCTTGCGCGCGCTTCGTTCGTTCCGAAAGCTGCGAATGTGTAGGTTACGGGGAGCAATCCCGTCTGGCGCATTCCTGCAGCCATCATCACCATGTTCGCTTCGGCAACTCCCACGTTGATCACGCGTTCGGGCAATTCCTTCTCCACCTTGTCGAATCCTCCGCTTGCGGCCAAATCCGCATGCAGCACGATGATGCGAGGATCGGCCTTCATGAGATTCAACATGTGTGTCGCACCGAAATCTTTGCGAGCTGCACCCTTTTTGTCTGTCACTGCGCGCGTGTAATTCTTTGGCTTCCAGTCCATCAAAATATCCGTCTGTGTGTGAGCGGATTTTGTGTACCGCTTCTTCTCTTCCTTACGCAGCGGTTCATAGAGCTCCACAAGATCTGCAAGTGGTGGAAGAGTTTTTAATGCTGCATCCACTTCTTCCTGCGAGAGAGGAGAGCCGTGGAAGTTTTTCTTTCCGGTGTTCGATCCTTCTTCCATAAAGTCCACACCGCTTCCCATTGTTGTGTAGTAGCAGATGAATGTTGGGCGATTGTTTTTGATCTTGAGCGAATGCTTGAGTGCCGCTGTCACTTGTGTGAAATCATTTCCGTTCTCCACCTCAATCACGTTCCATCCGCATGCAGCGGCAATCGCAGCAAAGTCAGCGGCAACGGTTTTTGTCGGAATGCCGGAGAGCTGAATGTCATTGAAGTCACCGTGTACGACCAGGTTCGAAAGTTCCAAGTGCGCAGCCAAGCGGAATGCTTCTGCAACTTGTCCTTCCTGACTGTCTCCATCGGCGAGGAGCACGTCGACGATGCCCGGTTTCTTTTGGTACTTGAGACCGAATGCAGCACCGAGTGCGTTGCTCACTCCTTTTCCGAGCGGACCTGTTCCAAATGGAATATCACCGATTCCCGCTTCCACGTGACCGGGCAGTCCGTTTGGAATGCGGAACGTATCGATGATTGCTTGTGGGCTTTTCAACCGTTCGTCATTGCCCTCGCGGCCGAACATCCACTGGAGTCCGTAGGCGAGAAGGGAGAGATGACCGGGGCTGTAGCGCAGCGGTTGATCGACCGCAGGATCGCGAAGAATGGAAATTGCGTAGGCGAAGGTAAAGGAAGAGAGCGGGCCGCCCGGGTGACCGGACGAGTGCTTCGTCGGTGCCTGCACGCACAAATGCGCCATGATGTTGTGGGCAACGCCGTAGGTTGTCAGTTCTTCGGGTGACAATTTCTCTGCTTTCGACGCATCAATCCATGTGTGTTCTCCGGTCGTACTGGCAGCGAGAATACGCTGGCACGAAGCGGGAACTTGGGAGAACGGTTTTCCGAGGAGTGTTTTGGGGTCAGGGCGTTGCATGGGTGAAGTTTAGAGGTTTCAAGGTTATAAACCAAGCAATGCCTCTTCGGGCGCGCGGTTATCGTGTATTACTTAATTTTCTAATTTGATACAGTACATGTATGCCTATTCCTTTTTTTGGTCGACGCAAAGCGAACAACGTCTTTCTAAGTCCGCACAATCAAAAGACCCTCATGATTGCTGCGAATGATCAGGTAAATGAAAATGCAGAATATACAGCAAATGCAATTGCAGACGGTTCCATCGTTGACAAGGTTGTCTATCCTCCTAATCATGAGTTTAGTTCTGATGAAAAGGAAGCTCTTGCTCAGTTGCGTCAAATACCACATTTAAAGTCAGCTTTGCAAAAAGTCCTTGCAGACTCCACTGCAGGTGCGTTCTTTAACTTCTTCAATTTTCTCGATGGAACTGGTGATCCTAAGGAAAAACATGGGAAATGGACATGGGCAACAATTGTCGATCATCCTCAGGATGGAAATGATCCGTATATTCAAATGCTCCATGACTCTTTTTATGATGCCTATTGGGACTGGAAAAAGATCGAAAGGAAATAGGCAACGACGAGAGTCGTCGCTTCTGCAGCAAAGTCCGCTATACTATGTCGCGTATTCCCACACAGTCTCATGAAACTCTTCCTCGATACCGCAAACACCGCTCATGTTGCCGAAATAGCCTCATGGGGCATTTTGGATGGAGTGACGACCAACCCAAGCCTGGTTGCAAAGGAAGGAAAGGAATTTAAACCGACGATTCTCGAAATGTGTAAGCACGTTCCTTGCGTGAGTGCGCAGGTGACAGCAACCGAGAGTACGGAAATGATTGAGCAGGGAATTGAGTACGCAAGCTGGCACAAGCACGTTGTCGTGAAGGTTCCGATGACAGTTGAGGGTCTCAAGACGATCAAGGCACTCACGGCAAAAGGAATCAAAACGAATACGACGCTCGTCTTCTCTGTCGAGCAGGCACTTCTTGCTGCAAAAGCAGGAGCCACAATGGTGAGTCCCTTCGTTGGTCGCCTCGATGACATCGGCCAGGATGGAATGGAATTGATCGCAGAAATTCTCCAGGCGTTCGACAACTACGGAATCGAGACCGAAGTGCTCGTCGCCTCAATCCGAAATGTCGATCATGTGCATGCGGCTGCGATCCTTGGTGCGAATATCGGCACGATGCCATATGACATCTTCCAGAAACTTCCTCTTCATCCGCTCACTGATGCGGGTCTGAAGAAATTTATGGAAGATTGGGAGAAAGTGAAGAAATAGAGAGTTCTTCCAAGTGATATATTTTTCGTATTTCTACTAAACGTCGATGCACTTCTTTACAGCGCTGTTCAATTTGGTCATTCTGACCTCGAAGTAAAAGACGTGCCATTGCTGCTTTCAGTTGTGGAACACGAAGAGGGTCCAATCCTTGTTTTTCTAATTCAGCTCGTACTGTTTGTACTTCTTCCCACAACTCATTTTCTAAGGAATCTCTGATGAACAAAGAATTCGGAGCGAATGTCACCATTGGGATCTATCATACACCGTGGTCAAGACTCTATTTTGCCAATCGTGCACATTCCTCTAGAGTGGGCTGCGATGCATATCGGTCTCATTGGACTCGGCACCATGGGTGCCAACTTGGCTCGCAACGCAGCACGCAATGGTGCGACCGTTGCCGTGTACAACCGCACACAGGATAAGCTGGATTCGTTCATGCAGGCGCATTCCTCGGAAGGGGATTTTGTCGCGTGCACGACGTACGAAGATCTGCACAACGCACTCCCTGCTCCACGCACGGTTATCCTCATGGTGAAGGCAGGCGATGCAGTCGATGAAGTCTTGAAAGAACTTCTTCCGCACTTGGAAGCCGGCGACATCATCATCGATGCGGGGAACAGTCACTATCGAGACACTGCACGTCGCGAGGAAGCGTTGGCAAAGAAGGCGATGCGATTCGTTGGCATGGGAGTGAGTGGGGGAGAGGAAGGGGCACTGAAAGGTCCAAGCATGATGCCGGGTGGCTCCAAGGAGGCTTACGATTATTTGGCTCCACTCCTGCTTCCAATGGCAGCAACGGATGGCGAAGGAGGGCGCTGTGTATCGCACATCGGTCCTGGTGGCAGCGGACACTTTGTAAAAATGGTCCACAACGGAATCGAGTACGGAATCATGCAGTTGATTGCCGAGGCGTATCATCTCTTGAAGCAGGAAGGAGAGATGAGCAACGCACAGATCGCGGAATTATTCGAGGATTGGAATCGTTCCGACACATTGCAATCGTTCCTGATGGAAATCACGGTCGATATTCTTCGCAAGAAAGATGACATCACCGGTGAGGATCTTCTTGATGTCATTTTGGATACTGCAGGACAAAAGGGGACCGGGAAGTGGACGACCGATGCAGCGATGCACTACGGCGTTGCCGTTCCGACAATCACTGCTGCAGTCGATGCGCGTATTGTGAGCAGTGCGAAAGAATTCCGCGTGAAGCAATCAACAAGCGACGCTCTCACAACTGTTGCGAAAGAAAAGGTTTCTCACTTCGGAACAAAGGTGCAGGCAGCACTTTCGCTTTCCGTCATGAATACGTACGCACAGGGATTCCAGCTTCTCTCCGTAGCAAGTAAGGACGAGGGATGGAATTTGAACATGAGCGATATCGCTCGCATTTGGAGAGGAGGATGCATCATCCGTTCCGTGCTGTTGGAGCAATTTGAAAAGATGTTTACCGGAGACAAAGAGGCGAGTGCGGCCATGCGTGCGCGTTTTGCAGGAGAGGCACAATTGCAGTGGAGAGAGATCGTCGCGCTCGGTGTTCTTCGCGGCCTTCCGTTGCCGGCACACAGTGCGAGCCTGACATATTTCGATGCGTACCGAACCGCTCGCTTGCCGAGTAATCTCATTGCCGCTCAGCGCGACTTCTTCGGAGCCCATACCTACCAGCGCACAGACAAAGAAGGCACGTTCCATACACAGTGGAATTCCTAAAACCTATGCTCTTCTGCCCACTTCCAGGAAAGCCGCTTGTTACCCAAGGGTTCGGACAAAATCCCGAGATGTACGCGCCGTATGGAATGGTGGGGCACAATGGAATTGATTTTGGGGTTCCCGAAGGAACCGATGTCTTTGCGCCGCACGATGGAATGGTGACGGTGAAAGATAATGGCACGAAAGATTACGGACTCCATGTTGTGATTGTTGATTCCACACGTCAGAGCACGCTCGCACATTTGTCTGCAACGAACCTCAAGTCTGGTCAGCGCGTCAGTCAGGGGGACGTGGTCGGGAAGAGCGGAAAGTCCGGAGACGCGACGGGTCCTCATCTGCATTGGACATTTAAGCCTCTCACAAACGGTGTTTCTTCGTTAAAACAAAATGGATTTCAGGGTGCGGTGGATGTCTCTCAACTGACGAGACTCTGGCAAAACGAGGATTTATTCCACGATGCCCAGTACTCCGACGATGCCAAAGAAGCGCTTACATTGGCCCTGAACCCAACACAGCGTTTGCAACGCGCGTAGAGGCGGTACACTGGAAGCATGGCACAGACCGTTCGTACACATCATCTCTTCGATCCCGCGTCGGAGTCGTCGTATAAGTTGAGTCGCACAAAACTCGCTCTCTTTTTGGAGTGTCCGCGATGCTTCTATCTCGATCGACGGTGCAGTGTGTCGCGACCAGACAACATGGTGTTCAGTTTGAATAACGCAGTCGATGTGCTCTTGAAGCGCGAGTTCGATACATACCGTGCACATCGTGAAACACCTCCTCTCCTTCAAACATACGGAGTCGAAGCTGTTCCTTTTCATGATCCTCGCATGGACGATTGGCGCGATATCTCCAAAGGCATTCAGTTCCAACATCGCAGCGGATTTTTGGTCTTCGGTGCCGTCGACGATGTTTGGCAAACACCTGAAGGGGAGTTGATCGTTGTCGATTACAAAGCGACGAGTACAGAACGAACACTCACGTCGGAAGATGCGATTCGTGATGGATACAAACGGCAGTTGGAAATTTACCAATGGCTCCTTCGTTCGATCGGCGAGAAGGTGAGTGAGACCGCGTACATTCTCTATGCGAACGGAGATCGCACGAAAGACGCATTCAATCGAACGCTCCAATTCTCGATGACACTTCTTCCCTACCAAGGAGAGACATCGTGGGTCGATGATGCTCTCGATTCTGCTCACGAATGCCTCATGTCTGAGAAATCTCCGCCACCTGTCACAGGATGCGAATGGTGTGAATACCGGCGTCGAGCGGGGGCGGTGAAGGATTAGTTTGCAGTACGTTGCTGGCGGAGAGGGAGGGATTCGAACCCTCGAAACAGTTTTACCCGTTTACCACATTAGCAGTGTGGTGCTTTCGGCCACTCAGCCACCTCTCCAAGCCACGGCAGTATAGGGGAGTGGGCAGGCGAGTAAAATGTGTTTTTAGTACCCGAGCCACGAGGCATCCATTGCCTGAGCGGTCGTCTTTGGAAGCTCTACGCCGTAGATCGTGACGACATCGAGAGTTCCTCCATTGATCTCGTAGGTCTTGTTGATGACCTTGAGCATGTCTTCACTGACAATCACGCATCCCATGCTGCGGAAGTGGTTATTCGAATCCATCATTTCTTGGTAGTACGCATGGCCGTGAATACCGTAGGGAGTCGATTCTTCGTCTTCGTCGTAGAGACGCATGAAGAGTCCCGTGGGTCCAAAGGTAATGTGGTCACCCTTGATATCCGTGCTTTTCACCGTCCAGCGGTGGGTGGGAGTTGCGGCGTTGTACGTTCGGCCTAAGTAGTACACGGTGCGGCGCTGCCCCGTCAGAACGTCAAAAGCGACGTAGTGGCCGTCTTCATGAACGAGGTATCCCACGTTCTCCTTTGTATCGACAATCAACCGGTCATGAACCTGCGGAACCCATGTATCGATCGTTAAAACAGGGTTTACAGGGCCGGTGGTTGCTACTGCGATTCCGAAGAAGACGGAGAGGATCGAAAGCATAGCGTGTTATTGTAATTCATTATCTCTTTTTGTCAACTATCTATACCCCTTCAAAATGGCTTATTAAAGCCAAATTGCGTATTTTAGGATGGGGAGGAGAGGATAGAACGATCAACTTTTGTATGCAGGAATAGAGGATACGGCGAACGCAAGCGTAAGTGCCTTGATAGAGCCAAATATGGCCCTACACTGGGGTCGGTTTATGAGTGACGTTCTCGGTCACCAACCGGTCCTTCAAACCGTTGCTTCTGAGTTACTCTCGCTGCGCGCAGGTGAATCTGTGCTTGATGTGACCCTCGGATTGGCAGGCCACGCATCGACTTTTTTGGCTCTCACAAGCCCTTCAGGAACCCTTGTCGGGCTCGATGCCGATACGAAAAATCTTGCCGTTGCCCGTGAACGCCTTGCTCCATTTGGAGACCGAGTTCGCCTCCTGCACGCCAATTTTGCAGAGCTACCGACGCTGGGGCTTGAGCCCGTCGATGTCCTCTTTGCCGATTTGGGTCTGAGTTCCCCGCACATCGATCATCCGGAGAGGGGATTTACGTTCCGTGCCGACGGCCCTCTCGATCTTCGCTTCGATCAAACATCTGGTCTTCCCGTGTCCGAGATGCTTGCTCGAGCCGAAGAACACACACTCGTCATGGTCTTTCGCCAGTATGGAGAGCTGAAAGATATTCGTCGTCTCATCGCTTCCATTCGCACTAAGCATCCCACGACCACGAAGGAAATGGTTGCTTGCGCGGAAGAGGCCTACGGATGGAAAGCTCCAAAATTTCTTCCCCAAGTGTTCCAAGCACTGCGCATGTGGGTGAATGATGAACTGGGAGCGCTCGATACATTGCTCCGCGTTGGTCCTACACTCCTCAAGGCCGGTGGCCGCATGGCGGTGATCAGCTACCATTCATTGGAAGATCGACCCGTGAAACAAATGTTCAAGACACTGACGACCCCGGAGAAAGATCCGATTACCGGTAGAGTCTCGAAAGAAGCCCCGTACGAACTTGTCACCGCAAAGCCCATTCGTCCCTCAGAAGCAGAAATTCAAAACAATCAACGCGCACGCAGCGCACTCCTCCGCATCATCCGTCGCACCCCCTCGTGACCCCACAACCTACCTCCGTTCCGGCTTCTCTCCGTCGCTCCACCTTGGGGCAGATGGTTGAGCAAAGCACCATGCTGCTCCTCGTTTCCATCGGAACGCTCATTTTGATGCTCGCGTTGATGATTCTGTTCCACGAGAACGCGAATGCTACAACCGGTTACAAATTGCGTTCGTTGGAACATCAGCGCTCTGCACTGTTGCTTGAGCAAGAAGTTGTAAACATGCAGGTCGCACAGAAGCAGGCGATTGAAACATTGCAAGGAGACACGCGCATTGCTCAAATGATCCCACTTCGAAACGCGGGGTACATTCAGGCCGATCAATCCGTCGCATTTCAGCCGCTTAACTAATCGTTCGAACCTGGAGCGTGTTGATGGCTCCGGTTTTCGTCTGTGCGTCTGACACCAAGATGATGCGTTGTCCTTTTTGCACAAAGCCTTCTTTGACGGCGCATTTCACGGCGAGCTCCGCAAGTTCGTCGGTTTCTCCGTCGAACGGAATCAAATAGGACTCCACTCCGTAATCGAGTTGCAATTGTCGCTGCACGATCGGGTCACCGGTGCAGGCAACGATGGGCACTGCAGGGCGGAATTTGCTGATACTGCGTGCCGTGCGTCCGGAACGAGTGAGCGCAACAATTGCCTTTGCCTGAAGAGACTGAGCCATGGAGCAGGCCGCTTCTCCGCGCGATTCGTATTCATCGATTCCGCATGCAATCGAATGCAAATCGACAGGAGGCAAGTGACGTTCGGTTTCCGCAAGCACCTTTGCCATCGCAACGACTGCACCGACGGAATACTTTCCCATTGCCGTTTCACCCGAGAGCATCGTTGCATCGCAACGACTGTCGGCCGCGTGGGCAACGTCGGTCACTTCTGCACGAGTCGGCATCGGGTGACTGATCATGCTTTCGAGCATCTGTGTTGCGACGATCACAGGCTTTCCTGCAGAGCGACACAACCGGACGATGCGATCTTGGACTGCGGGAACCTGTTCGTACGGAATCTCCGCACCCAAATCTCCACGTGCGACCATGATGCCGTCGGACACGGCAATGAGGTCGGAGATATTCTCCACACCCAACTTCGTTTCAATCTTGGAGATGATGCGGACTTTGCTCTTCTGCTTCTCGAAGAATTCACGCACTTGTTTCACTTCTTCTCCGCGGCGAATGAAGGAGAGTGCGAAGAAGTCAGCCTGCACGTCGACCGCCATTTGCAGGTCGTCCCAGTCTTTGTCCGTAATGGACGGCAACTGAATATCGACACCCGGAAGGTTGATGTGACGACGGGAGCCGATGGAACCGTCATCGAGGGAGCGGGCAACAACCTGCTGGCCGTCGATGCTGAGCGGTTCGAAATTCATTTCACCGTTATCGAGCAGAATCACTTTTGTCTTTTTAACATCCTCAGAGAACGCAGCGTAGTTCACCAAAATCACGTCGCGCTTTTCGTCGGGGAGGGGAGTCGGGGAGAAGACGACTTCCTGTCCAGCTTTGATGACGAGTGGCGTTGTGCGGTCTCCTGTACGGATTTCACATCCTTTTGAATCGAGAAGAATTGCAAATGAGAGTCCTTCCTTCAACAGTCCCTGCAACATCGTGATGGTTGTCATGTGTTGTTCCCGTGTGCCGTGTGACAAATTCACGCGAGCAATGCGCATTCCATTTTGGACAAGTGTACGTACTTGTTCGGGGGTGGAGGAGGCAGGGCCGAGTGTGCAGATGATTTTTGTTGAACGCATTGACTCTATTCTATCAAAATTTTGGTGCTACGTACACAAAAACTGCGCGGATCGTACGACCCGCGCAGCAGTGGTTCACGGATTTAGTATTGGTAGTAGTGCTGAGGAGATGCGTGGCGACTGTCGCAGTAGTCGGAGTAGTACGTGTTAAGGTAGCTGTTGTAGTAGTTGCAGATGACGCTGGAACTGTTGTTTCCGTTGTTGTAACCGTTCACCTGCGTGGTGATGGTTGCATCGTCATCATCTGTTTCAACGCGCAAACGTACGCTTCCGTTGCTGCTGGTGTTGGAGCGAACCCGAACGCGCAGCGTGAGGGTCGTTGTGTCATCGGCATCGAGGTCGATGCGAGTCCATTCCACTTCGTCACTATCGATGTCTTCACCGTCTTCCGATGCAGAGACGAATGTCGTCTTGGAATCGAGGTAGGCGCGAACGTCTGTGCGAACATCAAAGTCTTCGCGGTTGCGCAGACGGATGCGGTAGGTGATGGTATCGCCTACGGACACTGGATCCGGACTGTCCGTGATGGAAATATTGATGTCAGCGTTGTCGTAGCTGTTGTAATAGTTGCTGCTGTTGTAGTTGGAAGAACGGTTCGTGTAGCGCTTGTAGTCCGACGAACTGCTTCGGTTGTTGTAGAAATAATCGTTGCTTGTACAAACCATATCGCTGCAGGCGCCGTCACTGCTGTAGAGGTTGCAGTAGCAGCTTTCAGCAATAGCGGGAGTGGAAAGAAGCATGGATGCGATCGTGCCGATGGTGAGGAAGAGAGAGCGTTGCATAGGAGGCGGAAGCTACGTGCCTTTGCAAAATGTCGCAATTACATAGTATTGCCTGTTTGTCCTATATGTTATTTAGTATAAAAATTCAAAAGTCGAAGTATCGATTTGAGTCTTTGTATCCTGGTGCCCTCGGCAGGGATCGAACCTGCGACCTAGAGCTTAGAAGTCTCCCGCTCTTCCAACTGAGCTACGAGGGCAATAGGGTGTAGTAAGTATACTCCGTCTTTTCAGCTCTGGTAAGCGCAGGATGGTGCAGGGGGGTCTATTCTGGTATACTAGAAAGGATGGAAATACCCTCATCTCAGGAACCGTCAGGAACGTCTTCGGCCCAGTCTTCTGTGCCGCATGACGATATTCATGAGAACAAAGACTTGGCTGCCATCAGCTACGTATGGATTTTGGCTGTTGTGATCTACATCACAAAAAGACAATCTCCGTTCGTGAACTTTCACGCGAAGCAGGCGCTCATTCTGTTTGCACTTTCGTTGATCGTCGGGATGTTTGGAGTGCTAGGAAATATTCTCCTTCTCGTCATTCTCGGACTTTCCGTTCTCGGATTCCTCAATGCGGCACAGGGATTGAAGAAAGATTTGCCGTTCATCGGCCCCATCGCGCGAGCCGATATTCCTGCGTTGAAAAACAGTTTCCACGATCTCTGGGAAAGCATTGCGAGTCTTTGGAAGAAGAAGCCCCATGCCCCTTCTTCCACTCCTCACTCCGCACCTGCGCATTCTCCTGTGATCGATGTTGCATCCACTCCCGTTGAATCTCCTTCCGTTCCTCCTTCTCCCCCTGCTCAATGAGTAACTATTCACGCGTCATGCTCAAGCTTTCCGGCGAAGCCCTCAGTAAAGAAGGAAAGGGACAAGGTTTGCACCAACCCACACTTCACGCCGTTGCAGAACGCATTTCCGCTCTCGCAAAAAACGGAGTCCAGATGGTGATTGTTGTCGGCGGAGGAAACATTTGGCGCTACCGCGATACGCAGGAATCCGGCATCGAACGTACGGCGAGCGACGCGATGGGAATGCTCGCAACGATCATGAACGCGGTTGCACTCCAGGCTGCCGTCGAAACATTTGGCATTCGTGCACGCGTGCTCTCTTCCATCGATGTTCCACAAATCGTCGAACCCTACATTCGTCGCAAGGCCGTTCGCCACTTGGAGAAAGGTCAGGTCGTGATCTGCGCCGGAGGAACGGGAAACCCCTTCTTCACGACGGATTCCGCAGCGGCGTTGCGCGCACTCGAACTCAATTGCGAAATCATTTTGAAAGCAACGAACGTGAACGGAATTTACGACAAGGACCCGAACAAATTCCCGGATGCCGTTCAGTACAAGAATCTCACCTTCCAGGACGCATTGGAGAAACACTTGAACGTGATGGACCAAACAGCCTTCAGCTTGTGCCAGGAGCAGAACCTGCCGATCTGTGTCTTCAACTTTGCCGATCCAAACGCCCTCAATGATGCCGTTGCAGGCAAACAAGTGGGAACACTGGTAAAGGATTAGTTCTCGCGGAGCCTGTCCAGAACGAAGTGAAGGGCTCGAACTGACACGCCCACTTTTTTCGTGTATTCTTGGTTCTATGAACGACCCACGCATCCAATCATTTGTCGCACAGGTAGAGTCCGGCTTGCAGCACTTGCAGCAGGAATACAGCAAACTGCAAACAGGGCGCGCAAACGCCGCTCTCGTGGAGCATATTTCTGTCGATGCGTACGGTCAGTCGATGACGATGAAGGCGGTCGCAGGAATTTCCGTGCAGGATGCTCGCAGCATTGTGATTCAGCCGTGGGACAAGTCGATGTTGCAGGCGATTGAGAAGGCCATTTCCCAGTCGAACATGGGCGTGACTCCGATGAACGATGGAACAGTCGTTCGCATCAACCTTCCACCGATGTCCGAAGAGCGCCGCAAACAGATGGTGAAAATCATTCACCAGCTCGCTGAAGAAGCTCGCATCGCAGTGCGCCAGCACCGTCAGGCAGCACAGGACACCATCAAGGAAGAGAAAGACAGCGACATCAAAGAGAATTTACTCGAGCAACTTCAGAAGGCAGTGGATACGGCAAATGAAAAAATTGAAGAGAGTAAGAAGAAGAAAGAAGAGGAAGTGATGAAGGTGTAAGCGAATTCAGAAAGATTGTCATAAATACGATTTAGTGGTATAATATTTATATGTCCGAAACACACAATGAGAAGGAAGGATATAGGAACGATCCGTTGATGCGTTATGAATTTTTAAAAGGATTGTCACCTGATGCGCGCGCAGCATTTGAGGATGAATTGCAAAAAGAAATGCGCATCGTAGGTATAAAAATTGCAGACGACGGAACGGTTAGTTTTCAGCACACCGATATGCCCGAGGCGGGATTAGGAATTGTGCCAACTCCCATGGGAGTTGCTCGAGCGATGAGTACGATCGTCAAAAAAATGACGGATGGAAATGTTGTTCTGCCAGACTTTGCGTTGCCTGCGGGGCGCAACGCAAAAGAATTGAGAGGAGAATACGAGGCGATTGCGAATGCTGCTTTGGCAGGAGTTGGAAATCTGTTGCGTTCCAAAATCGCAATGGCATTGGAAAAAAAGGAAATGAACGAAGTACCTCAATACCTTTCAATGGTCGCAGTTCCACCTTCTGCGACATCGTCCGTCGAACTTTTGATTAATGGTCAGAAGGCAACGATCGATGGAAAAACGGGCACACTCACGATGTATTTAAATGAGCATGAACGGTACGTGATTGAGCCGGGGTTTTCGATGCAAGAAATTCGTCTCAGACACGGACAGGGAGTGGTGTACGGACGCGAGAATGGAACCGCAAAACTTCGCATTTCACGAAACGTACAAGGAGGATCAATTCAGGCTGTTCCGAGCAAGTTACTTGGGTGCGACATAAAATTGGCCCAATCATAAGGCATCGAACAGAGCGAAGGATTCGGTTATGCTGACAGCGTGTCTCACACCCGAGCCATCCGTTTATTGGCATACAACATCCGCTCCCTTTGGAATGTCGGAGCGTTTTTTCGTACATGCGATGCCCTGAATGTCGAGAAGCTGATTCTTGCCGGATACACCGGGCAACCTCCTCGCAAAGAAATTGCGAAGGTGGCATTGGGCGCAGACGACACGGTTCCGTGGGAACATCACGAAGATCCGCTCCAGGTCATGCAGCAACATAAGGAAGAAGGATGGCAGATCGTTGCGCTGGAATTAACTCCGGATTCCGTTCCGTTGCAGGAGCTGAAGGCTGCAGACAAAGTGTTGCTCGTCGTCGGACATGAGCTGACGGGAGTTCCCAGTGAACAACTTGCGTTGTGCGACGCGGTGACCTGTATTCCCATGCTTGGACACAAAGAGTCACTCAACGTTGCGGTGGCAACGGGAATGGCTCTGTATCGTTTCCGTTTCTTGGATTAGAGAACTTTCTTCAACTTCGTCCAAGCCGTTGAAAGGAATGCTCCGAATCCAATCAAGATGAATGCCATGCTGACGATCCATCCGATGACGGGAATGAGGTTCAACAGTTTGAGGACGATGAAACACAGAATTGCAAGGAGCCAGACGGTCAGTCCGCTCCAAGACTTTTTGTACTTCGTTTCAATCCAGTACACCAACACCAATGACGCAATTGCGCTGGTGACGATCAACGATGCGACAAAGAGCAGTGCGCAAAGACCCGCGATCGGAAGTCCGATGAGAGTGACCGCAAACAGAATCGTAGCGACTGGCAATGCCACGAAGTAACACACACCCGTGAGCATGCTCATCCATGGAGCTTTGCGTGCTTCTTTCCCTGCGTCACTCAGTACTCTTGGGAAGAGCAACAGCAACACAATGAACACACATGCAGCGGAGAGAATGGAGAAGATGCTCAACGCGGCAAGGATTGCAGCTCCGACGGCAGCGGCCTCAGGACCACGATCTTTCATGGGTTCCTTTGCTAAGGTTACGTCGAATGTCTGCTTGCCTCGGACTGTTTTGGCAAATGACTGTTCACCAGTCGGTGTCCAATAACGCATTTCTCCGTTGATGACCGCTGTGTCGAGCATTTGGATGTTTCCTGCTGCAACCACATTTCCATTGATCGTTCCTCCCATCGTCAACCGTTCTGCGCGAATATCCGCTCCCTGCATGCTGCCCTTCGTGGTTACGCGATTTGCGCGAATGAAGGAGCTTCCTCCGACGACTCCGTTCAATTCAACGTTTTCACCGAGCGCCGTGATGTCACCGTTCACGTGTGCTCCTTCTTGCAAAATAATGCTCGTTCCCATTGCAAGAATGCTTCCGTCGATCTGTCCGCGAATGATGATTGTCGTTCCCGCAACACGTACGTTTCCATGCACGGTTGTGTTGATGATCACCGTTTGTCCTGCAGCCTGCAGATTGCCGCTGATCGGTTCATCCAATGTGATGGTCGCTCCGGCAGTCGTCAGGTCTCCTGTGATCGGGTTTGGCAGACTGATGGTCTGGCCGAACCGATAGTTGTCTTGTGCCTGACTGAATGAAAAACTGTCATCGCTCGTGGAGAGTGTTGCAGCGGCAACGGTCGTGGGGACAAGGACCAACAAGGACAGCAGCGAAGAGAAACGCATAGAGGAAGTGGGGAAGAACAAACCTCACTCTACTACAAACAGTCCATTGGATCGATATCGACTGCAACATCATTCAATTCCACCAATTCCAATAATTTTTTGGCATCTGCTCCCCGAATAAGGATGTGCCACACGTGTCCTGCTCCGAAGAGTGTTGGTGCGGTGTGAACGGACACAGAGATGTTTGAGTTCTTTGCTGCAAGTCGAAGCGCTTCTGTTAATTCTTTTGATCGCACCGGAGCACCGGGACCGCGAAGAAGTAAGCGAACGATCGGAATGAACGGTGGATAGGAGAGTTCCTTACGTGTTTTGAGTTCCTCTTCCATGTATTTCTCCGTCGAGTGAGCCGCCGCATGACGCACCTCCGGCGCATCGGGTCGAAATGTTTGAATAATCACTTCACCGGCCGTTGCACGACCGGAACGACCTGTAAGCTGCGTAAGAAGTTGCAACACGCGTTCTCCCGCACGGAAGTGGGGGAGGGAGAGTCCGACATCGGCGAGCATGACAGCCGCGAGCGTGACCTTGGGAAGATCGAGTCCTTTCACGACCGATTGTGTTCCCAGTAGAATATCGGCTTGTTCGTCGTGCATTTTTGCAAGAAGGATTTTCATCTGGTCCGGACTTTTCAACGTGTCGCTGTCTGCACGCAAAATGCGGGCAGAGGGGAAGCGATTCGCGAGAATTGATTCCAGTCTCTGTGTTCCGGCGCCGACGGCGTGCAAGCGAACGGACCCACACGAAGGACAAACGGATGGAACGGGCGTGATGTCGCCTGTGATGTGATCGACGAGGATCGGTCGTCCCCCTGTTGAATTGTGAACAGTCAGGGGCAAACCCGTTGCGGCCGACACAATGCGTTTTCGACAATCGAGACACATCAGTCCCGTCGCCATACCACGATGGTTGAGGAAGAGGACGGATTGCTCCTTCTTTTGTAGGCGCTCTGCAATTGCGTCGATGAGCGGAGGAGAGAACGGATATTCGGAACCGAACTTCACCGTCGCCAAATCAATCACGCGAACCTTCGGCAGTGATTGGTCACCGTATCGTTCCGGAAGTCGTGCCAAGGAATATTCGTCCGTCCGTGCGCGTTGCCAACTTTCGAGCGACGGAGTCGCACTTCCCAGAAGCAAGGTTGCTCCGGCGAATGTGCAGAGAGCTGTTGCGGTTTCGCGTGCGTGGTACCGAGGAGTTTGTTCGTTCTTGTACGTCCACTCATGTTCTTCATCGATAATGACGAGTCCCAGGTTGGGGCACGGAGCAAACAGCGCAGAGCGAGAACCGATGACGAGTGCTGCTTCTCCGCGAACGATGCGCTGCCACTGCGCTCGGCGTTCCGATGCAGTGAGTCGACTGTGCAGGATTGCGAGCTGATCCTCTCCCAATAATTCTTTGAAACGTGTGACGACTTCTTGCGTGAGCAGAATTTCTGGAACGAGAAGAATGCTTTGTTTTCCTTCCTTCAGGCAGTCCGCGATCAAGTGCGCGTAGATAGCGGTTTTTCCGCTGCCGGTAATTCCAAAGAGGAGATTCGGTTTCGATCCTTTCTGAATATTTTCATACACATTCTTCTGCACTTCACTAAGAGTCGGGAGCGCTCCCTTCAGTTGATATGTTCCATTGGATGTTCGTGAAGGTCGGCGATCTTCATGACGCATGATTCCCAATTCTTCCATGCGCTTGATCGCAGCGCGATTCGCTCCAGTCTCTGCAAAGAGTCGGTTCTCTTCCATTTCTTTTTCATGCTCCATGACTTCAAGGACACGTTGTTGAATCGGTCCACGTACCGATTTGTTTGCAACGAATGTGTACCAACGTTCTGGACGCGGAAGTAGTCCGCTCCAAGGAAGTGGAGGAAGAAATACTTGAGCCGCCTGACGCACACTGCAGTGGTAGTACTCCGCCATCCATTGCATTGTTTTGATCTGTGCTTCCGTCAGAAGGGGATCGGCGCTCTCCATGTGTGTGATCGTTTTCATACTCACTTTTTCTTCCAACGGTTTTGCATTCGTACTCAGCACAATTCCCTCTGTTTGTTGTCCTCGCAGAGGAACCAAGACCAATTGTCCTGCCTTTACTTCCAACTCTCCCGATTCATACGTCAGTCCTTCGCCGATAGCTTTCGAGCGCGATGCTGTCAGAACCTCGCAGAGCATGCGTCTATCGTAGCGTACATTCGGAGGGATTTGGCCTAGCCCCCGAACCGGAAGATGAGTACTATCTGGCCACTTGTCGGGGCGTAGCTCAGTTGGCTAGAGCGTCCGCTTTGGGAGCGGAAGGCCGCGAGTTCGAGTCCCGCCGCCCCGACCAAGTTCTATGGCTACGAGCATCACCCTCTCCATTCATCCTGAAGAAAAGAGTGGGTTTTTAGTGTCTAAGCAAAAAATCAGTGCTGCTGCAGATCGTCTTTCGGAATGGAATCCCCAAATGACCGCCGATGGCCTTACGCTCCGTATTCAGCTGTCCGTTGATCAACAACTTGATGAAGTTGTCGCAAAAGTACGTGCATTGCTTCAAAACCCTCCTGAACTGTCTCTCAAACTCTCGACGGTGCGGGAAGGATTGCCACTTCGTAAAAAACCGGAAAACCGAACATGACAAATTTCCTTCACTTTCTACAAGCTATTTGTTGAAAATAGGTGTATTCTCCGCGCTCAATGACACATTCGACCCCCGTTTCTACCGGCACTTTTAAAGACCTTGGACTCATCCCAGAGATCCTCAAAGTCGCTGACCACCTCAAATTCACCACTCCTACGCCAATTCAGCATCAGGCTATTCCTACGGGAGTTGCAGGAAAAGATGTGATCGGTGTCGCCCAGACGGGTACAGGAAAGACACTCGCATTCGGCCTCCCCATGCTCCAGCAGCTGTCGAAAGGACCAGGTCGCGGACTGGTGATCCTCCCAACACGTGAACTTGCATACCAGGTGGAGGAGTCCCTTCGTCCATTTGCGAGCGTTCTTGGAATCAAGATTGCCGTATTTGTGGGAGGAGCATCGATGAGTTTGCAGAAGAACATGCTCAAGCAGAACCCACGTATTCTCGTTGCGACGCCGGGTCGTTTGAATGACCACTTGGAACAGCGCACGGTTACGTTGAAGGAAGTGAATGTCCTCGTTCTAGATGAGGCCGATCGCATGCTTGATATGGGATTCAAGCCCCAGATCGATCGCATTCTGCGCCACGTTCCCAAGGAGCGTCAGACGCTTCTGTTCTCGGCCACCATGCCACGTGAAATCATCGATCTCGCGACTCATGAAATGAAGTTGCCACTCAAGATCGAAGTGTCTCCTCAGGGAACGACGGCAGAGCGCGTGAAGCAGGAGCTCTTCATTGTCCGCAAAGATGAAAAATTGGCACTCCTTCAAATGCTCCTCACGGATCACAAAGGAAGTGTGCTCGTGTTCTCCCGCACGAAGCATGGCGCGAAGAAAATCACACGCAACCTCCAGGCACTTGGTCATCCATCTGCAGAAATTCACTCGAACCGTTCGTTGGCCCAGCGCCGCGAAGCATTGGAAGGATTCAAACGCGGAAAGTATCGCGTGCTTGTCGCTACGGACATTGCTGCCCGCGGTATCGATGTCTCCGGTATCGAGCTTGTTGTGAACTACGATCTTCCGGACGATCCAGCTGACTACGTGCACCGCATCGGTCGCACCGCTCGCGCAGGAAAGGAAGGAACGGCAATCTCGTTCGCGTTACCTGACCAGGTCGGAAGTGTTCGCAGTATCGAACGCCTCATTCGTGTTGCTCTTCCTCGTCGCCAAACTCCCGCTCTCCAAAAGATTGCAGGCGTTCCCGAGCAGCCAGGAGACTTTGATGAAGACCGTCGTCCTTTCCGCACGAACGGACGCGGTGGAAGTTTCACTCCTCGTCGCAGTTCCTCCCGCCCGCCCCATCGTTCTGGTGGCGGTGGATTCCGTCGCTCACGCTAAATTTCCAAGAGTGTCATGCCGAGTGCTGCGTCGTCCCTCGGTACTATTTCGCCGCGGCGAAATAACTCGGGATGACACGGCACAGTGTATCGAGGCACAAAAAAACCGGATGGATTGCTCCACCCGGTTTTTTACATTCCTCAATTCCTATCTCTTTGCAGATGCTCCGATGACAAGGCATGCAGCGGCGATAACCGTGTGCAACCAGTTGTCGGCAGCGTTGACGCCGATGAGGTTCAGAACGTTCTCACCGTTCATGAATCCGAGAACAGCGACAAGTCCGTACACAAGACCGAAGACGATCAAGTACGTCTTTGCTGCGGAAGGGCCGGACATAGCAGCCCAGAGTCCGATCACACCGCTGAGGATGTGAATGACGTTATGAATAGTGTCTACTTCGAAGTATCCAAGCAATGGGCTTGGCAAAACGAAGCCGAGAATACCGACGATGGTCAGAACAGCTCCGAGAAGGAGTGCGAAATTCTTCGCAAGAGACATAAAAGGGAGAAGGAAAGGAATAAACATCTCATACTCTACGCCTAGTCCTTTTCTGTGCGATTCACTGCATCCTAAAATTTCTACTTCGCAAGCCAATTGTGAACCGGCTTTTCTTTCCTGTTCGCTCTTTTCTGCACAAAAATTCGAAGTGGAGTATCCTCGAACCATGCGTCGAGTCGTCGTGCTGTCGGCGGTGTTTCTTTTGGTTCTGCTTGCAGGGACTTTTTTACTTTTACGTGATTGCGATGCGACGTGGTGCCTGGTGACGCGTACTCGAACCGTTGCTGCAACGTCGAATTATGCGCAATGCGTCGAAAGGGGATTCCCCGTCAGTGACGTTCCTGTTCGGTGTGTGCTCCCCGACGGACGAGAGTTTTTGAAAGATGGTTTGACGCTCTACTCGTCTCCGTCGTTGCCGTTCGTGTTTCAGTACCCTGCATCATGGACGAAGAAACGCGGACGGTCTCCTGTCATCGATCGTCTCAGCGGGAGCGGCGCATTTGTAGTGGTGTCGTTTGAAGAAGAGGATGAATCGGAAGAAGAATTCATCCAACGTTTGATCAAAGAGAATCCCGTCTTCGGAGAATCTCCATCGATTGTGCACGCACCGATTTTCCCCGGACGACAAGCCACGATCGTTGTTCCGTGGCCCGCACCCAAAAACGGTTCAGGGGCGGCCATAGCGCTTTTTCCACTGAGTTCGAAAAACATGTTGCCGATTCGCTACGTGCAATTGGAAGCGAGCAGCGAAGAGGTATTAACCACAATTCTTCGTTCATTGGCTCCATTGCCTGTGATTTCCAATCACGCGTCACCCATTCTCCGCTCTGTCTTCAAGCCGTAAGCAAGAAGGAGTAACATTGCTCCTCCATGCAGCAGACGAAAGATGCACCATTGGCGTTTCGACTTCGACCCCGCACGCTTTCCGATTTCGTCGGTCAGCAGAAGATTGTCGGTGAAGGAACCGCACTTCGATCTGCAATCGAACACGATACGTTGCAGTCGGTGCTTCTGTCGGGACCTCCCGGCAGCGGCAAGACGACACTCGCGCACATTATTGCCGATGCAACAAAGGCGGAGTTTGTGCAGCTCAATGCAGTGACGAGCGGCGTAAAGGATATTAAAGAGGTGTGCACGTCTGCACTGGAGCGGAAGAATGTGTTCGGTCAGCGGACGGTTCTGTTCATCGATGAAATCCATCGCTTCAACAAAAGTCAGCAAGATGCACTGCTTCCATTTGTGGAGAACGGTTCGATTATTCTCATTGGTGCAACGACGGAAAACCCCTACTTCGAAGTGAATGCTGCGTTGGTGTCACGTTCCCATGTGTATTTGTTGTCTTCGCACTCTTCACAGGAACTCCTCACCATTTTGCGCCATGCACTCACCGCACCCGAAGGGTACAACGGCCAGGTAAAAATTTCCGAAGGAGCGTTGGAGCACATTGCGCAAGCGGCGAATGGAGATGCACGCAGCGCACTCAACCTTCTAGAGCTGTCCGTTCTGACGGCAGGAAAAAACATCACGGTCGACCATGCCCAAAAACTCATCACGGAACGTAATCTTCGGTATGACCGCAGTGGAGAAGAGCACTACAACGTTATCAGCGCATTCATTAAAACCATGCGCGGGAGCGACGTCGACGCCGCAATGCTGTGGTTGTTTCGCATGATCAAAAGTGGAGAGCACCCCGACATGCTCTTTCGTCGCATGGCGATTTTCGCGAGTGAGGATGTGGGAATGGCGGACCCGCACGCGTTGCCGTTCGTGATGCAAGCGTGGGAGGCCTTCAATCGAGTCGGGTACCCCGAAGGAGAATTTTTCCTCTCGCACGCCTGCATTTACCTGGCCCAAGCGCCGAAGAGTAACACGGTCACTGTTGCAAAAAATACGGTGAAGGAGCGCATTCAAAATGCGCCGTCACTGGAAGTGCCCATGCACCTTCGTAACGCACCGGTGAAAGGGATGGCGGACCAGGGGTACCACGAAGGGTATCAGTATCCGCACAACGATCCCCGTGGTGTGGTGACGGCACATTACTTCCCTACGAACATGAAAGCGGAAGTATTTTATGAGCCCACCGGAAGGGGATTTGAGGCAGAGGTTCGGGAAAGGATGAAGACCGTCCGCGCGATTCTGGACGGAAATGAGGCTCGGTAAGAGGAAGGGGAGGAGTTTGCTAAATAATAACAAATGTTATATAATAATATTAATGAAAACACACACGCATTCTCTGCCATTGTGGAAAGAGGGGAGGGGCATGATTCTTTCCATCCCATCCGTCCATGCGGGAGTGCTGATTTTGCTGTTCTTGCTCGCTGCATTGTTGCCACTTGGTGTGTGCGTCGCACTCATTTGTTTGCACATGATTGTCACGTTGACCGTCGTGTTGCCCGGTGCGAAGAAGGAGAAAGCGCTCCGCGTGTTGCTCGATCACGTCAGCGATATCAGTTTGGTGCTCATGGCACTTGTGGTCAGTTTGTACGTCAATCCTGCGTTGCCGTGGATTTCTCATCTTCGCGGAGTCGCTCAGCTTGTGGTTCTCACATTCGCATTGGGAGGAATTGTCTTCCCCAAAATGCAGTTCCTTCGCCAGGTTCTGTATCACGATTGTTGCATCAACCGTTCCACGAGCTTCATTATTCTCGCAATCTCCATCGCATTCTTGCTCTGCGCTCCCTTCGTGCTTGAGATGAGTGTTCTGCAGGTTCTGGATATGGCGTGGACGAGTTTCTTCTCGTGGAGGTTTTAAGTTAGAAAGGAACGCCCTGTGGGAAGAGGAGGGTTTCGATCTGCTCCACTTCCTTCTTCCAACGTATGCCGCTCAGAGTGGATTTTCCATTGGCGTAGCGACGCTCAAAATCCTTAAATCGCTCGTCCAGTGTGACAACGCGATCGGAGAGAACGCGCTTATCGCTGTAGTAGAGGAGACGTTGCTCGATCATTGCGTTCTCTGCAGGAGGGAGTGAGAGACCGTGGGTGGAAACAATGGCTGCGGCAGCGGAAAATTCGTGTTCCTTCAAAAAGGTCGCACAGGCTTCCTCATGTGTCTGTTCCGAGAATCGTTCTTTCCATTCCTTCCAAATGGCGAGCGTTTCGGCATCGTATTCCTCTTCCACGTGTGCCGCTCCGGATCGAAAATCGAGGAAGCGAAAAAGATCGTGTACCTGGCCCGTTGCCTTCAGAAGGAGCGGACGGACAATGTGTCCGTTTTGGAGCAGTGCATGCGCAAATTTTTCCGAGAGCGATCCCACAGACTCACAGTGGGCAATGATCGGTTGCGGTAGGCGGGCATTGTGACGCCACTGGGCAATATCTTCTGGTGATGGAATGCGTTCGTCATCAAAACCGATTCGTACCGTTCGTCCCGATGCATCTTCTGCGATCGCAATGTCGATCGAAGGGCGGCCGAATGTTTTTCCGTTCAATCGTTCGCTCCATTCTATGCAGCGAATTCCCACTGTATCGTTCGTTTGAGTGCAGAGAGTAAGCGCTTGTTCGTGCGATAAACGATAGAGATCGATGTGCAGAATTTGCTCTCCGTTGGGTCGGTCATACCGCTGTTCCAGTGCATAGGTGGGACTCGTAATTGCGTCTGCTATTCCAAGTTCCGACAGGAACCCCTGGAGGAATGTCGTCTTTCCGGCCCCCAGTTCGCCATGGAGAAAAATGTCCAGCGGGTCGGTATAGAGGCTATGTGCCAAAGAACGGCCTATTTGAGCCATTTTTTCTGCATTCTCTGCGGTGAGGAGGACAGTCTCAATCATTGACGAAAGTTAGAAATAGTGATAATATATCTACGTACACACATAGAAACAATATGCATCTCACAAAGCTTACAACAGCGCGTTCCGTTGGATTCAAAGCGTCTCCAGTGTACCGCACAGCCGAACCGCGTGCAGTGACTTCGACGTATTTGAAAGAGAAGACGTCGTTCTTCATCGCAACGCTCTCCATTGTCGCATTCCTTGGTGGAAACATGGTGGGACAACACGGCTGGTATGCATTTTGGAAATCTGTGATGGGCGCTGCCGATGACAGTCTTGTCACGTACACAGGCATGGTGAGCCCAGTGGAATATGTTCCGGATTACACTCGTTGGTCTGCCTACGGTGGAACTGCCGATGCCAATACATTCCGCCAGGTTCCGCACGATCTCCTCATTCCGTTGCCAACCTATTCCGCTTCGGCGATTGCAAAAACACATGCCACTCGTAACGGAAGCGAGATCTACAGTGTTGGTTACATGGGAGACTACACCAGTGGAAACGAAGGAGAAGGCAGCCACCCTGGTGTCGATATCCGTTTGCCAGAAGGCACTCCTGTCCGTTCTGTTGCCGCTGGAATCGTTACGCGCGTCGCAAACGATCCATCCGGATTCGGTCTCTACGTCACTATTCGAAACCCGCACATCCCAGATCCACAGAATCCAGGAAAGACGATGGTGGTGTTCAGCAACTACGCTCACTTGAGTGCTCAGTATGTCGTCGAGGGAGAAGTCGTCGACAAGGGTGAACAGATCGGACTCTCCGGTCGCACGGGTGATGCATCTGGTCCGCACTTGCACTTCCAGATCGATAAAGACACGGCTCCATGGCACCCATACTGGCCATTCTCTTCTGCCGATGCTCGTTCTGCAGGTGTGTCGTTCTACCAAGCGATCAACGACGGTCTTGGCCAAGGGAACGGATACCAAAACACGATTAACCCAATCGTCTTCGTGCAGTCGAATGGAACAGCCGGACTCACAGTCGCACAGAACACGCGATCGTCTGTGGCCTCTTCCAGCAGCGCTTCCTCCGTCATTCCCGGGTTAACATTCCAGCAACGTGCGGCGCAGCGTCTTGCGCAGCGTGCAGCAGCTCTCGCTGTTGCCAAGCCTTCTTCGTCTGCTCCAACAATCGAGAAGCAAACGATCACGGCCATTCTTGATACGCCACCTACGCCGCTCCCTGTCTCATCTTCATCCGTCTCCTCTGTTGCCGCGGCAAGCTCTTCTTCCGTCATGACGACGAATGCGGGTTCTGTTTCCACAATCGATATTCAGCACGACGGATCCTTCACAGGTCGCGCATGGGAAACAGTGCGCTTCACGCTGCAGGATATTGCAGGCAACACTGTGCAGCCTGACCGACTCGAACATGACCTCGTGCTTCGCACGGCATTCGGTGAAGCGGAATTCAATCCGCCTGTCCTGACGATCAGCAGCTTCAAAAATGGTGTCGCTACCGTTCAGATGTTGCCTCGTGGACGCCGCACCGTCGTGATTCAGGTGATGCCCGATGGAGACATCAGCTCGCCGATGAAGTTCCAGGAGTAAGTCGCTTCGTCGTTCGTACGCTGTCAGCTGCGATGGAGATCAAGAGCATGAGGACAGCCAGCAGAATCGCTGCGATGAATTTCTCGGTCGTGGAGAGGAAGAGCGCGGTGATTCCGAAGAGAAGTCCGATGGTCGATGTCAGAGCGATCACTTGTCGAGGGGACCAACCGCATTCCAGCAAGCGGTGATGCAAGTGTTCTCCTTTCTGACTTCCTTCAAACGGAGAACGTCGACGAAGCAATCGTCGGCCGATCACGAGCATGCTGTCGAGCAGTGGCACTCCGAGAACCAAGAACGCCGTGGCGACTTTTCCTCCTGCGTAGATGGTGAGTGTTCCAAGCAATAAACCAAACACCATCGCCCCTGTGTCACCCAGCACGACTCGTGGAGGTGGAACATCGAACAGAAACGAACCGAATGCGATTGCAGCCAACACGAAGGCAATCACGGCGAGACTCGGTTGATTCACACGTGCGCTCAGAGAGAGAAGCCCGATAGTCGTAAACCCGATGGTGGAGAGAATGGTCACTTGCCCCGGAATACCATCAAACCAGTTGAGGGCGTTCATGTTGAGAAGCAGCCACGCCATGGTGAAGAGCAGACCGACAATGGAGGGATTGGCAAACAGTTCAGAAGGAATGGACCAACCGGTCAGCGAGAGGACGGGAATTCCGGTCAGACCTTCAAGCGGATTTGTCAGAGTGAACAGTCGAACGCCGCTGAGGAACAGTCCCGCTCCGATGAGCAGTTGAACGGGCAAACGAATCTTCCACGAAAATTTATAACGATCGTCCAGAAAGCACAGTGTCGCGAGTACCACAACGGCGATCAGCAGACCCAGGTACCGAAACGACCACTGGAACAGGAACGGAGAGAATGCAACGAAGACAATGACTCCTAGAATGCCACTGGGATACGGAAGGCGCTTGCGGGTCAGGCCATAGCGTTCCGGGAAATCGAGTAACTGAAGTTTGGGAAACACGTACAACGCTCCGCAATGCAGAAGGACGGTCAGAACGAACGCCAGTGAGGGCAGAAGCAGTGTGTGCACCGCGGCAGGATACCAGACCTCGGCGCATGTGGATGACGAAACCATCGTTTTCAAAATCGACGTTTTGAGTCGCGGAACATTCGGTCTACACTCGGGGCCCTATGCCTACCTATCCATCTCTCCGCGACGCAGATCTTTCCGGCAAGCGCGTCTTTGTACGTGCCGGCTTCGACGTTCCTGTCACACGAGGACAGGTCGATGACATCTCTCGTATCGAAGCGGTCGTTCCAACAATTCAATTCATTTTGAGCAAAGGCGCAAGTGTTGTCATTGCGGCACATCAAGGACGCCCCAAAGGAAAGCGCGATCCCGACGAAAGCCAGAAACCGATTGTCGCAGTGCTTGAAAAGTTGCTCGGTATCCCCGTGCAATTTGCCGACTCCGCAACAGGCACAGAGACGATGGAGAAGGCGAAGAACTTGAAAGCTGGCGAAGTGCTTCTTCTCGAAAACCTTCGTTACGATGTTCGAGAAGAGAAGAATGACCCTGCATTTGCGCAAGAGTTAGCCAACCTTGCTGATGTGTACGTGAACGACGCTTTCACGAACTGCCATCGTTCTCACGCAAGTATGGTCGGTGTACCAGCCTTGCTGCCTTCCTATATGGGACTTCAGTTGGAACAGGAAGTGACACATCTTTCGAAAGTTTTTGAGAACCCCAAGCGCCCACTTACGCTCATCATCAGTGGAGCCAAGATGGAAACAAAAGTGCCGATTGTTGAATTCTTCCTCGACAAGGGAAACGACATTTTGCTCGGTGGTGCCATCGCAAACACGTTCATCGCATCGACAGGGTTTGATGTCGGAGCATCGCTTCACGAGCCTGCATACATGGACAAGGTGCAGGAATTGATGAATGTGTCTGGCAAAGATGGAAAGGCCGTCATTCACATGCCGTCCGACGTGCTTCTGGCCTCTGCACCGACCGAAACGTCCCAGACACTCAACCTGAATCTCGAAGATATTGAAGGAGATATGTCGATCTTCGATCTCGGTCAAAAAACTGTCGACGAGTACTGCGACATCATCGCACAATCCGGAACGATTGTATGGAACGGACCGCTGGGACTCTACGAAATCAATCAGTTCCGAAAGGCATCGATCCGTGTTGCAGAAGCCATTAAAGCGGCAACTGCAAAGGGCGCAGTGTCCATTGTTGGAGGAGGGGATACGATTGATTTCCACACTCGTCAGGGAATTTCGATGAGTGAGTACACCTTCGTCAGTACCGGTGGTGGAGCGATGTTGGAATTCGTGTCAGGAAACGTGCTTCCGGCTCTCGAGGCGTTGGCAAAGGCGTAAGTTTTGGGCTCCTCATTTCCTTTTCATGACTCCTTCCAAGTCAAAACTGGTTGTGCTGCTGCCGAGGGCAGGGGAGTCATGGGATCTCTTCCTCGCACGCCTTGATCAATTGGCAAAAAGTGCCGATGGAACATTGCTCGTTGTTCTTGCTCCCAAGGATCGGGAATTGGTAGGGGATTCGCTCAGTAGGGGAAAGGTTCTTGCGCGGTGCAGTGCTCTCAAGACACGGTTGCTTCTTGCGACGAAGGAACCCGTTGTCGTCACCGACGCGCGCAAGCTTGGTCTCAAAGTAATCGACCGACTGCGCTCGCTTCGCACGCTTCTGAAGGAGCATCCCCAGATGGACGAGGCCGTCCGTTTGTTCTCTCCGCATACATGGCGTCAGGAACTCAAAACACGCCTGCAGCGCATCGGACTTCTTTCGCTTCCGACACTCCGCATCTACTTGCTCGTAGGAGTGAGCATTGTGCTGTTTGGGTTTGTGGTTTTAAAACTATTACCATCCGCAGAAATTCGAGTATGGCCTCGAGAAGAACCTCTCACCCATACGATCAATGTATTTTTGTCGGACAGCGGTGCTCTGGTGACACTTCCTCCAAAGATTCACACTCTTCCTCTCGTGCCGATTAAGGTGACGGTCCATAAGAGCATTGCGTTCAGCGATATCAGTAAACAGTTCATCGGAACCTCCGCACAGTTGCCGATGAAAGTGGTGAACAACTCCACGGAACTCTATGGCCTGAAAAAAGGAACACGTTTCACAAACCAGGCAGGAATGGTGTTCTTGCTCGACCGTGCCGTCACTGTTGCGGCTGGTGCACAGGTGACTGTTCCGGCAACGGCTGCAGATACGGATATTTATCGAGAGATCATTGGCGATCGTGGAAACGTGCCGCAGGGACTCAAATGGGATATTCCGGGACTTCCCGAAGGTGTTCGTCCTCTGGTCTATGGAATCAATACCGAGGCAGGAAAAGGCGGCACAACGGGCTACCGCACGGTGCTGCAACAGCAGGATATCGATGCAGCGAAGAAGCGATTGGAACAAGAGCTCCTCACCGCTGCAAAGCAGCTTGTGGAGCAGGAACGACAGAGGCGCAATGCGGAGAACCCAGAGCAGAATTTACAGATTCTTTCGTTCCAGGAACTGACGCGCGTGTTCTACGAACATTTCGTGCTGCCGACCGATTCGCTCGGTCAGCCCATCACGAACATCACTGCAGAAGGGGATATTCAGTTCAAAATGTTCTCCTACGACAGTAGTGCACTCCTGGAACTGTTGAAAGGAGAAATCCTCACGCACGTCCGTGACGACAAACAGATTCTTCTCGACTCACTCTCCAAAGAACATATGGATGTGCGTGTTATTTCCTACGACGATAACTTCACCTGGATCAAGTTAACGGTAGAGTTGACTGGAACACAGGAGTATATCCTCGATCCACTTTCAGCGAATGGAGCATTGTTCGGAAAACGCCTGCGTGAACGCGTAGCAGGAAAGGTGAAAGATGAAGCACTGCGCATCATTCGTAACATGCCAGAAGTTGATCGTGTGGAAATTCACTTGTGGCCACCCTGGGGGAATACGCTTCCGTCACTTCCTGCGAATATCAGTATTTCTCCCCAGAAACATTCGTAAGTGTCTATGGCTCGATTTCTGAAATATTCGTTCATTGGCCTCTTTCTAGGGTTTTTACTGCTAGGGGTGATCGTTCTCGCTCAACTGGGTGGTGTGATCTATCAAGCGAAGGGGACTGAGCCCGCGTTTCCGGTCGATTGTGCGCTTGTGTTCGGTTCTGCAGTCTACGGTTGGAATACCCCGGGACCTGCGATGATCCGTCGTACCAGTACAGCCGCACGGCTCTATAACGAGAAAAAAGTGAAGACACTCATCTTCAGCGGCGGTCGTACATCACGTACCGATCAATCCGAAGCAACAGTGATGCAGAACTATGCACTGCGACAGGGCGTACCTGCGAGTGCTATTCGTACAGAGGAGAACTCCCATTCAACCCTCGAAAATCTCGAGAATTCGAAGCCACTGACCAAAAACTGCCAAAACATCGTCGCAATCAGCGATGGGTACCACCTGGCACGTATCGATCTGCTTTCGAATCAAATGGACTGGGGGACTCTCGAGACCTTTCCCGCAGATGACACTGCATCCCTGAAAACATACGAATACAGTATTGTGCGCGAAGTTGTGGCCAATCTGTATTACGGCTTCAAATTGCAGAACCTATACCCACTGCCTGAAACCCTCTAAAAATGCTCTTGTGTCCAGTATTTAGTTAACATAAAATGCATTATGTTAATAATATGACTCCCTCCTCTTCCACTCCCCTGGCGCTCGATTCGGCCATCACGCGGTATCTTCAGTTTCTCCAGACGGAAGAAAACAAATCAAAGCTTACCGTACAGAACTACCGTGAATCGTTGACGCTTCTCCGGAAGATGTTGTCCATCACAAAAGTGAACCAACTTAGTAAAGAGGTTGTCCGAGACCTAAAACAGAAATTGCGCGACACAAAAACCCGTCAAGGTGGCGATCTCTCTCTTCGGACGGTGAATCATCATCTCACGGTGTTCCGGGCGTTCCTGCGCTACCTGGTGCAGGAGGAAGAGTTGGATGTCTATCCCCCAGACCGCATCAAGCGTTTCAAGGAAGACCCACGACAGGTGAAGGTGTTGACCTCGGAAGAAGTCGAGAGACTTCTTGCAGAGCCCGACACGCAGACGAAAGATGGAAAGCGCGATCGAGCCATTCTCGAACTCTTCTTCTCCACCGGTCTCCGTCTCGCAGAGCTTCGCAGTCTCAGTCGAAAGGATGTGAACCTGAAAACCCGTGAAATGAGTATTCGCGGAAAGCGCAGCAAGATCCGTGTGGTGTTCCTGTCCGACGCTGCTGCGAATTGTTTGCAGGACTATATGGATGCACGCATGGACCATATTAATCCCCTGTTCATTCGCAATATTGAGAAAGCGACAAACGCGATGCCGCCCGGTGAAGAATTTCGTCTGTCGCGCATCAGTATTTACAACATCGTGAAAAAATACGCGGCGGCTGCAGGCATTGTCGTCAGCCCCTCTCCACACACCCTTCGCCACTCGTTTGCGACTGATTTATTGCGCAATGGAGCCGATTTACGCTCTGTGCAGGAGCTTTTGGGGCACCAGGACCTCAGTACCACCCAAATCTATACCCACGTGACAAATCCGCAGCTGAAAGAGGTTCATAAGAAGTTTCACAGGAAGGCGTAGAGGCGTACCATTTCCCTCCTATGCTCGAGGATCTTCAGCATTACTGTGGCGTCGGGGCGATCAACGATCCTCGAAAATTACGCAGTGTGGGCGACCACATCGCTCCGCTTTTAGAGCAGCTGGAACATCGTGGGTCCGGTGCGAGTGGAGTTGCCTACATCGATCGAGAAACGGGTGCGATGGAAAAGAAGCACGAGAGTGGTCGTGCATCTACAACGATGAAGAAATGGACGGCGAACACGAACAGTGCGATTTTTCACACGCTCTACAGAACTAATCCTGCATCGCAGCCACATCCGCAAATCGTTGAACATGCTGGTCGTCGCATTGCCGTAGCGTTCAATGGAAACATTCCTCCCACACGACTCGAGGGAGATGCGAGAAAATTTTTAGACCAACATGGTTTGCCGTGCGAGACGGTGTCCGATACGGAGTTGATTGCAAACCTCATTGCCTATCACTTGGGAGATACCAGGGGTTCGATGGAAAAAACATTCCGTCGTTTGCCCGACCACTTGAATGACGGTGCCTATACGATCGCAACTCTTCAGGAAGATGGACACATTCATGCCTTCCGTGATCCGCGCGGCTTCCATCCATTGTCACTTGGGCAAACGGATGAAGGGGTGCATGTCCTTTCATCGGAAGACGCAGCGTTGAAACATCGATGGGATCAGGCGCGACAAATCGGGATCTCCACCGTGCAACCGGGAAGTATGGTGCACTTGGGTCCCGGAGTTATTCGACCGGAGATTGAGGAATTGTTCCGTCCCAATCGTGCTCATTGCGCATTCGAGTGGGCCTATTTTGCGAAACGTCTTTCGACACTCGATGATGTCGAAGTGCGCCGCGCTCGCACTATGTTCGGAGAAATTTTGGCGGAACTTGACCATGAAGATATGAAGCACTGGCCATCACCGGTGATTGTTGCCGTTCCGGATTCTGCACGCATTGCTGCAGAGGGGTATCATGATAAGTCACGCATTCCGCGCGCAGATGCGCTGGTCGTTCGAACCCAAAAAGATACGAATGAACCGGTACAACCCCCACGGTCATTCACCGCACATGAGAACCGTGCCGAAATTGTCCGTAAAAAATTTATTTTTGATGTTTCACTTATTGCTGGGAAAGATGTTGTGCTGCTCGATGACAGTTTGGTCCGCGGAACAACGATGAAAGAATTGTTAATTCTCTTACGCCAACAATCCCCTACTTCACGTTTCCATGTTCGTTTTGCGTACCCTCCCGTAACAGCTCCGTGTTTCTACGGCATCGATTTTGCGACAAAGAATCAACTCCTCGTGCCAAAATTCTCCCACTCACAGTCCCCTACCGATGATGTTCTTTCATCAGATGTTCTCGATGCCATTGCACGTGAAATTGGTGCCGATAGCGTTAAATTCCTCCCAATCAGCGGAGTTCATCGTGCCATTGGCATGCCATCGAAGGAATTATGTCGTGCGTGTTTTACGGGAGAATATCCAACCACAGGAGGACAGGAACTGTATCAGTTGCAAATGAATCCGACATAAACACAACAATCGATTCCACACCACTCCCCTTCTCTTGTCACCTCGTGCTATTTGAGGCTATAGAGCGAAAACTCTAGCATGCCTGCGTCTATTCCTTTCCCAATTCGTTTGTATGTCAGATCATCGCGATAATAATACATGGTTTGGAGTCTCTCTTTTGCTCATTGGATTGATCCTCGGATACATCATTGGAACGTCCCTCTCCGGCAGTGTTGGTGGAGGAATGGCCAATGCTCCGACTCCATCCGCTCCAACGCCATCTGCACCTACTCCTGCAGCTCCATCTGGAACTGCTCCGAAGACAGGTGTTGGTCCAGTATTAGGAAAGTCCAGCGCAACAGTGACTCTCGTCGAGTTCACGGATTTCCAGTGTCCTTTCTGCGCTCGTCACTTCACACAGACTGTTCCATCGATCCGCAAGGACTACGTCGATACGGGAAAGATCAAGTATGAACACCGCAACTTCCCTCTCACGAGCATTCACCCGAACGCAATGATCGCAGCTGAGGCTTCTTTGTGCGCTCTCAAGCAGAGCAATGATGGCTTCTGGAAGATGCACGACAGTCTCTTCGGCAAGAATGCTGAATGGGCAAACGTCAAAGAGCCTGACCTGACAACGAAGCTCGTATCCTTCGCTTCCGATGCAGGGTTGAATACGTCGACCTTCAAGTCTTGTCTGACAAACCACGACACTGCAAAGCAGGTCACAACCGATATGGCAGACGCTTCCGCAGCCGGTGTCACCGGCACGCCGGGATTCTGGATCATCAGCCCGAAGGGCAGCCAGTTCATCAGCGGAGCTGTTCCATACACAACATTCCAGGCAGCAATCGACAAGCTCCTCTAAAAATTCTCCGTACGAATCTGAATGGGGTGGCCGCAAGCCGCCCCATTTTTTTGTCTTTGCGGTATTAAGAAATCTTAATGATTCGTGAACCAATCGCTCCATACTGTCACTTCATCCTGTTTGATACCCCTTTTCTTTGTCCTTACGATGCATTTGTCTCACTTATTTCTCATCCCCCATTTCTTTATGTCGGAGCAACAGCAAAATCCTATTTGGTATACGATCTCCATTCTCTTAATCGGACTCGTCGTCGGGTACGTTCTTGGCGCAACATTCCATAACCCGGGAAGTGGAGTCGCGAATGTTCCCAGTGTGCCATCTGTACCAACGGTTCCCGATGAACCTTCAGGCACTGCTCCACAAGTAGGTGTGGGTCCAACGGAAGGAAAATCGAGTGCGACAGTGACTCTCGTCGAGTTCACGGACTTCCAGTGTCCGTTCTGTTCCCGAAACTTCGCGCAGACGTATCCACAGATCAAGACGAACTACGTCGATACGGGAAAGATCAAGTATGAGCTTCGCAACTTCCCTCTCACGAGTATTCACCCGAATGCACAGATCAGTGCAGAGACTGCAATGTGTGCCTACAAGCTCGGCGGCAACGACAAGTTCTGGCAGATGCACGATGCACTCTTCAGCTCTCCTAATCATGACACATGGTCTACGCAGACGGAGCCAACTCTCACGGCAACGTTAACAGGGTACGCGACAGGAATCGGACTCAACGAGGCGGCATTCACGTCTTGTCTGACAAAGCATGACACTGCTTCCTTGGTGTCCAGGGACGTTGCAGATGCAACGGCAGCCGGTGTGACGGGTACTCCCGGATTCTGGGTTGTGAGCTCCAAAGGAAACCAGTTCATCAGCGGCGCAGTCCCCTACGCTACTTTCCAGGCAGCGATCGATAAGCTGCTCTAAATAATATTTCGGATCACTTCTTTTTCTTGTCCATCTCTTGCCTTTTGGCTCTCCGTCTAAATCCCCTAGCATGTTCCTGTCTACTCTTTCCTCACTCTCTCTATGAATAAAGGTATTTGGTTCGGTGTTTCTCTTCTGCTCATCGGTGTCATCTTCGGATACGGTTCCAGCGGAGCGCTGACCGGAGGACGCAGTGGCAATACGGCACAGCTCGTTGCACCGACGCCGAGCGCTCCTGCTGCTCCCACTCCCACTCCGACACCGAGTGCACCTGCTGCGCCCGGCGTTGCTCCAAAGACAGGCGTTGGTCCAACATTGGGTAGCTCCTCTGCAAAAACGACAATCGTCGAATTTACAGACTTCCAGTGTCCGGTCTGCGCTCGTCACTTCAACGACACGTACGGAGAAGTCAAAAAGAACTACATCGATACGGGAAAGGTGAAGTACGAAATCCGCATGTTGCCTTTGAACACGATTCACCCCGTTGCACAGATCACTGCAGAGGCAGCGATGTGCGCAAACAAATTGGGTGGAGCAGAAAAGTTCTTCGCCATGCATGACGAACTCTTCAGCTCACCGAATCATGATGTATGGCCAACGCAGCGCGATCCTGTCATCACACAGACGCTCGTGGGCTACGCAAAGGATATCGGCTTGAACGAGGCTGCGTTCACTCAGTGTCTCACGAACCACGATACTGCTGGACAAATTACAAAGGATGCAGCAGACGCTGCAGCGGCAGGAGCAGTCGGTACGCCAAGCTTCTGGATCATTGGTGCCAAGGGAAACCAGTTCATCGGCGGCGCTCGTGAGTATCCAGGCTTCTCGCTCGCAATCGATAATTCTCTCTAAAAACCCTCTTTGAATAGGTAAAACAAGGTGGCCGCAGTGGCCACCTTGTTTGTATATTAAAGAACATTCCCCTACAATTGGCCACTTTGGAACGCACTCTTGCACCCATTTCGGAACTGAACCATAAGGATTTTGACGAGCATTGGCTCAGTTCTTATAAACACGCACTTCCATGGTGCATTGCATCGCAACAATGGAATACACCGTACAAGCCTCAAGAATTTATCCAGTATGTGCATGACTCTTTTTTGAAGGTCTTTGAAGAAAGAAACGATGCGGGAAAAAGAAGTTTAGGAAAACAGGATCTATCTGTGGATCGAGCATTTTTTCAGCATCAATGGCACTGGCTTTTAAGCGAAGGTGCGATTGAGCACACAGGCATTCCCACTGCCGTTACGTTGCAACAAAAGATGCGTGAATCACTGAGTCTCGTGCTGAATGACAAGAAAAATTTTCGCGCAGGAGCTTTTGTTATTACGGGAAAACATCATCCTCTTTCTTCCCATCCTTCAAAGAGGCCTGCAGAAAGCGGTGATGGAATGCCTATTCATATTGTTGAATCGAATAGCTATGACAAGAAGTTAGCCCAATGGATGCTGGATCAACGCATCGTTGATGAATTATTGGCAAAAGAGCCAAAGTTAACACAAGTAGATGAACATATTCGTTTAATCCAATACAGTTACTCCTTCCGTAAAAAAATAGGAAAATTGTTGGAAGACAATGCATTGCTTTCTCGTGATCAACGACAAGATCTTGTAAGTGCCATTCTTGATGAATGGGTGACGATGACTGGAGGGAAGGGGCCAGAAAAAATGGAAGAGGTGGAGCAGATTCTGGGAGTTAGTGATTTGACTCTCATGGATACGAAGGAAGTATTGGACCATTTGAAAAGTCTCCGAAATATCCCGAACATAGATGCAAAAATTCTTGAGCGTGCATGTGTCGAAGCGGTAACAATCGCACATTCCGTGAATGTTGCAAAAAATGAAAAGAGAACATTAGAGCTGACAGCTGCTGCCTGCCGGGAATATCTTGAGCACTACGGGCTCAGCTGGAATGAATGTCCTTCCCTTGGCTTGGCACACACCGCTCTCTTCATTCGCTACTGCAATGAAGAGCAAATAAAAAATCACATGGCTCTTCAAAAAGAACATTCTTAAATTGATCTGGCCAGTCCATTGGAATTTTTCCTCTTGCGCCATGGGTGTACGAGCGTACACTCACGTACATGACGGTACGCACACTCACCCAACGGCCACTCCCCTCCTCTACTTCCCCTGTTCGCATTCAGTGGGGCAGCCCGCAAGAGAGCCACATTCTGCTCTCCTGGCTGCAGGCACTTCCCAATCGTCAGGTGGTGCACGTTACCCTCGCTCCGATTGTTCCCGGCGCACACCAGGTGCGTACGCTTCGCCGACAACTCCTCAGTCTCGGCTGTACCGTTTCCACTCAACACCATGTCTAGAGACACCAAAAACGCAGGCGTGGCATTCGCATACTCCGTCATCCTTGTGTCACTGGCGGCGTGGGTCCCTCTTGTTTTGATGCACTAGCATACACACAAACCCCCTTTATTTTTGAAACTCTACCTGTGCATACTTTCGTCCGACGCGAAGAACGCCACTTTCCATCTGCTGGTCGGGCGCTGTCACTTTCTGTTCATTGAGCTCCACACCATTTTGAGCGATCAGCCGTTTGGCATCTGACTTCGAACTTGCAAGTCCCATCACCACCATTGCTTCTGCAACGGTGATGTCTTTGGGAACGCGCTCTTTCTTCATGTCATCGGGCGTTTGTCCTTTGGAGAACTGTTTGTTGAATTGTTCTTCGGCGTGCGCAGCCGCCTCTGCGCCGTGGTAGAGCGTCACGATTTCCTTGGCCATGCGCATTTTAAATACTTTCGGGTTTTCTCCTTTCTTCATAGCCTTCTGGATGTCTGCAATTTCCTGCATCGGAACCGAGGTGCAACATTCCAAGTACGTCGTAATCAACTCATCTTTAGCAGAGAGCAATTTGCCGTACATGTCGTTTGGCTCATCATCCAAATACACGCAGTTATCGTATGTTTTGCTCATCTTTCGGCCATCTAAGCCTTCAATCAATTTTGTCGTCAGCACGAATTTATCGCGTTTTCCAAGTGCCGTCTGCAGTGTGCGGCCGGCGAGCATGTTGAACAATTGATCGTTGCCACCAAGCTCGCAATCGACATCGAGCATGACCGAGTCGTACCCCACCATCAGCGGGTAGAGGAATTCATGGAGGCTGATCGGCATGTCTTTCTTCACACGCTCGACAAACATGTCGCGTTTGAGCATCTGCTGAACGGTGAAGTTACTCGCGAGTTTTGCAATATCTTCAAAGCCGAGCTTTTCGAGCCACTCGTGGTTGTAGCGAATTTCCACTTTGGAGAAATCGAGAATTTTTCCAGCTTGTGCTTTGTAGGATTGAAAATTCTTTTCCACTTGCTCCTTCGTCAGTGCCTCACGCGATGCGTCGCGTCCGGTCGGGTCCCCGATCATGGCGGTGAAGCTCCCGATCAGGAAAATCACATGGTGTCCTGCATCGACGAATTCCTTCAACTTTCGAAGGGGCACTCCGTGACCGATGTGCAGCTTGGCACCCGTGGGGTCGATGCCCAAATAGATCCTCATCGGTTTGCCTGATTGGAGTTTCTTTTCCGCTAGTTCTCGCGGAACAACGTCGGAAACAGCCCGTGTGAGGAGTTCTGAGTGCATGAAGACAGTGTACAGCAGGTTTGCCGGTTTGGGAGCGCTCGTTTCATTTCTCCAGTAGACTGCCTCCGATGCAAACATTTGAGGTCACCGCCAAAGGCCGTCTCGATACATTTCTCGCCCAGATAGCGGGCGTCAGCCGCGTCCATGCGGGAGAGATTATTCGTGACGGGTGTGTGATGGTGAATACGCGTCGCGTCCATAAGCCCGCTCATATTGTCGATGTCGGAGACACGGTGGAAGCCTCGATCGAAGGATTGCCTGCATCGGAGTCGCATATCGCATCGATAGATTTGCACATGTCCGTTCTATACGAAGACGATGCATGTTTGGTCATCAATAAACCCGCGATGATTGCCGTTCATCCCGCGATCGGCATTGGAAAAGATGAGCCGACGATTTTGCACGGGATTGCACATCTCTTTGCAGAACGAAAGATTCCATTCGTTGCGTCCCACGTGCTTGCACATCGCCTCGATCGCGAAACAACAGGATGTTTGTTGATTGCAAAAACGCCGGAGGCACATCGCGCGCTCCAGAAACAATTTGCCGATCGCAAAACGCAAAAAACGTATCTCACGATTGTGGCAGGTGTCCCTCGCCCTGCGGCGGCCCTCATCGATGCTCCGATCGGTCGCAGTACCGTTCACCGCACTCGTATGGCCGTGCACCAGGCCAGCGCCACGCGCTCTGCTACAACGACCTATCGTACACTCAGTCGTTCCGATGACGCCGCACTCCTTGCATGCGATTTGCATACAGGACGTACGCACCAACTGCGCGTGCATCTATCGACGATTGGGCACCCCATTCTGGGTGACCCCACTTACTCCACGCGGGCGACCGAGAAAATGACGGCAGAACATTCCATCGCGGGGCTCTGCTTACATGCCTGGAAAATCACATTCACTTCTCCTGCCACAAACGATCTTCAGACTGTCACGGCTCCGCCTCCAGAACTGTTTCTGAACGCGTGCAAAGCGTGCGGGTTGAATCTGTCGACGGCGGCTTAGTACGAGACCGTGTAGTCGATGGAATCGAGGAGTTCGTTCTTCGCGTTGCGCGCGTGGATGTGGTACACGTTCGTTCCTGTCTTCAGGGTGCCGTACGTCGTGCTGGCGATGTAGTTCCAGAACGTCTTTCCTTGCTTGAAGAGTCGGAGTCGGTACCCGTTGATCCAAATGCTGTCCGTTTGGAGCGATGTCTTTCCTTCGATCAAAATCTCGCTGCCCGTTGCCGTGTGCGACGTTCCTGGCGTTGGTCCTGTGACGGAGAGAATGCCGGGAGTCAGCGGAGCGTTCTGTGGAAGGGTCTTCTCGTCCACTTGTTCCGGTGCGACCGATGCCGTTGCACCTTGAGAAGCAGAACCGGCCGTTACAATTCCCTCCACTCCGTCTTCCAACAAAATAGTGATGCTTGCAGCCGGACTTGCGGCACCGAGAGCGTCGACGGCTGTTACCTTGAAGACGTTGCTGCCCGGGACAATGTTTCCTTGGTCTGCGTTCACAAGGTAGCTCCAGGTTGTGTCCCCTGCCTTGAAGAGTTGCAAGCGGTAGTCGTTCACAACGATTCCCTCTGCGCCCGTGGGGGCGGATCCACTGATCGTGAATTTCTTGCGGTTTGTGCGGTACACGCTTCCTTGTGGAGCCGGTGTCGTAATGGTTGGAGCTGCAAGAGTTGCGCCCGATCCTCCGGAGCGAACCGTGCGATGTTGCTGGGCGATCACAACCCCGTTCTGGTCGAGTGCTTCGACGAGGATATCCATAGTCGGTGCACCGGAGAGAGACAATTCCTGTGCGTACGTGCGGCTGATGGCATCGATCTTTGAGTCGTATCCATTGATGCGCACGCGTTCAACCGACTGACCGACTGCTCCTTCGATGTGCACGGTTGGCGTGTGAATCTCTTCTCCCTCCGTCGGGCGAGTGAGAGTGAGTACATCAGTGTTCGTTGTGCTTGTGACAGAACCCGAGCCGGTCGTCGTGCCAGAAGAACCGCTTCCCAAATCTGCAAAGACCGCTCCTCCTGCTCCCAATGCGGAACGGTAGGAGTAGAGGGAACCGGTGACACGTCCGTCAGCAGGAAGAATCAACTGTTGGCCTTCGCCGACGTATGCAGGCTCTTTGTTTCCTGCAACGGTCAGAACGACACCCAGTCCATCTGCTTTGTAAACCTGGATACTGGAATCCCCAACGATCGCCTTCGTGTTTGCGGGGATTGCAACCTTCATGTGTGCAGTCGTAATGACGCGCTCAATCGAGCCGGAGAAGCTTTGCAACGAGGGGGTTTGCACCCACACTTTGCCGCGTTCCAATGTGAGAGCGATGGTCGAACTCTTGGTGCCGCGCTCGCTCTGAGCGATGGTGACGTCGGTCGATTCATCGACTTGCACTTCCGTGCCGTCAAAGAAGGAAAGGAGCGCCTTTCCGCCTGTGTTACTGGAAACACGATCTTCCGAGTACAACTTCGCATCATCGACGCGACGCATTTCTCCTCCTTCAATCGACACATTCACCGGTCCTGCCTTCACGGTAAATTCAACGCGCATGCGTTGGACCTGGTTTGCAAATCCGAGAGCTTGCAACAGTCTCCATCCTCCCCAAACCACAACACAGGCCACCACGACAAGCAGGAGGAGCGTCCGTAGGGAACCTCCTCTCTTTGAGGCGGAAGGCATTGCTCCAAAAGTGCGTCGGTGTCTGTGATGCTCGAACATAGGAAAAGAATCGTACGCGTGAAGAAGCGGATATGGCAAGGTGGCTTGTATCACATTGTGAACCATTCATGACACGATCCTGTCTTCAGTCTCCAAGCGTCCTTTCTTTGTCCACGAAGCTCTTTTCCTCTTCAGCTCGTTACACGATGCACTTCTTCAAGCGTCGTAATGTGTGCTGCGGCGAGATCCTCTCCAAACTCCTTCATTGTTCTAAACCCTTCCTCGCGAGCCAGCTTTTCTAAGGCGGCTTCTTCACTCTGCGTGAGAATGAGGTCACGCATGGCAGGGGTGACATTCAAGAGCTCCGGAATCACGCTGCGGCCGTCGTACGTTTTGGGATCCGCTGGATCACAATTTGCTCCATCCGCACGGCATGCAGTGGAAAGCGTACGCACGAGACGTTGTGCCAACACGGCACGCAGAGCAGGTGCGAATGTGTAGGGACTGACTCCCATGGAGAGCAGGCGAGGAATCGCCTCGAGCGCGGAGTTGGTGTGGAGCGTGGAGAGCACCAAGTGACCCGTGAGAGAAGCATCAATCGCGGTCTGTGCCGTTTCCAAATCACGGATTTCTCCGACCAAGATCACGTTGGGATCGTGGCGAAGCACCGAACGAAGTCCGCTCGCGAACGTGAAGCCATGCTCGTTATCCATTTCGCTCTGCACGATGCCCGGAATTTCATATTCAACCGGATCTTCGAGCGTAATGATGTGTCGCTTCGTTCCGACAATGGTCGACAGGAGGGCGTAGAGCGATGTCGTCTTTCCCGATCCCGTTGGTCCTGTGACAAGGAACAGTCCGTACGGCATCTCCACGATCTCCTTCAACTTCGCAATCATGTCGGCCGGGAATCCCAGATCAGCTAGCTGCACAATGCCGCGCTTCGGGTCGAGAAGACGCAGTGTGAGTGCCTCTCCGAAACGCGAGGGGAGTGTGGCAACGCGAACGTTCACTTGGCGACCCGGTGCCTCGAAGGTGTACTGACCATCCTGAGGAATGTTCGTAATATTCAGCTTGAGTTTTGAGTCGAATTTCACTCTGCGCACCAATTCGTCGTACTGTTTTACGCTCAATTGCGCCGATCGTTCGAGCATTCCGTTCTGACGTACTTCCAAGCGCACCCCCTCTTTCTCTGGAGAAATGTGGATGTCTGAAACACCCGATGCAGCACACTCCTGCTGGAGTGCCGAGAGGATCTCTTCGCCGCTTCCGTTTGCTGGAATATCCATCTCCTCATTATACCACAGATGGCCTCCTGATGCTATCATGACGGCCTCCATGGCGTTGCGTGCATTACGGCTCTTATCGGAAACCCAGAAGAAGCGCTCTCTCTTGCAGCGTATGGTCATTTTATACGGTATTTTTGGCTTTGCGCTGGTGTTGATCGTGGCTCGTTTGCTCGATTTACAGGTGCTTCGACACTCGTCTTTTTACGTCATGGCCCAAAAGCAGCAATTCGGAGGAGTCGTGCTCCCCGCGCGTCGCGGAGAGGTATTGGCGACCAACAGTAAGACGGGAGACACCTCCATTCTCGCGACGAACATCACTCTCGACCTCGTGTACGTCGATCCGTTGAGTACCGACGACCCCACAACCGTCGCAGAAACATTGGCCGACATTCTCGTGACCGACGACTATCACAAATTCTGTACGCTCGGAGACACGATCAAGTGTCCGCGTGAACTCATGACGTTCTACCCGAAAGCATTCGACGTCCTCGCGCTCGTTCGCCAGGCGTCGTCGGGAAGTTTGCTTGAACCGTTGCCGGAAGATCTTGCACAGAGACCGGTTCCGACCGACGGACCGAATGTCACCGAAGTGCGTCGAGAATTTGCACGCCGACTCGAAGAAAAAATCGGACAGAAGCGTGTGACATTCGTGCCGCTGATGTACGGAGCAACGAAAGATCAGATGACACAGATCGCCGCTCTTCGTCTTGCGGGAGTGACCGTCATTCAAGATGCCAACCTCATCTACGCAAACCCCGAGGAGATCAATCAAAATCGCCGCGGTGAAATTGCGGCACAGCTGGCGCCGATTTTGAATACCGATCCGCAGTCTCTCGAATCAAGTCTCCTCTCTCGTCCGCTTCGTTACGTCCCTGTGTTCCGCCAGGTTCCTCCCCCGCTCTCTCTCAAGATCAAACAAGCACAGCTGAAGTCGCTGAAAGAAACGGACAGTAAAAAGGCAGATGCAAAAAAGAACAATGCGTCGACCGAAGCGCTCAGTCGCATCACCGATCCTCTTCGTGGTATTGCGCTCATTGCCGAGCACTGGCGCTACTACCCGGACAACACGATCGCTTCGCAAGTCGTGGGATTCGTGAACACGAACCAAGAGGCGCAGTACGGCATTGAACGTACGTTCGACTCCGTTCTTCGTGGACAGGAAGGACTTATCAAAACGGTGAATGCCGAACGCGGCGGCGCCGTTGTTCGTGCGGACGAAAATATTGTCGATCCGAAAGATGGAGACTCCATCGCTCTCACGATCGACCCATTCATTCAGCGTGAAGTGGAACGCGTGATGGCCGAGGGAGTCGAGAAGTACCAGGCGGACAGCGGCCAGGCGATCGTGATGGATCCTATGACCGGCCGCGTGCTCGCGATGGTCAACGCTCCCCTCTTCGATCGCAACAACTACGGTGCCGTGTATGAAAAAGAACCGGTTTTGATCAATTCTGGCAAACAACAGAACATCGTGGTGGAAATCTACGATCCCAAAACGAACGCCCGCATTGTGCGCGACTACCTTTTCCCGGGACCGAATATTTTCACTCCCGAAGGCCGAGCGAAATTGCCGACCAAGACCGCACAGCAGTTGAATGATTTGGCCGATCAGTACGATCTCCATCTCTTTGCACGCTACTACCTCTATCAATCCAACACCGCCGACAACAATGCCCGAACCGAAGTCTTCCCCACCACCCTCTCCGGCACGTGGCTGAAGTATAAAAACTCCATCGGAGTCGGTGCGTACTTGAACCGTACGATCCAAGAAATTTACGAGCCGGGATCGGTTATGAAACCGGTGACGATGGCGATCGCACTCGATAAGGGGGAGGTTCTTCCGGACGACACCTACAACGATAACGGTCCCGTGCAGGTCGACGAATACACTATCAAGAACGCCCTTTTGACCTACTACGGAAAAGTGACCATGACGAACTGTCTCGAGTTCTCCATCAACACCTGCATGACGGCAGTGTCTGAAAAGTTGGGAAAGAAACTCTTCCCCAGCATGCTCGAAAAATTCGGCTTCAATCACATTACGGGTATTGAACTCGACGATGAGTTGACCGGAGAAATTCCCCAAGGAAACTGGAGCAACTCGCTGCTTGCGACGGCGGCCTTCGGACAGGGAGTGTCCGTCACTCCGCTGCAAATGATTACGGGGTTCTTGCCGCTCGCAAACGGAGGACTTCTGATGAAGCCGACGATCATCGATCACATCATTCATTCCGATGGAACCATCGAACGCTCGGAACCCGTGGTCGTCGACCGTGTCATGAGTGCGGAAACATCGGCAACCATCACCGCCATGCTCGTCAGTTCTGCGAACCGCGGATTTGCAAAAGCAGGAAAACCCGATGGCTATCGCGTCGCTGGAAAAACCGGAACAAGTCAGATCGCCGGTCCGGGTGGTCGCTACGAAACCGGAACGGGATCGGGTATCAACACCTTCATGGGCTACGCCCCCGTCGACCACCCACGCTTCGTTGTGCTCGTAAAAGTCGATCGCCCCAAGGCCCGTGGAACAACCTTTGCCGAAACAACCTCCGCTCCCCTCTTCAAACAGATCACGACGTTCCTGTTGAAGTATTACGGAGTACCGCCGGATGAGAAATAATTTCATGGAAGACAAACCTGCGGTTTTTCTTCCATGTTCCATCTTTTCCCTCAAAGGTGTTGCTCCAGCGCGGCAAAGCCGGCGCTTCGCAATGATGTATTGAAGTGCTCTCGAAGCGTTCTCTTTCACTGTCTTACTTCACCGTCACACTCTTCGCGAGGTTTCGTGGCATGTCCGGGTCCTTTCCGCGGAGAACCGCGAGGAAGTACGCGAGCACCTGGACTGGAATGATCGAGACCAATGCCTGCGCAGGTCCTGCGTTCGGCGTCTTGAGCCACATGTCGAAGACTTCGTTGTTTGTGGGCGCGATACCGATGATCACTCCGCCACGTGCTTTCAGCTGAATAGCGTTACTGATCATATCGTCGTGCACTTCGTCATCCCCCAGCAATGCGATACACGGAGTCCCCTGCTCAATGAGAGCGATCGGTCCGTGTTTGAGTTCGCCTCCGGCAAATCCTTCTGCATGAATGTAACTCACTTCCTGAATCTTGATCGCGCTCTCCATCGCCATCGGGTAGTGCCACGATTTTCCAATAATGTAGAGGTCTTCACTCTTCTGAATTTTCGATGCGACCTCTTCAATGCGTTCGACGTAGCGAGGGTTCAACATGTCGTTGATCATCGCAGCGGTTTCAAGAAGCAGTGTTTTTCCCTCCTTCAATTTTCCTGCGAGTGCGTAGGCAATGAGCAGAAGCACCGCCATCTGTCCGGTCATCGCTTTCGTTGAGGCAACCGCGCGTTCGGGCCCGGCATTGATGAGAACGGTGTAGTCGGCCTCACGTGCGATGGTCGATCCTTCCACGTTCACGATTGCGAGTACTTTCGCCTGTTTGCTCTTCGCGACGCGCATCGCTTCCAGCACGTCCGCCGTCTCGCCACTCTGGCTCACGACGATCAGCAAACTCTCGGGTTTGAGGAAGTGATGGTAAATCGGGAACTCGCTCGCCGGTGCGTAGTTCACGTGATGTTCCGCAACAACGGAGAAGAAATACTCCGCAGCCATACATACCTTACCTGCCGTTCCACAGGCGGAGAGGAACGTTCCCTTCGCTTCGCGGATTGCCTGAGCAACCTTCATGATTTGGTCTTCGGCTTGGTTCACAGCGCGCGCGACACTCTCCTTCTGATCCATGATTTCTTTCAGCATGTAGTGTGCAAAGTCCCCTTTCTCGGACTGCTCCGTATTCCAGGTGATTTCGATCTCACGCTTCGGGCGCTCTTCCCCGGTGATGATGTCGGAGAACACAATCTGCTTTCCGTTACACACCACCATTTCTCCGTCATCGATGTACTGCACCGTCTTGGTGTAGGTCATGAACGCAGGAGTGTCCGATGCGATGAAAAATCCATTTCCTTTGTCGACTCCCACGATCAACGGTGAGCCGGTTCGAGCTCCCACCAATGTATCGCTCAGTGTATGCACAGCGAGCAATGCGTAGCGTCCTTTGAATTTGCGACATGCATTGCGAACCGCATGTGCAAAGTCTTCGGTCAGTTTGAGTTCTTCTTCGATGAGGTGAGGAATCACTTCGGTATCCGTCTCGGATACGAACGTGTGTCCCTTCGCTTTCAACTCCTCACGCAATTCCTGATAGTTTTCGACAATGCCGTTATGAACGACCGCGATCGTTTTGTCTTCGTTCAAATGAGGGTGAGCGTTTGCGACCGTCACTCCTCCGTGCGTTGCCCAGCGGGTGTGACCGATGGACAGTGAACATGCGGGCAACGACGCAGGATCGACGCCACTAATTTTGCCGATGTCTTTGCGAACATTGAGCTCACTCCCCTCTTTCCACGCAACACCCCACGAGTCGTAGCCGCGGTACTCCAAATTTTTGAGCCCTTCGACTGCCATGCCCGCTGCGTTGGTTTTCGTTCCGATGTATCCGAAGATTCCACACATAAAGGAAGAGTACTGATGAGCGAGCCAAAATTCAATCGATTGGATATGTTCGTTTCACCCTTCGTATAGTCTCCTTTTCACGGCTTTTCTTGTCGTGGTGCGAGTAGAAAAAGCTTCAAATCGGAAGAAAGTGACTTGCCAGAGCAGCTTCTATCCCTTACCCTTCCCCGGCTTTTACGCATTTCTCTCTCCTATGCCTCTCATTAAGTCAGCCATCAAGCGCGCACGCCAAAGTACAGTGCGCCACACCCGTCTCACTCCGTTCAAGACGAAGATGAAGACGATGATCAAAAAGATCACTGATTTGGTGAAGGAAGGAAAGAAGACGGAGGCTCAGGCTGTTCTTGCCGAGGCATACAAGGCAATCGACACAGCAGCGAAGAAAGGAGTGGTCCATCGCAACACAGCAGATCGCCGCAAGGCGCTCGTCGCGCGCATGGTCTCCACAAAGAAGTAAGCGCATGAAGATTCTCGCCTTCGACTGCGGGCAACGCAGGACAGGTGTCGCTTTTGTCGATACTGAACAAGGGGTCCCGGTTCCGCTTGAAACAATAGAACATACGTCGAAGAAGGATGCCGTTTTTGCCATGGCTGCACTCGCAAAAGAGAGAGGTGTCGAGAAGATTGTCTTGGGTCTACCGCTCCTGCTTTCAGGGGAAGAAGGAGCCCAAACCGCACTGGTGCGAGAGGTGGGGTCCCTCCTTTCGGAGCAAGGATTTGATGTGCAGTACATCGACGAGCGCTTTACCTCATTTGAGGGCAAAAACGACCAGGATGGCGATGCCAGGGCAGCCTTTGAAATACTCACAATCATGACTTCCAGAATACATTTGACAAATCCCAAAAATACACTAAATTAGCTTATCCACGTTCTTTTTGCACACCGTTGTACACATCATATTGCTACGAACAATATGTGCAAAACTATCAAGCCAAACGGCGATCTGAACTTTTGCATCTGTCAATGTTCTGGTACAACGAGGGTTGTTCTCATTTCTCCCCCTGATTCCCCCACTTTCTATGCCAGATACGCAGGCATCCTCGGCTACTCAGACAGCGACCGCAGGTCCAAAGCTCACGCTGAACCTTCAGTCTCTGCTTGATGACCTGTTCCTGGTGTTGACGGAAAAGGAAGCGATGGTGATTAAGCGTCGTTTTGCACTGCAGTCGCAGTCAAAGCAAACGTTGGAGAAAATTGGAAAGCATTTCAAAGTGACTCGCGAGCGCATTCGCCAAATCGAAGGAATCGCTCTTGGAAAATTGCGCCGCACGGTGCGCACGACTCGCCTCAATGAAGTGAACGAACTTGCAAAGAACATTTTGCGTATGAGCGGAGGAGTTCTTCGTGAGGATTTACTCATCAGCCAGGTCCTTCAGCGTTTGTCTACAAACAGCCCAGAGATTGACGGAGCTGTCCTTCGCCTTTCCTTCTCTATTGATAGCGAGCTCAGCTCAGCGAGCCGCAGCGGTACGTACGTTCCATTCTGGAGACTCGAGAGTCTCTCCATGGACGATACGGCGCTCATCATCGACTCTGTCGTAAAGATTTTGAAGAAGCGCAAGAGCTGTATGCGCCGCGAAGAGATTATCTCTGCCGTTCAGGCATTGAACCTCTTTGGAGACCGCATCCCAAGCAAAGAACTCATCCTCTCCTGCCTCACGATCGATATGCGTTTGAAGGAGATCGACGACGGTTGGGGACTTACGGAATGGCGCTTCGTCCGCCCTCGCTCCATTCGCGATAAGGTGGAAATCGTTCTCAAGAAGTCCGGTCAGCCTCTCCACTTCATGGAGATTGCAAACCGCATCCGCGAAGCTCACTTCGATCACAAGAATGTCACTGTTCAGGCTGTGCACAACGAACTTATCCGCTATCCACAGTTCGTTCTCGTTGGTCGTGGTCTCTACGCTCTCAAGGAGTGGGGTTACGAGCCTGGAACAGTTGCAGATGTGATTGAGAACATCCTCAAGGACAAGGGTCCATTGAGTAAGAAAGAAATCATTGCCGAGGTTGCAAAGCAGCGCACGGTGAAGGTCGGTACGATCTCCCTCAACCTTCAGAAGATGCCATACTTCGTCCGTGTTGGTCGCGCAGTGTACGCATTCGACTCTAAGAAGAAGTAATACCACACATTGAATTCAAAAGGCTCCGCAAGGAGCCTTTTTTGTTTCGTGAGCTTGGTGAAAGTGGTAGGGTTTGAGTATGTCCGAATCAGCTACTCGACAAGAAGACTTTCCAGTTGAAACCTTCGTACATCTGGAGGGAAGACTTCAGCAAGAGGTGCGAAAACCATTGATGAAAGCCGCCGCTGACAATGCTGCAAAACGCGATCCTTCGGCTGATCCCTACGTAGTCACGCAAGCAGATGTGAACAAAGCTGTTCACGATATGTTTCCAACTCTTTTTGCAGAAGATGGCTCTCTTCTCATTTCTCAATAAATTCCATGCGCCGCTCACTCCCCTTTCTTATTGTTACGTCTCTCCTTCTTGCTGCATGCGGAGAGCCAACACGTACTATTCCAACCGGAGTCCAAACGATCGTCGGAACATTGCAGCGCGCGGAATTGAAGGCTGATCGCCGCGGAACGCATGTATTGCTGCAAAACAATGTTCCGGTGCTGTACGTCGAGAGTCGCACAGGTTCCTTGCTGGAGAGTGAAGGCTACGATGTCACCATTATGGGTCTTGTTGAGCAAAATCGAGATCCCTCGGACATGCCCGTGATTGTGGTGCAGAAGATTCAGAAGATTCTGCAGACACTTCGCACGTGGTCCATCCCTCGTTTGGCGATGAATATTTCCACTCCCGAAACGTGGACCATGGTTGACCGTGATGAACGAGCGACGGGCGGCAAATTCTATACGGACTTCCGTGCAGCGAATCCTGACGGAACGTCCGGTGTAGTGCTGAGTCTTTGGACGCAGACAGGAACCACTTTGCCTGCAGGGTCACTCACGACCATTGCGGGGAAGACTGCGATTCGTTCGCAGAATGGAACGGGTCTTCTCTTTGCAGTGGTGCATGGACCATCGCTCCTCATGTTCGGGTTTGCATCCCCTCCTCCACACTTAGAACAAATTCTCTCATCGATTGCATTCACCGATGCTCCAAAAACATCTTCTTCCTCAAAGCCAGTCACCTCAGCGTCGTCCGTTCCGGGCCAACCGTGTGGTGGAGTTGCCGGCATAATTTGTCCTGCAGGTCAGTACTGTGCGATCACCGATCGTGCTTCAAACAGCGGAATCTGTAAGTAAATTTGCTGGGTGTACATTAGTACACCATCTGTTCCTTCTCTTCGCAATACTGAAATTTTGACTCACCCATGTGTCATTCATACTATGGTGTACAACCGTATACCCACGGTGCGTACTTCCCTATCCATTCCCCCTTCCTAGTATGAGTCGCACATCTTCCCCTACCTCTGTTATGGAACCCCCATCCAAAGCGCCAAAAATTGAATCTCAAATCACGAAAGCTCCTGCAAAGGTCAACGCTCTTGAAGCGGCAAAGCTGGAAGCAATCAAGACTGCGCTTGGACAAATCAAGAAACAGTACGGCGAAGGCTCAATCATGCAAATGAACGAAGCGAACGTCGTGCAGATTGAAAAGTTCTCGTCCGGTTCCCTCTCGCTTGATCTTGCTCTCGGAGGAGGAATCCCTCGCGGACGCATTATCGAAATCTACGGACCGGAGTCCTCCGGTAAAACCACACTCGCACTCCATGCCATTGCCGAAGCGCAGAAGGTGGGAGGTCGCGCTGCATTCATCGACGCAGAACACGCACTCGATATCAGCTACGCCAAGAAGATCGGAGTCGATGTCGACACTCTCCTTGTGTCGCAGCCCGATGACGGAGAACAGGCTCTCGAAATTACCGAGACACTCGTTCGTTCCAACGCGATTGACATCATCGTGGTCGACTCGGTTGCTGCGTTGACGCCACGCGCCGAAATTGAAGGAACGATGGGAGACAGCCACATGGGACTCCAGGCACGCCTCATGAGCCAGGCCCTTCGCAAATTGACCGGTATCGTCAGCAAGACGGGCTGTTCCGTCATCTTCATCAACCAGATCCGTATGAAGATTGGTGTGATGTTCGGTAACCCGGAAACGACGACTGGAGGAAATGCGCTCAAGTTCTACGCTTCACTCCGTATGGATGTGCGTCGTATCGATAAAATTTTGGATAAGAGCGGGGCTGGTTCCAGCTCCGATGATGAAAAGTCCGTTCAGGAAGTGGTCGGAAGCCGCACTCGCGTCAAAGTGGTGAAGAATAAAGTCGCTCCACCTTTCCGCCAGGCAGAATTCGACATTCTCTACGCCCGCGGAATCAGCCGCGCGGGAGATGTTTTGGACCTCGGCCTTCGCTACGGAGTCCTCGAGAAGGCCGGTGCCTACGTTCGCTACGGCGAAGAGACGCTCGGTCAGGGGCGCGACCAGGTTCGTCAGAGGATCTCGGACGATAGTGCTCTATTGGCCAAATTGGAGAAAGAAATCCTTGAAAAGGTAAAGTCGTAAACAAACTCTGCACGAGTTTTCCACATTGGGTCCACACTGCAATATGCACAAGGGCCCATTTGTGAATTTCAGGATAGTGAGACCTTCTGCTTTTCTTCTGCATTCATTTATACTCACGCTCCTATGGCTCAGGCATTCGACGCTCCCCCACATTCCCCGGAAGCAGAAAAAACCGTTATCGGGGCTCTTTTGCTCGATTCTGAGGCCATTATTAAGGTCTCGGACTTCCTGCGTCCGGAAGACTTCTACGACCCGACGCTGCGACTGATCTACGGAGCGATCATGGAGCTCTACTCCTCGCACGAGCCGATCGACTTCATCACTGTGAGCACAAAGCTTGCAGATGTGAAGAAGGTACAAGAAGTAGGAGGAAGCGCATTTTTGGCAGACCTCGCTGCGAACGTGCCAACGTCGTCACACGTGTACCAGTACGGACAGATTGTGAAAGCCAAAGCGCTTCATCGAAATATCATTGAGGCCGGACACAAAATTACCGGGCTGGGGTATGACGCAGAGCGATCGATCCCCGAGGTGCTCGATGATGTCGAAAAGACGGTCTTCCAAATTACGAATACATTTTTGAAAGATAAATTCGTGCACATTCGTGATGTATTGGATCAGCGCTACGAAAAATTTGCGGAAATGCATGCGTCGAGTGACGACGGAGTGAAGGGTGTTCCGACCGGTTTCCAGGCACTCGATTACAAGTTGTCCGGCTTCCAACCCTCTGACCTCATCATTCTCGCCGCTCGCCCGAGTATGGGAAAAACGGCTCTGGCACTCAATATTGCAATGAATGCCGCGATCAAGAGTAAGAAGACAGTCGGCGTGTTCTCGCTTGAAATGAGCAAGGAACAGTTGGTCGACCGTCTGTTCGCATCGATGCTTGGTGTCGACAGCTGGAAACTGCAGCGCGGAAAATTGGACGATTCGGATTTCCAGAACATGGGACCGATCATGGACGAACTCAACAAGGCGAATATCTTCATCGATGACACATCCGCTTCCTCCATGCCGGAATTCCGCACGAAGGCGCGACGCTTGCAAATGGAACACGGGCTTGACCTCCTCGTGGTCGATTACCTTCAGTTGATGAGCACAGGAAATCAAAGTTACGCAGGAAATCGCGTGCAGGAAATCTCCGAAATTTCTCGCTCCATTAAACAGATTGCGCGTGAGCTTCGAATTCCCATCCTTGCACTCTCCCAGCTGTCGCGCGCGGTCGAAAGTCGTCCGGACAAAACGCCACAGCTTTCCGACCTGCGTGAATCCGGATCCATCGAACAGGATGCCGACATCGTGCTCATGATGTATCGCAAGGATTACTACGAAGAAGATACGGACAACCCGGGACTGACCGATGTGTTTATCCGCAAACACCGCAACGGACCGATTGGTCGCGTGGAGTTGATGTTCAAGAAGGAACAGATCCGTTTCTACGACGTCGACAAAGCGCACAGCTCGCACTTCGAAGAGGACTAAAGACGGGATGTGTTTTCGGGATTTCCCCTGATACACTTTGCCCATGCCCCTCACTCTTCCACCTCATCCGGATTTGTCATTGATTTCGATTTTGCTCTACACGTTTGCAGCGTTCGTATTGGTGCTTGGCTTTACGCCTTGGTTCCTCACGTTCTTGCGCAAACACAAAGTGGGCAAGCAGCTTCGTGTGCAGGCAATGGATGGAGGAGATGCGAGTATTTTCCGTCAGCTTCACCAAGACAAGCATGGAACGCCGACCATGGGTGGACTCCTCATTTGGGGAGGCATTCTCGTGACGGTTATTCTCTCTCGTCTACTTTCGTACTTCGGAGGAGTCGACCATTCCTTGCTGCAGCGCGGCCAGGTGTACTTGCCGCTCTTTACGTTGGTGAGCATGGGAATTTTGGGTGCGGTCGATGACTACTTGAACATTCGAGGACTTGGGAAGAACAAAGGATTGCAAGCACTTCCAAAGCTTCTTTCTCTGCTCGGAATCGCCCTTCTGGGAGGACTTTGGTTCTACCTTAAGCTCGACTATAACTCGATTTACATCCCCTACCTCGGCAATGTCACCGTTGGTTGGTGGTACGTTCCAATTTTCATCTTCATCATCGTGGCGACGGCCAATGCGGTGAACTTCACGGACGGTCTTGATGGTCTTGCGGGTGGGCTTCTCGTGATGGCGTTCGGAGCATTTGCAGTCCTTGCGTATGCAGAAGGTTTGAGTCTTCTCGCCGCATTCTGCGGAGTGTGTGTCGGTGCGATCGCTGCGTTCCTCTGGAACAACATTCCACCGGCTGCATTCTTCATGGGAGACACGGGTTCCATGGCGCTCGGTGGAACGCTCGGGGTGATGGCCATGATGACTGATCACGTGCTCGTTTTGCCTCTCATCGGTTTCATCTTCGTCATCGAAACGCTCTCCGTCATTATTCAGCTGACGAGCAAGCGGCTTCGCGGCGGCAAGAAAGTGTTCCGATCCGCCCCCATTCATCACCATTTCGAGGCTCTTGGCTGGGGAGAAAGCAAAGTCACGATGCGTTTCTGGATCGTTGGCTTCTTCATGGCATTTTTGGGTCTTATTTTGGGACTTGTCGGCTAATACGGCTTCGTCCCGCATTTGCGAGGACTTCGTAGGTATTGATTTGCGAATTTGAAGCAAAGTCTTGCAAGTCGTTTAATGCCCCGTATCATTGAGCCATGTTACGAGTCGCTATCAACGGGTACGGACGCATCGGACGTCTCGTACATCGTCAATTTATCGAACATTTTTCCGATCAAGTGGAAGTAGTCGCCGTGAATGCATCATCCAATGCAGAAATGCGCGCCTACCTTTTGAAGTACGACTCCCTGCATCGCAAATTGCAGGCAGACGTGAAGGTATCCGGTTCGGACTTCACAGTGAACGGCAAATTGGTGAAGGTGCTTTCCGAGCGCTCGCCGGAAAAACTTCCCTGGAAAGATCTGAATGTTGATGTGGTTGTTGAAGCCACTGGAAACTTCGATACCTACGAAGAGGTTTCTCCCCACCTCACTGCCGGTGCGAAGCGTGTGATTGTCACCGCTCCCATGAAGGATTCCACCCCGACATTTGTGAAAGGAGTGAATGAAGAGAAACTGACGGCCGACATGCGCATCATCAGCAACGCATCGTGCACCACAAACTGCATTGCGCCTGTGATCGACGTGCTCGACAAGGCGTTCGGTGTAGAGCATCTCCTCGTCGGTTCTGTGCATGCATTCACAGCAACGCAGAATTTGCTTGATAACAAGCCAAAAGAAGGGGGTGAGTTGCGACGCGCTCGTGCCGCGACCCTCTCGGTGATTCCCACAAAAACCGGCGCCGTGAAGGCATGTGCCGACATCTTCCCGCATCTGAAAGGAAAACTCGACGGCATGGCATTCCGCGTTCCGGTTCCCACGGTCAGCTGCGCCTACATGGCCTTTCACTTCGCAAAGAAGGTGACGGTCGAAGAAATTCACGCCGCCATTCAGAAAGCTGCGGACTCTGAACGGATGAGAGGAATTCTCGCCGTGTCCGAAGACCAGTGCGTGTCCATCGATTTCCAGACCGATCCGCACTCGTCCATTGTCGATGCCCCTTCCACAAAAGTGGTTGATGGCAATCACGCCCAAGTGCTCAGCTGGTACGACAATGAGTGGGGCTACGCGATGCGCGTGACTGAAATGACTTTGAAACTTGGTTCTCTCCCCTCCCCCGCAAACGCATGACGCACCCCGCTTGTCCCGTTCCATCACGTCCCTCGTTGAACCATCATCTTGCAGAAGTGAGCAAGGTTTCCGACGATTTGCGCCACTTGATTCTCGACATTGCGCGCGCAGCGAAGTACATCCAGTTCTCGCTTCGTACGACGGAAGCGGGTCTTGCCGGAACGAAAAATCAATTCGGAGAGGAGCAGTTGAAACTCGATGTCATGAGTGACGAATGCATTCGTTTGGAACTGTGTGAAAGCCGTCTGGTTGCAAGTTTCTGTTCCGAGGAACAGGACGAAGTAATTGAACTCGATTCCTCACTCCCCTACTCGGTCGTCTACGATCCTTTGGACGGTTCGTCGCTTGTGCAAGCGGACTTTGCGATCGGCTCCATCTTTGGAATCTACGAAGGAAACAAGATCATTGGTAGAAAGCCAAAGGAACAAGTCGCTGCTCTCTACGTTCTCTACGGACCACGCACGATCTTGGTGTACTCCACGGGAAACGGAGTTCATGAATTCCTTCTCAACGATGTGGGAGAGTTCATTCTGCTCCGCGAGTTCCTTGGAGTGGCAGACGATGCAAAGAACTTCAGCCCGGGAAACCTTCGTGTCCTCAACGAGAACCCCGGCTACAAAACCTTGCTCGACGATTGGATGAAGCAGGAGCTTACGCTTCGCTACAGCGGCTGCATGGTGGCCGATATTCATCACATTCTCAGCAAGGGGCAAGGTGTCTTCAGCAACGTTGGCCCCGCAGGAAAAAACGGCAAACTCCGCTTGGCATTCGAATGCGGACCGTTCTCCTACCTCATCACGCAGGCAGGTGGCATCGCTTCCGACGGCAAGACGCTGATTCTCGACAAAGAGATCCTCTCCGTTGATGAACGCACGTCCATCGTGATCGGTTCGACAAACACGGTGAACGCGGCTTGCAAGATGCTCAACGCATAAGCCTCAGTCCCAGAACGGTTCCTGCATTGCCTTCACGATCGCTTCATCGAGCGTCAGCATTGGTCGCTGTTCGTGTATCTTCCCTTCGATTTTGTAAATCTTTTTCAGAGAGCGATAGGTCCCCATTGGGAAAAATTTTCGACGGCGCTTTCGTTCCGGCTTCACATCTTCGTCTCCTTCCTTCGGTGCAGGGCCCGGGACGAGTAACGACTTCGGTCTTCCTGCAGGAGTCCACTCCAGCATTCCCAGTACCCGGCGTTCGTCGGGATCGACATACACAACGTCGTCATCTTTGTAGGTGACCTCGGCTGCGCTTTCCGGTGTAGGTGAAACTGGATCCTCCATGTAGGCAACAGTATAGCCGCTCCCCCAGTGACAGGCCACAGCCTAGCGACCGTGCAAATGGTGTTCTTCTGGCGAAAGCGGACGTGGTGGCGGTGGAGGGGGTGGCACGGCGCGTGTTTCTTTGGGCTCCAATTGTGGGGCTTTCTGTTCGGGGTGATGGAACAGCTCCTGTGCTTCGCGCTTGCGCTGCTCTTGCCACTTCAAGAATGCGTAGAGCGTTGCAACCATGCTGCCAATGAGCGAAAGGTACACGCCGAAACGCACTTCCATGCGCGAGAATTCGAATGTGATGTTCGTGAGCACCGTGAGGGTCGCAATCGTCAGCACCGTTGCCTGTGACGCGAGTAGGAACCGAACGATATGCAGGTGCTTGCGGCGAATGAGGAGTGGCCCCCCGAGCAGTGGGACAAACGTGCTTAGCAGAAGGAACCCGTGCAATAGCAGCACGAACCACCCGATGAAGGACGTGAAGAATGCAAACCCCGTGTAGTACGCGGTGTCCCCTCCCAGCCATTCTCCCGATATCCACGGAAAGAAAATACTGACCACTGCAAGCAAGGATGCCGCGTTCAAAATACGCTCTTCCAGGTCGAGCATGCCGAGTAGTCGTCGCAGCGGGTGAACCATTAGGATCAACCTACCAGAGAACGAAAAGAGAATAAATGGACAGGCCCTTGGCCTGGTACACTCTCCGCGATGCTCATCCTCGATATCCGCGAAGCTTGCCGTGAAAAACGCACGGGAAAAGGCCAATGGACCCTGGGGCTCCTCCAGGAGCTGCTCGTGCGCCCCATGCCGTTGATCCTCGTAAGTGACAGCGATGTTCCCGAATCGATTGCGCGCCTGCTTCGTCCTGACCATCAGGTGTTTGTGTTCGCACTCAAGGGAATTGCGTGGCACCGACGTGTGCACCGTTTTTTGAAAGAACATGCAGGTGCGGCCTTTCTCAGTACGACGAGTTACTTGCTTCCTGCATTCAGCACCGCCCCCGTCTCGTTTGTGATGGTCGTCCATGACCTCATTGCGTTTCGCCCCGAACCTCACGACTTCAAGGTGCGGCTGATCGAACAGCTGACACTGAAGCGCGCGTTGAAGCGATCGTCTGCCGTTGTGACCGTCAGCGAGGCAACGCGAACCGATCTTCTTCAAAAATATTCCTGGTTACCGAAGAACACGATTCACACGGTGTTTGCAGGTCCATCCCACAGACCTCCCATCGTGCGCAAACCCGACGGTAAAACGATTCTCTGTTTGGCGACGCTGTGCCCACGCAAGAACCAGAGCAACCTGCTCAAGGCCTATGCATTGCTTCCCAAAGAAGTGAGAGCCACGAGCCGATTGGTGCTTGCCGGAGGACGCGGGTGGAATGACGAAGGAATTCTTTCTCTGGTCAAAACGATTCCGGGAGTTCAGTGGGTGGGTCATGTGTCCGACGAAGAAATGTGGAATTTGTTTTCGACCTGCGAAGTCTTTGCCTACCCCTCGCTGTATGAAGGGTTCGGTCTTCCCGTGCTCGATGCCTTCTCGTGTGGCATCCCCGTGCTCACGTCGGACTGCGGCAGTTTGTACGAAGTTGCCGATCGTGCCGCGTTGATTGTCGATCCGCGCTCGGTTCGTTCTATTGCGGACGGTTTGCAACAACTGCTCAAGAGCGAAACGCTGCGCGCATCGATTGCCGAGTTGGGTCAGAAACGAAGCCAGCAGTATTCCTGGAAGAGAACAGTCGACCTTCTTTTGCTGGCCTTGCCGATTGACAAGATCGCCTAACCAGCCGAACGTAGGGTCATGACGACGTATCGTTCCATCGGCGTGACGGTGAAGTCGGATTTTCCGTTGAAGGATGTTTGCATTGAGCGGCTCCTCACCATTCTCGATGAAACGAAGGCGACAGTTCTTGTCGACAAGAAACGAATGCCTACTGCGAAAGCTGCCAAAAAATATTCCGCCCTCTCTCCACGTTCCCCTATTGATCTCCTTGTGGTGTTGGGTGGAGACGGAAGCATTCTTCGCACCGTCCGTGAGTATCACCATTTCAATGTTCCGATTTTGGGTATCAACGCGGGGCATGTGGGTTTTCTTGCAGAGCTCTCGATCAATGAAATTGAAAACGTGTTGCCGCAACTGCTCTCGGGAAAAGGGGTGATCGAGACACGAACGCTCTTAGATGTGAAAGTCGGCCGAGAAGGAAAAAAGGTGTTCGAAGGAATTGCATTGAACGAAGCCGTGATTGCGCAGGGGGCGATCGCACGTTTGATCGATCTTCAAACATCTGTCAGCAGCGAACCCCTCACCACCTTCCATGCCGACGGACTCATCGTTTCTACTCCCACAGGTTCCACAGCCTACAACCTCGCGGCCGGTGGTCCGATTGTGCATCCCGGGTTGCCGGCACTCATTTTGACACCGATCAATCCTCACAGCTTCAGTCAAAAGCCGATCGTGCTGCCGGGGCACCACATCATCGATGTCGAGGTGCTGACGACCGATCGTTCTTCGCTCACGACCGAAGTCGGTTTGTCTCTCGATGGACAATCGTACTTCTCCCTGCGTCCGTTCGATGTCATCTGTCTCCATTTGCACGAACACCCCGTTCGTTTCCTTCGACGAAAGCAGGACACCTTCTTCGCAACGCTGCGCACGAAACTGAAATGGGGAGACAGCGCGATGTCTTAACTGTGCAGGAACCCCACTTGGTCTTCTCTGCATTCCACGACGATGCCCGCACAGAATGGGTGCTCTTTCGCAGCCTGCACAAGCGGGAGCAGTACATGGAGTCCCCTGTCCCCCGCAAAGAGTGCAAGATGCGGCTCAAAATTCGCGACGTCTTTTTGAAGCTCCGTTGCAGACGGAATGTACGGCGGGTTGCTGACGACAAGAAACGGAATTGTGAGATCGCGAATGGTTGAAAATCCGTCCCCTTTTCGAAACTCGATACGATCATTCATGCCGAGCGACTTGGCATTTCGTTTGGCAACTGTGAGCGCAGTGTCCGAGACATCGGTCGCAATGATTGTTTTCTCCGGACATTCGAGTGCGAGTGTGATGGCGATGCATCCGCTCCCCGTTCCGATATCGACGATGAGGGGAATTTCGTCGAACTCACGAAGCTTGAGGGCGAGCGCGACGATATCGGTATCGGTACAGACGAGACGATCTTCCGGATGTGCAAGGAATTCCAATGTCACGCGCACCAGCTCTTCCGTTGCGGGACGTGGAATGAGGACCGCTGCATCGACCATGAATGATCGACCGTAAAATTCCTGCACTCCTCGCAAGTACGCGACCGGCTCTCCGTTTCGTCGACGTTCCAAAAGCGCTTTCCACTGCTTTTCCTCTGCGTCGGTCAATACGTACTCCGGATGCGCAAACACCCACGAACGGTCTTTTTGAACCACAAATGCTAGCAAGACTTCGCTGTCCGTGCGGGAAAGTGGGGCCGACAGTGCTTCGGAGACCGTCATGACGCTATGATACCTACATGCACGTGTTAATCGACTGTCGGTTTGCAAAGGTCTCCACAGGCCTTGGTCGTTACACGCGGGAACTCGTTCCGCGTTTGATCGCTGCGACTCCCGACATCGATTACTCCATTCTCGTCCCAAGCGAAGGTGAGCCGTTGATAGTCGATCCTCGTGTGACAAGAATTGTGACGGATATCCCCCACTACTCCTTCGAGGAACAGTGGAAACTCCCCGCGCTCATTGCGCAGTCGAAAGCGAATTTGTTTTTCTCTCCGCACTTCAACGTGCCGTGGCGATGTCCCATCGCGGTCGTTGCAACAATTCACGATTTGATTCTGCACCAGTTCCCCAACGGCGCCTCGGCACTCAAGCAGGCGGCGTACCGAATCTTGCTCCACCACACCGTGCGTCGCGCGACACGCCTCATCACGGTCAGCGATTTTGTGCAGACAGATTTGGCAACCGCCTATGGCAGCAACGTTCTCGAATATACGACGCGCATTTACGAAGGAGTGTCCGATGCGTACGTTCCTCAGAATCTTGCAGCACAGGAACGCGTGCGTGCGGACTATCAACTGCCTGAAAAATTTTTCCTGTACGTGGGTAATTCCAAGGAGCACAAAAACGTTCAACTTCTCATCGATGCATTCACGCATGCGCAAACACCCGACACGCATTTGGTCTTGGTGACCTCGGGCCCGGAAGTTGCATCCCTGCGGCTCCGCCCGAACGTGCATGTGCTGTCGTCGATACAGGAGAAGGATTTGCCGGCGCTCTACAGTGCCGCGATCGCGTTCTGCACGGCATCACTGTACGAAGGATTCTGTTTGCCTGTTTTAGAGGCGCGTCACTGCGGGTGCCCGGTCATTGCATCGGACACGAGCGCCATTCCCGAGGTCGCGGGCGACGATTCGATTCTCATTCCCCCGACACTCGAGGCCTTCACCGAAGCATTCGGCGTTCACCCCGAACGTCCAACGCTGGTACAGCGCTGGACGTGGGAGCAAACCGCTCAGAAGACAGGGGTGTTATTGCGAGAGGTTGGAGAAAGTCTTACTCGTCGATCGTAACCGTCATGTTGTACGGGTCGAGGAGTGTGACTCCGGTTGATGGATTCGAGAGATAGAACGAGAACGTTTCACCGGGATCGGATACGTTATCGTGAATGGTCGGAACTTTAATCACCTTGCTGGATTCGCCCGGCAAGAATGTCAGTGTGCCCGACGTTGTGTTGTAGTCGTTCGTGGATGCACTGCCGCTTGTCGTGGAGTACGCAACGGTGATTGTTCCCTGTGCACCACCGACGCGCTGAATGGTGATGACGGCTGGATTTCCTTCTTCAATGTTCAACGAAGACTTGGAGAACTTGAGGGATCCCGATCCGAACTCTTCTGTTTCGTTGTCCATCATGGCAAGGCTGATGGATGCAGTGCCGATGGCAGATCCTCCCGTTGGAGTCGACAGCAACAATGTCACGGTCTTACGTCCGTCGGAACTCTGGTCATCCAAAATAGGAACAGAGAATGTCTTGGTTGTTTCGCCTGCAGCGAAGTTGAGCGTTCCACTGACCGGTGTGTAGTCCGTGCCGGAAACAGCCGTTCCGTTTCCTGTAGCGTAGTTCACAGACACAGAACCCGCCGATCCCTGACGAGCAACGGTGATGGTTGCAGTGGAACTGTTTTCATTCACGGCGTATCCCGCTGCGCTGAAGTCGAAGATTCCTGCCGCATTGGAACTGGACGATCCGGTTGCTGCAGAAGAGCTCGATGTTTCGTTGTCCGTGATCGTGATGACTGCGGAGCTAGGAGATTCGATCGTCCCACCGTTCGTGACGTTGGTGAGGCGGATCGTTGCCGTCTCGGAACCTTCGGAACTGGAGTCGTCGAGAATGTTAATTGTCAGCGTCTTGCTCGTTGCACCCTCTGCAAAGACGAGCGTGCCCGAAATGGGGGTGTAGTCGGTATCGACCGATGCCGTTCCCGGTGTCATGGAGTAGTCGACGGTGATCTGTCCGTCGCTGCCGCCCACGCGCATGATACCGACGGTCAATGTCTTCGCGGTTTCACTGACTGTGTAGGCCGGTGCCGTGAAGCGCAGTGCTCCCTGTGGCGTGCGCGGTGAGTTCGAACTCACGCTTGAGGAAGACGACGAGTTTGCAGACGAGCGACTGCTAGAGGAAGACGACACGACGTAGTCTCCTCCGTTCTTGAATCGCTGGAGCAAGAGCGCAACGTCTCCGCGAGTGATGTAGTCATTCGGAGCGAAGTGATTGGCATCCTTTCCTTTGATGACACCGTCTTGGTACATCTCACCAATCGCCGAGTCGTAGTACGAACCCGGTTGGACGTCTGCAAAAATACTGGAACCGGCGAGGCTGGCGCCGATCGCCGTGGAACTGATCCCCACACAAATCCCCGCAAGGAAGGTGGAGCCGAGTAGAATTCGAGGTGTGATCCGCATGAAGATTGAGGGAAAGAATAAGACAGTGTGCGAACAAGATTCATGTATTTGCAAGAGACAGGAGGAAGAGACTGACGGGCAACGTATGGAGGAGTAGAATGCTGGGTATGGATCGAGTGTCGCATGTGCTCCCATCGGTATTGCAGAAGAGAGGGCTTGGGCAGCACGCCGAAGCGGCTTTGGTGGCACATCAAGCTCGTGAGTGGCTCAAAGAGCGGTTCCCGTCGGTGCATACGTTTCTGACAGTGAAACGTTTGAGAGATGCGCAACTTACCATTATCGGAAGCCATTCGATTGCGCTTCAGGAGTGTCAGGGTGCGGTGGAAGACCTCCTTTCCTATCTTCAAAAGACCTGCCCCCAGACCAAGGTGACGGATATACGTTTGGAGCGTGCGTAAAATCACCTCAAGAATCCTCTTGCAACCGTCTCTCTGCTTGCCTACACTCAAGCGCCCATGTTGACAATTCGTCTCCAGCGCACCGGCCGAGAAAACCTCGCGAGCTACCGCCTCGTCGTCGCAGAACATGCACGTCCTGTAAAAGGAAAGTTCATGGAAATCCTCGGATTCTACTTGCCAACGCGCAAGGACAGTCCGTTCGAATTCGATGCTGACAAAGTAAAGGCGTGGGTTGCAAAAGGTGCTCAGCCAAGCGGCACAGTCGCTCGTCTTCTCGCGAAGAACGGTGTTGCCGGTATGGACAAGTTTGTGAAGCGTTACACCAAGAAGCGTTCGAAGAGTGCTCCTGCAGAAGAGCCAGCAGCTCCAGCAGCACCAGCTCCGGAAGCAGCAGGTGACAGCGCAGCAACAGCGGCGTAAGCTCCCTTCCGTATGACCACCCCAGATACGACTGTCCCTGGTCTCTCCTTCCTTCAGTATGTGCTGGAGAGTTTAGTCGATGACAAAGACCAATTGGTTGTTGAATCGAAGATTGATGAGCTTGGAATCCTTTTGACGGTGCAGGTAAGCGACCGCGATATGGGTAAATTGATCGGCAAAGGCGGCCAGACCGTCAAGGCGCTCCGCACCCTCCTCCGCATTCTCGGAGGAAACCTCCATCAGCGTATTAATTTAAAAATTTTGGAACCCGTTTCCTAAACTTCCCCCCTTTCTATGCTCCGCGACTTACTTGAAAACGGCAGTGTCATCGACATTATCGGAACATTCATTGCGCTGTCCCTCATCGTCGCGTCGATCCTCTGCTTGGTGTTCATCATCATCGGAGGTATCACCTTCATCCTCTCTGCAGGAGACGAAGAGAAGATCAAGAAGGCAGTGCATACGATTCGCTACTCGATCATCGGTCTCATTGTGACCTTCGTCGCGTTCTTCGCTGTTGCATGGCTCAGCAAGTTGCTCGACATTCCATTCGACCTCAGCTTCTCCACAATCGTCGAGTTGATGCAGCAGATCTTCGCATCACTCCAGTAAACCTCTTCTTTCTCTTGAATCTCAATACGCCTCGAAAGGGGCGTATTTTTGTAGTCGATGAGTGAATGGTGGGCGCCGGGGGATTCGAACCCTCGACCCTCTCGGTGTAAGCGAGATGCTCTAACCAACTGAGCTAGGCGCCCAAAGTGGAGGCATAGTACACAAATCTTTCTGGAAACGCTCGATGATTTAGACAATTAAAACCTATGGTAAACCCTCACTCGTATGTGAGTGAGGGTTTGGCTATTTTAATCGAATGCGTATGCACTACGTCCAATTCCTTTGGAGCTTTTCAAATGTTTCTAAGCTCTCTTGGGAAACGGATTCCTTCATATTCAACTTCGTAAACAAACGAACGAGTTTCTGCACAATCCATCGTGCGACCATTCGTTGTCTTTCTGGATCATTGTCCAAAATTTTTGAGACGATGAGCACGTCGCAAACCAACTCCAAGAAATTTTCTTCTTGATGAAACATGCGTACACTTCGCTTCTTGGTAGATCCATAGGGCAAAGTGATGATCGTGAGATCTAACGTCAATGAATAGAGTATTGTCTGTTCGTCAGACAATCCTTGGGGGCCACTTAAATACGAAGTTTCATCGTCATTTAAGATAGTGCCCTCGATGCATGTCATAGGATGCTCTTCTTCGTTGCAAATGTAATTGAAGAACTCCCTGTGTTTGGAGCTGCTCAATGCAAGTGCATTCTCAGTGATCTCTCTGTCGGTTGCGATTCCTAACATTTGAAGGACAAGTTTCGCAGTGACAATTCTTCTGTCGGTCGGTTGGTACGTCATAACGAATTCTCCGTGTTTGAACGTGTGACTAGTAAGACAAGCATGCTAAAGACGGTATCTTCACCATGCTTGTCTCACGCGCATTCAATGGTGTAAAACAGCTTATTATATAATATAACATTTACATAAATAGTCAATATTCCATAATTATCAAAGGCGAGCGTATAACCCGTTTGCTCCCCTCCCCTTCCTCCAGTAAACTTGAGCCCTATGATCTTCACTATTGCAGAAGCCGTGATCGCGGCCCTCCTCATCGCCACAATTCTCATTCAGCACCGTGCTGCAGGACTTTCGTCTTCCGGTGGTGCTGGTTCCGTTCAGGTCCAACGCCGTGGAGCAGAGAAAGTTCTCTTCCAGAGCACGATCATTCTCAGCATTCTTTTCTTCGCGCTGATTATCGTCGATTGGTACGTCTAAACACATGCGACGTTTCCTCCTCCAGGTCCTCCAGGCCATCGCGGCGGGGTATGTTCGCCTAGAGCGAAGGTTGCTGCTGGTCTTCAGCATCGCCTTTGTAGGAAGTCTCGTGACGCTGCTCTTCATTTTCTATCGTGAGAATACGGTGCTGGTGCCGGCGACAGGAGGAACGTACATCGAAGGATCGGTGGGAGTGTTGCAGCCGCTGAACCCCTGGTTCATCGTGCAGAACGATGTGAACCGCGACATTGTGTCGTTGGTGTTTGCGGGACTCATGAAATATAACCCGCAGACGAAACGCATTGAGGAAGATCTTGCCACCATGAAGCGCAGTGCCGATGGTCGCTTCTACAAACTGACGCTGAAGGAGAACGTGAACTGGCAAGACTCCACGAAAGAAAAACCACATCCTGTGACGGCGGACGATGTGCTCTTCACGTTCCAAACCGTGCAAGACCCCAAGTTCCCGAACAGTTTGCTGCGCCAGAACTTTCGCGGGGTGACGATGACAAAGGTCGATGACCGCACGGTCCAGTTCCAGTTGGAAACTCCCTACAGCTTCTTCCCCAGCAACCTCACACTCGGTCTTGTTCCTAAGAATGCATTCGAAGGAATTCCCGTCGATCGCCTCGATCAGACGCTCGATTTTGGGTTCAAACCGATTGGAGCGGGCCCATACAAAATGCGCAGCTTGGTGCAGACCGATTTGAGTACCGAGGTCACACTCGAGCGATTCGATCGCACGGTTGGTCCGGTCCAGCGCCTCGATCGCGTCGTCTTCCGCATCTTCCCTGACTTCCCTTCTCTCCTCTCCGACCTCAACAGCCTTCAGGGACTTCGTTTGGCGCCCAGGAACGACAAGGGAATTCCCGTCGTTCCCCAGCACATGGTGGGCAGCGTCTACACACTCCCTCAGTACGTCGCGCTGTTCTTCAACTTGGATCACAAGAATTTGACCGATCAAAAATTGCGTTTGGGTTTGCAGCTTGGAACGAACAAACAGGCGATTGCCGATGCGATTCATGAATCGGTCATTGTCGACACTCCCCTTCTCGAAATCAACAGTGCCGACTGGCGCTACCACTTCGACCAGGCTGCAGCACAAGGAGCCCTCTTCGAGTCGCAGTGGTACTTCCCCGAGAAGCTCCACCTGCAGCGACTGCTTGAACAGCGCGAAGCGAATGCGGTGGGAATTTTCCATATCGCGCCCGTGGCGTTGCTCGATACGGGGTCGCAGCTGACGGTCACCGGTTCGTTGCTGCGCGTATCGACTGGAGCGAAGTTGAACGGCGTCCGTTTGCAAATCAACCCAAGTGAAAGCGGTTCATGGATTGCCGCACTGCCCACACACGGCGGAACAGGCTCGCTGCGCGTCGGTATGAACCAGTTGAAGTTGGTCGAGACCGACGGTCGCACGCTCGATTCGGGGTTCTTGTTGCGTACGACGAATGCGAAAGATTTTGAGAAGGCAACGACGGAGCAAATGATTGTCGAACAGTTCCTCAAGTCCAAGGGTGATGCGTTGCCGGTGGACCAGCGCATTACGGTGAAGGACATGGCTCTCGACGGCGGCTTTTTGCGGAAGCGATTGCACACCGACCCGGTCGGAACACGCGTGAATGACCAGGGGCAACAGTTGCATGTCACGCTCCTCACCAGTCCCGCCCCCGAGCAGTACAAGCAAGTTGCCGATTTGATTGCCGCTCAATGGAAACAGTTGGGAGTCGACGTGTCGGTCGAAGTCCCTGCCGATCGCAAAGTGTTCGAAGAGCGCATGCTCAGTCGCGACTACGATGTTCTCCTCTTCGGTCAGTCGTTGCTCGATAACCTCGACAGTTACCCCTACTGGCACTCCAGCGGCGTGCAGAAGACGACACAGAATCGCAACGATTTGCGTCTCGATGCCTATAACTTGTCCCAGTACAGCTCGCTTGAAGCAGATGCTCTCTTGGAAACCATTCGTCGCACATCAGACGAGAAGGAGCGCCTCAACACCCTCACCCGATTGCGCGACACATTGAAGCGCGATGTACCGGCGATCACGCTCTACTCCCCTACCTACACATTTGCCCACGACGGCGACATTCTGGGAATCGATTTGGGTGCACTTTCCCTCCACTCCGACCGCTTCCTGTCACTGGACCACTGGTACGTGAAGGAAGATCGCGTCTTCAAGGCCGGTACCGGTTGGTCCGACTTTTTTGGCTGGATGATGCACTTTCTAAGCGGTTCTTCTGCTCCAAATGATGCCGATTCCGGCTCCGGATCGGTCAAAGTACCCGCTACCGGGTCGGGAACCAGTTCCCTCTAGGGTTAGGCATTGACGGGACTCTGTTCCTTGGGTAAATTCTCTCGGCTTTCGCAAACCCATGGAAGTTCTTCTCCTTCAGGATGTACCAAACGTCGGCCGCAAGAATGACATCCTCGTGGTGGGAGACGGTTATGCAATGAATTTTTTGTTGCCTCGCCGCATGGCATTGGTCGCAACTCCACTCGTTCGCAAGCAGTACGCAGAGAAGATCCGCGTCCGTTTGGCAGAGCGTGAGCAGGAGCGCGCAGCAAAGACGAACCTCCTCGCTGCAATCGCAGGCAAGCAAATTCTCCTTACGAAGAAGGCAAGCAAAGTGGGCAAGCTCTACGCAGCAATCACCGAGAAGAACATTGTCGAGGAACTTCAGAAGCAGCTTTCTGTCGAAGTCTCCGAGGACAACATCGAACTTCCAGAGCACATCAAGACCGTGGGCAGCCACAGCGTTACTGTTCGCCTTGGCGACCAGGCTCAGGCCGTCACCGTCGTTGTGAAGGCAGAAGGAGCAGCGAAGTAATTTTCATTCGAAGGAGCGTCTTCATGGACCTTCTCCTATTTCGATTTTCCAGGTATTTCCTGTTTGCATCAGGAGGTCTCCGACTGCATTACGAATAGATTCATCGGAAATCCACACGATAATATCTCTGCCGTACGCCATCGCGTTTACCCCTGGTGTGCGCTCAATTTGCACAAAAATATCAAAATTTTCCCCTTGGTCGTCAACTGCTTTGTCTATCCAATTCATTCGAAAAGCATAGCACGAGGGTCAAGGAGGGCAGATTTCTTTTCTGTTACCTTTCTCACTCTCATCCGTAATACAGTGTGTAGGACCTACTCTTCAATTTCCTTTCTATGGATTCCCAGGAACTCGCAGCCATTGAGGCATGCCAAAACGGGCAACTGCAACAGTTTGACCCCATCTATACCGCGCATGTCGATGCGATCTATCGCTACTTGTTACGTCGGTGCCTTGTGCGCCAGACGGCCGAGGACCTGACGAGTGCCACATTCATGAAGGCAATGGAATCGATCCGTTCATTCAATCCTTCCAAAGGAGAGCTGCGCGCATGGCTCTATCGCATCGCACGAAACAAGCTTTTCGATCACTACCGTGACCCGTCACGAAAGTCGATTGATATCGAAACAGTGTGGGACCTGCCGAGTGATGAGGTTGTCAGTCTTGGGACTGAACAGTCCATCAACGCGAAAGAACTGCACAAAGCACTCTCCACTCTCAAGGCTTCACAACGAGAAATTGTGCTCTTAAGAATTTGGGAAGGACTTTCCTACAAAGAAATTGCAGAGCTGACTGATAAATCAGAAGCGAACTGCAAAATGATTTTCTCTCGCGCACTTTCCGACCTTCGCGGAAAGATGCCCTCCCTTTTACTCCTATTTCTTTTCCCCTTCTCTCTATGAAAGCAAACGTGAAAACATTTCTGAAAGAGCTGTATGAGATTGATCCCGATCTTGCCACTCATGAAGACGAGCTTGTTCCTCTGATCGAACAAATGCTCGCGAGCGACCCCGGTATTGCGCCGGACAAGGACTTCGTCCAGACGCTCCGTATGCAGTTGCAAAGTCATGCAGCCACATTGTCCGCAGACGAAGCCCCCTCACGCTTCCAGGGCCTGTTCTATGCCTTCGGTGGCGCTGTGGCAGTCGCGGTCTTGCTCCCGATGGCGTACTACGCCTTCCCCAAGGATTCCAAGCCTGCAGGCGTTCAGACGCCCCTCTTCACCTACAAGGTTGAAGACGCCGGTCGCGAGGCATTTGGTGAGCTTGCAACAACACAGGTCAATCCCGTGAACCCAACTGTTTCCGCTCGCCCACAGAGTGGTGGCGGAGGACCAGCCATGGGAATGGGTGGCGGTGGTGGAATTATTTCACCAATGCCTGCCGATGCTCCTGCCAATACGGCAACGATGGACATGAAGATCATGCCGTACCCGATGACACAATTTCAGTACTCCTTCTCGGGTTCCATCGAGGGCCTGAAGGACACCGTCGATGTGTATAAGAAAAACACCTCCGGAAAGTCGATGTCGCTCTCGAGTTTGCTCGGTAGCTTCAACCTCGGAACCGTAGACCTCAGTTCCTTTGGAGGCGCAACAATGGATTCGATCAGCTTCTCGCAACACCAGCCGTTTGGGTACCAGGTGTTCGTGAACTTCTTCGATGGCAGCGTCAGCTTGAACCAGCTGTGGGACCAGTGGCCACAGTCCAAATGCCAGACGGAACAGTGCTACCGCAACGAAGCCGTCAAAATTGATGACATTAAGGCAGACAGCGAAATGATCTCGATCGCGACAAAGTTCTTGAAGGACCACGCCATCGATCTCGATCACTATGGGGCCCCTGAAGTCGACAACAGCTGGCGCCGTGAGTACGACCGCAGCACAGACAAGTCCACCGTCTACATTCCCGACGTCGTGCGCGTTATCTTCCCACTCCTCATCAACGATCAAGCGGTCTATGACCAAGGAGGTGGCAAGAGCGGAATCAGCGTTGGTGTAAGCGTCAAACACAACCGCGTCAGCGACGTGTGGGGTATTACCGACCGCAGCTACCAGAAGTCGCAGTACGCAGGAGTGACCGACCAGGCCGAGGTGATGAAGTACCTCAACACGCAAAATCGCTTCGCAATCGACTCCATGCCACGTGACATGAAGGTGAACACGGTCAATGTGACATTGGGTGAACCGACAATCTCCTACGCTGTGTTCTACCGCTACACGACGGGTGTGAACGACGAACTCCTCGTTCCATCGCTCGTCTTCCCGGTCATGAATGCAACGGGAAACACGCCAGAGTACACGTACTACCCATCGAAGGTGATTGTTCCCCTCTCGAAAGAGATTCTGGAACAGCAGGGTGGAAACGGAGTGCCAATGCCACTGATGGATAACATCCGAATGTAATACCTACGTCTCCGCGCGTACGAAATGCCACCCCTGGGAAACTGGGGGTGGTGTTTATTGCTCTTAATTATAAAATCAGAATATTGGTATTTTCTTATAATTATTGTATGTTTTGCAACATATGTTTAGCGATGTGAAATATCGTATCGGTTTTCTATTAAAATATTTGTTTTCACACATTCCAGAGATTATTGCAGTTTATTGCATGAGTGCCTTTCTAGTTTTATTTGGACACTCATACCTTTCCGATCATCATTTTTTTAAAAATATTTCTAATCTTTCAGACGAAAAATATTTAGGGGTACTTTCTCTACTCGGATTTTTATTACTGATAACAAGTCAGATTACATCTTTATGGAAAAAATATCGAGAAACAAACCAATTAGTTCTAACTAGGTTTATTTATATTGATTCGATTGTACTATTCATCGTTTTTACAATTCTTAATTATTTTCTTTTTCGTCCTGCTGCATTACAGGAATTATCTCATAGCAATCCTACGTTTCGTGTATTCATATTAATTTCTTCAGTAATATTGCTTTCCTGGTTCTTATTTACATATTTTCAATGTCTTTGTCCTGAAAAGGAAATTGAAGAAAAAGAAATATCTCCTCATCCATTAGCAGATAATCCTATCGCATCCTTTAAACATGATTTGCTAAATAGAGAAAAATTTGTAACAAATCTTTACAAAGAAATAGAGAATTTAAATTCTTTGGAATCCTTTGTATTTGGACTTGAAGGCAGTTGGGGAGAGGGGAAGTCTTCTGTTATTCAAATGTTAATGAAAGAAGCAAAAAAAGAAGATAAATTTATTATCGTTCATTTTGATCCATGGATTTATGAAAAATCTGAAACAATTTTAAAGGCATTTTATTCAAACATTGAACAGGCTATTAGTAAGCGTTTTATTTTAACCAGAATAAAAAACGCATTTAAGAGGTATCAGCAAAATATTTCCAAAGGAACATCTAATTGGGGTATTTCTCTTAATGTATTTCCAAGTGAATCTTTAGAAGACATGAAAGAAAATTTGGAAGAATATATTAAAACAACCGGTAAAAAAATTCTTATAATTATTGATGAGATAGATCGATTGCAATTAAACGAAATGAAATTAGTTTTTAGAATTGTTCGAGCTAATGCAAAATTTAAAAATACAATTTTCTTGTTAAGCTATGACGTTGGAGAAGTGCGTAGAAAATTAGCAAAAGATACTGATCCTGCCTACTTGGATAAAATTGTCCAGAAACCAATTCGTCTTCCAGGTATTGATCGATACAATATCGATTTGTTTGTAGAGAATCAGCTAAAAGAATTCTTTGAAAGTTTGCCTATTCCAGACAGAGAAAGAGAAGCATATACAGCTGAGTTTGAGCCCTTCTACATTCGACAACTTCGAGGAATATTTGTAAATTTGCGTGCTGTAAAGCGTTATTTAAATAGTTTATTTTCGAGTTATCCCTCAATACTTACTGAAGTTTATCTTCCAGATTTCTTGTTATTAGAAGTTCTCAAAGTATTCTTCCCGCATGCCTATGAAGATATTTGGAAAAATCCATGGTATTACATTAATTTAGAGTGGAGTGATCATACTTATTTTGTTTCACCATTTGCTTTTGGTGCAGATCGAGACAGGAAAAATGAATTAGTTAAAGAGCATTTAGAAGAAATTTTAAATGAAATAAAAGATGTAACTAAAAAAAGAATATTGAGAGAAATTCTTAATGAAATATCAAATATTTCCCGTCTAGCCCTTAAAGGTTCAACTTTTGGTCGAATCGAAAGACTAGAGGCGCTACAAAACAAGCGATTATGTCATCCAGACTTTTATAGAAAGTACTTTACGTTAATTGTGCCAAAGCTCGAGATATCGCATGAAGAATTAACTAATTTTATAAAAAAATGGCAGGAATTTAGTTCCGAGACAGAAATGCAAACCGCTATCCTTAATGATTTAAATGAAATAAAAATTCGAAAAGAACTTAAAAAATTACTTTCTGAATTTGTCGCTTTCACTGATAAAATTCCAAAGAAAGTTGCGCAAAACATTATTATTGTAATATTTGAAAATCTTTCTCTTTTTTCAAAAGAAGGAAGAGAAAATTTTTGGGATTCTGAATTTGATAAAGCAAATACCTTACTTTTATGGCTACTTAATGACTGTTTTGAAAAAGGAGAAATTGAGAACTTTATTCATGCAATTATTCGTCGTTGTACTGATATTTATTTTATTGCCGAGTTAGTCCTTCATTGCAAACGTTCTCGTGGCGGCAGTATTTATAATGTTTATGAAGCTGCGGACACTGAAAAAATAAGAAAAATGGCTTCTGAAAGAATGGAAAAAGAGTTTATTCAAGGTCGAAAAGATATATTCAAGGCGCTTGATGATAGCGAATGGGGACTGGTTTTGTGGCAATGGGCAACAAATTGGTCAGTAGATGATACAAATAAAGAGAGGGTAGTTTCTTATGCCATGCCTCTTCTAGATGACTTGCAAAACTTTATAAGTCTACTCAAACATAGTAGAAAAACAGAATTAGAGGCAGATGGTAAAAAGGCAAAAAGAATAGCTCGTGGCTTTAGCTTCGACACGGTATTAGGTTTGTTTAACGTCGGAGAATTACACTCCCTTGCACAATATTTTCTTTCAAATTTATTTACTCCTTCAGAAGAGAAAAAACTCTTAGAAGAATTTATTGAACAAACTGCTGGTAGTGCACCTTCGCGTATTATTACTGTGTAATTTTATAATATGGTGGGCGAGGGGGGATTTGAACCACCGACCGCCGGTTTATAAGTCCGGAGCTCTAACCAGGCTGAGCTACTCGCCCACATATGAATTACGGTGAATGAAGAAAGATCTGGCAAAAGACTACAGGAACCTTTTGCTTTCAGGAATTTGCTTTTAGGGGCGGGAATTCATCGAGAATGAACGGAATCTCGGTTAGACCATCGTCTCCGCTGAAATGCAGAAACCCGTTCTTGAGGGTCAGCGGAACTCCCAAACGATCAGCAAGGCGCTCTGCAAATTCGATTGGAACAACGGTGTCGTCTTCTGAATGCACAACGACAAATCTCTTTGCGACGGAACGGATCTTGTCCCAATTTACTGGGGATTCTACAAATGATTTGAGTTCACTGAAGCGTGGACCAAGGTCTTCGAAAAAACTCGCAAGAAGAACCACAGTGCCGACTGTTCGACCTGCTTGGAGTGTTTCGAGATACCGAAGCGTCGCAATGCACCCAAGACTGTGACCGATGAAGTGGCAGTGTTCGTTGGGTGAACCTCCGGTGTCCTTCAGTGTTTGGAGCCACTCATGCAACTTCGGGTGGTCGCTGTTGGGCATTGCGGGAATTTGAACGTCATATCCCCTCTCGGTCAGATTCGTTTTTAACCACGGACGCCACCCTTCTTCGGGTGTTCCTCCCCAGCCGTGTACAACGATAACTCGGTCGTTCATAGGCAAATACTATCACCCTTTTGCCTTGCGGTTCACGCTATACTCTCTGCCTGTGGATTCCCTCCCGCATTTCCTCCCCAGCCTCGAATCATTCGGCCACGCCGGGTACGTGTTTATCTTTGTCGTGGCGCTCTTGGAATCGATTGTGTTTACCGGTTTCTTCTTCCCGGGTGCGGTCATCGCGGTCATTATGGGAGGTTTGGCTGCGCATGGGTACTACAACTTCGGACTCCTTGTAGGACTCACGTTCCTGGCAACGGTATTGGGAGATTGCATCAGCTACGAACTCGGGAGACGGAACCATCACCTGCTCGATCGTTGGCCACGATTCAAGAGGCCAATAGAAGCGACGAAGGCCTTTCTCCATAGCCATTCGCATTCCGGTGTGTTCCTGGGGCGATTTTTTGGGTGGACGCGTCCGATTATGCCGTTCGTTGCCGGAGTGATCTCCATGCCACGATGGAGGTTCTACACGGCAGACACAGTGACCTGTTTTCTGTGGAGTTTTGTTCACTTGGGGCTCGGGTACATTTTCGGCGCCGCATGGAAGGCAGCACTGATGTGGTCCACGCGTGCACTGCTGTTCATTGTGGTGATTTGCCTCATCATTGCTGCGTTTTTGTATGTGTGGAGGTGGATCATTCGCAAAGGTCGTCCGTACATTCTTGCGGGAGTGAATCGACTGAGGACCTATGGAGATCACATTCTCGCAAGTCCCTTTGGAAAGCGTCACCCGAGGTGGGCCAATTGGTTTGTCGATCGATTTGGGCTGACGAAGTTCACGGGTCTGCCGCTGACGGTGATGATCTTCACGATCGGACTGACCACGTTGCTGCTTGCTGCGGTTGCGGAGGATGTGATTACGGGAGAGCCGATTACCATCATGGATATTCACGTCGTCACACTCGCCTACCTCGTTCGTACACGGGCACTGCTGGTGATTTGTTACGGGCTGTCGCTCCTTGTCACGACACGCATGGTCGTCACATCGGCATTGTTCCTCAGTCTCCTCTTCATTGTTCAAAAACGCTGGGCAGACCTCATGACGTTCTTGATCGCGCTGTGTTCCAGTTCCTTCATCGTCTTTATCAGCAAACTCGTGTTCCACCGACCACGTCCGGTGGGGCTTCTGCCTGCGGTTTCCATGACGACGTACTCGTTCCCTAGTGGACACGCCACGATGGGAATCGTCTTCTACGGATTCCTCGCCTATCTCGTTTTGCGTTCTAAATCGTCGTGGGCCATCAAGGTATCGTCTGTGATGGCGGCGCTCTGCCTCGCAACTCTCATCGGCTTCAGCCGTGTATTCCTAGGCATTCACTATCCAAGTGATGTCTTGGCTGGAGCATTGCTTGGGTTTGCATCACTGCTGACGGCAGTGAGTATTTCGGAGTGGTGGCACTTGAGGCAGAAGACGACACCGTTCCCGCATGTGATTCCCACCATTATCACGCTCCTCATAGGCCAAGCGGTGTTCATCACGATTTTGCTCCACGTCTCCCCTCCTCAGTGGAAGCCGTCGATTGTTCCTCCCGAACAAACGATCGCAATTCCGGAGAATAATCCTGTGAAATTGTTGGAGGATTCGATTCTGCATCGCACCAGCGATTCGCTGTTGGGTCGCAAGCAATTCCCCATCAACTTCTTCGTGCTGTCACCCGAGCCGTGTTTGGGTGCAGCGTTTGTGCAAGCTGGAATGAGCGAGTCGAATCAGTACACCATCGGTGGCATTCGCGCGATTACGCGTGCGGCGCTGTTCCAACGATCCTTCCCGGCTGCTCTCGTGGCGCCGTCGTTCTACGCCAATGAGCCACAGGACATCAGCCTGCTGCAGCGTATTTCGACCGGAACGACGTTACAGGTGCGTCTGTGGAAGACCGCGTATGGAAACGACGCCGAACGACTCTTCGCAGGTTCCGCGACGATTCAAACACAAGGTCGCTTGTTCTTCCGTCGTCGCACGACCACAGCCGACTCTGCACTCGATCGATTGGTCGGTGCCGTGAAACAAAAGATTGCGAAGGTGAAGATTCAAAACTACACACTGCCGCCCCTTGCGGAAAATCGCAGCGACCGACGACTGATTCCGTCTGACGGAGAAATTTCTGTGATTACGATTCCTGAGTGTCCTCGTATTGCTGAGCCCGCAAAAATTGCTCCGCCTCCTCCTTCGACGCAACCCGGCCCTCTGCCTGTGCCTCTTGTAAAGCCTTAAGCGCGCGGCCCACACCTTCGCCCGGTTGGATTCCCAACAGCTCCATCACTTCGTCTCCGGTGAGAAGCATTTTCATCGGACGTGGGTGTGCGTCTAGGAATGCGTTGTAATCTTTGAGGATCGATTCCAATAAACTGAAATCCTGCGGAGTTGTTCCTTCGATATCAATTTCAAACAGTCGGAGAAGTTCCTGGAACCACGGATGGTAGTACCAGTGTCCTTTGCGGTGTGCGGACATTTCGAGGAACGAAGCCATCATCATATGATGCTCGATCAGCCAACTGATTTTGTCTCTGCGTGCGTTGGAGAACGCGAGTCGCTTGCAGATCGTTCGTGCCAATTCCGCAGACACGCTCGCATGGTGATCGAATCGAATTCTGTCTTTGAGGGCGAATGTCTCTGCCTTTCCAATGTCGTGGAACAACGCAGCCCACCGCACATCGGCCGTGTCGTCGGGGCGCAGGTGCGCAATGCATTGCATCAGGTGATTCCATACATCCCCTTCCTGGTGAAACTCCGCAGGCTGCGGCATTCCTTTGCAGACGTACAGTTCCGGAAGCACCACCTCCAACATTCCCAGTTCCCACAAATCTTCGAATGCTTTTTCGGGAGACGGATTTTTCAGCATCTTCTCGCACTCCAACCGAATGCGTTCACCGGAAATATTCTTCAGGTAGTTCGCATGTTCGCGAAGGGCTTTGTAGGTATCGGGGTGATACTGCCCATCGAGCATTGCGCGGAAGCGAACGGCACGCAGCATGCGCAGGCCGTCTTGTTGAATGCGCACCAACGGGTCGCCGATAAATCGAATCAACTTCTCTTTTAGGTCTGCTTCACCATTGAACGGATCATAGAGTTCGCGCGAGACCGGTTGCAGGTACAGAGCATTCACTGTGAAGTCGCGACGATTCGCGTCTTGTTCACGCGTTCCGTACGACACCGTCTTTGGATGACGACCGTCAGTCAGTTCGTCGTCGATGCGAAATGTCGTCACTTCGAACGTGTGACGATGGAGCGTAATACGCATGCTGCCCAAATGTGCACTGTCTGCTTTTGCATCGGGGAACAGTGCCGTCATCTGCTCCGGCGTTGCGCTGGTTGCAATGTCGATATCGTGAGGGACTTTGCCCTGCAGCATGTCGCGCACGCAGCCTCCGACCCACCAGGTGTCATAGCCGGCATCGAGCAGCTTCACGCACACTTCATATGCAGCCTCTCCGTGGGGAGTCGCAAACGTTTGATCCAACACAGTGCGGGCTAGTGCCATGACGTTCTCTATCGTCCCTCGCTTCGCTCGGGATGACAAGCTCTCCCTTTTTCAGTGTCAGTTCGATCTTTATTTCTATCAGTTCGATCCTTATTTCTGTCAGTTCGAGCGGAGCGAGAACCCTGCTATGCTCCCAGGGCATGCCATCTACACTCATCTTCGCCACTCCAGGAACTCCACGCTCCACACCTTCTCCCGGCGGCTCTCTCAAGGGACTGCAGCGAACGCATGATCTTGGACTGAAAGGAATGGAAATCGAGTGGGTGCAGCGCGTTCCCGATAACGTAGAGCAAGTCGCGTCCGTTGGCGCAAAGGCCAAAGAACTTGGAATCACGCTCACCATCCACGCTCCGTATTACGTGAACTTGAATAGTTTGGAACCTGAGAAACTCGATGCGAGTATTCGACGTTGTGTGAATGCGCTCAAAATGGGGCAGGTGGTTGGTGCAGTTTCAGTCTGTGTACACGCGGCGTTTAATCAGGGACTTCCTCCCAAACAGGTGTATGACAATGTGAGCAAAGCCGTCGACAAAATTTTGAAACACAAGAAATTTTTCCCTGATGTGAACTTGGCTCTGGAAACAATGGGAAAGCATTCTCAGTTTGGAACTCTGGAGGAATGTCTCAAGATCAGCAAAGAATTCGATCTCTACCCATGTCTCGACGCTGCGCACCTGCATGCCCGTTCAAATGGTGCTATCAACTCCGTTCAAGAGTGGAACGAGATGTTCGATGAGTATGCGTCCGTGCTGGGAAAGAAAAGTCTGAAGAAGATGCATCTCCATTACTCAGGAATTAACTACAGCGAAAAGGGTGAGCGCAACCACTTGCCATTTATGGAGAGTGATGCGAAATGGAAAGACTTTCTGAAAGTACTCAAAGATCGAGAAATCGGTGGAGTATTGGTGTGTGAAAGTCCGGAAATGGAAGACGACACTCTGCTTTTACAGCAGACCTATGCTCGGTTACGCTAGAGCCATTCCCCTCCCCTGCACATGAAACTTGCCATCAATGGATTCGGTCGTATCGGTCGCCAGGCGCTGCGCATTATTTTGGAGAAGCATCCCGACATTGAAGTGGTGCTGATCAACGATCTCACAGACGCAAAAACTCTCGCACACCTCTACACGTTCGATTCTACGTTCGGCCGTTCTGCCGAAGAGGCAATTGCAAAGGATGACGGAATTCAGATTGGAAAGCGTCACATCAAAATCACAGCGATCAAAGAGCCGGAGAAACTTCCTCACAAAGACTTGGGTGTCGATGTTGTTCTTGAATGCACGGGTGCTTTCACGAAGCGAGAGGATGCCGCGCGTCACCTTGCGGGAGGAGCGAAGAAAGTGATTATTTCCGCACCATGCAAAGACAAGGCCGACGGCACATTCTGCATTGGCGTGAACGAAGAAACCTACGATCCTAAAACGATGCATGTCATCAGCAATGCGTCGTGTACCACAAACTGTCTCGCACCGATGGCGAAGGTTCTCAATGACTCATTCGGAATTGTCTCCGGGTTCATGAATACGATTCACAGCTACACGAACGACCAGAACCTCCTCGATCTTCCTCATAAGGATTTGCGCCGAGCTAGAGCTGCTGCGGTGAATATCGTGCCGACATCGACGGGAGCTGCGAAGGCAATTGGTGAAGTGATTCCGGAGCTGACCGGCAAATTGAGCGGAACGTCCCTGCGTGTTCCTACGCCCACCGGGTCGATTACGGATCTGACGATCGTGACAGAGAAACCCGTCACAACGGAATCCGTCGTTGCTGCATTTGAGGCCTATGCCAAGGCTCATCCCCAAATTCTTGCCGTGGAAAAGCGCCCCATCGTATCGAAAGATATCGTCGGCGACGCACACAGCTGCATTGTCGATGCGGAGCTGACACAAGTGATGGGACCCAATCACTTAAAGGTCCTCGGCTGGTACGACAACGAGTGGGGCTACAGCAATCGTATTGTCGAACTCGCCGGATACATCGGGAAGAGTCTGTGATCGCTCCTGCTGCCGCAGAAGTTCTAACTTTCGTCTCGTGCGCTCGGCTGTAAATTCATTCGTCTCAAAGCGATTATTCATTTCCTTTGCGAGCAGTTCATGATTGTAATGAAGACGGCGTTTTCGAATTCCCCTCTTCTGCGTTTGACGATCTTCATCTTTGAAATACAGCGGGAGAGTCAGAAGTTGTTCAAAGTAGGTTTTTTGTTCATCGGACCAGACGAACATTCCTTGTTCTTTCATCCACCGTACGCGGCCTTCGTCGACAGTTTCGTGTCCCCTCTCCATGCGCTTGCGATGCTTCTGACTCGACATTCGCTTCCGCTCCTCTGGTTCAATCAACACTCGTAAGACTCCTCGAATAACAGATGCACGAATTTCTTCGCTCACATCACTTTTTGCAGCGATTTCTTCTTTTACTAAATCTCGTGCGATATCAATCGACCGCTTCCCCTCTCTGAACAGAGTGACTATTTTTTCACGAAGTTCCTCGTAGGAGTCATTCAAAATTCGTTGAACATCATTCGCGATGGCGTTGCGAACGCGAAGCTGCCTCGACTCACCTTCGATTGAATGATTGAGCTTCATAAAAGGTGCCAAAGTATTACCTTGGCACCCTTCGTTATCAAGTCAATTTACTCCTTTTTCTCGTCTACAACCTCCGCATCGACCACTTTTTCGTCTTTCTTTCCGGCATTGGCACTCGCCTCTTTGTTCTTCTTCTCTGCCTCTTCGTAGATCAGCTTTCCAATCTCCTGAGCGGCAGTTGCAAGTTCCTCGGTCGACTTCTTGATCGCTTCGGCTGTTGCATCTTCCTTCTTCAGAAGATCGCGCAGATCGTTCATCTTTCCGTTTACATTTTTCTTGAGGTCATCACTCAACTTCGCATCGTACTCTCGCATCTGCTTCTCGAGTGAGAAGATGAGTCCGTCCGCTTGGTTGCGTGCTTCTACAAGTTCCTTCTTTTTCTTGTCGGACTCGGCGTTCAATTCTGCATCCTTCTTCATCTTCTCCACTTCGTCTTTGGAAAGTCCTGTGGAACCTTGAATCGTGATGTGCTGTTCCTTGCCGGTTCCCTTGTCCTTCGCGCGGACAGAGAGGATTCCGTTGCTGTCGATGTCGAACGTCACTTCGATCTGCGGCATCCCGCGAGGAGCCGGTGGAATACCGTCGAGGATGAAGCGACCCAGCGACTTGTTGTCTGCAGCCATTTCGCGTTCTCCTTGCACGACGTGAATTTCGACCGATGGCTGATTGTCTGCAGCAGTGGAGAACACTTGGCTCTTGCTCGATGGAATCTTCGTGTTGCGCTCAATCACCTTCGTTGCGATTCCTCCCATCGTCTCAAGACCCATGGAGAGCGGTGTCACGTCGACAAGCACGATGTCTTTATCGATGTCTCCTCCAAGCACCCCGGCCTGCACAGCAGCACCAATGGCCACCACTTCGTCCGGGTTCACACCCTTGTGTGGTTCTTTGCCAAACAGTTCCTTCACCTGCTCGATTACTCTCGGCATGCGTGTCATTCCTCCGACAAGCACGACTTCTTTGATGTCGCTCTTGCTCACTCCTGCATCCTTCATTGCTTTCATGCAAGGCTCGACCGTCTTCTTGATCAAGTCTTCAACCAATGCCTCCAGCTTCGCGCGGGAGAGACGGAGCAACAGGTGCTTCGGTCCGCTTGCGTCTGCCGTAATGAACGGCAAGTTGATTTCCGTTTCGTTCTGGCTCGACAGCTCAATCTTTGCTTTTTCTGCAGCTTCCTTGAGGCGCTGAAGCGCAATCATGTCTTTGCTGAGGTCGACACCCGTGTCCTTCAAGAATTCGTAGAGCATCCAGTCGATGATCTTCTCATCGAAGTTGTCTCCTCCGAGGTGCGTGTCTCCGTTTGTGGCCATGACTTCAAACACGCCGTCTCCCATTTCCAGCACCGAGACGTCGAACGTTCCTCCTCCAAGATCGTAGACCACGATCTTCTGGTCGCTTCCTCCTTTATCTAGTCCGTAGGCAAGGGCAGCGGCAGTCGGCTCGTTGATGATACGAACGACTTCCAGTCCGGCAATTTGTCCCGCGTCTTTCGTTGCTTGGCGCTGACTGTCGTCGAAGTATGCAGGAACGGTGATCACTGCTTTGGAAACAGTTGTTCCAAGGAATGCTTCAGCATCGCGCTTCAATTTCTGCAAAACTTTTGCGCTGACTTCCTGCGGCATCATTTCCTTTCCGTTCACTTCAATCACGGCGCGACCCTCCTTTCCTTCTTTGACTGCAAAGGGCATGCGCTTCGCTTCTTCGTTCACCTCGTTGTAGCGGTGACCGATGAAACGCTTGGCGGAGAAAATCGTGTTCTTCGGGTTTGTTACCGATTGGCGCTTGGCGCTCACACCGACCAGAACCTCTCCATCTTGCTTGAACGCCACGACCGAGGGGGTCGTGCGGTTTCCTTCGCTGTTTGGAATCACAGCGGGTTCACCTCCTTCAATCACGGCGACGCAGGAGTTCGTGGTTCCAAGATCGATTCCAATAATTTTAGACATAGAGTGAGTTGAGTAAGTGATTTATCACTCTCTATTGTAGAGTGATAATTATGATCGTCAATAATATTTTCCTGTTTTTAGAGGCCAAATTGTCATTGCACTCCCAGCAAAAGTCAGAAAATCACGCTATACTCTGCTTCCATGTTTTTGGATGAAGCCGTCATTGCAGTGCAAGGAGGCGTCGGAGGACGCGGATGTATCGGTTGGCGCCGAGAAAAATACGTGCCCAAAGGCGGACCGGACGGTGGAGACGGCGGCAACGGAGGAAGTATCTTCTTCAAGGCAAACCGCAATGCCGATACATTGAGCGAATATGCCTCCAAGAAGCGATTTAAAGCGGAGCAAGGAGGGTTCGGTTCGGGCAACGACCGCCACGGTCGCAACGGAGAAGATATGGTGCTGATCGTCCCCCCGGGCACACTCATCTATGACGTTACGAATGGTGAAAAGGTCCTCGTGGCCGATCTTTCGATGGACGGAGACGAAGTCCTCATCGCTCGCGGAGGCCGTGGAGGATACGGCAACGCTCACTTCGTCAGCTCCATTCGTCAAAAGCCCGATTTTGCGGAATTGGGAGAACCTGGAGAAGAGAAGCAACTTCTTCTCGAACTCAAACTCGTCGCCGACGTGGGAATCATCGGGTTCCCGAATGCCGGCAAGTCGACGTTGATCTCGGTCATCAGTGCGGCGCGCCCGAAGATTGCGAACTATGCGTTTACGACCATCGTTCCAAACCTCGGTGTGGTGCAAATTTACGATCGCGCGTTCGTGGTGTGCGATATTCCAGGGCTCATCGAAGGAGCGAGTGAAGGAAAGGGACTCGGTCACCAATTTCTCAAGCACATCGAGCGTTGTGGAGTGTTGCTGCATGTTCTCGACCTCAGCCGTGCAATGGTTGACGGTGTCGTTGACCCTGCACTCTTGATCGAGGATTATCAGACGATCCGCAAAGAATTGAAGGCCTACTCCCCTACTCTCGAAAAAAAGCGTGAGCTCGTTGTCCTCAACAAAATCGATTTGATTCCCAACGAGGAGCTTGCCCCGGTCATCAAAGCGCTTGAGAAGAAAAAGATTCCTCTCTTCGCATCCATTTCCGCAGCGACGGTTCAAGGAACGGCGGACTTGGTTTCAAGCTTGCTCCCGATTGTTCTTGAGGAACGCACAAAGCGTATGCAGGAAGTGGAAGAGGAGCAGACCAGTACCGAGCTCCCTGTGCTCAAGCCGCAGGAGACGTCGGACAAAATGGGTTCCTACCGCATCGAGCGACGGGAAGATGGTGCAGTGGTTATTCGCGGAAAGCGCATTGAACAGATGGCCATCATGACGAACTTCGACAGCGATGGTGCCATCCGCCGCTTCCAGGACATTATTGAACGAATTGGGCTTCTGGCCGCCCTCAAGCGTATGAAGTTGCCTCCCGACACGCAGATCATCATTGGAGAAGCGAACGTTGGGTCGTATTTGTTCTAACGAAACAATCTCGAACTTCTCCTCATCTTCGCTTACGATGTGGGTATGAACACTGAACCCTTTTTCCGTACCTTGAAAAAGACGTTGGTCTTGAGTGCCGAGGCGTACCTTTGTGTGTTTCTCGTCTATTTTACCGTCACCGCTTGGAATGGAATCTCAATCATCAATCTCGATACCGCGTACTCTGCAATGATGTTGTTTGTAGGGAGATCCTTCTTTCCGCTCATTACTCTCTTCATTTCCCTCTTCTTCATTCTCTCATCGAAGAAAGAGAATTTATTCTGGAAGACTCCCGCAAAGTTGTCGGGGTATTTTCTTCTTCTCCTTCTTGTCATTACCATCGCGTACTTGGGCTTCATGAGCACCCAGCAGCTGAAAGGTGACTCTCAATTGATTTTCGTCCTTCTCCCGATTTTGGAAGTTCCGGTCTTCATTTTCTATGTCATTCTTGCGTTCTTCCTTTCGAATATCATCAAGGATTTTTCGTACCGAGGAATCATGCGACTGCTCGGTGGAATTCTGAGTATCGGTTTGATCACGAGCATCGTCGCACTTCTTCATTTCTAATCAGGTTTTTATAATTTCCCTTCTCCTTCATTCACGAGAATGAATTTATAAATATCGAGAAGTGCGAAGAGGAAGCTTAAGACCAACGGTCCGAGCAAAAACCCAACCGGTCCGAAGAACTCAATTCCCCCGATGACGGAGAAGAGGACAAAGAAGTGGTGAATTTTTACGCCATGCCCAACGAGACGCGGGACAACGTAGTTATCGATGATTGCAATGCACACACCGGACCAAATGAGCAGCCCAATGCCGGCACTCGTGTTTCCTGTGATGAACAGATACGCAGTGGCAGGCAACAGAACGGTCACAATGGCGCCTGTTGGAATGAGCGATGCAATCGCGGCCAAGCAGCCCCACAGCGTAGCGCTTGGAACACCGAAGATCGCGAGTCCAATACCAGAGAGTGTTCCATACAGAAGCGAGACCACGACCGATCCCCGCAAGATGGAGGTAATCGCTATCTCCAATCGTTGGAAAATGCGAACATCGTGATTGTCCGATAGCGGGCTGAGAATCACGAGATTGCGAACGAAGGTATGACCATCTCGGAGAAGGAAGAAGAGAGCGATGAGTCCAAGGAAGATATTCACCATCGTGTGCACCGTTCCTTCAAACAGTCCTGCAAGCATTTTTCCAAATTGAATGAACACATCGCGAACAGGTTTATGAAGATCGATCGCAAACGAAGGAAGCGCGTTATGGATTTTGTTTTCCAAGAACGTCGCCACGCTGTCAGACACCGTTTGAGGCGTGCCGGAAATATGGCCGGAAAGTCCCAAAGATTCCGACACAACACGAGTCGTGATGAAGGTGATGGGAATCAAAAACACGACGACGACGAACAAAATTGTCACAAGTGCGGCAGGAACCGTTCGTCCGCCGAAGAGGGAAACGAGTTTTTTATAGAGTGGTTGAAGTACCACCGAGAATGCCACTGCGACCGCAATGGACTTGAGAAAGGGCATGAAAATTAAAAACGACAGAACCAACACCCCCAGAAGCAGGCCAAAGAAGTAGTAATAGCGCAGTTGATTGATCTTCATGGTCCGAAGTCTACCTTCCTCAACCAAATATCAACAGGACTCCCCTTTCACGTCCATACCTCACTCTGTATACTTCCGCGGCAATTGTAAGGCTAGTGGCCCGGTAGCTCAGTGGTAGAGCACTCGCCTGAAGAGCGAGGTGTCACCAGTTCGACCCTGGTCTGGGCCACCACTAGAACCTTATCAAGCCCGGTAGCGAAGACGCTGCCGAGCTTTTGCGAGGCATAGAAAACAACATCTGAGCGCAGCTCACTCGCCTGAAGAGCGAGGGGTCACCGTTCAGACCCTGCTCCCAGACGAAAGCTCTTGAACGCAAGCGAAAGCGCAGCGTGAAAGGCTTGAGTCGCAGTCCCCTTGGGGGAGTCTGGGCCACCACTACAGAAACTTCCTCAAAGGCCCGGTAGCAAAGACGCTGCCGAGCTTTTGCGATGCATTTAATAGTGTTACGACCTATTTTGTGCTGTTTGACAATATTTTAAAAATTGTTATATTACTCTTCCTTTCTTTCTTCTTTTTCTTTCTATGCGTTACAGTCTTACTCAAGGAATCGTTCTTCTTGCCTTCCTTGTTCCTACCGGAGCAATGGCTCAGGACATGTCTGTTGCAGACGAAGTCGTCCTCTCTCCTATCTACGTTAAAGACGTTGATCATGCATGGGTCGACGCCCGCGCAGCGATGAACGAATGGAAGTCCGAATGGGTTGGCGCACAGGGAACACCAGAGTTCGTTGCGGCACAGCGCGCATTTGTTAGCAAATTGGAGCGTGATCATCGCATTCAGTACTACCCGGCTAAGCCAGTTACCGTTCCAGTTGTAACTCCTCCCGTCATGCCTGCTCCAACGCCTGTGACGGTCCCGAGCGTTCCAAGCAGCATTCTTCGCGGCACAGGTAGGGCATCGTTGTTCATGATTCAGCCAAAGTTGAGTGCTCGAACCATCCGCGAAAACGTTTTGTTACAACGATCCAAAAACGACTAAAGTCAACTCAGATTAGACTCAAAAGAGGCTATTCCACACGGTATAGCCTCTTTTACGTTTTGAGGATTATTGACGAATTATTCTTCTCATAGTAAAACAACTTCCTTTTAGTCAATTCCCCTCCCCGCTGTGTTGTCACGTTCTTCTATTACATTGCCGGCTGCATTGGTAAGCATGCTTCTGCTCACTGCGAGCGGAGGACTCACTTCCTTGCTCCAGCCAACGCCAGGCTCTGCCTTGATCCTCAGCCAGTGTCAGGATGGAATGGACAATGACAGCGATGGACGCACGGATTTCCCGAACGATCCTGATTGCGCTTCGTTGGACGACAACGACGAGCACTCGTACTCGGGTTCTGTCTTCTTGTCTGTCACAGACGGAAAAGATCGCGTTCTTCCAGGAGGAAGCAGTATCTATGCCGTCACTGTCTCTACAAACGACAACTTCACTCAGACGGTGAACCTCGATCTTCAGCTTCCTAGCTACGTGGACTACGTTGCAGCAAGCGGAGGAGGACACTTGAACGGTTCAACGGTTCAGTGGCCCGGAATTACAGTCAGCCGTGGCAATCCTGCCACGTTTACAGCTCAGGTGAACGTGTCTGCCAATGCTCCAGAAGGTGTCACCATCGCTGCACGCGCAACGGCCGGTGGCCAGTCTGCAACCGATACGACGTTGGTGCGCTCTACGTACAGCCAGTCTGCAATTCCAAGTTTCGAGGTTTCCATTACGGATAATGAAACATCCGTGCTTCCAGGAGATGACTTGCACTACATCATCCGCGTGAAGAACCTTGAGAATGTCGGCATCACGACCGATGTCCGTTCCACAATTTCTCCTTTCATCGCATTCGTCTATCCAAACGGAACGAGTGACCAGGACAGCACACGTATTCTTTGGTCCCAGCAGTACTTTGGACCAAACGAGGAGCGCACATTCACGTTCGATGCTCGTGCCGAAGAGCGTGCACGCCGAAATGAAGTCATTCGCGTCTCTGCGTCTGTCACGGGAACGAACGATGTCGACACGACGACGATCCGTTCCACGGTTGTTCCTCATAACCTCGATGTCGATATCTCCGACGGCGAAACAAGCACTGCACGCGGTGACCTTCTGAAGTACACCGTGACCGTTCATAACAACGAGAACGGAACGGCTACACACGTATTCGTGGGAGCTGCTCTTCCGATTTACGGATCCTTTGTCAGCGCTACAAACGGTGGAATGCTCGACGGAGCAAACGTTCGTTGGAATAACGTCGACGTGCCTGCAAACGGCGACCTCACATTGCAGTACACGGTTCTCGTCCGAGATGACGCTCCTGTTGGAAACGATCTTTTGGCTTCGGCGAGCGTTGATGGAGTGATTGCCTACGACCGCACACGCGTTGGTGTTGTGTCCAATTCCAGCACAAGCACCAGCAGCCGACGTCGCTTTGTTCCTACAACATCCGCACGTCCTTCCTCGTCCACTTCCTCTCCACGCCCAATCGTCTACGTCCCTCCTGTGACGACGACTTCTTCTGTACGCAGCGTCACGCGTGCCTCTGAAACACTTCTCATCTCCAAGACATCGGACCGAAGTCAGGTCTTGGTTGGTGGCTCTGTTCGTTTCCGCATCACTGTTCGCAACATCACCTCCGCTCCGTTGACGAACCTGACGGTGACGGACCGTTTCAATGCAGCACAGTGGAATATTGTGGACGCTGCAAACGGTCGTAAAGTGAATGACGGTTCCTTGGAATGGAGTTTGCCTACGTTGCAGCCAGGCGACACATGGAGCGTTTCCTACGTCCTCAGCGCAAAGGATTCGGTCGCAGCTGGAACAACAATTACGAACCTTGCTGCAATCAGTGGCGACGGCTTGGACCAGGTCAGCCTCGACAAGCGTTTGTCTGCCACAAAGATTTCTGTCCTCAACTCCCTCCCAACGACAGGAGCTCCATTTGACCTCTTGAGCCTCCTTTTCGCGGGTTCCTTGGCAATCGTGCCGGCTGCGTTACAGCGCAAATTGAAGGCCTAATCCCCTCCCCTTCGTCTCGAAAAGAAGAGGCCGCACTCCGGCCTCTTTTTTGTGAGCTGTCTCTATTTGCAAAATTAAGTAAATATGTTATAATAAAAAAGTCATGAAAACCACACACACAAACATTCTTGCAGCTGCTTTACTCTTCACCGTCGTGACCGGCGGTATTGCGATGACATCTCCGTCATCTCTCCCAGGAAGTTTGGTACGCAGCCTTGAGGCCGCTACAGCGACTCACCGTGCGGCACCAAGCGAGCAAGAACTTCAGATGGAACGCAAAGCACTTCGTCTGCAGGAACGTATGAAGCGTCGCTTCGGTGTGCAGCTTGCAGTGAGTGTTCTCAAGGAAACGCTTGATCAACGCAAAGATTTATTGACGCAGAAATTGACGGTTACCCTCCACGAGACGGGGTCTCTTGCCGTACAGGTTCCTCAAACATGGGACGCTTCGCCTGCCGCTCACCCTGAGTGGGTGTCGTTCTCGTACACGAACTCGAGTGCGACCTTCTCGCTTGATACAAAGGCAATCAACGCGTCTCTTGCGCGTTCACTCCCTCTCGACCTCCCACCGGTTGTTGATTCTGTATTGTTACAGACAGAGAAAGACGATTACGACATTGAGCGTGTGAAGGTGAATGTCACTCCCTCTGCAGGCTACGAACTCGATCGCGCTTCCGCTGCCAAGGAAATCGTGGGTGCGCTGACATCGAAGACGGAAGATCTCGTTCTCCCGATTGTGCATCGAAGCGGAACAATCACCGTACAGAAGAATGGAAAGAAGCAAACGTTCACACTTCTTTCCACAGGACGCTCCGACTACCGCACCTCTCCCTGGGGACGAAAGGAAAATATTCGAAAGGCAGTCGATGAGCAGTTGCAAGGAGTGTTGATTCCACAAGGACAAACATTTTCCTTCAACCAAACGCTTGGTGGCCCGATCACAAAGAGCAACGGTTGGTCCGATTCGCTCATCATCGTGAATGGAGGCACTTTGGAGCCCGCTCCAGGGGGCGGAATCTGCCAGGCTGCGACAACGGCATACCGAGCCGCATTGCTTGCCGGATTACCCATCGAAGAGCGTGCGCCGCACAGTCTCTACGTGCACTACTACGAACTCTTCGGTGTCGGCTTGGATGCAACCGTGTTCCCGGGAAAGCAGGATCTCGAATTCGTGAATAACACACCCGGCGATCTGATCGTGCAGACATCGCGCCACGATACGGAAGTAGAGGTGCAACTCTATGGTATTGCCGACGGACGCTCTGTTTCCTTCGAGGGACCGTACTTCGCATCGACTGCTCCAGAAACATTGAAGGTCAATAATCGCGATCTTCGTGGGAATGAAATCGTCTGGTTGCAGACCGTGCAGTACGAGGATGGCAAGAAAGATGAATCGAAGATCGTCTCTGCCTACGGCCAAATGCCGGGTTCCATCTCCCAGCACTATTTGGACGCTCGTGGAATTGCAGAACTCCTCTCCCTCCCGACTCCAACAGTCGCAATGCAGTAAAAGGGCTTTCGGTGGCAGAGAACAGCCTTGGCAGGATGCCAAAAAAGCATAGAATTTTGGTCTATGCGCCCTCTCTCCCTTGGAACCCTGTGTCTGGCAATTCTCCTCTCTGCGTGCACGCATTGGGAAATGCCGATCACCTTCGAACAGCTCGAAACCTCCGCACAAAGTGGAGACAAAGCTTCTCAGTACAATTTGGGAGTGATTTATTTGGAAGGAAAGGAACTGAAGCGAAACGTCACCGAGGGATTGTCGTGGCTCGCAAAAGCCGCTGATCAAGGTGAGGTGCGTGCGATGTTTAACTTGGGACTGACGTACTACGAAGGAACGCTCGTCACCAAAGATTTACCGAAAGCCCGGGAGTGGTTTACGAAAGCGGTGGCGTTAGGAAATGATCGCGCGATGTACAACTTGGGAGTGATGGAATATCGAGGGGAAGGCGGTCCTCAAGATTTGACTGGTGCACTGCTCCACTTCACACAGGCCGCAAAAAAAGGAATGACGGAAGCCGCAGTGAACCTGGGTGTCATGCTTGCGAAGGGTGAAGGTGTATCCAAGCCGAATGCACTCGATGCGGCCGCCTGGTTCACGATTGCAAAAGACGCTGGTGATGCCAAAGCCTCTGCAATCCTTTCTTCTGCCCTTTCCAAGCTCTCGGAGGACGAAAAGAATGCTCTTGAGGCACGCGTGGCACAGCTGAAAAAGACGATTGTTGCCCCTGCTTCCTCCGCAGCCACTACGGTCGAAAAGGCTCTCTAAGTCCCCTCCCCTCCAAAAGCGGGGTTGTGGGGACCTACAGCCTTTGCTACCCTTTGCGGGCCCAGAAAAAGGTGGGCTTCTTTCAAATCTTCGGGCTGGTAGCTCAGTTGGTAGAGCAGTTGCCTCTTAAGCAATTGGTCGCGGGTTCAAGTCCCGCCCAGCCCACCATTCGACTCAATTCGCTCGCTCATGGCGTGCCATTCGTTTCATGTCACTCTTCAATTTCCGATGTGACTCTTTTCCATGCCTGAATAATTTCTGCGTTACGATCGAGAGGATTCTGCGTTCCATCAATTTCTTTTTGGCATTTCACACACGTTGTCGCAGTGGGAATTGCGAGCAAACGTTCTTCAGGAATTTTTTTGTGACACACATCACACATATTCTGCGCCGTCGAGGTTCTCAGTTCATTCAATGTATTTTCAACTTTTCGAAGAACGTCGGAGTCGTGATGAAGGGAGAGCGCAAGGCTTTCGCGTGTATCTTCATCGCTCTCTGCCAAATCCTGTCTCCTTCGTTCAATTCTCTCGGCAAGCTCCTCTCGTTGTGCCGTCAATTGATCGATGCGACTGATGGTGGCCATGGGCGCATTTAAAACCTGTTAAGAATTATTGTCAATTCTCGTCCGAGCCCTAGGAGAAGCCTAAAAGACCTTTCTTGGATGTGCTCTGCGTGTCCCATCCTTACAAGGCACCAATAACGCCATCGGAAGCCCCTCACACCACGCAATTGTGTCAGGGTGCACCTCGTGATCGATATCCTTCCCATGACGCAGTGCCTCCCCTTCCAGGGAAGAAATTTCCACCTTGGGCAACGACGCGAGAATTTCTTTCAAGGGTGAAACCTGTGTCCAGGCGACATTGGCAGGGAGCGCCGCGTCCTCCACTCTCCATTGCCCAACCTTCGTACGTCTCAGCCCTCCCAGGTGCGCTCCGCACCCCAGCACTTGTCCCAAGTCGTGTGCGAGCGAACGGATGTACGTTCCTGCACTGCAGGAAATCGTGACATGTAAATCGGGAAAGTTGTAGGAGTCGATGTGGTACGAAAGTACTTCCACTTTGCGAGACGGCATGACGACGTTTTTCCCTTGCTGCATTTTTCGGTACGCGCGCTCTCCGGCGATATGAATCGCGCTGTACCCTGGCGGAACCTGATCAATCTTTCCGACAAACTGATCGGAAATGATGCGCTGCAGACTCCCCTGCTCCGGTGCGATCCACCCCGGTTTGAGAGCAACTGCTTCGAGTGTTCCGGCTGCATCGTACGTGGTACTGATTTCCCCGAAACGGATGTGCGCTTTGTATTCTTTATTAAGTCCGGAAAACAGCTCCACGACCTTCAGAGCCTTGGAACCGACGGCTAAGACGAGCAACCCTGATGCCTGCGGGTCGAGAGTGCCCAAATGCCCTACATCGCGTTCTGGCAGGGCTCTACGCACGGTTTGCACCACATCGTGACTGGTAGGTCCGAGTGGTTTATCGACGAGGAGGAAACCGTGGCGCACCTCCCTATCAGAGCATAGAAATACGTTCTATGCCAGTGTGCTCTAGAGTCCCAATGCTGGGAGGAGAGCGCCCATGATGATCGCAATGACGGCCAAGGAGGCACAAATGCGGACGATTGTTTTCTGCTTCATTTGACCGTGATGGTAACAGAGTAGGTGCTCTTTGTGCCAGAGTCATCGGTCACGGTTAAAACGACCGGAAAGACCCCTGGTTTCGTGAATTCGAAGTTCGGATTTTGCTCTGAGCTTTGTCCCAATCCTCCGAAGTCCCAGAGGAAGGTTTTTACTGCTCCCTTCGTCGAACTGGAGTCGAATTGAATACGACGATTGGTGGCATCCTGCGGAATCGTGAGGCGGCTTGCGAGGAACATCGCCTGCAACGCCGGAGCGCGTACAACGATCGTTCTGTTCGTTGACTCTTGGCGACCGCTCGTGGTCTGTGCCGTGAGGGACACGGTGTACGTTCCGGGACTTGTGTATACGTGCTCGGTGCTGGCTCCCGTCGGGAGCGGCGAGCCTTGGTCTCCAAAGTCCCACACGAAACCGGAGATCGTTTCTCCCGGGATATCAGACTCCGATGCATCGAAGCTCACCTTCAAGGGTGCGACACCGTCTTCAGGCTGCATTTGGAACAAGATGTGTGACGAAACAGGAAGCACATTCACACTGAAAGTCTTTCGCATCACATGCTGTTCGGCATCCACGGCAATCAGCGTCAGTACATACTTTCCCGGTTTTCGATACGTCACATCCAAATCTCCATCGAGCGTTCGGTCTTCGGTCACACCCGGTGACTCCCATGAAAAATCAATGAACTGCGCATTCGTTTTCGGTTGTAGTTTCAGTGCGAGAGGAATCTCTCCTTGAATTTCGCCACCCTGAATTTCCGGCGTTCCGTCGAAGGTAAGGTCAGAGATATTCAACGGATCCACAATTTTTACATTTGTTACTACTTGTGCCAAAGACCCCGATTGACTGCGAATTTTGGCTAAGACGGAGAAATTGCCTCGTTGCGTAAATTGGTGAGCGGCACGTGGTCCTTCGCCTTTTCCTCCGTCTCCAAACACCCATTGCACGTTTGCAATCGGCTCCTTGGTATCGACCGTGAACACGACGACAAATGGAGCGGGGCTGAGAAGTTTTTTCGGTTCGGTTGTCACCGTGACAGGGAACGGAAGAGGTTCTGGATCTGTGACCGTCAAGGCGCGCTTGTACTGAGTTTCCGTTTTATTCGTGAGGCGAATCGTCACTGCAACTGTGAATGTTCCTGTTCTGAAAAATGTCGTTGTGACCGATGTCTCCTTTCCTTCGGCATCAACTTTTCCGTCGTTATCAAAATCCCACGCAATGTTGTCGATCGAGTTGAGATCTTTGATGAGGTTGCTTGCATCCAATGTTGCAGGCTGATTCACAATCGGATTTGCGGGGTCGCTCGTGAACACCGCTTGAGAAATGAGGATACGTCGCGCAATTGTCCTTGGGGCTTCCGTCGAGCCGGGACCAAAGCTCATAGTCACAGTCGTCAGATACGTTCCTTCACGTTGGTACGTGGTCGTGAGAACGGGCACTACGGTGTCTTGGTCGCTCTTTCCGTCTCCATTCACATCCCAATGATACGTCAGTGGTTTGCTGCCTCGTTGACGCAAAATCTCGACGGCCTTCTCAACACTGAAGGTCACCGCAACCGGCGACACGAAATCCTCCGCTTGGGTCGGCTTGATAATTTCCATTGTGAGAGAGGGTTCCCGATTGATAACAAAAGGAACCGCGAGACTGAGCAGAATACCCGGCACAACCGTCAGTACAATGCGAATGAGCGCACGCTGTTTTGCGTCTGCAGGTAAGGAACCATTGCTTCGAATGCGGACGAGACCAAAGAGAAAGAAGAGGACAAATCCCGCAGCTCCTATGTACGCACTCATGGTTCCAATTTGCGTGAATTGAGTGAGTCCTCCCGTGGGCGACGGTAACGCGGCCATCAATGCAAGGCACCACACGGCATACGCGCCGTAGCAAATAAACGCGATGGCGAGCAAAATTCGTCTTGCTCCGTTTACAGACGCACGATTGATTGCGGGGGTTGAAGGCACAACCGGTGTGGAAGGTGTCGACGCAGGCTCACTGGGGAGTGCGACACCGTCGACGGAGGGAGGAGTTTCCATACGTTAGAGAGAAGGAGATTCAGGCGAAGGCTGAACGGTGGGCATGGGCAGATGAAAACCAGAGGACGTATAGATCTTGGCATCCAAAGGAGCGACAATTTTTTGCTTCAGCGTTGCGGGGGTGAAGGAGACTGTTGTATCGATTGATACTGGGAATGGAGCACCTTGAATGGGGTGGACGGTCCACACAATTTTTTGAATGAGGTAGGAATCTTCTACAATCGTAATGACCCCCTTCGTTTCGTAGAGCGCTAAGAGCGATGAAATCATCAACTCATTGGCGGTAGGCGTTTTGCCTTGCTGCTTTGCGACGTAGTCCAAAAACTCCTTCAATTTCTTGGGGTCAATACTGACCGTGAGTTCTCGAACAGAGTGTCCGTCCATCATTTTCGAACCGCTATCCTCATCAATGCGAAGAATATTCAACTGCATGGGGAGCAATCCGTCCGAGGACTGTGACACGGTTTCCTTTTGCACTGTGGTTTGCGGCACCCTCCACCATTGATTGAGAGATTTTTTCGATTCTTCATCGTCTACATCTACCCAAAATCCGTTGATGCTTTGCTGCACCTTCGAAAGTGTGAAATAGAGATCTTTCCCTGCAAGCATGAGTGCAGATCCATTGAGACGGAGAGTGTTTTGAAGCGGAAGGAGAACCGTAAATGCAAAGGTGGAATTCTTTCCTCCGTCTTGCATCTGTCCGTTTAGATCGAGAGTGAATGGACGCTTTCCTTGTTGATCGATTCCTGAAACGGAACCTTTGATCGATACATCCAATGCCGCAAAATCCTTCATCGATTCCGCAGCCTTCTGAAGAAGCTCCCCGGACGAAATCTCCTTCTGTACTGAGGTTCCACACGCTGTTGTCAGCGTGCACACCATCAAAGCGAGTAAAATTCGGCGTCGCATTTGTGGTCCACAGTATGCACGAGAATGGTCTCTCTAGCCACTATCTGGACCGTACCTGATCTGTCACAAGATCACTGTTTTCTTCCAATACCAAGTCGATCGTTCTCTTTCGAGATGCTGTCACGTCGCCGTAGACCTCCAAAATTCGCTGCGCAGAGCGGTCGATTGTGACGTGAGGGGTGAAAGTGAATCGTAGGACATCTTCGTCCATTGTCGGCAATGTTTCCGAAATGATTTCTCCGTCATTCCACTGAAGGCGAATATTCTGAATGTCCTTATTGGTGGCTTTTCCTTTATTCAGAAGGCTCATGGAAAGAAGAGCGGCATCCTTCTGCGTATCTCCATGCATCAAGAATCGTGCTAGTAGACGATTGTCTCCATATACTGGGAAACGATTGAGGGGCAATGCCGTGACGGTCACGTTGGGTAACGTCGCAGAAACTGTTTGGGCAGGCATGCCAACAGTCGTTTCGTTGTAGGACACAGCCGCTCCCGAAAGTTTGATTCCGTCTTGAAAAATTTTCAGGCCATGCTCGGATGCAATCGCGGCATCTTTCGAAAAGTTGAGGCGAAGAGAAAATGATGTCGTTGTACACGGAGCAAGTACAAGCGATCGTACCCGCAGAGTGACTTCGGGTTTTGTGGAACTGAAACGGAGAGAACGCGTGAGTCGTCTGTTGCCTTGGTACAACGCCACTCCCTCGATATCACTCGCATCTCCCAAGCCGATATGGCGCACGGTGATTTCTTGGAGAGAAACATCGTGGGACAGAGTGCATGGCACATGCATAGAAAGATCGAGCGCATCGACTCGCTGCGCCCCGAGAGGAATACGTCCGTTCTCTGGAGCGGAAGATGTTACCGTCACTGTTGAAAGCGGCTCTGCTGCAAATGCATACGGAGTCGAAAGAAGAAGAGTGAGGAACACAACGAATCGCATGGTCCCCATTCTACCACGAACCGCCCGCACCTCCTCCGCCTCCAGATCCTCCACTGAAACCACCGAATCCACCACTTCCGCTGCTTCCTCCACCAAAACTTCCACCGCCGAATCCTCCAAATCCGCCCCGTCCTCCTCGACGATTGCGTGGGCCTGCTTTGGAAACGACGTAATCGAACACAAGTCCCAAAATAATCAGAATCGGAATGCTCAACCACCATGTGTAGAGAATGGTCAAAAACACTCCTGCAACACCGCCGACAATCCCTCCTGCCCACCATGATTTACTCTGCGAAAACCATGCCGCGAGCACCTGGATTGCAATGAGAACGAACACCCACAGGAATGCAGGCAAACCGGGGCCCAACGATTCCGAGTAACGATCGGCCGTGTATTCACCGGCAATGTGCTTCTCCAGCGATGTAACCGCCGCCTTGATTCCATCTCCGTATTCTCCTTTTCGGAACGCAGGAGTGATGTCCTCTTCAATGATTCCCTTTGCGACAAGGTCGGGAACGGCCCCTTCGAGTCCGTAGCCCGTCGCAATGAAGATTTTCTTATCTGCGTATGCAATGAGAATCAGAATTCCGTTGTTTTTCTGCGCGTCTCCAATTCCCCATTTTCGTAAAACCTCCACCGACGTTTCGGCAATGTCTGCGCCGGACATCGTGTTCACCGCGAGGACGGCAATTTCATTGCTCGTCGTTTTTTTATACTCGGTCAATTCTGCTTCGATCGCCGACTCTTCATCGGGTTTCAAAATCCCCGCGTCGTCTGTGACGTATCCATCATTGGGTGGAATCGCAAACGCCGCCTCACTCACCTGCGGAGCAGAGAGAAAGACGAGCGACAGTGCGACGACGAGACGCGAAATGCTAAGCATAGGCGTTACTGAATGGCAGCCTGAGACGACGTTCCAAAGTCGATGACGGGAGCGGTCTCGGACCCTTCCGTGTTCTGGAAGAAGGTCTCGGGGCCGTAACCGAACAATCGAGCAAACAAATTGCGTGGAAACTGCTTCACAGAGACGTTATAGGTCTGCACTGCGTCGTTATAGTCCTTGCGTGCCGTTGCAATGCGGTTTTCCGTGCCTTCTGTGACGGTCATGAGGTCCTGGAATGCTTTGGTTGCTTGCAGCTGTGGGTACGCCTCTACTGCGACAATCAGGCGGGAGAGCGAGGTGTCGAGAGTTTGAGCGGCAGCGATTTTCTGCGTGCGATCGGTCGATGCATTTGTCCAGCTGCTGCGAGCCTGCGTAATGGCAGTGAATGTCGACTGCTCAAAGTTTGCAGCACCCTTTACCGTGCTTACGATGTTGGGAATCAAATCGAAGCGGCGTTGATACTGTGTTTCTACCTGTGCCCACTTTGCATCAACGTTTTCATGCGACGCAACAATGCCGTTGAAACTTCCCCAGCTGTAGAGGAAGAGCACAAGCACCACTCCGGCAAGAATCCACGGAAGACGAGTGTAATGTGAGTTCATGGAAAGATGGGGGAACGAATCGTGAAAGAGTATAGCACACTTTCTCCTAAGCCTGTTGAAGCTTCTCGGTATCTTTCAAAACTTCTCCTGCATGCCGTTCCGGGTCAACGTCAGGATAGATTTTGACGATCGTACCTTTGGGATCGATGAGGTACGACATGCGCACAATGCCCATATACATTTTCCCGTACATACTTTTCTCCTGCCACGCTCCGTACGCTTCGATTGTCTGTTTTGTTTCGTCCGACAGGAGCCGGAACGGCAAACCGTACTTCTTCGAAAATTCCTTATGTTTTTCAACCGGGTCGGCGCTGATGCCGAGAATCGTGATGCCCCGTCGCTTGTATTGATTCGTATAGCTCTTTAGTCCACATGCCTCTTTGGTGCATCCTGGAGTGTCATCCTTCGGGTAGAAGTAGAGTAGAACCCATGAACCAGCGTAATCCTTGAGAGATCGCTCCAAACCGTCTTGATCCAAGAGGGTAAATGCCGGCGCCGGTGTTCCTTCGCTGAGAGCCATGAAAGAAGTGTACAGGAACTCGCCACAAAAAAGGGCGCCTTTGCAGACGCCCTTCTCGTCTTTGTGCTTTGTTCTTACTTCGCTGCAGCGACGTTCTTTTCTGGGGTCACGAAGTACCCTTCTGGAACGATGAGCTGGCGTGTTGCCTTGTCGAACACGAAGTAGATGTCGAGATCTGGGTGCCTCCACACTGACTGTGTGTGGTAGGACGCACACGTCTCCGGCAAGCTGACTCCTGCGCGGCGGCGCTCTGTACGATCAGGGTTGGACTTAATGTCCTCCAGGGTCACGCGACCACCGCTGATACACTTGTTCCATGTTGGGTTTGAAGAAACCGGTACGCCGCGAGCGTTCACTGCGAATGGCGTCAATTTGAGCTGTGTCAAAAGGTTTGCCGGGCTGAGAGACGCATTGATTTCAGCGCAGAGATTGTCGTCCGTGAGCGTGGACAATACGTACTCCTGGGTTCGTCCTGTGATGGAAGAGACCAACTGAGCAACGGCCGTGAGGAACTCGTCGCTTGCTCCGCGTGGCAATGCACGCTGCATGCTGCAGAAGTACTGCAATTCATCGTCGTTCATCGGGATTGTGTCTCCTCCTCCGAAGGCTGGTGGAGGAGTGGTGCCGAAGTGTCCCTTTGCCAAGTAACTTGCCATGGTGAGTGCTCCCTGCACTCCTGCGCCACGACCGGAACCGTTTGATCCGCCGTCACCTGGATCGTTCTCGTTGCCCATGTCCACAACCTGCACTGAGATGTCTGTGGAGCTTGGGAAGTTATTGAAGTCACCCGAGTAGTTCATCGTGAAGTGGTAGGTTCCCACAGGGAACTTCCAACCAAGTTGAGCGAATCCGGATGCATCCAACGCAACCGTGCTGAGCAGCGTTGTTCCTTCGTAGAACGAAACGCTTCCTGTTGGGTGGTACCCCGTCACTGTCGTGTTGAAGACAATTCCGTAGAAGGAACTGTGTGGGTTCTGAATCGATGCGAGAGCGACGATGCTCGTCTTCTTCTGAACGATGTGCACGGTCACTGTTGGGGAAAGGCTTCCGAGGTTATTCGTATCTCCCAAGTACTCTGCGCTCAAATCGTGGGAACCGACTGCAAGCGTGTCGAGTGAGTAGCTCGCGGCACCCGTTGCGGATAACGGAACAGTAGCGAGTGGCACTCCGAAGTCTTTGAAGACCATGTCACCGGAAGGAAGGTATCCACCATCCGTGTGTGCGGAAAGCGTCACCATGTCACCGACGACAGAGGGGCTGGAGACCGCAAGAACCGTCGTTGTGAGAGGAGAAGCTTGATTCACCGTCTGTGTCGTCGTCACCTCAACGGTAGCGTTTGCCGTGCTTGGGTTATTGTTAGGGTCACCCAGGTAGTGAGCATGCAACGTGTAGGTACCGACCGACGTGAAGACGGCCGTGTATGTTGCTTCGAAGTTTCCATCGAGAGAGCCTGTGCCCATCAATGTCGTTCCGTTGTAAAACTCAACCGTTCCTGTTGGCATGTAGGCGCCGGAGACTGTCGCAGTCAAAAGGATTCCTCCTGTTCCAACAATGGACGTGGAAGGAGCATTAAGCGTGAAGACGTAGTCAGGAGTGTCTTTCTGCACTTCTTGCTGCACCGTTACTTCGATGAGCAAGCTTCCGGAACTTGCGTGGTTGTTTGCATCACCCAAGTAGTGCGCATTGATAGGGTGGAAACCCGCAGTCGTGAAGGTGTGCTTGAATGTTGCAGAACCACTGCTGAGCGTGCTTGTTCCGAGCAATGTTGCACCGGAGCCATCGTAGAATTTAACATCACCTGTGGGGTTATAAGCACCGTCTACCGTTGCGGTGAACTCAACTTCGTCACCAACAATGGATGGGTTTGTTGCACTGACTGTTGTTGTGGTATCTGCGTAGTCTTTATCAACAACGTGGAAGATCAATGTTCCCGTGCTGGAGAGGTGGTTTGTGTCTCCGAGGTATTCCGCCTTCAAGCTGTAGGTGCCTGCAATTGTGAATGTCTTGAAGATGGAACCGGAACCGTTGGAAACGGAGACCGTTCCAAGAACCGTAGAGCCGCTCGAGATACGAATTGTTCCTGTTGGGCTCAATCCACCACTCACCGTAGCGTGAAGTTCAACGTTCGTTCCCACCAAAGAGTTTGGAGTTGGAGTATCGAGAACAGTCGATGTTCCCGTTACTGCCTGGTTAATCGAAAGGTTTCCCGCAAAGAACGAGAGTGTGTAGTTCGTCGATGTCAGTCCGCTTGGAGTGACTGTGTAGGAGCCAACGGGAGAATTGATGTCGGCGACAGTCGTAAAGACGAGTGTTCCACCAAGATCATTTGCGTCGTCACCATTGACGAATGTTGCGTAGCTGACAGTGAACGTTGGATTCGCAACTCCGTATGCACGCGACGCTGCGTTCGTTGTCACAGACAATGCCACAGGGTTAATTGTCAGTGTGCTTGCCGCAAAGGAGAATGTGTAATTGTTGGAAGCGAGCGATCCCAAAGCTGCAGTCAAAGGATATGATCCTACGTTATCGGAAGCGGTCGCCGTCGTTGTGAGCGACACTGTTCCTGTAACGTCGGACGTGTTGAGGGTTTCAGAGTTTGCGAAGCCTGTGAAGGTCGCAGAAAACACAGGGTTTGCATCACCGTAGTTTCGCGTAGCGGCGTCTGCAGTCACCGTCAGTGTCTTCTTATTTACTGTCTGAGGAAGACCAGCGGACGTACTGCCTGCATTGATTCCATCACCTGCGTATACTGCAGTGATGGTATGTGAACCGGCGGTAAGACCGGAATACATCAAGACAGCCTGGAAAGAACCATTCAGTGCAACAGCAGAACCGATATCGGTTCCATTATCTTTGAATTGAACCGTTCCTGTTGGGGCGTATCCGTTCGTGACCGTTGCGGTGAGTGTCACCGTGTCTCCGTAGGTGGAAGTACCGGATGACACGACTGTCGTCGTAGTCGTTGCTTTCACTTCCGTGAGTGTTCCCAAGTTCGTGGAACCCGTCACGCTTGCGACTGGTGCCGTACCGGAGAAGGTGATATTCGCAGAAGAAGGAAGAGAAACGAGTGTTCCTGTTGGGCGAACACGGACGTTCTGGAATGTGAGACTGTTGCGCACACCTGTACAAACTCCGTCTGTGCTTTCGCCGTTGCGTGACTCATCATCAACCGTGAAGGTGATCTGAGAGGATGTTCGTGAAGTCACTGCCTGGCTCGTGCCCGTTGTAACGTTATTGATATTACACAGTGTGGATCCCTGTGTTCCCGTGTTGGAACCGGCAATGCGTGTAATCAAGACGGTAGGAGCTGCGCCCGTCGTATCGAACTCAAATCCTGCAGGAGCATTCAAGATCACCGTTCCTTCCAAAATAGAACTTGTGACTCCTTCGGAGATCACCGGTCCTGTCAGGGATGTGAATGTTCCGCCAATTGTATTGCTAGAAATGGAAGATCCTCCCGTTGCTGCTGTCACCGTGTTCGATGCAGCGACTTCAGAGAGTGTTCCAAAGTTCGTTGTTCCTGTAAGACCGACGAAGCCCGTTGCTCCGCTGATGACAAGGTTTCCGGATGTTACAGCGACTGCCGTTGGGCGGACGCGAACATTCTGCCATGTAAGGGTGTTGATGGCGGTTCCATCGACATCGTCTGTGATGTTCACCGTCAACTGACTTGCAGAAACCGTCACTGCGATTGTGGAACCCGATGGAAGGTTATTCACGTTCTCATTCGTGCCTCCACAGTTTGAAGTACACGTCACAAGGAGAGTCGGTGCCGTTCCTCCCGTATCAAATTGGAATCCGGCAGGAGCATTGAGAATCAATGTTCCGAATGTCGGAGCAACCGTCATATCGGTGTCATTAATTCCTGAGAGCGTTGGACCGGTCAAAGGAGTGAACGTTCCACTCGTGAACGTATTACCAGAGATGGCAGATCCTCCTGTTGCAGGAGTCACCGCTGTTGCAGCCATCACGACTGCTGGAATCGACAAAGAGGCGACGGCTGTTGCAACAGTGACTGCAAAGCGTCGACCGAGGAAGGAACCAACCATAGGAAAGGTGGGGAAAATTACTTCAGTCTTTTACGCTTCCTGCACTTTATTGACAAGGTCTCATAGTAAGTCTTGGCAGTAGAAACGCCTTTGAAACAACAATCCATAGCGGCGATGGCTTGCAAATACACACTACTGATTGTGTTGCATGTTTTGACAGAGTTTTTCTTTTCTTCAAATTCGCAGCGTGTCGCGCCTTCACTGGTACTTCCGAGATCGATGGCCTACCATTCCTCTCGTTCTTCGGGACGTAGCTCAGTTGGCTAGAGCGCACGGTTCGGAACCGTGAGGTCGCAAGTTCGAGTCTTGTCGTCCCGACCATACAGCGAGTGATCTGCATCCTTTTAAAGTCTACAACTGGTTTCAGTATGCTCGAAAAGCCCTTCGGTCTTGTTTTTAATTTCTCGGTTCGCCTTCTTTAATAAGTATACGGTAAAACATTACCAATTTTTATCAATCACCCAATCCCCTGCTCTTACACACATTATGTACACATTTTTTATACAGTGTACTGTAACGTTAACCACTCGTTCTCGTTTGTTATTTCAACTTTTACCCAAAATAGAGGCAAATAGATACGTCATGTCATGAGTACAACATGTCGTCAATGATGACTAGACAACAAAATCTGCGTCCTTACACTCCCGCAGTCCCCTCCCCGGGACTACCATGAAAACAGTGAAGCTTACATCTACCCGCGCTTCGCTCCCCCTCGTGCTTACGCACGTGGTTCTGATCACCTTCCTCTGCGTGACGATGGTGCTCAGCCTGCCGACCCTCTAAAGGTCTAGGGAGCCGATAGCAACGTTTACCGCCCACCCAATCACCTGGATTCGGGTCTCTGCGGACACCAAAGCCCCCCTCAATGCCTCTCGGCAATAGGGAGGGCCACTTTCGGAGATACGTTTTCGTCGCTTGACCTATCGATTCGCCTTTTTGAGCACACCCTCGGCAACGACCGTCGATGGGGCCGTGTTTCCGTCGTCATTTTCGAGCGTAATTTTGACCTCAGAATAGTCTCGAACGTCCTGTTCCTTCTTCGCAGAAACCGCATGACGGACGTCTCCCAGGACACTTCCGACATGACCAACACTGATCCACGAGGACGGTGCGGAGTTCGGTTTGGCAACCCAGGCTTCGTAGAAGGTTCCTTCTTTCTCGAGCGCGATATTCAACTGAATGCCGATGTTGGAATTGGAGTCCTCGAAGACGTGCATCGTGGCAATGCCATTGGCTTTCTCCTTCCCCACTCCTGCAAGTGCGCCGTACGACAGCCACACCTCTTTCCCGTGGACAGGGTCTTTCACCTCTCCGACAGGCATGTAGGTTTTGACAACGACTTGCTGTCCACTTCCGCTGCCGACCTGGACATTGGAATCCTTTCCGCATGCACAGAGAAGTAACGATGGAAGTGTGACCGCGAGAACAACGAATTTTGAATGGTTCATAGAAATTGGGTAAAAAGCTGGGTCAGACTACGTGGAGAGTCTTGCTCTGTGAAGCATCACCAAAGAATGCCGCGCTCCACCGTCTTTGAGGCACGAGCTTCTGTGGAGTGGCGTTCGACCGATGCATCCAGAAGCTCGATCTTCGGCGCATCGTCTGGGAACAGACGGGAGGCAATTTCCGCACTCTGCTTGAAGTCTTCGACATTATGGGACAGCGCAATGTAGTGAACGTTTCCCTTGATAGCCTGTTCGTATGCCGTGAGCGTCGACACAACGCGATCTCTCCAATCCACAGTCATCTCACTGGGAGATGCATCGAGTGCCTGCAGGACGGACAGAAGAATCCCCAGATCGTTCTGACCATTCCATGCGAATGCAACCGCGAGGTGTTGCAGTGCTTCTTGCGGCTTCTCTTTCAACATCACTCTTCCGATCATCTGTTCCACACGCCCATCGATCGTGTTGTGCGTTCGCAGTGTTTGCAACGTTGCAAGAGCCTCATCTGCGCGACCGAGAGCAAGAAGGGTATTTGCCCGCCCCAACTCTGCGTCACGTCCAAACCATGCACCCTTCGCTCGTTCGTACCACTGAGCAGCCTTTTCGTCGTTCCCCTGTGCCTCCGCTGCACGAGCGATCGACGACTCGATGATGAACGGCGTTTCGCGCATGACGACGAACAGAAGAGCGGTCGCGCAGACAAACTCCATCGTCTTCACGATTTTCTTCCCGACATTGAATCGAAGCACTGTCGGTTCCAACGCTGTGTCTCCCCCTTCACTGACAAGAAGTCCGAGGAAGATCCAAAACGGCAACGAGACTCCGACGAACTGCAGGTTGTAGTCGATCAAATTATGCGCGAGCAAACCGATGCACCCGACCGAGAGGAGCAGTTGGCGCAACTGGAACGCTTCCGTCGCTGACGGTCGTTTGATGGAACGAGCGACACGAACTCCTATAAAGAGAAGGAAGAGGAAGAAGAACACCGCACTCAGCACCCCGCGTTCCATGGCAAGCTTGAGGAAGACATTGTGAGGGTGATCGGATGTCGCCAAAATTCCTTGCTGCAAATGTGGCTGTACGAAGCGGAAACTATACGGCCCCCACCCGAAGAGCGGTTTCTTTTTCGTGAGCACTATCGACTCGTCCCAAAACTGTGCCCGCTCCGAAATGGACGAGGTTCCCTCCGCTGCGGTGAATGTCACCTTCTCTGACACGGACTGCACGGGGTGGAACTGTGCGCGAAGAACGTTCGTGGCAAAGAAGAAGCCTGTCGCAATCAGCAGCACGCAGCTTACGGCAACCGTCACGCGACGAACGGATACGGAGTGAAGATTGTGGCGCTGTTTCCACAGAGCAATGCCCGCGAGCAATACAATTTGAGCGGCAAAGGTGAGAAGTCCTCCGCGCGAGTAACTGAGGAACAGACACCCGATGACAAAAGCGAGTGAGAGGAGTCGAAGGATCACCGAGCGCTCGGTGCGTGCTTCTGTGGACCAGAGGAACAAAACCGGCCAGATGAGAATAAGTTCATCGGCCCAAGCATTTGGCCAGTAATCGGGTGTGAAGCGAGGATTGAAGAATGTTCCGACGAAACGATTCACGGGCTGCAACACATAGACCATCACTCCCACGATGCATGCAAGAAGGGTTGTGAGGCTGATGAGAGAAATGAAGCGATCAGTGAATCTCCTTCCTTCTTCTGCTCGCATTTCTCGAACAATCCAAAGGAAGATCAGAGCAAAACTTCCCTCTCGAACAATTTCATCAAGACCATAGTTCGTCGCTTGTGAAAAAAAGAAGCTGAGCACCGACCAGAGAATGAAGAGTCCCAGTGTTGCCAGTAGTTCAATGGGAACTGTGGGTTCAGCCACTCGTCGGTAGAACACTCCTGCAAACGCAAGAGTCCACGCCACAAACACCAATGCCCATGTTAACTCCAATGCCTTTCCTCCGGTCCAGAGCATGCTGACTGCACAGAAAACAAGCAGCAGCCAGGGAGCGAGACGTCGAACGAAGCTACGAATCATGGCGATATCCTACACCGCCTTCGTTGAAAGAATGCAATAGAAGAGGTCGGGCGCTCTGTTTAGCCGTTGGCAAACCGCTGGAAGTTGCTACCATGGCGGCCTGTTTTCGTTCATTGTCCTCTCGAAGAAAACAACATCAGCCGATGTGGCGGAATTGGTAGACGCGCACGCTTCAGGAGCGTGTAAGAGCAATCTTGTGCGAGTTCGAGTCTCGCCATCGGCACCACCATTGATCGAGAATCACACCAAGGAAAGGGCCTCTATGGCTCTAGAGGAAGGAGTGTTTTGTCGCGTTCCTCTTTTTTTTGAAACAACATCAGCACTGCAAATATCCATTCTGTCTCTTGTAAGCAAATACGCCGTTTGATTGAATCAACGCGTTCCCCTTTTCCTTTTATGAAGAAATTTCTCGTTGTTGTCGGTGTCATCATTTTGATTCTCGTCGTATTGCTCTGGAAAAATGGAGAGTTGACGTCGCTCTCCGGACAGCTGATTCAAAGCCCTCAAACAATGAATGCACTTCAGAACGGAAAGGATTTACCAAGTACACAGGCGGATTTGGGAATCGTGATCAAAGCAAATCAGCGCAACCACTTTGCATGCGGAGGCCGTGAAGGCGTGCAGTTCACGCTCTTGGGACCGAACCTCAATACCGATTCGGACACGCAAATCACGATCATGGAATTTGATTGGAAGAACCAATTCCCGAACGGAAACATGTTCTACTCAACAGCAAAACGACAGGCAGTGTCGTCGTTGCCACCGAACACGTTGACCACATTCACGCGGGGAAAGGAATACGACGTTGAGACGACGAAGGATCTGTTCATGCAGTGCGGACGCAACTTGGACACGATGTACAAATGTGGAAATGGAATTGTTGAGGGAACTCAAGCAATTCCTTCCATCGGGTTTGTCCATGAACAAGAAGAATGCGATGGCGGAACGGGGTGCTCCAAAGACTGCAAATCGCTCTAATTCGTCTTATTGTACGAAATACTAAAAGAGTGCTTGGTGCCATCTTGTTTCACGTTCCACCCTGGTAGCGTATCTCCATGTTTTCGACACTCAGCATTCTTCTCGCGGGGTTTTCCGCTTTCACTCCTTTGTCGCAGGCACAAGATTCCTGCACGCAAGTGAATGTGCAGACAATTTCGCATGTCGATATGACAGCGGTTCGAAACGCATGGCTTGGCTGGTACAACGATTACCGTGCCACGCAGGGACTTTCCCCCTACACACTCGATACGTCGTTGGACACAACCGCGGGCAACTGGTCACTCTTCGCAGCAAAACGAGGAACGATTTCCCACAAACGAACATGGAAAGCGGCGTACTACGATTACGACGCGATTGAGCAGTGGTTTGCCGCAAAAGGCCTCACCTTCAAAAATGTGAGCAGCCGTACCTTTACCGAAAACATTGGATGGGGAATCTACGATTGCGATAGCGCCGACTGTACGCAGGAAATGATCGACTCCATTCGCACCACCTTCGATTTCTTCATGTCTGAAAAAGGGAAGGCGAACAGTTCGCACTACAACACGATTGTCAGCCCTCAATTTACGAAGATGGGTGTGGGCATCGCAGTCGACCCCGCAACGAGCCGCTACTACCTGACGGCGCACTTCGCGACCGACTTCTCCTCATCACCGCCTGCATTCTGTCAGTGACAGACGAATGCATGTCGACGTAGACTCCTTTCATGAATCACCCAGAAAAGGGAGTGTTGTTCACTCGTTCGTCGACGATCGCTCTTGCAGGTTCGACGCTGCTTTTTATCGCGGCCCTCGCGCTGATGGGACGCATTGCATGGTGTACGTGTGGGTTTGGACTGTGGACGATGCATGCATGGGCCAGTGACACCTCACAACTATTTCTCGATCCGTATTCGTTCTCCCACATTCTGCATGGAGTGTTCTTCTATGCATTGTTACTCTTGGTCTTTCGAAAGGTTCCTCTTCATCAAAGACTTCTGTTAGCGGTTTTCATGGAATTTGGGTGGGAGATTTTGGAAAATTCCCCTCTCATTATCAATCGTTATCGAACGGCAACGGCTGCACTCGACTACACCGGTGACAGCATTTTGAATTCCGTGGGAGATGTGTGTTCCGTCATCCTCGGATTTTGGTTCACTGCGCGCTTCTCATGGAAATGGACAGTGGCGCTCGTCATTGTCATTGAATTGGTGATGCTGTACTTCATCCGCGACAATCTCACACTCAATGTGTTGATGCTTCTGTATCCCATCGATGCGATTCGCGATTGGCAAACCGCGATTTAGGATTTTGGGACGAACCGCATGGAGAGAGAATTCACGCAGTGACGTGTGTTTTTCTCCGTCAGCCGTTCCCCGGTAAAGACATGACCCAAGTGCGCACCGCAGTTGTTGCATTGAATTTCCGTCCGAAATCCATCGCTGTCAGGAATGCTCTTCACTGCTCTCGGAATGGCATCGTCAAATGCGGGCCAACCGCACCCGGCATCGAACTTATCAGTCGAACGGTACAGCTCCACTCCGCATCGTTTGCAGAGGTACGTTCCGCTTTCGAAGAAGTGGTCATATTCGCCTGTAAACGGCGCTTCGGTGCCTTTATCGACAATGATTCTTTTCTCCTCGGGGGTCAGCGGATGGATCGTCATGATGAAATTGTGGTCCTTTCTTGGAAAGGGAGCAACTGGTGGAACGTCTCAAGAAGCGTAGAATTCTCAATTACTTTCCCCCTTTCTTTCTATGACGCAGTTTCTTCTCTCCCTTCATCAGTACAGTGACATCGGGTTGCTCGTTCTTCGCCTCGCAGTCGGAGCGATCTTTCTCTACCACTGTGCATCCAAACTTGGAGGAGCGATGGGTGGTTTTATGACGTTTATTGGGTATGCGGAATTGGCAGGAGGACTCGCACTCATTCTTGGCTTTTTGACGCAGTTTGCAGCACTGGGTTTGGGCATCATCATGATCGGCGCAGCCCACAAGAAAATGAATGAGTGGAATGTTCCGTTCTCCTCCCACGACAAAATGGGATGGGAATTCGATCTGAGCTTGTTCGCTGCCTGCGTGGCTCTGTTCACACTGGGTGCAGGTTCCATTGCTGCAGATCCAATTCTTTTCGGCCTCTAAATCATTGCAGCAACACCCGTTCCTGCAAAGGAACGGGTGTTTTGCGTTGATCAATACTACTTCTTCCTTTTCCTTGTCTTCAGAAATTCTGGAATTTCGGGAATGGGAAGTGCGACCTGACGAACACTCCACCCAATAGCATCGAGGAGCATGCCGGCCATCGGTTTTGATTTCTTTCTGGGAATAATGGATTTTTTCATATGTACTCTAGAACGTTCATTGCATGCACTTTCTTACAGACGCAAGCCAAGAAAGGTAAGAGTGGGAGGCGAAGGCCGTCGAAGTGTGTATGCGTACAACACTCTCTCGCCGCTACACGAAAACTCCACTGTCGGCGGCGCATTCCATTTTTGACCTCTTCCAGGCTCTGCTACTCCTGCGACTCCTCTTCATCTTCTTTGGAGCAAATCCGGGTAATGGAGGAGTGTCGTTCGTGACGGGATTCACAGATCCCATCGTTGCGCCATTCCGATCGATCTTCTCCGCAACGACGATTGGCTCGTTTACCCTTGATTGGGCGACGCTCGATGCATTGATCATCTACGCACTCTGCTCGCACATTGCGATGCAACTGATTTATTTCTTCGTGGGACCGGTGAAATTCCCTTCCACACTTTCCCTTTCCCGCCGACGATCATGAAGACTCTTCAAGAAAATCACCGATGGCTTGAAACCAATCGCTTTCATTCTTCTAGCATGACCACGTTGTTTGTGATGTGCATCGTCATGAGTGCATGTGAAAGTACGGGTGCTTCGCATCCTGCCCCTGCTGCGTCCTCTTCTGCGTCACAAACGTCTTCCGTACAGACGGACACATCCGTAAAAAAACTGTTCCATCGTCCGACTCCACTTTCGTTTGGCACCTATGTGACGCCAGAACATGAACACAATCCCATCACTCCACCCGAGCGATTCACAGGGTTTCACGTCGGAACGGACTTTGAGGTGTCCGCACAAGAGCTGGATGCGGACGTTCCGGTGTATGCGGTGTGTCCAGGGAAAGTGCTCTACAGCGGTTTTGCGAGCGGATACGGAGGACTCCTCATCTATTCCTGTACGATTGAAAACCAAGACGTGACCGTGATCAATGGACACCTTGCCATCGACTCATTACCGAACGTCGGAACGTCTGTTGAGAGCGGTGATCAAATTGGAATTCTGGGTGCCGCAAACAGTCACGACACCGATGGCAACCGCAAACACTTGCACTTCGGCATTCACAAAGGAACGGGAATGGACACATTGGGCTACGTACAAACAGCGGCGGAGCTGGACCAGTACATGGACGCTGCAAAAGTAGTGGATCACGCACCTCTCTCCACTCCGTTCTTCACTCCCAAACCGTACTGGAAACAGTAATGGTCAGTGACCGTCTGCGGATCCCGTGTACCCAGCGGGACCGTAGATTTCACTGTAGGAAAGGAAACGAACAGTGGAGAGAATCTGTTCCGCTTCGGTGAGAGCATCTTCAATGTCTGCAAGCCCCGCGGTATGTGCCGCCTTGAAGGTGGGATTTTGGGGACTATCCGTGATGACCGCTTTAATCATTGTCAGGGCGGACGAGTAATTGTTGAATTGGAAGTCACGAGCAAATAAGTATGTTGATGTCAGCGTTTCGGCATCGTCACTGCTGAAATACGGAGTCGAAATGACGAGATTTTGGCGATCGGCAACTTTCCAACCGGCAAGTGCATAGTTCACTTTTGCTGTCTCCGAAAACAGAGTCTGCTTTATTTTGGTAAAGGTGATCGAAGGCAGAGGTGCGTCGATGCGAGAGAGCATAATCTGGTTATCATCTTCTTTCACCTGATACGTCGATGGGTAGAAGAATCCGAACCCATACGTTTTGCTCTCAAATTGAATCCAGTTCGTCCGATCAATCTCATTTACACAACGAATGAGTGGTGGCGGCATGTCGACATCACCTTGAAGTTGCGCGGTAAATTGATGAACGGCGTCCTGTGAAACAATCGTCACACAAATCCCAAGTGCCACACCGAGTGTGATGTAAAGCCCGAAAAGAAGAATCCGTTTCATGAACGGAGAAAAGTGTAGCGCGTGTTGTCTTCAATTAAAAATCGAGCGTTCCGAAGGGGGTGTTGGTGTTTATGCGTGGCTTGAGCATGCATGCCGTAAGCGGGCACTGTCCTCCGATGAGCGGAGGAAAGGTCGCACCTGTTTTTCCGCACACGATGCGGTCGGATGGAAAAATCGCCAAGAAGGACCTGTTTCGTGCACAGGCTGTACTGGAGTACGGGGTAATACGTGTCGTCTGCGCCAAGGAACCCGACGGAAGCGCGAGTGCGAGAACCAATGATGCGAAGAAGAGTTTCTTCATGGAAACGACATACTACAATATATTTTTCATTTGTCACACCTATACGGGGGAGATATAAAAAGATAGGAGTTATCACTCTTGAATCACGAGCGCTAAGACACTAGTATTAGGACAAGCAATCGCTACCCCATTTTGCTTTCTATTTTTTAACCCCGTTTCGTATGGCCAGCGTTCCAAAGCTTGCCGTTTCAATTCAGCCCCTTGGCGACCGTGTCGTCGTGCTGCCGATTGAAGCCGAGCAAGTCACAGCATCCGGTATTCTTATTCCCGATACAGCGAAAGGCGAAAAGCCGCAGGAAGGAATCATCATTGCTCTTGGAAAAGGAAAAATCGTCAGCGACGGGAAGGAGTCGAGCAATCCTGCAGATTTTTTGAAAGTCGGAGACAAAGTCCTCTTCGGAAAATATTCGGGTGACGAAGTGAAGTTGAAGGATAAAGACGGCAAAGATGTTGAAGTGAAAATTCTCCACCTGGACTCCGTTCTGGGTATTGTTCAGTAATTCCCCTTTTTCCCCACTCCTACTATGGCTAAGCAATTACTCTTCGGTGAGCAGGCACGACAGAAAGTCCTCAAAGGTGTGACGCACCTTGCCGCAGCTGTTCGCGCAACAATGGGACCGAAAGGTCGCAACGTTGTGATCGAAAAAAAATATGGAGGTCCAACCGTGACGAAAGACGGTGTGACGGTTGCAAAGGAAATCGAGCTTGAAGACACATTCGAGAACCTTGGCGCACAGCTTGTGAAAGAAGCAGCAACGAAAACGAACGATGCAGCCGGAGACGGAACGACAACTGCAACCGTATTGGCACACGCAATGATGGAGGAAGGCATGAAGCATCTGACGAGCGGAAGCAACGCAATCCTCATCAAGCGCGGAATCGATTTGGCAGTGGAGCACGTGACGAAGGAACTCCAGAAAATGAAGAAGGACGTCAGCAAGAAAGAGGAATACGCCGCAGTCGCAACGATCAGCGCTCAGGATGAGGAAATTGGTTCCGTCATTGCGGACGTGATTTCCGAAGTCGGAAAGGACGGTGTGGTGACGGTTGAAGCGGGCCAAACCCTTGGTCTTGAGAAAGAGTTTGTCGAAGGAATGCAGTTTGATAACGGATACATCTCTCCGTACTTCATCACTGATACTCAGCGCATGGAGGCAGTCTTCGAGCGCCCATACATCTTGATTACGGATAAGAAGATCAGTTCCGTGCAGGAAATTCTCCCTCTCTTGGAAGCCATCGCTCAGCGAGGAAAGAAAGAGCTCGTCATCATCGCAGAGAGCGTCGAAGGTGAGGCACTCCCTACTCTTGTCCTTAACAAACTTCGCGGCACATTCTCGACTCTCGCCATCAAGGCTCCTGCCTTCGGCGAGCGCCGCAAGGAAATCCTCAAAGACATTGCCGCCCTCACGGGTGGTCGTCTCATCAGCGAAGAGATCGGTTTGAAGCTTGAGAACGCCACGATCGACGATCTTGGAAAGGCTCGCCGCGTTGTGTCAGACAAGGACAACACCGTTGTGGTTGGAGGAGAAGGAGACAAGAAAGAAATTGAACTCCGTGTGAACATGATCAAAGGACAGATCGAAGGAACGAAGAGTGACTTCGATCGCGAAAAGTTGCAGGAACGTTTGGCCAAACTGACCGGAGGTGTAGCTGTCATCAAAGTGGGGGCTGCAACGGAAGTGGAGCAGAAAGAGAAGCAGCACCGCGTGGAGGATGCATTGTCCGCCACTCGCGCAGCCGCTGAAGAAGGAATCGTCCCAGGAGGAGGAACAGCCTACATCCGCTGCCTTGGTGCACTGGAGTCATTGCACAAGAAAACGACCGACAAGGACGAAAAGGTCGGCATCGAAATCGTGATGAAGGCTCTCACAGCTCCTGCAAAGAACATCGCTGAGAATTCCGGTATGGCAGGAGACGTTGTCGTCTCGAAGGTGAAGGACATGAAGGCGAACGAGGGCTACAACGCACTGACAGGTGAATACGAAGACCTCGTGAAGAACATGGTCATCGACCCGAAGAAAGTGACTCGCTGTGCTCTTGAGAACGCGGCATCCGTCGCTTCGATGTTCCTCACACTGGAAGTCGCAATCACCGATATTCCAAAGAAGGATGAACCAACAATGCCAGGAGGAGATGGAGGAATGGGCGGCATGGGCGGAGGTTTCTAAGTATTGAACCGCAGAGAAAGGGACGGGGCAACCTGTCCCTTTTTTGTACAGGATGTATATACTACGGACGTGCAACGCGCCCTCATTCTCCTAAGCTCCCTCTGCCTCGCTGCATGTACCGGTTCCATTCTGGGGTCTTCTTCTGTCAGCAGTTCTTCGAGTGCGCAATCCTCGGCGCCGTCGGTTTCAAGCGCTCCTGCGAAAGATGTTCCAACGGTTACGATTCGTTGGGTTCCTAAACGGATGCCCACACTCATCAAAGGAAGTCCTCGTCAAAAGTTGACGCTCCAGCTTTCCGGCGCGAAGCGGTTTGCACAATTTGTCGGGGTATTCGGTGGAAATGAATTCAACTTGGATCAAACAAAGTTCACGCAGACCGGTGCGCTACTCAAGGCATGGATCTCCCTCAACGGATACAACGACGAGCTGTGGGTCGATCGCGAGCCATCGGGCGCACTCATTGTCCATCAACGAAACATCGACGAACAACGCCCGTACCTGAGCGTCAACCGAATCCTCGCAGTGATTGATTTACCTCCCGAATACGCGGTCGTTGCAGGTTACTGAGCCGGTGTTCCCGCCAATTCCTCACTGTAGGGAGTGAGTGTGTTCGCAAGATACTGCACGATGAGTTTCTGTTCAGGTGGACCGGAGAATTGGAAGTACGTTGTTTCGTTGAGCTTGCGGAACACAACAATCGATCCATTGATTTCCTTCACCGTTCCATCAGGAGCTGTGGAGGTTTGTGTCACCCACACGCGGTACGGACTTTGGTCGATCGGAATTCCTTTACTGTCAGCAAACACCACCAGGTACACCGCCTGCGACGCAGCATCTCGCACGGCAGTGAGGTACCACTTTTCATAGACCGCAATACAGAAGCCTGCCACTTGATCGCAGTAGTGCTTCTTCCACTTGTCTTCCGTCAAAAGAATTTGCGTTGTGGGAACCGTAAATTGCGAAGACTCGCTACTGGAGGAGGAAGAGGACGTCACCTTGTTTGCAAGGGTTAGAAGAGGAGGCTTTCCGAGCGCCAACAAGCGGCGTTGTTCCGCACATGTGGAACACGTTGCTTGCTTGATCTGTCCTGCAAAGAGCATGAGGGGCTTGAGCACACTTGCAGGGAAGAGCGTTTCTGGAATGGACCACCTCGTGCAAGACATCGCATCTTTTTCGTTTTCACATTTGAACCCGGCTTTCGCCATTGTCTTTTTGAGGACAGGGTCTGGAATGCGCTTGAGGGTTACGGAGATATCTCCTGCAAAGTTTCCGTCCGCCATAAGATTGGGAACGGAGTCAGGTGGATTCTGACAAGCGATGGATGTGAAGTACTGACCCAATTCTCCCAGTGATGCATACTGTGTCAGAAGAGGCGGCTCCTGCTTTCCATCTGCATTGAGACTGGGGTAACAGCCGGACTCTTTCGAAAGATTGATCTTCGCGCTGATTTGTCTCTTTTTCTCCAATGAACGTGCAGCAACGCGGGGGGAAGAAACATTCATTTCTTTAATCTTCTGCTGCAAGTACTCCATGTCGGACTGCGAATAGTACGTCGTCGTATCTCCTTTGAGATGACAAATCGATTCACCTTGTTTAAATCCGAATTCTGTACAATTCATCATGCAAGGGCGGCACGTAAATTGCAGCTTCGTAAGATCGATCATCGAGGCCGTTGAGTCGGAATACGACAACGGAATGACGAGAATTGCCGCAAAAAGAATCCAGAATCGACGCATCGCATTATTATACCAGAAATAGTAACTTTTTGGTAGAAGGTTCAGGGCCGATTGGGCCTGTAAGACCAGCCTAAAAGCGTCGTTTAAGGTAGTGTGACGGACAACTGTATCCGTCTTCTTTCTTCCCCGCTTTATGAAACGTTTTCTCTCTTCTTCCCTCCTCCTTTCGCAAATTGTTGCGTTCCTTGCTCCCGCTCTCGTTCCCATCGAGGCCCTGGCATTCAGTGATGTCACCGGCAGCAATCCTCATGCGACGGCAATCGCCCAGCTTGAAGAGGATGGCGTTTTGCAGGGGTACGAAGATGGAACATTCCGTTCCGATAACACGATCAATCGTGCCGAGTTTTTAAAGATCATTCTCTCTGCCCGAGGAAACGTTCAAACAAGTGCGAAGAACTGTTTCCCTGACGTCGGAGATGAATGGTATGCACAGTACGTGTGCACCGCACAAAGCGAAGGAATTGTTGCTGGGTATCCCGACGGAACGTTCCAGCCGGGCCGCGATATCAATTTCGTGGAAGCGGCAAAAATTTTGACTCTGGCCTACAAGCAACAGACTCAAAGTTATTCTGCCGATTGGTACGAGCCGTACGCGCGTGCTCTCGAACAATCGAAAGCAATTCCAGAATCCATCGATCAGCTCGATCACCCACTCACGCGTGGAGAAATGGCGGAGATGATGTGGCGCCTTTCTCACTCCATCACCAATCAACCCAGTAAGGGATTTTTGAATGTGAAGTTCCCTGAAATGACGGTCGATCTTTCATCGGATACTCCGCAAGTCGCAACTCGCTGTGCGGACTTGGCTGCATTTGCGCAACAGTCCGGTCAAAGTGGAAATTACGGCGGAGGCGTCATGATGAGAGGAGAAATGGCCGTTCCCCAAACCGCTCCTGCTCCATCCGGAAATGCGGGGAAGAGTGCAAACACTGCTGCACAGGATTACTCTCAGACGAACGTGCAGGTACAGGGTGTCGATGAAGGAGACATCGTCAAAACAGACGGATCTCGCGTTTTCATTGTGACACAAGGAATGATTCGCATTGTGCAAGCCGCAGAAGGAAGTGAATTGAAAGAACTCTCTACGATCGATTTTTCGGACAAACAATTCAGTCCGAGGGATTTGTACATCGATGGCTCTCGCCTCACGGTCATTGGACAGTCCTATCAAATGCGCCCGTTGATGATGGAAAAAATGGCACCTAATGCCGCATCGATCCGTTTCCCATACCAACCGCCACAAACCGTGATTCAGATCTACGATGTCAGCAATCCTTCCAAGCCGAGCCTTGCTCGCACGGTTTCGTTCGACGGATCTGCCGTCAGTTCCCGTCGCATCGGAGATAAGTTGTACATGGTCATGAATCAGTACATCCCGTACTGGGGCGGTCCGATTCTGAGAGACAATGTGACGGAACAAGGACTTCTTCCCACCTTCACCGACTCCGCTTCCGGGAAGACCGCAGAGCCGGTTGCACGTTGCGGTCAGGTCACGATCCTTCCTCACATTGCCTATCCTCAGTATCTGACTGTCGGCGTCATTCCTCTCACAAACAACGATGACATCAAGCGCACGGTGATCTTAGGAAATGCGGAGAATGTCTACGCTTCTCAAGAGAACCTCTACGTCGCCGCCACCGACTGGAACTATCGTTGGGATGCAAAACAAGGAGACGTGACAAGTGAGCAAACAACGTTCTATCGCTTTGCATTGAACGACAACGGTGCAGTCTTCGCTTCGCAGGGATCCGTTCCTGGGCACCTGCTCAATCAGTTCTCTATGGATGAGAACGGAGCGATGTTCCGTGTCGCAACAACGACGAATTCTTGGGGAACGGGAACATCGGATAATCAGGTCTACGTTCTCAATCAGGATTTAAAAACAGTGGGACATGTTGATCACATCGCACGCGGAGAGTCGATTTATGCAGTACGTTTCATGGGAAACCGCGCATACGTCGTCACATTCCTCTCCATCGACCCACTCTTCGTCCTCGATCTTTCCGACAGTCGTAACCCCAAGATTTTGGGAGAGTTGAAGATTCCAGGCTACTCCGCATATTTGCATCCGTACGATGAAACGCATTTGATCGGTTTTGGGAAAGAAGTCGATGCATCGATTGATGCGGACAAAGTCCATTCCACAGGAGCGGTGTACTACACGGCCGTCCAGGGTCTGAAACTGGGACTCTTCGATGTATCCGACGTCGCACATCCAAAGGAAATTGCGAAACAGGTCATCGGTGATGCCGGAAGCGACAGTCCACTCCTCAGCAATCATAAGGCGTTGCTTTTCGATAAAGCACGCGGACTCCTTGCCTTCCCTGCAAGTGTGATGAAAGTGTCTCCCAATCCTTCATCGACGAATGAATGGGATAAGACGATCACAACGCAAGTGTTCCAGGGTGCGTACGTCTTCAACGTAGATACAACGACCGGTTTCACTCTTAAGGGACGCATTACCCACTACGGACCGGATGATTGTAAAGATACTGGATACGGTCAGTGGTGTTATGGCAAAGATATTTCGCGCATCCTCCGTCTTGGAAACACGCTCGTGACAGTCTCTGACGCTGCGGTTCAGCGACACGGCTTGCCTTCCGTTACAAAGAAAGACGGCATCGAATTCCCAACGCCTACCACTCCAACCGGTCCGATCATGTACTAACAAATCTTGCCCGCTGCTCCGTTCATTCGGGGCGGCGGGTTTAGAAATGAAAATCCAACGCTGTGAGCGTCAGGACCTCTCCGCGACTCCACTGTTTCTTTAAAAATGCATCTGCAATTGCGGTTTCAACCGTATCCGCCACGAGGCGTCGCATTTCTCGAGCACCAAATTCTTTGCTATAGCCGCGATCCAAGAGGAGATCCATACACGCAGGTTCAAGCTGAACTGTCACTCCGTGTTGCTTTTGCACTTTCGCTGTGACGTCGTTCAAGAGCAGTGCCAAGACTTCTTTTGCATCGTCCTTGGTGAGCGGCAGGAATCCAATGACCGCATCGAAGCGGTTGATGAACTCCGGAGTGAAGACATGTGTTTGAATCAACTGCTCAAGGAGATCTTTCGTGAACGCGGCGCGATCGATTGTCTTCTCTTTCGGCAAGGCATGAATGTAGGCACTTCCTGCATTCGATGTTGCAATGATGAGAGTATTTCTGAAATCAACGCGTTGACCGTTTGCGTTTGTCAGTTGGCCTTCATCAAGAATCTGAAGGAAAAGATGAAGGACAGATTGGTGCGCCTTCTCAATTTCATCAAGAAGGATCAGCGAACTTGGATGATCCTGCACATGCGTCACGAGTGGACCGGACAACAACTGCCCTGCACTTTCTGCCGTTGCAAATTCATTGAGATCGATGCGAATGAATGCATCGTTCGTCCCGAAGTATTCCTCTGCCAATACCTTTGCGGTGTACGTTTTTCCTACACCAGTAGAGCCCAGAAGCAAGAATGTTCCCACAGGACGATTGCGTGCGCCGATGTCCAGTCGCCCTCGTTTCAGTGCATTGGCAATTGCATCAATCGCATCATGCTGACCGATGATTCGTTGCTTCATGCGTTCGGCAAGAGTCAGGAGTGCTTGGCTTTCACTGAGTGTCACTGCATTTACATTCATGTGTGCTTTTCCGGACACGACAGACTGAATATGCTCTTCTCGAACGTAGGTCTCGTGTGTCTTGGCGGCAAGAGAGACTGCTTCCTTCAGAATAGAAATGGACTTCTTTGGCTGGCGCAACGACCCTAAGTATCGGTCGCTCAACGACAGAACAGAACACACCGCACGATACGTAATGCGCACTCCGGTGTTGTGAGAAAGAGTGAATGCCTCTTCCATCAAAACACTTTTTGTTTCATTCGAAGAAAGTTCCTGAACGGGAATTTGCTCGAAGAGAGCAATGAGTCCCGGATTTTTCTCCAAGATGGAATGCATGGAGGCGCCGTCACATACAGCGACAATGTGAATTGACGGTTCCTGTAACAAACGAATGAGTACTGCAAGAAGCTCGGGTGATGCTGCCGAAAACAGCAGTGGGAGGTCGGGGAGAATCAACAAGAAGTGACCCGCTCGCTTTGCGGAAGCGATTGCAGCGAGCAAGAAACGGTCTGCACTCCCCACAGCTGAAAGCAATTGTTCCGTACGCAGAACGAGCACACGCGTGTCGGGGAGATGGCGTACACGTTCCTGTGAACGCAATTCACGAGCAATCGAAAGAGCAAGCATGTTCTTTCCGACGCCCTGTTCTCCGGTAAGGAGAACATTGTGATGTGTTCCTCCTTGGAGGAGTTGCAATGCTTGGTCGCGTTCCTGCGTATGGATGCGCGTAATGGGCGCCGGTTGATGTTCAAGAGTTTCCTCAAGATCATCGGTCAGCATATCGAGAGCGTCGGTGTACCCATGCACCCAACTTCGTCCAATGCCAGAGAAGTGACGCTGCAAGTAGCCGATGCTCAAGGGGTTACGTTGCTCCGCAAGTCGTTGCTTGAGCGTTCCGAATCGAACAATATCCGCTGCCTGTTCCGGCGAAATATTTGCCGCCTTTAAGAGAGCGTTTTCTGCCGGGAGATTGAAGAGCGTTGCAAAAATGACGCTGGGAGAAATACGTGTTCGATCTAAAGACGAAAGTGATGCTCTCGCGAGTTTCAAAAACTCTTCCACATCACTCTGCTTTGCGTCTTCTTGTAAATCACGAAGCACCGCCTGAATGGACGCTTGTTCCAGACCGCATTCTTCAAGGAAGAATCTTCCGCGCGGTGAATGCATAGCAGCAGTCACAAGCGTCGGCATATCGACGTTTGCCCCATCGGGCAGTCGGAGCACGATATCGAAGGAGAGGGCCTCGGCATCGGAATCTTCTGGCGATACGGGCGCATCCTTCCAAAATACGTCATGCAAGAAAACAACCAGCACTCCGTAGAGCAACATGACGGTCACAAGGATCGCCATAGTGATTTCTGTAAACCAATCCTGAGAAATGAATACAATACCAAGGGCAATCAGAATACTGACTCCAATTTTTGTGTAGAGATGATGGATTGCGTGTTGGAGCATTACTCCAGCCGCTACTCGTGTGCCGATGACGGAGAATGTTTGTGCCATTTAAATAATGATCACGGCAAGAATCAAAAGTCCGGAGAGGACGATCGGCAGAAGCAGCCACACGACAAACAGGAAAGCAATCACAGTCAGTGCCACAAGCAACAGCACAACCCCGAATAGAATTGTCAGTGTGCGAATGAACGCTCCAATCAGTCGAGCTGTCAGTCCAAGCGTTATTGTTTCCAACATTGCTCCGAGTTGCAGACCAGGCTTGGTTGGAGTGGTGTCATGGATTTGCTTCCATGGAGACAAGAATGATTTCAGGAGAAAACCGAACGGAACAATCAATGTGACCGCAATCAAAAGATCGAGTCCAAAGTGCACAATTCTTTGTGACAATCGATACACATACCAGAGCACAAAACTCTTCAGAAGATAGGCTGCCGGATGGATGGATTCTGTTGGCATGGTGTGTGTTTCTAGAATCCTGTTATTATAGCACAGATTAGCCCCATTCGCCTACTCAAATGCCCGGTCCATTCCTTGTTCTCGACGGCCCTGACGGAAGCGGTACAACGCTCCATACGCGGCTTTTAGCTGAGCGGTTGGAGGTGGAGGGGAAAAAGGTGCTTCTCACGGCAGAGCCGACCAATGGCCCAATTGGAAGCAGTATTCGAGGGTTTTTGGCTTCTGGGAATTTACAGCCCGATGCCCTGCAGCTTCTCTTCACGGCCGATCGTGCCGACCACGTCCGTCGTACCGTCAGTCCCGCTCTCCTGAATGGAACGATCGTCATCAGTGACCGCTACCTCCACTCCACGTTGGCCTATGGAGAGGCATTGGGCCTGGAGCCATCTTGGCTCGTCGAACTCAACAGAACCTTCCTCCGACCCACCAAAGTCATTTTTGCACTGCCTCCGTTCGAGGTCTGTCAGGAGCGACTGGGACGACGCGAAACCAAGGACACGCTGGAGACAACCGACCTTCAACGAAAGGTTTACGACATCTACGTCCGACTCGCAAAAGAAGATCCCTCGATCGTCGTGATCGATACGTCCGGATCGAAACAAGAAGTAAGTGAAAAAATCTTTGCCGCTATTTCAGCTATACTTTGAACATGAGCAGCGCTCGACTTCTTACCGGCAAAGAACCCGCAGAAGCGCTCCTTGCGTCTATTGCAGCAGATGTGAAGAAATTGGATCCACTGCTCGTGATCGTGCAAGTCGGAGACGATGCGGCAAGCACGAGCTACATCACAAAGAAGCTAGAGAGTGCCAAAGCAATCGGCATGCGATGTACCCATAGGCACCTTCCGGAAGGCACGACGGAGAAGGAACTCTTTGATCTGGTGGAAGAACTCAATACAGATTCTGATGTCACCGGTTACATTGTGCAGTTGCCGCTGCCGGGTGTCCTCAAAAAAATCACTCCTCAACTTTTCAAAGCGATTGATCCCAAAAAAGATGTCGATGGTTTCACCGCGTACAATCTTGGAAAAATGTTGATCTCTCCGGAGTTTGAACATCTTCCTCCGGCGACTCCCGCTGGAGTCATCCGCTTACTCGAGTACTACAACATTTCGGTAGAAGGAAAACACGCCGTCGTTGTGGGGCAAAGCAATATCGTCGGAAAGCCACTCGCTGTGATGCTCGCGAATCGAGGTGCGACCGTCACGGTCTGTCACGACAAAACAGTTGACGTACCTTCGTATACGAAACAGGCTGATTTGCTTTTTTCCGCTGTAGGAAAGCCTCGGTTGATCACTGCAGACATGGTCAAACCGGGCGCTGTGGTGATTGATATTGGAACTACACGTGAAGGAAATTCCTTAGTCGGCGATACAACGTTTGAGGAGCTGCTGCCTGTGGCGTCTGCGATAACTCCTGTTCCTGGCGGGGTTGGTCCGATGACGGTTGCGAGTCTTTTGGCAAATTGTGTGACGGCGAAGAAGCGTCAGATGGAGAAGTAGAAACGTGTGACTGCGGTTGATGCTCAGTCAGTTGTAAACATTGTAGTCGAGAACGAATTTTATGAGTGACGTACCCCATCTGAGACTGAGATACATGTCGTGACTCTAATTGGGCGTGAAGATCGATCAGTTTTTCTGCAGATTGTTGCCTCAAAATTCTTCCCACTTTAAAAAGACGATTTCCTTGAAGATGTTGAACAACCAAGTCAACGAGAGAACGTTCCGCAACAGCCTCCGGTAAAGAGGGACTTAGAGGAGGCTCTTCTTGATCAGCTCCATTGCTTGACTCCTTCTCGATTGTGATGGATGCCATACATTCATGCTACCCCTGGACTCCCCTCTTTCAAGATTGTATGAACACTTTTTTTGTTCATGCTATAAGACAACAATGAAGGAAATTGGTGAATTATACAGTACTTATGCCGCTTCCTGCCCCTTTAGAGCTTCGTTTCGCATGTGTGTTTTTAAAGCTTCGAGAATCGGTCCAATATCGCCTTCCATGATGCCGGGAAGGTTATGGAAACTTTCCCCAATGCGATGGTCCGTCACTCGATCCTGGGGGAAGTTGTAGGTTCGAATTTTGTCACTTCGATCCCCGCTTCCAACCTGGCTGGAACGAAGATTCCCCTGCTCCTTCGCACGTTTTTCTTCTTCAAAGGCAAGCAACCTCGTACGCAACAATTCCATCGCGCGTTCGCGGTTTTGCAACTGACTGCGTTCACTTTGGCACGCAACAGCAACGCCCGTTGGAAGGTGCGTCAGACGCACTGCGCTTTCCGTTTTGTTGACGTGTTGTCCTCCGGCACCTCCCGCACGAAATGTGTCGACACGCAGATCCTCATTACGAATGTTGAAATCAATTGCATCTGCCTCAGGAAGCACGGCCACAGAGACTGCTGATGTGTGGATGCGCCCTTTGCTTTCGGTTGCAGGAATGCGCTGCACACGATGCACTCCCCCTTCAAATTTAAAGAGTCCATATGCGCCAGGTGTTTCAATTCGAATGACGCCTTCCTTGATTCCTCCTGCATCAGCCTCAGCAATATCGAGCATCTGCAGCTTTAGCCCCTGCGTTTCCGCATAGCGGATGTACATACGCAGAAGTTCTGCGGCAAAGAGAGCCGCCTCCTCCCCTCCTGCACCCGCTCGAACTTCTATAATCGCGTTTCGATCGTCGCGAGGATCTCGGGGGATAAGAAATTCTTGAAACTTCTGTTCAATGATGGGCAATTCTTTTTCTGCCTCGGCTGCTTCCTCCATTGCCATCTGTTTCAGCTCGGGATCGTTGGAGAGTTCCTCGACTGAAGCGATGACGTTCTTCATCTTCTGGTAACGATCCCAAAGGTCCGCAAGTGGATCGAGCACAGAAAGACGCTTGCTCATGGTCGCAACAGCCTTGGGGTCGCCGAATACGGAAGGATCCTGCAGACGTTTCTGCAGGTCCTCCCGTTCAGCCAATAGTTGACGTATTTTCTCCTCCATGAATTACTTCCCCTGCGGTTCGAGGGCATTGAATTCATAGCAGGTGCGCCCTGCCGAGTGATCCCAGAAGATATTGTATTCCTGGTGAAGTTCTTCGTTGAATACAGCACACAACGTGAATGTGTTTCCGCTGACAGAGTACTCATACGGAGCTCCTGTTTCAGGGTCGGTAATGGAAATACGTTGCTGGACAACCTGTTTCTGCACTTCGTCCAAACTCTTTGGAAGAGGCTTTGGAAGACTTGTCACAGTTGGAGTGTTGTAACGATTCACACCGTACACTTCGTTGTAAATCTCATTCTCAATCGCCTGTAAATCACTCGTGCGCTGTTCGTCGAAGCGTTCGCTGCGACCCTGGAGTGGTGAACCGACAATGGCGATTCCCCAAACGAATGCAACAGCGGCAAGTGCTGTCGCCAAGAGTGCGAATGTTTTGTGATGAGGCCACGTGCGGTACGACTCCGGTGGCATGCGCAAGACGGAGAAGTAGTAACTGAAAGGTACGCCAGCAAGAACTGCAACGATGATCACCTTGAGAAGGAAGCGCATCGTCCATTCGCCCTGCAAGAGAGAAAACACGAGAGCAATTCCATCACCTACCAATGCACATGCAGTAACGAAGAGCGTGAAGTACGTAAGCCAACGTCGCACGCCTGTTGCGAGTTTTTCTGGATGCGCCACAAATTCCCGATGCAACGTGCGCCAGAGGAATGCAAGCAATGGGAAGGAGACAATCAGAACAGCGAGCAACCAACGAATGTAGGACGAGTCGTTATTCACATTGTAATAGTTCTCACCCAATGCTGGATCAGGGAGCAGAAGATTCACAAACTCGAAGAAGAGCATCATCACACTGATGACGGAGCTGTAGAGCGCCGTGAATGTGAGCAGATGCAAAAATGCATCACGAGCGGAACCGATCTCTGGAGGAGTCGGAACCTGCATATCCAAACTTTCTTCACTCATGGCTGCGATGACATCTTTTTCCTTCCAGCCGGAAGAAACGAGGAGCAACCGAATCGTTGCATGGTCCATTCCCTTCTTGCGGGCATGGGTGATAAAATCGTTTAATGAAGATGAGGACGGGGGCATAGAAGTAGTCATGGGAAGATAATAACACACATGCTGACGTAATGAGAGGAAGCCTCTTACAGTCTTGTTTTCGTTTCCTTGGACTTTGAGGGAATTCACGTCTCCATTACACTGGGTCCTCATGCGCATTTTGGTCGCCATGTCCGGCTCCCTCGCTTGCACTCGGGACAGGGTTCCCCCTTTATTCATTTCACATTAGCTTCTCACTAAAGAACGCCATGCGAATTCTAGTTGCTATGTCAGGGGGAATTGACTCCTCAGTCGTCGCTCATTTGCTCTCGCAGCAGGGGAACGAACTGGTCGGTGTTCGTTTTCAATTGTGGACAGATCCGCTCGCTCCGGCAATTGCAGAAGTATTGCCGAGTAAATGTTGCAATGCTCAAACTGCCTTTCGCGCAGCAGAGACGGCAAAGAAATTAAACATTCCTCTGCACATCGTCGACCTTCAAGATGAATTCAAAAAGGCAGTCGTCGATCCGTTCTTGAAAGGATATGCCGAAGGACGCTCTCCCAATCCCTGCATCGGATGTAACCGACAAATTAAATTCGGAAAACTTTTGGAGATGGCAAAGAATTTCGATTGTGAGGTGATGGCGACCGGGCACTATGCACGAACGGCGACAGAACAATTGTCCGATGGAACCAAACAAGTGGTGCTCCTGGAAGCGCTCGATCAATCGAAGGATCAAAGTTACTACCTCTACGGACTCTCACAGGAACAACTGTCGCGTGTGCTGTTTCCTCTTGGAGGGATGCAGAAAAGTGAGGTGTTTGCGTTGGCAGAACACTTCGAAGTTCCATACGAAGAATCGACGTACCGTGAAAGTCAGGACTTGTGTTTCTTCCCGGAGAAAGAACCAACGGAATTTTTGAAGAGATATTTGCAGGACTCCATTCAGACCGGTCCGATTGTCCGTCGAGATGGAACGATTGTGGGAACACACAAAGGACTTCCTCTCTACACACTCGGTCAACGTCGCGGTCTTGGGATTGGAGGACTTCAGATTCCACTCGAAGTTGTGGAGAAGAGAATGAGTGACAACACTCTCGTCGTTGCAGAAAAGGGATCGGAACAGGTCGACAACGTCGTCTTGCAGGACCTGCATTTTGTCTCCTGGAAACCGGAACCAACCGATACGCCTTTTGAGTGCCGAGTGCGATCTCTTTCTTCTCGCGTGCGAGGGACATTGAGCTACAACGGAACGACGGGGCATTTTCGGTTCGAAAATGGACAGCAAAAACCTGCTCCAGGGCAGTCATTGGTGCTGTATAGAGGGGAGGAAGTCGTCGGCGGCGGGGTGATCGCGTAAGTGTGCTACACTCACCCCCTTTGTATGTACAAAAAGGCGGATTCTGTGCTATACTATGAGGATTTCTTCCAACCAGCACCAACACCGGGCCACGTATGATTCCCAGGGGGATATTGTGATCCTTCCGGGTGAAGAAAAGACGGTGGAAATAGTGCAGACTGCCGCGCCGGAAGTTGCACCCGTTCTGCAGGAAGAACTGATCCAAGAAATCACTCCTCCAACACCGAAAGAGCCATCCGTTCTCCGTGTCATCACGAGAAAGTGCGCAATCGAGAGCGGTCACCAAGTTCAAGCGAGCGTGCTCGGCACGAAACGGCTCAGCAAGCAATTCAGCAAAGAAACAAAGACAGCATGGGAACGTCTTTGGATCTTTTTGGAACAACCGGTGTGGATTCCAGGACGAAAAGGGAAGCCAAAAAAATACAGTCGCGGAACGCTGTTCCTCATGGACACTGTTCGCTTCGGAGGAACATTCGCAACAATTTTCGGTCTTCTCTTCCTGTCGCTCAACTACCAGAGTTTCACGGCTATGATCGTCGCGAACCTGGACCCTTTGCAAAGTGCGAGTGCGGGACAGATGATCGAATCACAACTTTCCACGAGCGACTCTCCCTTTGCGTCGACAGGCGCTGTGAAGAGCGCGAACGATCAGGGTTCCCTGCTCGCGATTCTTCCACCCGTCGGTCCACCCGATAACCGTCTCATTATTCCGGAACTCAACTTGAATGTGCCGATCGTCATTCCCAAGAGCGACTCGCTGCTCAAGGAAGATTGGAAACAGTTGGAAGAGGACATCCAAGCCGGATTACAGCAGGGTGTCGTGCACTATCCCGGTACCGCTCGTCCAGGCCAGGCAGGAAACTTCTTCGTGACGGGACACAGTTCGTACTACCCATGGGACCCGGGCAAATTCAAATCCGTCTTCGCCCGTTTGCATGATTTGAAAGTCGGCGATGAATACTGGGTGTACTACGGAGGCGACAAGCACCGTTACGTCGTTCAAGAAGCAAAAGAAGTCTCCCCGGGCGATGTTTCCGTTTTGGATCAGCCAACCGATCAACGACGTTCCACACTCATGACCTGTACCCCGATTGGAACCGCCTTACGACGCCTCATCATCAGCGCCGTGGAAGTCGACATCACAACGGGTGAAATTCTGAAGGTCGGTCAGCAAGAACAGAACGACGCAAAAGCACGACCGAAGATGGAAATGTTGCCAATCTGAGGAAAAGAAGAGGATGTCTTCTGTTGCGGTCTACATTAGAATGCAAATGTTCTTTTCATAATCGATACAATAAATGTTGCGAAGGCGAGCTCTGCTTGCCTGGAGCAACACCTTTTAGGGAAAGAAGGGCCCGCGGGAAGAAAACCGTAGGTTTTCGCCCGCGAATACGTGCCACCATGGCGGAACGGTTTACGCAGGGGACTTAAAATCCCTGACCCTCACGGGTTTGCTGGTTCGAGTCCAGCTGGTGGCACCATATTGTTATAAACATGATATTGTGTTATAATATACACACAAAACAAACATGCTGACTGCTCGACAATTTTGGCCATTCTCCATTCGAAAACCGACCCTCAGCACTATTGCTGTCGGCTGGTTGGCAATGGGTGTAGCCATTGTCGGAGGATCGACTTTTAACGGATTTGCGAAAGTGCTCACGGGAGCTCTCTCACCGATTTCTCTCATCTTCGTCAGTGAAGTGCTGACACTCACTTTTGTGCTGCTCTCGTTTGGAACACTTCCGACACTGCGCTTGCTTGTCAGCGTTCCTCACGAAAAACGTCTGCCCCTCTTCATTGTAGGAATGTGTAGCGGACTTTTGGGACCGCTGCTGTGGTTCTGGGGACTTTCCAACACCGAAGCGGTGAATGCCGCATTCTTCGGAAAGGCGGACATTCTCATCTTAATCATTCTGTCTCACTTCATGCTCAACGAGCGGTTCGCTCGCGGACAAGTTCTGGGTGCCGTGACAATTGCGATCGGCGTGTTGACGATTGTCCTTCAGGGATTCACCGCCAATCTGTCGTTTCAATTTGGTGACATTCTTGTGCTCATCGCGACGGCAAGTTACGCCACAGGAAGCATCGTCTTCCGCCGATATTTGCCAGGTGTTGCTCCTGAGGTAGCAATGCTTGTGCGTTCTGTGACGGGCATCACCGCTTTCTTTTTGATCTCTCCCTTCTTAACACACCCCATCATTGAAGAGGTGATCAATTTCCCACTCGCTCTCATTCCTGCTCTTCTCGGGTTCGGTTTCCTTGCGCGCTTCCTCAACACCTTCAGTTACTACGAAGCGATAGAACGCATTCCACTGTCGAGTGCATCCCTTGTAGATACATCGGAAATTATCTTGGGTGCACTCTTTGCCTACTTGTATGTTGGCGAACCTCTTGCGTGGTACCACTTCATGGGTGGGGCGCTCATTATCCTGGGCACAGTAATGTTTGAAATCCTTGGAAAAGGAGAGCCTGAATCGGGAATCACAGCCACAATTTCCGTACATCAACACCGCCGAGTGCATAAGCCATAAGAATTGTTGCAGTGAGAGTGTCCCTTCTGTAGGCTCTCACGGACATGACGACCCTGGCGACACCTACCGCCTCGGCTGCCCAAGAAAGCAGCGGGTCGGCTATTTCCGATATCAAAACCATTCTCCTCCTCGGTTCCGGAGCCCTTAAAATCGGAGAAGCGGGCGAGTTTGACTACTCCGGAAGCCAAGCAATCAAAGCATTCAAAGAAGAGGGAAAGCGCGTCATCCTCGTCAACCCGAACATTGCGACGAACCAAACCAGTTGGGGACTTGCCGATCGCGTGTACTTCGTCCCTGTCAAACCCGACTTCGTCGAACGCATTATTGAAAAGGAAAAGCCCGATGCGATCTCGGTGTCCTTCGGAGGACAGACCGCACTCAACTGCGGACTGAAACTGCATGACTTGAAAATTCTGGAGAAGCACAACGTGAAGATTCTCGGAACACCGATCGAAAGCGTACGCCTGTCCGAGGACCGCGCGATGTTCAACGCAGAACTGCGCTCCATCGGCGTGTCGGTTCCACGTTCGTTCTCTTGCGCAACGCTGGATGAAGCACTCGATGCTGCGTCCAAAGTGGGCTATCCGGTCATCGTGCGCGGCTCCTTTGCTCTTGGAGGAAAGGGAAGCGGTCGCGTAATGAACGAGAAAGAGCTGCGCGACCTTGCAGGAAACTCCTTCGTCGAATCTCCCACCGTGCTTGTCGAAGAAGACCTGACCGGTTGGAAGGAAATTGAGTACGAAGTGGTGCGCGATAACGCCGACAACTGCATCACGGTCTGCAACATGGAGAACGTCGACCCGCTCGGAATTCACACCGGTGAGTCGATTGTCATCGCTCCAAGTCAGACCCTCAACAACGACGAATACCAAATGCTCCGCAATATTGCGCAGAAAGTGATTCGCCACTTCAAAGTCGTCGGAGAGTGCAACATTCAGTACGCGCTCGATCCCCTCTCGCGCGAATATCGTGTCATTGAAATCAATGCACGTTTGAGCCGCAGCTCGGCCCTCGCTTCCAAGGCAACGGGCTACCCGCTCGCGTTCGTCGCTGCAAAGTTGGCGCTGGGCTATTCATTGCCGCAACTCAAGAATGCAATCACACGCGTGACCTGCGCGGACTTCGAACCGTCCCTCGACTACGTTGCCCTCAAAATGCCACGATGGGATTTACAGAAATTCCGCTTCGTGTCTGACCAAGTCACGAGTGAAATGAAGTCTGTCGGAGAAGTGATGGCGCTCGGTCGCACATTCGAAGAAGCGCTTCAGAAAGCCGTCCGCATGCTCAACATCGGAGTGGATGGCATGTTCCCTCAGCCATTCAAGTTCGTCGATTTGAAAGCAGAAGTGAAGCGCCCGACTCCTCGTCGCATCTTCGCGGTTGCCCAAGCATTGGCAGAAGATTGGACGGTCGACGAAATCAACGCCCTGACAGGGATCGACCGCTGGTTCTTGCAGCGCATTGCTGCCTGTGCCGACGTTGCAAAGACACTCTTCCAAGGACAACAACAGAACTTCTCGAAAGAAATTCTCCACAAGGCGAAGCGCATGGGCTTCTCCGATACGTCGATCGCGACTCTGCTCCACTGCAAAGCGGAAGAGATTCGTCAGATGCGCATCGAGCAAGGCATCACACCGTTTGTGAAGCAGATCGATACGTTGGGAGGAGAATTCCCCGCTCAAACGAACTACTTGTACCTGACCTACCACGCAACGGAACACGACGTGACGTTCGATAAAGTTGCAGGCGAAGCGAAGCGCGCGCTGGTGCTTGGAGGAGGTCCGTACTCGATCGGTTCTTCCGTGGAATTCGACTGGTGCTGCATTCAAGCGGTCCGCGAACTGCAGAGTCAGGGCTACCAAGTCGCGATGGTGAACTCGAACCCCGAAACCGTCAGTACCGACTACGACGAATGCAACCTGCTCTTCTTTGAGCAGCTCACCGAAGAGCGCGTCCGTGACATCATCGATCTCCTCAAGCCCGATGGAGTCGTGGTCTCCATGGGAGGTCAAATTCCAAACTCTCTCTGTCCAAAACTCGCAGCAGCAGGTGTGCCGATCATGGGAACGAGTGCGAAAGACATCGATCGTGCGGAAGACCGTCACAAATTCAGTGAACTTCTCGACACGCTCTCCATCGACCAGCCGGAATGGAAAGAGTTTGCAGACCTCACTTCTGCTGAGCAATTTGCGGAAAGTGTGGGCTACCCGGTGATCGTTCGCCCAAGCTACGTGCTCAGTGGAGCTGCCATGGCCGTCGTACACTCCAGCGAAGATTTGGAATCCTATTTGAATCAAGCTGCAGCCGTCAGCAAAGACGCTCCTGTCGTGCTCTCCAAGTTTGAAATCGGTGCGAAGGAAATTGAACTCGACGGAGTGGCGCAAGATGGAAAGCTGCTTCTGTACGCAGTCTCCGAGCACGTTGAAAACGCAGGAGTGCACTCAGGTGATGCAACAATCGTCCTTCCGCCTCAGCGCGTCACAATCGAAACATTCAAGCAAGTGAAGCACGTGGGAAAGCAGGTTGCAGCCGCACTCAATATCTCCGGACCATTCAACATTCAAGTACTCGCGAAAGAAAACCGCCTGAAAGTGATTGAATGCAACCTGCGCGCAAGTCGCAGCTTCCCGTTTGCGAGCAAGGTGACAGGCATCAACTTCGCAACACTCGCTACACAAGCCCTGCTTGGCAAAGCCCCAACGGACAAGCAGTACCAGACGGTCGACTTGGACCACGTCGGTGTGAAGGCCGCTCAGTTCAGCTTCTCTCGCCTCAAAGGGGCAGACCCCCGTTTGGGAGTGGAAATGACGAGTACAGGCGAAGTCGCCTGCTTCGGGCGCAACGCAGAACAGGCACTCCTCACCGCTCTCTTCGCTGTCGGGTTCCAGTCCCCCAAGAAGAATATCCTCCTCACCATCGGTCGACTGGAAGACAAAGTTGATCTTCTCCCGATGATCAATTCACTCCACAAGAACGGATACTCGTTGCTTGCAACAGAGAACACGCACGAGTTCCTGAAGGCACGCAATGTTCCATCGATCTTACTCCACAAGGTTTCCGAACCGCGCAGCCCGAACATCAAAGAATACCTCGAGAACCGCCGCGTCGACCTGGTCGTGAACATCCCAACACATGAGAGCAGAACCCAGACGGATGGATACTTCTTGCGCCGTCTTGCGACCGACCGAGGCATTCCTCTCATTACGAACGTACAGCTGGCAAAGCGCGTTATTGAGGCACTTGCCCAAGAAAACCCTGCAGAGCTGCCACTGCTTGCGTGGCCGGACCTTTTGCAGGAAGGACAAAACCGCTAATAAAGGGTGGTTGACCCCTCAAACGCATGGTACACTCCCCCGGCCCTGACGTTTTGAACGAAAGGCCACGTTTCCTCCCCTCCCCTGTTTATGTCCGACGACTTCGCAATCGATCCCGCCAGCCTTCCTGACGACTCCGGCACCGCAAGCGGTTCCTTCGGAGACGATGACGGAGGTGAAGAAACATTGGTGACCAAAGAAGGACTCAAGCAGTTGAAAGACGAACTTGAGGAGTTGAAGAACGTCCGCCGCAAAGAGTTGGCTCAGCGCTTGAAGGAAGCAATCTCCTACGGAGATCTTTCCGAAAACTCTGAGTACGAAGAAGCAAAAAACGAACAGGCTTTCGTCGAAGGACGCATCATCGACCTCGACCGCAAGATCAAGAGCGCAAAGATTATCACGGACAAAACCGCAACGACAAAGGGCGGAAAAGAAGTGAACATCGGTTCCCATGTCACGATCGTCCAGAAAGGACACGACAAGGAGAAAACACTCACCATCGTGGGTGCCACTGAAGCAAACCCGTTTGAGGACAAAGTGAGCAACGAGTCCCCTATCGGAAAGGCTCTCTTGGGTGCCGTTCGTGGCGATATCGTCAAGGCGCACATTCCAAGCGGAATTGTGGAGTACGAGATTGTGAAGGTTGCGTAAAGCATTCCTTCACAGTCCCCTCTTCCTCCGTTAGGCTGTTCGCATGGCCGACGCTACAACGCAAACAGCAGCAACTCCTCTCACCATTCCAGATGATGTGCGAGCGAAGTTTCCAGAGGTCATCGATTTGATCATTCATTCTGAAAGCATGGTCGATTCAGAGCGTCAGTACTGGATCAATATCCTTCCTGTTATGAATGAGGAACAGTTGAAGAGTTTGCGCGATATTTTGGAGAATGAAAAAGTGCAGCTTGCAGCTATCGATGCAAAATATGCGGGAATGAGCGCGCCTGAAGAACAGAAGAGAGATGTTCAGGAGATAGGCGCAGAACGATCGAATCGCGCGAGCAAACGCGCCAACGAAGAGCAAGAAATACGTTCAAAAGAAGAGGAACATGCGGAATCACTCCTCTCACAAATCGATCAGCAAACTCTTTAAGGAAACTGCAGAAGAACCGTATCAACCGCGGCCAGCAGTTCATCAGGCGACTCATCCGTTGCACGCAGTCCCCCTGTTTTGAGTGCGCTGTCGAACGAGACAACTTGGTCCACAACTCTTCGAAGAGCGGGAGCCGAGATCCTCTTTGCACACGGCAACAGAGACCGAATGGCAAAAATATGGACACCGCTTCGTTCTGAAATCGCTTTTGGGTCACTGCTTCCACCTTGCAAAGCACCTTGCACCGCGACCACATTGCGCACGAACGAAAGAATGCTGTTCCAGAGCGCAAATGGTTCCGTCCCACGTGCCAAGAGTTCTCGTGCTGCACGCAACGCTTGTTCACTGCGACCTGCCGCAAGTGCATCGGTCACCGTCCAAATCACTCCTTCGACCGGCAAAACCATTTCTTCCACGTCTGCAAGAGTAATTGTTCTGCCTGTGGAACGGAGAGCAAGCGTCCGTAGTTCCATTGCAATCAGCTGTTGATCTCCACCCAAGATCGTGATGAGACGATCGAGAACACCTGCCTCCATGGACGCTCCTTCTTCTTTCGCTCGTTTTTCGACCCAGACACGAAGGGCTGATGTCGTCAGTTCCGGAAATGTTTTGACGGTGGCAATCGTGGAAAGTTCCTTCGCTCCACTCTTCTGTCGAGATCCTGGAATATCTACAAAGAGCACCACGACCGCAGGGTGAATTCCTGCCACTAACCTTGCCACGTCCTCCTTGGTCAACTTCGGAACTCCCTCAATGACCACAAGTCGCTTCGGAGACAGAAACGGTGCGACTCCGATTTCGTTGAGAAGATCGCGGACGGTCATTTTGGCACCAGGCAAACGATCAAGATTATCCGCGCCGTATTTCTGTCGAAATCCTTCTTCCCACCGGTGCCGCTCGTCTTCGAGCGCAAAGGAGTTTTCGCCGGTGAAGAGGAAAATCTGCTCGTTTTGCATGCGATGCCATATTCTAGCCCTTTTTTGTGCATAAAGAGAGGACGCGATCACAGCATAAATGAAATACTCGTCAAGGACTGCAGAATTGTCTCAAGGGGCATAAAGCGCTACAATAAGAGGAATGCACAAGAACCAACCAAAACGCCGGCTGACCCAGTTCCTCCCGATGATCGCACTTGCGATCCTTTGCACGACTGTTTCGTTCCGTGTCGGAATGCAAACATCTGCAGATGTTCGTGCCGTTGACCGCACCCAAGCGGGCGATGTTCTCCTCGGAGACATCAATAACGACGGTGTCGTAAGCCAAGACGACGTTCAACGTATCTTGGACATCGTCAACAGCGGACGTACGCCTACTGCTCACGAACTTCGTGCCGACCCCAATCAGGACGGCGCCCTCACCATCGATGACGCGGCCAGGCTTCTGAAAGAACTTCCAACCACGTAATTCTCCCCATGACACAAACACTCAAACACACACAACGGCTCGCACTTCTCCTCTCCAGCATCTTCTCACTGGCACTCCCGGTGACCGTTGCTGCTGCGGGCCCAACCCTTACATTCTCTCCTCACTGCACGGCAAGCGTTGCAGGGGGTGAGAATCCATTCGGAGGACCTTTGCCTGATTCCGATGTGCTCATCACAGAAGGTCAGCATGCTCAGGATTGTCCTACATTTGAAGTAAAAGACCCTCAATTTCTTCAGACGGGTGTTTTGAAAGAGGGCGATACACTCGAGATTGTTCCAGTCATCGTCAATAAGGATCACGCGTCGATCACAGGTGTACACACATGGATCTCGTACGATCCAACCGCACTCAAAGGAGTCAGCGTGACGATTGACTCGTCTTTCCCGATTCCTACACCGGGTGAGAGTGACTTCGATGAAACGAATGGATACGTCAAAATTGGAGCTTCGGCCCAAACGCCACTCGACGGCGGAATGTTGCCGATTGCTTCGATCAAATTCACCGTCCTCAAAACCACGAGTGCCAGCACGATCCTGAGTTATTTTGAACCGGGCAATGCAAAGGAAAGTCACACAACGATCATCGGAAAAAGTGGTACGGAGGAACAGTCCCTCCTTTCCTCAGACCCCCTTGCCGCATTGGTTGTGAAATTGGACCATGCCGAAAGCGCAACGCCTTCTTCCGTCAGTGAGGAGCAGGCTTCGTCTTCGGCCGTGGCTTTTCCAGAGTCTTCAGTCAGCAGCGCGGCAATCGTCGCTGCCACGTCTTCTGAACAATCTTCTGCAAAGCAATTTCCTGCCGCTCCAGAAACGCCGCCTTCCGCTCCTCCGCAGCAGAACGATGCACTTTTTGCGGCTCTTCAGGTCAGTAATCTTCGCGTCACAACCCAGGGAAGCTCTGCGTTCCTTGGTTGGGACAAGCTCCCTTCCAGCGAGCTCATCGGATACAACATCTACTACGGTGCGACGTCCGGCCAATACCTCCAGCGCAAAACAATTGATAAGTCAGAAACCACACTGACCATTCGCGATCTCCCAGACGGTGTGACGTACTTCTTCGCCATTCGTGGCGTGAATGCCGGCGGATCGGAAACGGACTTCAGCAAAGAAGTTTCTGTCACCATTGGAAATGCAAAGACATCGACGGCACCTCTCAGCGCATCGATGATCGATAACGGACCAAATGGCAAAGCTCCTTCGACAGGAGGAAAGATCAATGGAGACACCGGTGCGGCGTCCACACTGTTGATCATTGTTGCTACCTGTGCGCTTGTCGGAACATTCCTCGCACTTCGCCGCCAAATGATTGCCCACACTCATCTCCCCCATGCCTGAACTTCATCCTCATTGGCAAAGTGAGGAGAGCGAGAGCGCGGTGCGCATCTCTGTCACACAAGCGGATGAATCCGTCGTTGCGCCTCAAACCGCAACGGTCTCCAGACGTCCTGCCGCAATGGCGGGAATTATGCTGGTAGTCGGATTGGGACTGAGCTTTTACGGAAGTTCCACAATGTTCACGGGACAGAGTGTTCCCTTAGAGAAGGAAACCGCTCAGCACAGCAGCATTGCGAATGAAGTCCGCATTACGAACGATTCGTTTGAACCAAGTACGATCACCGTTGCCCCCGGCGACACGATTACCTGGAACAACAATTCCGACATTCCTCATATTCTGACATCAGACACGCTCGAAACAATCGATGGACTCATGGCAACGTCGCCTATCTTCACAGGTTCGACTCTTAGCATCACCATCAAACACAATGCAAAGCCAGGAACATACACGTACATCTCCCAAACGTCTGCTTTGAGTGGCGCTATCGTCGTTGTCGAGGCGACTCATACTCCTTCCTCAAAGACAGCGATGGCCGTGATGACATCGAGCTCTTCTTCCAGTGTAAGCAGCGAAGCATCTTCCCTGTCGTCGGCTGCGGTCATTCCATCTTCTCAGAGCGCCCTAGGAGAACAGAACGCTCCTTCACCGTTTGGTGCACAGGTGATTGGCACACAGCCACCCATGGGAATGGGTGCAGTGCCTCGCAATCCCTACACAGCAGGAGTTGTGCAGCAAACCCCTCCAACGAAAACACCATCATCCGTGCGATCAACCCCTTCATCTGCAACATCACTTCATAAGGGTGCGCCTCTGGATGAACTTCCCGTGACCACACATAAACCGATCCGTCAGCCGGGCAGCGGTCCTGCAGAAAGTGGCGTGTTGTTCGTTTTAAGCGTCATGCTTGTGACCTTCATCTGTCGCAAGTCCTTGATGCAAGGCGCTTGGACACGTTAAGGAACCTTAGCTACTCTGGTCGCCATGATCGCCATGGAGCGTTTTTCACGGCCCCAACTCTCTTTCCTTTGCCTGCTCTGTAGCGCGTTTTTGACGGGCTGTACCGATGGAACGCATGCCTATGCTGGCTGGCTTTTGGGAGACGCATCCTCCATGAGCGGTTCTTCGCTGTCTTCCACCGGTTCCTCCATTTCCTCTCAGCAGGAAATACGTGAATCCTCTTCGTCTTCCTCCGAAATTTCACTCCCCACACCTCCAAAACAGAAGCCGACGTGGCGCATGCCGATCCTCATGTATCACTACATTTCCGATCCCAACGCAACAAAAGATGAGCTGGGGCGCAACCTCACCGTTTCCCCTGAATCTCTCGATCGACAATTGACCCAGGCCGAGCAGGCGGGATATCAAATCGCTACTTTCAGCGACCTCATCAATGGAACACTCTCTCCAAAATCGGTGATGTTCACGTTCGACGATGGACACGCAGACAACTATTGGAATGCGATGCCTGTTCTTCTGAAACATCATGCGCGAGGCGTCTTCTTCATCATTCCTGGTCACTTCGGCGATTCAGACTCGGTTACCCCAGAGGAAGTGAAGGAAATGTCGAGGAATGGAATGGAGATTTGTGCGCATACCATGCATCACCCGGAACTGAATACATTGTCCGTCGTGGAGCAACGCAAAGAAATTGTCGACAGTATCGACGCTCTCGGTACATTGCTTGGAATCCCCATTCCTTGTTTTGCCTACCCGTATGGAAAGTATGATTCCGACAGTGTTCGCATTTTGCTCGATAAGGGTGTCCGATACGCAGTGACAACGCACGGCGGCACGGCCACGTCTCTCGATCACTCTCTGCTTTTCCCCCGTTTCAGCATGCGTGATGAAACGAGTGTTCGAGGAATTTTGAACGCCGTTGAGCGCGCAGAAATGGAAGAGGACAATCCGACAAGTTCGGCGGAGTCTTCGACCGACTCCGAAAGTGGATCGACACATTTGGAGTAATGGCCCGAGCCGCAGCGAGGACCATGAGGAATCGAATGGTGGGCCGGCAAGGATTTGCACCTTGGAAGGCGTAAGCCACCTGATTTACAGTCAGGCCCGTTTGACTACTTCGGTACCGACCCACGCGTTTCAGGCGGAGGGAGTGTAGGGGCATTTTCGTATGGATTCAACCTGGCTCTGACCAAAAAAGACTCATAAAACAGCCAAAAGAGCCGGGGCCACGGAGGCCCCGGCACCTGTTCTTTACGTTCTTTATTTCTTGTCAGACGGACACTTGCACATCAACGCATCCACACTGTACTTGCCTGCTCCTGCCGCTGTGAGAGCCAAGCAGCAACCAAGGGTAGCGAGAGCAAACTCCCAACCAGTTCCCTGAGAGGAAGCGAACGGAACAACCTGTCCCATCACGCCTGCTGCAAGGAAATAGATGGCGCCAACCATAATCACGGCAAGCATGCCAGCTGTATAGCGTGTCTTTGCGCCAAGAAGCACCAAGACTGCACCAAGCACTTCGAGGACGAAGAGCACTTTGAAGAGCACTGCAATGCCTCCAGTCGGCAATGGGGCGCCTTCAACACCTGTCCAGAACACCAACTTCTGCCAACCATGGTAGAAGAAAATAGCGGCAACAATTGCGCGCACAGCAAGGAGGGACAATCCCTTGTACCAGCATGGGACGCACGGGGAACAAGACACATCGTTCTTCATACGAAAAAGAAGGAAAGAGGTAGGAGGCCCGTATCGTAACACACAACCCTACTCGTACCGTAGCGCTTCCATGGGACTCAACATTGCCGCTCGGCGTGCAGGGTAGATTCCAAACACCAATCCCGTAATCACCGCCATGCTCACCGCAAGAATGACGGAGGGAATGGAGAGCGCAAATGGAATTGATCCGAGGAATTTTCCAGCAAGTGCCACGAGCAACCACGCAATGAATGTGCCTCCGATGATTCCAATGATTCCACCGGTCAACGTGAGGGAAACTGCTTCCAAAAGGAACTGGAGAAGAATATCGGACCTGCGTGCACCAACCGCTTTGCGAAGCCCAATTTCGCGTGTTCGTTCGGTCACAGACACGAGCATGATGTTCATGATGCCGATTCCTCCGACGAGCAGCGAAATGCCCGCAACGAGCGACAGGAAGATCGTCAGACCAAGGGTGACAGAATTGAGAATACCGCTGACCTGTTCGGCACTGCGCGCGGCGAAGTCGTCTTTATCGGGATCATTCTCGGGGTTCTTGATTCGGTGTTGCTGACGCAGCAGCGACGTGATGTCTTCTTTGGCGATGGAAGGATCGCCAATCGTTTTGAGTGTGATGTACGACAAATACTTCTGCCCTGAAATGGAGCGAGCCGTGGAAAACGGAACGAACACCGGCGTATCGAGGTTCTGCAACAATGCGGAACCATACGTCTTCAATGTCCCCACAACGGTGAAGGAAAATCCTCCGATATCGATCTTCTTTCCCACCGGATCAACGTTTCCAAACAGATCTCGTGCAGTCTTATAGGCAACGACGGCAACGAACTTCGCACCATCATCATCGCTTTTTTCGAGCAGTCGTCCGTGATCGAGTTTCAATCCGTAGTTATCGATGACGACGGAATACGTTCCCAACACCAGCGGTGTCACTTCTTCTTTTCCATACGTCACGGGCTTGCTCACAATGATCACGGGTGCGGACTTTTCGACGGTAGAGAGTTTTTCAATGCGCAAATAATCCTCGAATGATAAACTGTCGAGATTCCCTCCGAATTTATCAAAACCCACCGGGAAGACGTCCATCGTGTTCGTTCCGATCGAACTGATTTGATCAAGCACGTAGCGTTGGAAACTGTTCCCCAGCGACACCATCAGCACCACCGAGCCGACACCGATGATGATGCCGAGCATGGTGAGGAGTGAACGGCTTTTATTCACCGTTATTCCCGTCGTGGCCGTCTTGAGGAGATCTTGGTACAGCATGGTTATTCGTAGCGGAGGGCTTCCATAGGGTGAAGAGCAGCGGCCCTGCGTGCAGGAGAAATACCGAAAATCATTCCGGTGAATCCCGCCATCATGAGCGCCACGACAATTGAGGGAATGGACGCAACGAAGACGTAGGTATCCAGGAATCGTTGCACAATCGCCGAGAGTACGAACGCAGTTGCAAGCCCAAACACAACACCGATTAATCCGCCGATGACGGTGAGGAGTACGGACTCAATCATGAATTGCAGAAGAATATCGACTCTCCGTGCACCAACCGCTTTGCGAAGTCCGATTTCTCGTGTTCGTTCGGTCACCGACACGAGCATGATGTTCATGATGCCGATTCCTCCGACAACGAGGGAGATTGCGGCGATCGTTGTGATGAAGAGTGTCAATCCAAGTGACACCGTTCCAAGGATTTCACTCGCCTGTTCGGAAGAGTGAATCACGAAGTCGTCTTTCTTCGGGTCATCCTTTGGATTATCAATGTTATGACGTCTGCGAAGGAGGAACTTCACATCGTCAAAAGCGACATCGAAACTGTCGGTCGCCATCATCGTGACGTAGTTCACATAGCGCTGACCTGTGATGTCACGAGCTTTGCTGAACGGAACATAAATACGATCATCAGCATTCTGGAAGAATTGGGACCCCAGCGCCTTCGTGGTTCCAATCACGGTGAAAAAATTATTTCCAATCTTCAGTCGCTTGCCAATGGGGTCTTGCTGTCCGAACAATTTCTCCACCGTATCAGGTGCAAGCACGGCAACATCACGACCTCCTTCCGTATCTGATAGATCAAGCAGGCGTCCTTCCTTTACGTAAATATTTTGATTCTCAAAGAATTCCTGCGTGATACCAAAGACCTGGGGGGATCCCTCTTGCGTTCCGTACGTCGTCTTTCCCGGAATGAAAATGACAGGCGCAATCTTTTCGATCGTGGGTAACTTCTTGAGTTGATCGACGTCGTCCAAGGTCAAACTGTCGTGTCCTGCCATGGCCTGGGCAGGACCTCCTTCTTCCGTCCCTGGGAAAATGACCATGCTTTTTGCTCCTAAACTGCTGATTTGACCCAAAATAACTCCCTGCATGCTTCCCCCCACCGAACTCATGAGAACGACCGATCCCACACCGATGATGATGCCGAGCATCGTTAAAAGAGAACGCGTGACATTCGCCGTCACTCCTTTGAACGCCGTCTGAAAGGTATCACGGAGAAGCATGAAGATGATGGGTTATTTCAAACGGTCCGTCTGACCTGCAATCACGCGCTTAAAGTCACTGCTATCCGATTCAATGTGTCCGTCACGAATATGAATGATGCGCTTTGCGTGTTGTGCTGTGGTTTGCTCGTGTGTCACAAGAATGATCGTGTGTCCGTCTTCGTTCAATTTCTGGAGCGCCTGCATGACGGCAACACCGGAAACGGAATCGAGGTTTCCCGTCGGCTCATCGGCAAAGATGACGTCGGGGTCCGTCACGAGAGCGCGGGCGATGGCCACACGCTGCTTCTGACCTCCGGAAAGTTGGCTGCTTAAGTAGTTCGTTCGGTCCTTCAAGCCCACCGTCTCAATCGCCTTCAGTGCACGCTGCATGCGTTCGGAAGCAGGAATTGTGGGGTGGTACAAAAGGGGCAAGAGAACGTTTTCGAGAACGGTGGTTCGCGGCAAAAGGTTGAATGCCTGGAACACGAAACTCACACGGGTCGCACGTATGCGTGCGAGGTCATCATCTTCCATATTCATCGTCGGTTGTCCCTGGAACAGGTAACGCCCTTTCGTTTGGGAATCGAGGAACCCGATGATATGCATCAACGTCGACTTTCCGGAACCGGATGGTCCCATGATGGCGACGAACTCTCCTTTCTCAATTTTCAAATTGATATCGAAGAGCACAGGAGTCTCCACGTCGTCATTCATGTACGACTTGGAGAGATCCTGTATCTCGATGAGTGGAGCTGTTTTATTCATAGTTATTTCTGGAGAACGATAACCGTTTCTCCTTCCTTCACACCGGTCACCTCGACTTCTCCGTTACTGCCATCCATTCCCGTTGTGACGGTGCGCTCCTCCACTTTCGTTCCATTGAGAATACGAACAACTTTCTTTCCGGTCGCATCTTCCAACACGGCACGCAATGGAACGGTGACAACTTGCGGGCGAATACCCGTAATAATTTGCGCGTCACCGGTCATGCCGATTTTGAGGTCATCGTGCGGGTAGTTGAAGTCCAGCTTCACGCGGTACTTCGACACACCATCTTTGTTTGTTGCCGCAGGATCGATATCGCTCACGTGCAACTTGAAGTTCGTTCCACGGAAGGCATCCAACTCAATGGACCCAGACTGTGTCAGCTGCACTTTTGGAATATCAATTTCCGAGACGAACATTTCTATGCGATACGGACTAAATCCGAGCATCGTCATCGCGGGACCGGATGGAGTGAATTCCCCCGGCTTAATGTTTACTTGAGTCACCGTTCCGTCCATCGGAGCAACCAACACCGTATCGTTGTAACTTGAAGCGGCACGAGCCAATTCCGCACTTGCCTGACGAACACGAGCACGCTGTGCCTCAATATCCTGTGGGCGGGAACCGGCGCGCTTCAAATCAAGTTGAGCCTGCGAAATATTCACCGCTGCTTGGTACGTCAGAATGTCCGCCTGAGCCTTTGCCTTTGCATTGTTTGCAGCATCCAAGTTCGACTGCTCTGCAATGATTCGGGAATCGTTTCCGGCAGCAGCTCCACGCAAATTGCTGATTGCAGTATCCAGACCACTCACTCCTGTCTGCACCGTTGTCTGATTTGTGGAGAGAGTCGCCTTGTCTGTCTCAATCGCTGCATGCGGATAATCACTGCTTTCAGACAAGGTGGAAATCATCATATATGCCTGCTGCAAAGCGGTGGATGCCTGTTGGGCGGCAGCCTTTGCATTCTGAAGAGATGCTACAGCCGCTTCATTCGTCGTTGGAGTAGGGGCCTGCAATGCAGCACCAATGGCCGTCATGGCATTCGTCTGAAGATTCAATACCACAGAGTATCCGTTCGAGTTACTGCTGTGGCTGATCGCATTCTGCACATCGTTGCGTCCGAAGATGGAACTGATCGACTGCAATGCTCCTTGTACGCTTGCAAGATTTTTTCCAATCGTACTTGGAACTTGTGCAATATCGCCAGCGGTCGATACATCAAGTTCGCGGCGCAATGCATCCAACTTCTGTTGAGAGTTTGCTGCGTTGGAAATGGCAGTCTGCAATGATTGCTGTGCAACGAGAAGAGAGGCGCGCTTGCTCTCCAAGTCCGCTTGGCTGACGGCAATGTCTTCCGGGCGGTTTCCTTGTTCCATCGCATCAAGCTGGGCCTGAGCTGCCTGCAATGAAGCAGAGGCAGAGGCAACTCCCGCGCCAAGTCCGCTCGAACGTAATTGCGCCAAACGCTGACCTGCCTGCACGGTGTCTCCTTCGGTCACATAGACTTCGGACACAAGTCCGGAGAGGGCCGGGAACTTCAATTCAATATCACGTTCGGACGTGACGGTTCCGTTTGCCTCCACGGTCTGCACTAAATCCTCCAATTTTGCCGTATCGGTGACGTAACTCACCTTTGTCGGCGTGAAGATAAACATCAGAATAAGAAGCAGTGGGAGCCCGATGAGGAGCCCTGCAAGCGTCCACTTCCAATGTCGTTTCAGGAAGGACAGAACATGTTTCAATCCGGAGTATGCCGATGAGAGGATGGAAGAGAGGGTCATGATTACTGGGGGGAAGAAGCGCTTTCAGTAGCGCGGAGTTCAATGAGAAGGGATTGAAGAATATGTGCAAATTCCGTGCGGTCTTTTGTGGGCATCAAAGAGAAGATTTTGTGCATCTCGCGATGGCAACTGCGCATCTTGGTACTCAGAACTTTCTCTCCCAAAGCAGAAAGCTTCAATCGCACCATTTTGCGATTCGTACGATCAATACGACGTTCAATGAACTTCATTCTTACGAGTCGATTGATGAGCGATGTGGCAGATGGCAAGGAAATACGCAGAGATTGTGCAAGTTCACCCATCGTCATACGTGGGTGTTCCTGAATAACGATCAATGTATGCATTTGGTGCATATTGAGCGTTCCCGGCTCGTCTATAGCCATCATACGGTGGCGTACGACCCTATTGAGGTCAAACATCGATGCAATAATTTGAGAGGTTGGATCGGACATATGCCTATCAAATGGTTAGATAGGCTAATTATATTAATAAAATCATTCATCGTCAATAGTCAAATTGACTCCTTTTGCCTATTCAAAGCCTATTTCTTGAACTTAATTTGTTGCAGACAATCGGTCAACGCTTCGTCAGAAGATCGAATAACGATGCCCAGATCGTTCAACGTTTGAACCGAAAGAACGCAGTTACTGCGTCCCGCTTTCGTCACTTCGGAAAGTTGATCTTCCGTCAGTTTTTCAAATACATGCGTCGAGTCCACTATCTCGGTGTATTTCTTCATGACATCGTAGGGAGAGAGTGGTCCCGGGTTCACCACGTTGAAGGTTCCGGTGACCCTCTTTTCAATCAATGTTTTTGCAACCTGCAATAAGTCCGGAATACACGTGAGAGAGTTCTTCACATCCAACACTCGGTTATACTTCCTCAATTTCATTATCAAGTTTCTTGGCTCAGTAGAGCCGTCGAACGGCATACGTAAACGAAGCTGTAGCACCGGGAATTCTGCGAGCATCTGATCGACCCATCCTTTGGTCTTGGAATAGAAACTCCCTGTAAAATTCGGTTTGTCTGTTTCGGAAAATCCCTTTCCTCCGTTGTCTCCTGTGTAAATGCACCCCGATCCAAGTTGCACCCAGTAGATGCCGCGTTTCCCACACTGTTCAAGAAGAATGAGAGGACCGGTGACATTCCCCTGAATCGTTTCTTCTTTATGATCCTCACACCAATCAACATTGGGGCGCCCGGTTTTGCCAGCACAGTTGATGACGACATCCGGCTTCTCTGCGTCCAAGAAGTCGGCAACCGCCTTCGCATCGGTAATATCGACCGATGGAGTGAGAGCGTCTGGATAGAGGCCGAGAAATTGCTGTCCCAGGTATCCCCTGCCGCCAAAAATAGCCACGCGCATAGGCCTCTACTGTACTGTGTTTTGCCCCCGTTTGTCGATCATAAGAAAACGTGCTGTGACGGAGGATTCTCTGGTATCATGACTGCCGCATGCCAAAGAAGCGGACCCGCACAAAAGTGCGAAAAACACGAGAGGCCCCGTTACTCCAAGAATCCACACGACGCCAAATCAACGGCATCGTACAGATCGCTCTCGGTATTTTGCTGTTCCTCTCCATTGAAGGAGCGGCCGGCAGCTTGGGCAACGGTCTGCAGGCTGGAATGCGCTTCCTTGTCGGTTCGTGGGGCATTTTGATTCCGCTCGCCCTTATCCTTTCCGGAACGCTGCAGTGGCTCGCCATGGGCAGCAGTATGGAACTCAAGCGCACGCTCGGTCTCGTTCTGTCACTCTTCTCTTTCTTGGGACTCATGCACATTGGTCCCATCGATCAAATCGGCGCACGCCGCGATGAATTTGCAGGCGCGATCGGATTCATGGTGAGTTTGCCGTTTGTCATGTGGACGACGCCTGTGGTTGCCTACATCGTCCTCACCGCTTCCTTCATGATCGGGGTCTTCGTCGCATTCGAACCGGATCTTGCTGGTCTCATCGGTCGAATTCTAAAGGGAGAAGAAGAGGACATGACGATGCTTCGTTCTGCACGACAAACCGCACCTCGTACTGTGAGTGCAAGGAAAGAAGAAGAGGAGGATGAAGAGGAAGAAGAGATCGAAGAAGACGATGAAGACTTGATTGAGGAAGATATCGACGCTCCTGAACTCAACATCGTCCGTCCTGCCTTTGCCCAGAATATCGCGAAGGCTAAAGCAAAAGAGCTTGCTCAGCAGAAGATCAAGAATGCCCTTCATGATCCGAATGCGCTGGAAATGAAGGACACGCGTTTCGAAGAATGGACATTCCCCTCTCTCGATTTATTAGATCAATCACAGAGCGTGCTTGCAGTAGACGACGAGGAGTTGAAGAGCCAAGCAAAATTGATCGAAGAGAAATTGAGCGAATTTGAAATTGATGTGACGGTTCGCGATGCTCGACCAGGACCAACGGTGACACAGTTCACCTTGCAGCCATCGGAAGGAGTGAAGTTGAGCAAGATTGCCGCACTGAAAGACGACCTCGCACTCGCACTGGCTGCACAGAGTCTTCGTATCGAGGCACCGATTCCGGGAAAGTCGCTCGTTGGTATCGAAATGCCAAACTCCATTCGCACGACCGTACACATGCGCGAAATTTTGGAGAGTCCGTCCTTCAACGAAAATACATCGTCTCTCACGCTTCCTCTCGGGCGCGATGTGTCGGGTGAAGCGATGGTCGCAAGTCTGGAAGACATGCCGCACTTGCTCATCGCAGGAGCAACCGGTTCTGGAAAGTCCGTCTGTATGAACGTGTTCTTGTCGTCGATGCTCTACCAGAATGCTCCACACGAACTCAAACTCATCCTTATCGATCCTAAACGCGTCGAATTGATGCCCTACAACGGAATCCCCCATTTGCTCACACCGGTCATTACAGAGGCAGATAAGGCACTTCAGGCGCTTCGCTGGGCCGTTGCAGAGATGGGTCGTCGCCTCCACCGATTCTCCGAACAGGGTGTTCGTAACATCGACGAATTCAATGAGAAGCAAACGGACGAAGCGATGATGCTTCCGCGCATCGTGGTCGTCATCGATGAGCTCGCCGACCTCATGATGCGTCAGTACCGCCGTGACACAGAAACGATGATCGTACGTATTTCTCAGATGGCGCGTGCCGTCGGTATGCACCTCATCATTGCAACGCAGCGTCCATCCGTCGACGTGATCACGGGTCTCATCAAGGCGAACATCCCAACACGTATCGCCTTCCGCGTCGTGAGTGCAGTCGACAGCCGCACGATCATCGACTCCATCGGAGCCGAAGATTTGCTTGGCAAAGGAGATATGCTCCTCATGACGGCCAACACGGCAAAGCCTGTGCGCATTCAGGGTATCTACATTTCGACGAAAGAAATCGAACGCGTCATCAACGCTGTGAAGATCGCAGGAGGAGGAAAGATTACCGAACAGATTGGTCTTTCCGAAGATGACGAAAACACCCCGCAAGATGAGAGCGACCTGACGCCGGGGGGCCACATGCATCAGCACATCGACCTGGAGGCCGATGACAACGGAGGTGATGAGATGTTCTTCGAGGCTGTCCGCGTGGTGCAATCGAGCGGAAAGGCTTCTGCAAGCCTCTTACAGCGCGCTCTGAAGGTGGGTTACGCACGTGCGGCTCGCCTGCTCGATATCATGGAGGAGAAGGGTCTCATCGGCCCTGCAGACGGCGCCAAAGCTCGAAAGATCTACATCAGTCGTGAAGAGCCCGTCGGTACCCAAGAAATGTAATGAAGCTCCTGCTTGGGACTGCAAACAAGGGAAAGATCCTCGAGATGAGTTCTGCATTGTCCTCTCTCCCTTTGTCGATCATCACGCCTCTTGATCTTCGAATCACGGATGTTCCCGTGGAAGAAGAAAATACATTCGAAGGAAACGCCCGGCAGAAAGCTCGATTCTATTTTGAACGAAGCAATGTGCCGACTCTCGCAGACGATTCAGGAATTATGATCGAAGCACTGGAAGGAGAGTTGGGTATTCACACACGACGTTGGGGAGCGGGGAAGGATGCAACCGATGAAGAGTGGATTTCGTTTTTCTTGGAGCGTATGTCTCGCGAAGAAAACAAACGTGCACGATTCATGTGCGTACTCTGTTACATCGATGAGAATGGCACAGAACATTTCTTCGAAGGCAGTTGCAATGGAACCATTACGCATGCCGTGATGGCACCGTATCTCCCGGGGCTTCCTCTCTCTTCCTGCTTCATTCCGAGCGGGCTTACGAATGTCTATACGGCGCTATCTCTTGAGGAAAAGAACGCTATCAGCCACCGTGGAAAGGCCCTGCATGCGTTCGAAAAATTTATGCACGGTGGTCAGGAAAAGTGAGCTGTGGTACACTCACCGTTAATGAAAGTGATTCAACACTCCAGCAAGCACCACGTCCTGCGTTTCGATGCAGGCGATGACGTGCTCGCAATCCTCACGGAGCACTGTGCTTCCCACAATATTTTCGCGGGAGCGTTCCAAGCGATCGGTGCAGCGTCATACGTGAAGCTGTCATGGTACGACACGGACACAAAATCTTACGAGCACTTGGAACTCAGTGGAAAATTGGAGATTGCAAGCATGACAGGGAATGCGTCGCTGAAAGAAGGGAAAATGTACATGCATGCGCACGGATGCTTTGGAGACAGGGAACTCAACGTCAAAGGTGGCCACATCACACAAGTGATTGCACATCCAACCTGCGAACTCGTATTCACCGTGCTGCCAGAAACAATGACACGTTCACACGATGAAGCGTGCGGACTCCATTTGCTTTCCTAATCTTTCTTCGACTTCTTCTTCGGCTTTTCGTCGGAGACGATTTCATCGATCTTCGGTAATTCAACTGGAGTGAAATCGAGCGCCTGAATTTTGTGCCACACCTTTCGAACGAGCTCAGCAAGATCTTCGATTTCTTTTGCACTGATTTGAAACACGCGTTCGATCGGCTCTTCTCCGCGCTCCCCGACGAAATCGAGCGTATAGGTTTTTGGCTTCAGGGCAGGCTGCGCTTCACGTAACAGGAGGCCGTAGAAGACCAACTGTCTGTGGTAATCCCCGCTTCGGATCTGTGCTTCCGTTTGTGGTCGGCCAGTTTTGTAATCCACCACAGACACAATTGCACTGTCAGGCGACTCACTATCGACTCGATCCAACATTCCTTTAAGAGGAATACGAGCTCCGGTTGTATCGGACGGATCTTCCAGCGCACAACTGATCGGCCACTCGTACTTGTACACGATCGGAGCTGTGAGAAGTCGCTCGTTGTAGTACACAGGAAGTGTCGTGTGTCCGAGTGCGCGCAAACGTTCTCGTTCTTTGCTCGTCAGCACTTCGCGTTCATCCAAATACGAATCAAACTCAGCGATAAACTTTCCTTCGGAAAGCGGCTGGTTTTCCTGCACACTTCGACTCCAGCTCTTGAGCGCGAAGTGCACTGCGTTTCCATAGACCAAGGACGACTCTTTCGTCTGAGGAATCTGGAGCAAGTCCAACTCCAGGAATTTTTGTGGATCTTCGAGAAAATGATTGAGTGCCGTGACAGACAGTGCGTACTGCTCCAAGCGCTCTTTCAAAAAAGCTCGCATCGCCTCATCAAGGTCAATTTTTGGCTCTATGAGGAGCAAAGCACAGTCTTCCGGATTCTTCAGCTCACGGTCTTCTTCGGGCAGTGGGCCCGCTTCTGCAAAGAATCCCGACGGTGAGACTTCTCGGGCCTTATCTGCGTTCGTCACTTCTTTCGGACAACTGAAGATGAGCGTTTTGCGCGCACGTGTCATCGCAACGAATGCAATACGTCGTTCGTCTTGCGAAGAGGCGAATGCCTGGTCCTCTTTCTCCCATCCGTAGAGCAGGTGTTCCGGAATCGAAATCGATGACGGCGTGCGACGCTTGTCCCAGTGCCCTTCACGAAAATTCGGAAGAATGACCATATCGAACTCCAGCCCCTTACTTTGATGCGCCGTCATCAGCTGCACTCCTTCTTCGGTCAGGTGTGGGAGCGAGAAGGACAGGCGGAGATCGCCATACTCAGGACGTTCATAGAGATCGATATCGGAAAGCAGTTGTCGCAGCGAGAACGTCGGCTGTTCATAAGCCCTGTATTTCATACGGTCAAAAAAGGCCTGCAATGCCGCAAAATCGACGGGATCGAAGCTTGGGTGCTCCTTGCCCATCTTCAGGAGCCCCGTCGTTTTGAGGGCCTGTTCCAGGGTCTCTACGACAGTCCTCGTATCAATCTTCTGATGGAGGTCCAATAAGGTGTTTCGTGCGTTCAAAACGGCTTCCTTGTTCACGAGAACAAGTTTGGAAGCGGCACTTTCCGGTTCATCGAACGAAAGAAGAATCTCACGCACCGATTTTTTCTCTTCGCGTTGTAAGGAGAAAATGCGCCCAAGATCTGCCGGATGACACTCGAAACATGTACACGCGAGTGCTGCGGCAAAGAGTCCGTTATCACCGGGTTCCAAGATCGCCTTGAGAATTGCGACCACCTGAGCAACAAGCGGATGATGGAGCAAATCCAATTTGCCTGTCATTTGAACGGGAATTTCCCGTGCGCGAAGCACATCGTAGACCGGCAGAAGTTCGCTGTTCTTCTGGACAAGAATGGCGATCTCTTGTGGTTCTGCGCCTTTCTTCAGCTCATCGGCAATGATGTCTGCAATCATCCAAGACTCGGCCGTATCGCTCACGGGTCGCACGAGGGTTGGCTCCGGTTTTTTCTCTTTGGAATTCGAGTGCAAAATCTTTTGAAGATTCGGCATACGATTCACAAGTCGTTCTGCATTCTGAGAAATGAGTCTCGTCGCTGCATCCAAAATCGGCTGCGTGGAACGATAGTTCTCGGTGAGCACAATGACCTCCGCTTTCGGAAAGCGTGTATGGAATTGCAAAATGTTCTGGAGATTTGCCCCCTGGAAACGGTAAATCGCCTGATCATCATCACCCACAACAAACAGGTTCGGTTCGTGATCTACTGCAATGTACTGCGTGAGAAGCTGGAGCAATTTGTACTGTGATCCGTTCGTGTCTTGGAACTCATCGACTAAGATGTACTGATATCGTTCTTGCAACTGCTGCAATAGCCACTCCTCTTTCTGCAGCGCTTCAATAACGTAGAGAATCATGTCCTCGTAGTCGTAGCGATTGCTTTCCTTGAGTGCCTTTTGGTACCCCTCAAAAATCGTGATGAATTCGCGGAATTTGCGTGCTGTCGCCAAATTCTTCTCATGGATCTTCGTGCCTTCACGGCTCTTTGTAGCCATTTCTTCGTCAAATTTGTCTGCTGCAGCAAGCAAGTCTGCTACCGTCTTTCCTTCACGTTTCACCTCACTGATTTTCCCGATAATCTCCCGGCTTCGCATGTAGGGAGATTTTTGATTCAAGAGTTCTGAATTCGTAATGATGCCATCGATAATCGTATTCACGATGCGATAGCGCTCCAAGTCACTCACCTGTTCCAGCGCCTCCCAATCTTCAAACACACCCGGGTACGCTCCGATGAGGTCATTGCAAAACCCGTGAAAGTTTCGAATCGTCACTCCGTACGCTTCTCCTCCAATGAATGTGCGAAGGCGCTCCCGCATCGCGGTTGCACCACTGACGGAGAATGTGAGACACAGAATATTTCCTGGGCGCATCTGCGTTTTCTGCAAAATGCTGGCCACGCGCATTGCGATGACCTGTGTCTTTCCGGTTCCCGGCCCTGCAACAACCATCACGGGACCTTCAATCGAATCCACCGCCTTCTTTTGGGCTTCGTTGAGACGTTGGTACTCCTCTTGGAAGGACTGCATGGACCGCAGTTTACTCCTTTCGGAACTCTGCTGCGCAGCGATCGCACTTATCCATCTTCACACCATCTTTCATGAGTGTGACAAGTTTTCCTTTACGGCACTTGGGACAAATGTTCGACTGCACAAATGCTCCCGATGAAGCGGAGGAGAATCCGACACGCTTTGGCAGACTGCCGTGTTCGCGGATCGTAAGCGAGCGGGGGTGGTCACGCATTTTCTGCAAAACCTTGGCTTCAATCTGACGAATGCGTTCGCGTGTGACACCGAATTCCTTTCCCACCTCTTCGAGCGTGTGACCGATTCCATCGCGCAAACCGAAACGCATTTCGATGATCTTGCGCTCACGTGGCGTGAGGAAGTCGAGCATTGCGTGCACGTTCTCTTTCTTGAGCTGACGGTTGGTCGCTTCGAATGGGTTGATTGCTTCTTCGTCTTCGATGAAGTCTCCCAGCTTGCTGTCTTCTTCGCTACCGACAGGAGCCTCGAGAGAGACGATATCTTGGCTGATTTTCTGAATGTGCTGCACCTTCTTCATATCCATCTCCATTTCAACTGCCAATTCTTCCAACGTTGGTTCGCGACCAAGTTCCTGCACCAAACGGCGCTGTGTGTGCGTCAGTTTGTTGATTGTTTCGACCATGTGCACAGGAATACGGATGGTGCGAGCCTGGTCCGCGATAGCGCGTGTGATCGCCTGACGGATCCACCACGTTGCGTAGGTGGAGAATTTGAAACCGCGTTCAGGGTCGAACTTTTCAACGGCGCGGAAGAGACCGATGTTTCCTTCCTGAATCAAATCGAGGAATGAAAGTCCGCGACCGATATATTTCTTTGCGATGGACACGACGAGACGAAGGTTCGCTTCGGCAAGCTGTTGCTTGGCTCCTGCGTCACCCTTGCGAATACGGCGAGCGAGCTCCACTTCTTTGCGAGCATCGATCAATGGCACGCGTCCAATTTCAGACAGGTACATGCGCACGGAGTCGTTGCTGATTTCGAGAAGATCGACTTCGCGCTCCTTCTTTTTCTTCTTCTTATCTTCTTCGCCTGGAGCGGTTTCTGTTTCGTCTTTTGCAATACCGGCCGTCGCAACCATCTGCATCAATTCTCCATCATCTTCGGTATCGAGGGTTTCTGCCACACTCTCTTCTGCCTCATCACCCGTATCGTCTTCTCCTTCTGGCAAATCTGGAACATCGGAAATGATTTCCGTAAGATCTTCGGTTGGTTCAGGAACGGTCAAAGCGGTGCGTCCGCGCTTCTCCCAAATGAGAGCGTCTTTCACATCGATGACTTCGATTCCAAGATCGACGAACAATGTATAAATTTCGTCGAGGAGATCGACATCTTCTTCGGCGTTCGGAACGGCAGCGATGATTTCCTGGTGGGTCACGTAACGTTGTTCGCGACCTTTCTTAATGAGATGTTTTACAGCCTCCGGAAACTTCTTGAGGTCGTCGTCGGTAGGCTGCGCGATGAATTTTCGAGGGTGTGAAGCCATAGGGAAACGTTTGGAGAGTATATTCTACTCCCGCTAGGTGCATAGAGTAGAGCAAAAAATATGAGAAGAATAGGGCATTACCTGGCCATGGCGCTGAGCTTGAGCAACTGCTGGTACTGCGTCCGAAGCAATTCTTCATCCGCTTTCTTGCCGCTGCGCTGTGCGGTCAGCAGCTTCTGCGTAATGTCCAACTGCTTTTTGTGAAGGAATTCACGATTCGCCGTAATGATGTTGCTGCGAATTTCTCGCGGAGCCATTAACTCTGACCATGTTCCAAAGCCGTGTTCCTCACAGAACAGCTGTAAAATGGATGCTCGCTCACGATGCGGTTGACTGAGGTCGAGCTTGGAAAGCACATCATCTCCCGCAGCGGTTACGGGCAAATTTTTCAGCGCTGTGTACAGAGCAACTGCGAATTCTTCTTCTGGTGCAATGAGTTCACTCAGAAGAGAATTCAATTGCGGGTAGAGGAGAAAAATTCCAAGCGTGATTTCACAGGGAGAAAACGGATGTGGCTTGAGACCGGGCGCAGGCTGTTGTGCAACGGGACGCGGTGGCAGGGCACTTCGCAAATCATCTTCCAATTGGGTTTCCGTGACCTGCAGAGCGCTTGCAGAGCTACGTACATAGTGAGCACGTTCCACCGATGTGGAGAGTGCTTGCAGTAAAGGACGCAGTCGCTCAAGTGCCTTTCGTTTGCCTGCACTGTTGCTCAAGTCCATGGCTTTCAATTCTTCAAGCACGAGATCGATGTACGGAATTCCCCCATCATTCAACATCTGTTTCAACAGTTCAGGCTGTGTTTGAGCCATATCGGCAGGATCTTTATCTGGCAGCACCACTCCATGCACTTCCAGTCCTTCGGGAGCAAGGAGCAGGAATGCTCTCTCAGCGGCATCGCGACCGGCACGATCGGAATCCAAACACAGGAGCACACGGTTCACTGCACGCTTGAGCAGTCTCGCGTGATCGGGAGTGAGCGCCGTTCCGCATGTTGCCACGACCTGTTCGATCCCCACTCTCCTTGCCGCAAGAACATCGAAATATCCTTCGACCACCATTGCCGATTCCGTTGTACGCATTGCTTCCTTGGCACGGTGCGCGTTGAAGAGCACTTGGGATTTATGAAACAGAACATCGTCCGGAGAGTTGATGTACTTGGCATCGTCATTGCCCATGGTGCGTCCCCCGAACCCGACAATGCGTCCTTGCGCATCGTGAATCGGGAACATCAATCGATTACGGAAACGGTCATACGCACGCTCCTCTTTCAAATCTTTTTGAATAGCGAGTCCTGCAGACACAATGTCCGACCTGCTGAATCCCTTCTTCAAAAGATAATCGTACGTCGCACTGAATGAATCGGGCGCAAAGCCGATGGAGAACGTCTGAATTTCTTCGTCCGTCACTCCCCTCTTTTGCAGGTAATCGAGAATCGGTTTCGAACTTTGCAATTGCTTGGCATAGAACGTCACCGCTTTTTCCAAACACAATCGCGCTCGCTCTTTTTCATCGCGCGTATGAATTTCCTCCTTGGGACGATCCGGCAATTGCACTCCGGTTCGTTCTGCCAAATCTTTCAAAGCTTGGGGGAAATCAACACGCTCAATTTTCTGGTAGAAACTGAAAATATCTCCTCCGCTGCTGCACGCAAAACAGTACGCAATTCCTTTGTCGGGTGACACGAGCAAACTGGGCTTCTTGTCGTTGTGGAACGGGCACAGACAGACGAAAGACCTGCCTTTCTTTTGCAATTGACAGTACTGACCGACCAATTGTTCAATGGGCAGGCGCGCTTTGATTTCAGATACTTCGTCCATGGGGTGCGTCAGTATACACCTACTGAAGAATCATCGTGCGTGGTAAATTATTTTTCATTTTTCCATGACGAGCCAATCCCCTTCCAATACAAATACCTTCAAAATACAAAAGCATCTCTCCGTCCAGTGATGGATCGCACGCGATATCCTGGGCTTTCAATAGGTTATCGACTTTTTCCTGATTCACATCGTGCCTTGCCTTGGTGGCCATCTCTCCACGCAGGGTCAAAACCTCATGAGTGATGCGCACTCGCTTGTCTGGAAGCTGTTTGGCATACGGCAATCCGAGCGAATAATCCTGGAGAGGAAGCAAAATATCTGCAATTTGAGGTGGGGCGACGAGCAACTGATCTTCTTTCAGGAACAAGACTTCGCCTTCTTGTAAAAATGAGGTCCCGAACTGACGCTCCATACTCGCAACGACATCCTTCTGACGAGCAACGGGAAGTCGAGTTTCCTGGTAACTGATGGGCTCCATCGAAATAACATCTTTTGTCGGGGCTTTCTTTCGGAAGAGGACAGAAAAGAACCCTTCGCTGTCAGCCGTCTGTGGCCAGACGCGTAGGGACGGGAACATCTTCTCTTCCGGAACGCCGATCGAGGCCTGAACTACTTTGGAATCTTGAATCATTTTTTGAAATGTCTCTTTTTCATAGAGCCCTGATTCTATTACTTCAACTTGATCTGAAAATGTATTCAATATCTGCCATACCACGCCCTCATTTTCTTCCGGAGTCAGCGTGCAAGTGGAGTACACAATACGTCCTCCGACTTTTGCGGAATGAATTGCGGACTCCAGTAACTGTACCTGCAGTCGCGCCATTTTTTCGATGTTGTCCATGGAGCAATACTTCAGTGCATCGCTGTCTTTTCGAATGGTTCCTTGGGCAGTGCACGGAGCATCGCACAGAACGGCATCGAACCTCTCTGTCATGTGACGAGCAAACCACTGGCCCACCTTCTTGGTCATGATGGTATTGATGACACCCAAGCGATGGAGAGCTGTCTTGAGAGTCCAGAGACGATGTTCCTGAATGTCATTGGCCACAATGATTCCTGTGTTGCCCATACACGCCGCCATCTGCGATGTTTTACTTCCTGGGGCAGCGCTCATATCCATCACCACTTCCCAGGGTTTGGGATCGAGGAGACTTACCGGAAGCATGGAACTGGCCTCCTGAATGTAGAAGTGGCCCAGCAAATGGAGGAGATCCTTGCCCAATGCCTGAGATCGATCCTCTCGTTCAACGAAGAATCCTTCTCGACACCAGGGTACCTCCGTTAATTGCCATCCCCTCTCCTTTCCCCACTTTTGAACCTTCTCAATGCTTGTCTTTAGCGTGTTAACACGTAAACACTTACGCAACGGTTTGCCACTCGCTTCAAGGAGAGCAGAAAGGTCCGTAAAATCGCGGTACCGGTCGAAGGGGTGTTCCTGGTTCATCCTTCTAAGCATACGTTGTGTGTAGCGCTCTCGAAAGCCATAGATTGACCAATTTTAAAAAATTTCTATAATATGCTCTATGAATCGCGTGGAAACGACCATTGTCGAGAATGGCGACACAACCACTCGTTTGATGATTGGAGGTTCGATGTTTGATTATCCGAACGATTATCTTCCGCTTGCGAATTCGATCGAGGGAACGAATATTATTGTGAATAATCCTTTCCATGCAACAAGAGAGCGTCCCGAGAACTGGGAAGCTGAGTTGAGAGGAATGTATGGAGATGTCGCGAAGAAGTACGGATGTGAAGAGGTACTTGCTCATTCGGTCGGAACTTTGCATGCAGGAAACTTGGCGATTGAGTTGAATGCACAAGGAATTCATTCGCAAATTCAACGGTTGATTCTCCTTCATCCACCCGTCGGACAGTGTCCTCAGCGCGACGATATCCGCCGCGTGCCGAGTGCAAAGGATGAATTGGCAATGTTAGATGTCCTCGTTGCACAAACAAGTGCGGGACTCACCGATGAGATGTATGCGGATTTTTTGAAACGACATAGCCAGTCGTATGCAAGCAGTCGTCTGCGTTTAGTCGGAATCTTGAAATACGATCTGCGCGGAGTAAAGCCGGAGGCTGTGCAATCGAAGTTGACTGAAATTGAGGACAAATCGGCAGCGGATATTTTTGCCGTCGCAGGAGACAAAGATCCTTGGAACAGTCCCATCCTTACCGATCGAAAGAAAACACTGCACACCTTTCCCGGTGCGGGCCATTGGACTCATTTGTCACATACCGAAAAATTGGCAGAGCTGATTGAGCGCTGGCGAGTGAAATCGACCTATGCTCCAGCGCCTCGCAGTACGGCTGCTGTCGTACAGAAAGAGCCGTCATCGAACGGCTTCTAAAAATCTCTATGACCAATCACGAATCAGAATCACCAAGAATTCTCACTGCACCCGACATTATGCTTTCGGGGTGGAAAGAAGGAAGAAAAACGGATCAAGAAAAATTAAAAGAAGCGATGTCCCAAGCCCGGATGCGCATTGTGGAAATTATCGGATTCATTCGATACTTATTGCGAAGTGATGAACATAATTTGGATATCATGTTGAGATTGATGGCCACTGCAGATTTTGATCGTGAGCTTGCAGAATCCCTTGCAGGAGGTATTGCAAAAGATCCAAACGGCAACGGATTTAAGGTATTTGAAGCGATCGAAGAGGCTTTACGAAAGGCGGGATTCAATGCCCACAAAAATCTTCCCTTCTTGCGAGAAATCATTACGGATAAAAAGCACGACTTGGGACAGTTATAAAACGATGCTCACAAGTTTGCCCGGTACATACACCTCCTTCTTAATCGTCTGCCCTTCCAGGTATTTCACGACGTTCTCCTGTGTTTTGGCCTGCGCAATAATGTCTTCCTTTGTTGCTGATGAAGACACGCTGAAGTCTGCACGAACCTTTCCATTCACCTGAACGGCAATCGTCATTGTATCGGACACGGTGAGAGATTCATCGAACAGAGGCCACGACTGTGTCACTACAAATCCTTCTCCTCCCAATTGATGCCACAACTCTTCGGAAAGGTGCGGAGCGAGTGGAGAGAGCAAGAGCACGAACGTCTTGGCGCTTTCCGGATCAATCCCCTCCTCTTTTTCCATCAAGTTGAGAAGCTCCATGAGCGCACTGATCGCCGTATTGAAATGAAGAGCTTCCAAGCTTGAAGTAACTGACTTTATACTTCTATGGAGCCCTTGCTGAAGCGATTTACTTTGAACTACTTTGGTATTCACTTTTTCGGTCATCAACTTGTAGACCCTCTCCACGAAACGGTCGACACCCTTGATTCCGGTGTCATTCCAATCCCCTCCATCGGTGAATGGACCCATGAACATCAAATACATGCGGAATACATCGGACCCATGGCGAGTCACAAAGTTATCGGGGCTCACCACATTTCCTTTACTCTTACTCATCTTGGCACCCTGATTGGTAATGAGCCCTTGGTGAATGAGTTTCTGGAATGGCTCGGAGCCCTGTACGAAGCCAAAATCTTTAAGTGCCTTCATGACGAAACGTGCATAGATTAAGTGCATGCAAGCGTGCTCTGGACCGCCGATGTACATATCGACGGGCATCCAATTTTTGCTGATCGTAGGATCGATGAGGTGCTTCTCGTCACCTGCAGCGAGATAGCGAAGGTAATAGAAGCTACTACAAACAAATGTATCCATTGTATCGAACTCAGGCGTCCAACCCTTTCCAAAGATCTTCTCCGTTCGTTCAATGAATTCCTTACTCTTCTTGAGAGGACTTTCCCCTGTTGGAGCAAACTCTACATCTGTCGGAAGTACCCAGGGAAGATGCTCCTCGGGAATGGGATGTGCCTTTCCTTCTGGATCATAGACGATCGGAATCGGTGCGCCCCAGTAGCGCTGGCGTGAAATGAGCCAATCCTTGAGACGGTATTGAGTCACCAACCGACCAGCCTCTTTGTCTTCGAGCCAAGCAGCAATCTTTTTTCGCGCCTCTGCAGAATGCAGACCGCTGAAATGATCGGAGTCGTACAGGATTCCATCTCCCGTAAAACATTCTTCCAATGCACGAATCGCCGCGTCGTCTCTTCCGTCTGCAGGCTTGAGCGTGGGCTTCAATGGAATTCCATATTTCTTTGCGAATACAAAATCACGTTCATCGTGCGCATCGGCAAACACAGCACCCGTTCCGTAGTGGGCGAGAACGAAGTCTGCAATCCAAATCGGTACTTTGTGTCCATTTGCAGGATTGATTGCGTATGCGCCGGTGAAAGAACCTGTCTTATCTTTATTCAAATCTGTTCTCTGCAATTCAGTCTTCTTTCGTGTTTGAGAAATATAGGCATCAACGGATGAACGATGTTCTTTGGTTGTAATGATATCGACGAGAGGATTTTCCGGAGCGAGGACAACAAATGTGCATCCGTAGAGCGTATCGACTCGGGTCGTGAAAATTTTGAGGATTTCTTTTGAACCATCGATTGCAAAATGCACTTCCGTTCCCTCACTTTTCCCGATCCAGTTTCGTTGCATCAATTTTGTTTTTTCTGGCCAATCTAAGCCATCGAGGCCATCAATCAATTGTTGAGAATACTTCGTGATATTCCAGTACCACTGTGCCAATGGGAGTTGAATGACCGCAGTTCCGCAACGTTCACACACACCATCCTGACACTGCTCACGCGCAAGAACGGTTTGATCCTTCGGACACCAGTTGACGTTTCCATCTTTCTTATAGGCCAACCCATGTTTGAACATTTGAAGGAATAACCACTGCGTCCATCGATAGTACGAAGGATCTGTCGTATTCAACGTGCGACTCCAGTCGTACATACATCCAATCTTCTTGAGCTGCTCGATCATCGTCTCGACATTCTTCTTGATGGAGACTGCGGGAGGCACACCCGTCTTGATGGCATAGTTCTCGGCAGGGAGTCCGAACGCATCAAACCCCATGGGCTCGAAGACGTCATACCCCTTCATGCGCATGTAGCGGCTGTAGCTGTCGGCCGGTGCGAAGTTGTACCAGTGACCGACGTGCAGCTTGTCTCCACTTGGATACGGAAACATCACCATGCTGTAAAACGGCTTCTTTGCTGCCTTCAGGTCGGTTTGGAAGAGTTTCGCATCTTCCCACTCTTTCTGCCACTTAGCTTCCACCTGTGATGGGTCATAGGACCGTGCCATGTCGACATGATAGCGGACGAAAGCCATTTTCACACACAAAGACGGGTTTTCTGTGCTACACTGCGCGCTCAACCCGTCTTCGCTCATTCGAGCTACGCCGGGCAGGTGCCCGTATTTATGTCCAAATTGCCTACTGTAGCCATTATCGGGAAGCCCAATGCAGGCAAATCTACGCTGTTTAACGCACTCAGCGGCACACGCCGTGCGATTGTGAATGACATCGCAGGAACGACGCGCGACCACGTAGTGAGCGAGGTGCACGAGGAGAAAATGGACTACTTATTGGTCGATACGGGAGGAATTGGAGGCGGTTCCGAGGATCATGACTTGGAAGAAGACGTCTCGACACAGTCCGTCATCGCCGTGGAGCACGCCGATCTCATCGTCTTTACCGTGAACAGTCGCGAGGAACTCACGAGTGCAGACTTTGCAGTCGTGGAAATTTTGCGAAAGAAGAAACGCAAGCACGTGCCGATCATTCTTGCTCTTACGAAGTGCGATAACCCCGAAGACACCGAGATGCGCATGCCACAGTTCTATGAACTGGGAATCAGTGAAAACTTGATGATGGTGAGTGCGGTGCATCGTGCGGGGATTCAGGCATTGCAGGACAAAATTGTAGAAATTCTTTTGGAGATGCACTTCATGAAGCAACCCGAACGAACGGAACGCGATGCTCCTCGCATTGCGATTGTGGGCAAACCGAACGTGGGAAAGAGCTCGCTCATCAACGCGCTCATGAGCGATCCGCAGCGCGCGGAAACTCCACGTCTCGTCTCGGACATTGCAGGAACGACACGCGACCCGTCCGATACCACGGTCCGCTTTGACGGGATTGATTACATCTTCGTCGACACGGCAGGATTGCGCCGTAAAGCGCGTGTGGAAGAGGATATTGAGAGCATCGCTCACCTGAAAACCATGCAATCGATCGCTTCGAGCGACATCGTCGTCTTGGTGCTCGACGCAACGCAACCGACCAGCCAACAGGAGAAGCGCATTGCAGCAACAACGATGGAAGAAGGAAAAGGAATGATCATCATTCTCAACAAAATCGATTTGCTCACGACAGAGAAGAAGGCAGAACGCATGAAGGAACTGTCGACCCAACTTGCATTCTGCAGCTTCGCACCCGTGCTGTGCTGCTCTGCAGAGACTCGCGACGGACTGCTGAAATTATTCCCGCTGATTGAAAGCGTGCATCGAAATCTCCATCGTCGTATCAGCACCGGGGACCTGCGCCGTTGGTACAGCGGTTGCGTACAGCGCCTCCCGGCACGCGCACTGTCCCAAGGGAAACACGTCATGCAGGCGAAGGATATTCCACCGACCTTTGTGGTCTTCGTGAAAAATCCACGCCTCATTCAGAAAAACCAGCTCCGTTATTTGGAACGTACGTTGCGTGAAACCTTCGCATTCGAGGGCGCTCCCGTTCGCTGGATTACCAAGTAATCCCCTCCTCCTGAAGGAAAGGAAGGGCTAGGATAGACCCATGCGTCGCCTTTTTTCCGATACCGATCAATTCTCGGACACAGACCTTCTGTGGACGGTGCTGTGCGTTATTGGTGTGGTATGTGCGGTGTTCGGCGTCACGTTGTTCAGTCAGTTCGTTCTGTTCGATGACAATATTCTCATTACCGGAAACCCGACCATTCAGGGACTGACGCCTCATAATATTCTCACGGCATTTCGAACATTCGACCCCGAACTCTACACCCCTCTCACCTTCCTTTCGTACCAACTTGATTACAGCATCGCCGGATTGGCATCGGGCATGTTCCATGCCACGAACATCGTGCTGCACAGCGCGAATGCCCTGTTGGTGATTTGGCTTCTCTTCCTGCTTACAGGAAAGCGGTCGGCTGCAATTGTGGGCGGACTACTCTTCGCCGTTCATCCTCTCAATGTCGAAACGGTTGCGTGGGCGAGTGCACGAAAAGATTTGCTGTCGGGATTCTTCGTTCTTCTGTCGATGATCAGTTACCTGCGATACAAAGAAGAACAGAACACACGATTGTACTACGTTGCCGTGGGTGCCTTTGCGTGTGCGTTACTTTCGAAAGTATCTGTCGTGCTGCTTCCGCTGGTGCTTTTTCTCTTCGATTTCTTGGAACATCGACGGTTCGATCGTCAGGTGATCCTTGAAAAAATTCCTTTCTTCTTGCTATCGGGTATTTTTGGACTGATTGCACTTGTTGGAAAACAGGAAGCGACAGGGCTCATCGATACTACGAGCCTGATCCTCCTGTCGGCAAAAAGTACGGCATTCTATCTACAAAAATTCTTCTGGCCGACGGGGCTCTCGGTGCTCTACCCCTTTGCAGGAACGGTGAGCCTGACACATCCGGATATTCTCCTCTCATGGGGGGTGCTGAGCGTCCTTTCTCTGCTTGCGCTTGTGAGTTTGCGCTGGACCCGCGTTCTTTTTGTCGCGTTCGCTTTCTCTTTTCTTTTGCTTCTGCCCAGTTTTTCAAACGTGATGAAGGGTGGTGTTCTGTATTTTGCATCTGATCGATACGCGTACATCGCTGGCATTGGCATCATTCTACTCATCGCTGTTTTGTGGGAAATGTTATGGCAACGATTGTCTGAGCAGCGTCACTATTTACTTGTGAGCATCACAGCAATCCTCCTTGTATTTCTCGCAGGAAAGGCAGCTGTACAAGCAGCAACATGGAAGAGTACGGAAACTCTCTTCACACAAACCATGAAGTTTTATCCGAACGCACTAGCGGCACACATCAATGCAGCGGTGTCGTACCGCGAGTTGGGACGCTACGACAAGTCTCAACAAGAACTGCAGCGGGCACTGCTGATCAAAGATCACCCGATCATCCACATCGCACTGGGAGCACTTGCCTCGTCCCAGGGTCGAACCGACGAGGCCATTGCGTCGATGAAAGATGCCTTCCGTATGGACCCGCGCGAAGCCGATGCATCATTCGGAACCGCGGTGATGCTCGCAAAGGCGGGGCGCACAGCGGAAGCCGAACCGTACTATCGCCAAACGATTTTCCTCGTTCCTCGTCACACTCCTGCACGCAATAACTTGGCCTCCTCCTATTTGGACCAGGGAAGAACAGATGAAGCCATCGAACAATACAAAGCGATCATCGCGTATGATTCGGATTTCTACGTGGCGTACTACAACCTCGGATTGGCGTTGGAGAAACAAGCGAAGAACGCCGAAGCACTGGATGCTTTTGAGCATGCATACGCTCTGCAGACTCCCAGCATGAATCTCCTCAGTCACATGGGACCTCTCTATGTCTCGCTCGATCAACCGACGAAAGCAGTGAAGATCTTTCAACAAGGAATCGATCGCGATGCAGGAAATGCGGAGTTTTTGCAGGAAGTGCTGACGGGAGTACGTACCATTTTGCAGAAGAACCCGCAGCAGAAAGAGACGCGTGCGCTTCTCGAAGATCTTCTGCGACGAGGTCTTGTGAAGAGTACCTAATTATCCTCGTCCCTTGCGAGAGTCTTTCACGCGGGAATCCTCACGCACAGGAAGTGGGAATGCCTGAATGACGATTTCCAATTTGCTCAGCAATTTTGCTGGATCGTCATCGAACACCATATTCGGTGGGATCTCGCGCTTGCAGAGCTCTTGAATGACGTAGGGAATCGAGTTACTGATTCCTCCACTGTTTGTGAGAATGCCGATCGGGCGACCTTCGTCGTAGGCGATCGTGAGTTCGTTGAGCGTTCCGATTCCTCCCCCGACGATGATGATTCCATCCGAGCTGCGGATGTTGATGATATCGCGTTCCATGAATCCCATGCCCGTGTAGAGGAGCATGTCGTGATCGTGTGGAGAGAGGTATTCGTGAATGTGTTCGTACTCCGAGAATGCAGGAGAGACGCCGAGTGTAAAACCACCGGCTTCCTTCGCACCCAAGAGTGCATCGTGAGGAAGTCCCGGACAGGCACCATTGATGAAGATGTACCCGCGCTTGCCGATTTCAAAACCGACCTGACGGCACTTTTCTCGTGCAACAGGGTCTTCGGTCTGCGGACCGCTCGCCGAACCCATCACCCCGATTTTCAAGCGGTGAAAGTGGCTTTTTGCTGTTTCTGGAGCGGAAGTACTCATAGGTGTGTTTCTTCTTTATTATAGCAGAAAGAGCTCATTCTTGCCATGTCCTCTATACTTCGCTTGAAACGCATCCATGGGCAATTCCTCACCATCACTCGGCGAACCGGAACCGCACTTTGAAGCATCGGTAAAGCTGTGGGGTCAAAAAAATATTGTCGGCAGTATTCAGAGTCTGTATTTCGGTGCAAGACAGCTGCGAAAAGTACACGGTGAAATTGCTCAAAAAATGCACACATTCTTAAATGAACATGTTACGAATGGCTGCTCACCAATGCATGCACCATTTATTCAAAAAATACGAAATCTGATTGAGGATTGCTTACGAGTTTGTGCGACTACAGAAACTTCGCACGATTGACGTTGTGCTCGTCGTTCGTCGTCGCATAGTGAATTTGTCCGTCATTGCCATGCAAATAGTAATAGTACGGTGAGGATTGAGGGTTGAGCGCAGCTTCGATGCTGCTGAGGCTTGGATTTGCGATGGGGCCGGGGGGGAGGCCGCGATATTTTCGCGTGTTGTACGGGGAATCGATTTCCAGATCCTTTTTCGTCAGAGCATCGGCAGGTTTATCGATGATGTAGCGAACGGAGGCATCGACAGCGAGGCCCATATTCTCTTCAAATCGCTTCCAGAGGATTCCAGAGACGATCGGTCGCTCTACGCCTGTGCGTGTCTCTTCTTCAATGATAGACGCCATCGTGATGATTTGATTCCATGACTTCTTCGAACGCAATTGCTCGGACGTGTATTTGTCGATCACACGTTCCTGGAATGTTTTCAGCAAACGTTCCAAGAACGTTTGAACCTTGAAGGAAGAAGGATCGACGAAGTAGGTATCCGCAAACAGATACCCTTCCACTCGACCTCCGCGCTTGGCCAAACCCGCAGCGGGAGGAAGGAAATTGAATGCATCGAACGAACATGTTCGGGCACATTCCTGCAATTCTCCCGGTTTGATCAGCCCCTTCTTCACCAGCAACGCGTCGATATCTTCGACGGTGTACCCCTCGGGAATCGTGACAACGATTTGGCTTTGGCTTCCTCCGACTAACACCTCCAACATCTCTTCAACGCTCTGTGAAGGGTGTAACACGTAGGCACCGGCCTTGAGGCGTGTGGCATAGCCATGTCGCTTCGCAAAGAATGAAAATGCTGTCGTGGAACGAATGAGATCCTTCTCTTTGAGTTCACTGGCCACTTGGGACGCGGACATCCCTTGATTCACCGTTATGGAAATCGCAGTCACAGTGTCGGATGACATGGGCTTGAGTGCATGGCCATACCACAACCACATCAAAAGAAGCACTCCAAGTGCCGCAAGAAGAAGGAATGCGACAGGATGGCGTTTTCTAGATGCAGTTTGATCGAAGCGCGTTCGTCGCATTATTCGGTCGGTGCAGAAAGACCCATCTGACCCATGACGCTCTGCATTTTCTCTGCAGCAATAACCTGCGCCTTCTTCATTGCACGGTTGATTGCATCTTGAACAAGAGCCGGAATTTTTTCGCGAGGAACTTCGGGAGCGATCGTGATGCTGACAATTTCCTGCTCAGCGCTCACAACCACAAGAACACCCTGTGCTTCGGCTTCGACATGAATCAGTTTCAACTCCTTCTTAATGCGCTTTGCATCACGCTGGAGCCGGTACATGTCTCGCATTTGAGAGAATGATGGCATAGGCAAACAGGGTACCAGAAAGCCGCCGGAACAAAAGTCACCGCCCGTTTGTTACTGCGGACGGTTAATTCCAATGCGATCCTCGATTTCCTGGTCGACGAAGACCTTCTTACGACCATACTTCATACGGCTGTATTCCTTAATGAGGCCGGAGAGCTTCTCGTTACGCTTGGACTCATCGTAGATCGTTCCCATGGAGAACGGACGTGAGCTTGTGTTGTTGATGTTCAGCTTGCAGTAACAGTTGAAGTTCGGGATTCCGATCACATCCTGTTCACTGAGCGTTGGCGCGAATTCCTTTGCCATATATTCAGCGTCTTCCGCACCGATCTTGAAGCTGAGGATGGTTCCAACGTTACCGAACACGGCATCGCGGACTTTGTTGTCCTGGCCTCCACCCTCCCCGGACTTTGCCGTGAGCTGCGAGATGTACTGGTGAGCCATGATGAGACCAAGTTCATACTTACGTGCTTCGGAGAGAATTGACGCGAATGCGTCCGTAATGAAGTTCTGGAACTCATCGACGTACAGGTAGAAACGGCGGCGCTGTTCCTGTGGAACATCTGCGCGAGCCATGGCGGCCATGTTGATCTTGTTCACGAAGATGAGACCGAGCAGCTGCGCGTTAATGTCTCCGATCTTTCCCTTGCTGAGGTTCACGAGCAGAACCTTTCCTTCATCCATCACTTCGCGGATATTGAAGGCGCTCTTCGGCTGACCGATGATATTGCGGATGGTGGTGTTCGTGATGAACGGTCCGAATTTTGCGGAGAAGTACGGGATCATTTCTTCCTTCTCGCGTGCACCCGTCTTCGCAATTTCATTTTCCCAGAAGCTGCGCACGACGACGTTCTTGCACTTGCTGACCTTGTAGCGCTGGAACTCGTCATCGACGAACAGACGTGGCACATCGATCAATGTTGCTCCTTCCTCTTCGTCATCCATGAGCGTGAGACAACCGTTGCGGAAGTAGTGCTGAATGCGCGGTCCGAAGATTTCGTTTCCGTACATCTTGATGAAGATTTCCATCGCATCGAGAGAGGCGCGATCCTTCTCTTCAGATGTCTTCGCTTCCAGCATGTTCATACCCATCGGGCGTTCCGTATCGGCAGGGTCAAAGACGATGATGTCCTTCGCACGCTCCTTTGGAACGTGTGCAAGCGCATCTTCGATGAGGTCACCGTGAGGATCCACCACGCAGAGTCCCTTTCCATTCGCGATATCCTGACGGATTTGCCACGAGAGGAGAGAGGATTTTCCGCAACCGGATTTTCCAATCAGATACTGGTGACGTGAACGATCTTTCTCGAGGAAACGAATCTCCGTATCCACGGCGCGGTAATGGTTGATACCGAGAACAATTCCCTCCTTTGGAATATCTGGTGGAGGAGGAAGCACACGGTACGCAATCCACTGGATGAGCGGAATTTTGTTGTAGCGGCTGTCCGGGAAGTGGTACAGACCGGCCAATTCCTTTTCGACGAGCAAACAATCCTTGTGGCCTGTTCCGTTCATGCGGTGCTTCCAAAGGAAGTGCATGAGCGGTGCGTTCCATGCGAGCGGGAAGAAGTCGACGAACATGCGGCGGTTCACGAAGGAGTTGCCGTACGTATCGCGGAATGTGTTGAACGCGATCTGCATGTTGTTCGTAATATCCAGTGCGCGATTCCAGGTCTTTGCAGAACCCATCACACGAATCGAACAGTGGAACCAGCTTCCGCCGGCCTTCTCTCCCATGCGCTTGTAGAGTTCTTCCTCCGGCTGAATCATACGGACGAAACTGTCGCCGCTGGAGGCACCCGGAGCGAGCGTCTTTCCGCCGCTTGCGACTCCGTTGAAAATAGTCACGATCGTCGAGAGTACGGGAATGTGCGCGAACCATCCTTCTTTCTTTCCCTTAAATTTGGACGATGCATAGTCCTTTGCACGTGGTCCCCACTTGTTGGAGAACGACGGCTTGATCACAAGCTGAATCGCTGCCTTCTCCCCTTCGTCCAATTTGCTGAGCACGTTGCTCAGTTCATTGAGAGGATCATCCTGCATCTGCTCGTAGTAGCGGATGGGGAAGAAGTATTTCTTCTTGAGCGTCATTGCGTAGGCAACAAGCTTTTGACCCGGATCCCAAATTTCAGGTTTCTTCTGAATCGTCACTTCGGCATCGGAGTAGTACGACGTGATCTGCTTCTCAATGATGGAAACGTATTTTGGATCCGTCACCACGTAGAACATGAATTCGTTTTTCTCGGCGATCATTTCGAAACTGATCGTCATGTAACGGAAAATCCAGAAATGGAGGAACTGCCAGAAGGTCAGGTTTCGCACTTCCCACAAACCGCGATACAACTGTTCCATAATCGCAATCTTCTCTTTGAAATCTTTCTCCGTGCGCTTCTCTTGATCCAACTTGGAATCACTGCGTGGAAGCAACACCTTCATGCAGACGAGTTTGCTCGACTGAGAAAGTTCATAAGCCTCACGCATCAACGAGAGCGCAAGACGTGCACCCAAATAGATTCCGAGAATGGTCAGTGTGCCGTTCCAAGGATCGGCATACCACCACGTCCACAGAATGGACCACACGTTGGAATGGAAAATAGCCCCAACGAGGAAGGTGAGAGCACCTATAATCGGCCAGAAGAGGAAGCGGAGGAAGAAGACCACGTATGAAAAGAAATCTCTTGATTATACCAAAAAACGGCCCTGAACGGTAGGCCTTAAATACGGTTCCGGGGCTCTAATTTGCCGTCGGACAGTCCACCACCGTCATGGTCAGCTCGCGCTTTCGACCGTCTTTGGCCCCCAGCAGGAACGAATACTGACCGGAAACCGAGGGTGTAAACGAGAATGTTTCGTTTGGAAGAAGCCAGTTTTGCATCTTCACCTTGTTTCCATCGGGATAGGTTTGACCCAGGACAACGTAGGGAGCGTTGGCTGTCCATGAGACTGTTTTTCCGAGTGGGACGAACCAGGGAACGCCGGGCGAAAGATGGACGTCCTTCGTGATGCGTTGCTGATAGGGTGTCGATTCCCCACAACCGTTCGCGAGCGTTGCGTCTCCCAGTCGCTGGAACGTCGCGTGATAAATCACTCCGGCATCCGGATCTGCAATCTGTCCGAATGCTCCTGAACTTAAATCCATATCACGGCCCTTCACGTAGGGGCCACGATCGTTGATGCGCACAGTCACACTCTTTCCCGTATCGAGATTCGTGACTTTCACGAGTGTGTTGTAAGGGAATGTTCGATGTGCCGCAGTCATGGCATACATATTGAATTTTTCTCCGAACGCCGTTCCGGCTCCCTGGAAAAATTCGGAATAGTTACTGATCTCGTGCACCTCATCGCGCAACTTCGCATCGAGCGAACGCATGAGAGTCAGAAGATCATCTTGGGTCAAAATTTGGCTTTCGTGACCCGTTAAATTGACAATGGGATAGCGCGTGAGGATGTCCGGCAACTCCTTCACGGTCGTTTCTTTGATGTCGGAAACACTGCGGGTGCGGAACAGCCACAGAAGCGCATCGGTCATTGTAAGCGGTGCCGTCGGATGAAATTCTTTGTCTTCGTCATCAATGATTCCACGATATTTCGCATAGGTAATCGCATCGGCATTTGGGCTTCCTTCGGGAACATCGGTGAATGGTTTTTCATTGGTCTCTTCGATTGGACGCAGAATGCTCTGCCAAATCATCATGAATCCGTCACGACGCGAAATGCCGGTCGTATCTTTTGCATACGCAGGGACAACACTCGAAAGAAAGACGATGGTGAGCAGGAGAAAACGCACCGAGGCAGTCTACCAGAACACGCACCGATTTTCATGGCCTTAGAGCGCGTCCCAACCGTGCTCTTTAACACGTTTCGTTGCCGTTGCAACCAGCTCTGTTTTCATCGTTTGAAGCGTAAAAGGACCGACTGTTCCAGCGCCCGTATCCTTATCGTTTTTCACGAGACCACGAGCTTTTTGATACGCAAGCAAAGATGCTTTCGTCACCTCGCCAAAGTTTCCGTTGATCTTGTCCTTCGGGAAAAATCCTTTGCTCGCAAGGAACGACTGCAAGCGTTTCACATCTGCTCCGTTGCTGCCCACTTTCATCTTCGACTGGGGAATCATTCCTTTCTTCTCCAACGCCATTTGTACAGAGTGAATGAAGAGCACGTTCTGTGCCTGACGTGCAACAACCACAAGCTTCCATTCCTGCTCCAGTGCGGCATGCGTCTTCGGACCGATACGACCGGCACCTGTTTCATTTGCATCTGCAATCAATTTTTTCTGAATCTGGAACGCGGTAATCGCCTTTTTCAAATCATCGCTGTAGACACCGTCTGTACGACCTTTGTACAAATCCATTCCGCGAAGCAGACGCTTTGCACTTTGAATATCGGTTGAGGAAGATTTTGCATCGATGAGACCGAAGGGGAGAACGCGACTTGCCGTATCGGCAGTCGCCTGCAAATACGCCGCTGTTTTTTCCGTCAATTGATCGGTCGGTTCGGTAAGTTTCATGCGGCTGATGAATGCTGCGAGTGCCGTTTTCGTAACCTCTCCGAACGTTCCTGTAATTGCATGATCAAACGATCCTCCATTTTTCAGTGCTGTCTGAAGCAAGCGAATACCCAGGCCGCTTTCACCGAAGCGTGCTTTCACATCAAGCAGCCCCACACTCATGTACGGCGACAAGCTGGTCAGCGGTGCGGGCAATGTTTCGAGAGCCAGTTTCTCCGCGGGCTGTTTGGAGCCGACAGGGTAGATCGTTCCGCGCACATGCTTCACGCCAAAGGCGAGAGCACGTGCCAATCCTTCTTCACCGCTTCCCACCCACACATCGAGTCGATGAACTTTCCCTTGTTCTTGAATGGCTCCGCCACGATCGTGCACGGTACCAATTCCCAGTCCAGGAAGCACAATGCGCGTTCCAAATGCGTAACTTGGAGGAGCGGCGATCATGCCAGGGTAGACCTTCGTTCCATCCGCACCGTTCGTTCCGTTTCCGTTCAGGTCTTTGTCCGATTGTTCGGACCCTGTGACGTAGCAACACTGATTCGGTTTTGGAGAATAGTACGCAGTGAGGACGAAATCCTGCTCACGTGGAGTGGTGTCGTCTGTCGCAGTCGACACAAAGGGCGTCGCTATACAGAGAAACAGTATTGTTGCGTAGAGTCGGTGTGTGTGTTGCATTCGAAACATTCTACCACAAAAAACAATTTCGGAGAAGGCTCACCCTCCGAACAGAGTTCTTTCAGGCTTCAACGAAAACCATGTCTTCCAGGCGCATGCCGAATTTGCCCGGGAAATAGACACCCGGCTCAATCGTGACAACTTCATGTCGAAGGAGAGGCGTGTCCGGGCCGTTCTTGCTGAGCGTGGCCCCCTCGTGAACATCCAACCCAACCCCATGACCGAGTGCATGTGTGAATGCCTGATCGATTCCATACTCCTGTAAAACTGCACGTGCTGCGGCATCCAATGAACGGGAAGACACACCTGGTTTCACAAGATCGGTTGCCTTTTTCTTGGCTTTGAGAAGGGCTTTGTGTGCTTTTTCCTGTTCAGGTGTTTTGGGACCCGTGAAGAACACCTCGCTCAAGTCACCACAGTAGCCATTCACCCGCACCCCCATATCGATCTGTACCAACTCTCCTTTCTTCAGTGCACGAGAGGTCGTGTGATGATGGGGCTGACTCGTGTTGGAACCGAACGCAACAATCGACGGGAACGAAAGTCCTTCTCCACCGATCTCATGTGCCATCACTTCCAATTGCCAGGCAAGTTCCTGCTCGGTTATTCCCACGTGAAGGAGGGAAGGAACCTTGTTGAGAAGTTGTTTCGTGAGAAGTCGTGCGCGCCGCAACTGTTTGATTTCGTCCGGTTCCTTGGAGCGACGGAACTCTTCGACAAGGCCTTTCGTCGGAACGAACGTCGTGTGTTGAAACGCCTTCTTCCATCGCTCCATCCGAGCAACCGTGAGGTGCGCAGCCTCCACGCCACAACGCTTCTGCTTCGACAATACAGAGGGCAAATCCGTCAGCGAAACCACCTTCACTCCTTTTCGTGCAGTGCTCGTTGTTTCTTCCGTGTAACGGCTGTCGACGAAGAGTCGAAACCCCTTTGCATCGACTAGCACCAGTCCCTCACTGACCAAAGATTCTGTGAGGTAACGAATGTTGATCGGATCGGAAATGAGAATTGCTGGCAATTTGGCTATTTTGAGCAATGCCCGAGGGGTTGGAAGCATGAAGGAAGGGTAGCGTTTTCAGTCGTTCTGTGCTATAGTGGGAAGAAATGCCGAGATCCTCTCACCTCCTCTCCGTGTTTGTCGCAGTGATCCTTGGATGCACTGCCGCTTGGTGTATGACCTACGCTGTTCCTGTTGAAGCATCCGTCTATCAAGGTGGATCGTTTCAGGAAGGTTTGAGCAAAGCGGAACGAGAACTTTTGGGTGGAGGTCAGACAGATCTTTTCACCTACATCGTGTCGCTCACAAATGCGCTCGTGAACATCGCAAACATTCTCGCAGTGCTCGCAATTGTGATCGCAGGCTTCTTCCTTCTCCTTGGATTTGGAGATGAAGGAGCAAAGGACCGCGCGAAACGCATTATCATCTACACTCTCGTCGGTCTCATCATCATCAACCTCGCACGAGCAATCGTTCGACTATTCATGGGTCTCAGTCGTGGAACCATCGACGTTACGTTGCCAGATATCATCTGCAGCATTGTGATTGCAGCATTGGGATACGTCGCATTGATCGGAACGGTCGCCATCATCATTGCCGGCTTCTTCCTTCTCCTTGGATTTGGAAGCGAAAGCGCAAAGGACACGGCGAAGAGAATCATTCTCTACACAATCGCCGGTATTCTTGTTATTTCATTCGCAGCGGTGATTGTTGGATTCGTCTCGAATATCTCCGGAGGATCGGGAACGGGCGGCGCCGTACAGTGCAACTTGGGATTGATCGGTTTTGGTGGAGGTGCGATCAACGTCTCGAACGGAATCAACACCTTCACGTCCACGATCCTCAATCTTCTCGATATCGCGATCGGCTTCCTCGCACTGTTTGCAGTCGTTGCCATCATTGTCGCAGGTATCATCCTGATCGTTGGGTTTGGAAGCGAGAGTTCTCGTGAGCGCGCAAAGAACATCATCCTCTATACAATTCTCGGATTGCTCGTCATTGTCTTCGCTCGCGTGATTGTGTCGTTCTTCTTGAATTTGGGTTCTTCCATTAATACGAACGTATGAAGAAATTTCTCACCCCTCTCTGCGGTCTTTTGATCCTGTCTCTCTTGGCGGGAACATCGGGACATATCTTCGCAGAGGAGGCAGAAATCTCGGCCGGACTTCCCGATGTGCCGACAACCGACACCGTCAGTTCCGTCAGCAGTGCATCTTCGTTCAGCGTCTCCTCTGCAATCAGCGACCCGGACCTGATCACCATTCAGGTTGGTGAAATCATCGGGTTCTTGCCGGTGACCACATTGAAGGACGCAACGTACGCCTGGATTTTGACGAAAGATCGCCACTTCCTTCAGGCTGACCGCACGGCCGTCTTTGAAACTCGTCCCATCACGCCGGGCAACTACACGCTCACGACAGAAATCACTTCCGGCGACAAACTGACACGCATTCGAAAGGTGTTCACGATCGCGGTGGAGGCACGTATGCCAGGGGATGTGGAGTTGAATGAAGGAACGGTCGGGTCGGGATCGATCATCCACACCACTCCGTCTCTCGATGAGAACGGCAATGCAATTTTGGATAACGGGCAGAATACGATCGTTCTTCGTCTGAACAAGGCGGGACTGCATGGAATCATGCTCGATACAGATACTGCTCTCGACACGAACGGCAACGGAATTGCCGACGACGATATTGATAACGACGGAACACTCTTCAAGACAGACGGCAATCCGCTCGTCTTGTGGTTTGCAAACGAGATCACGAAGAAATCCATGCGCGTGTCGATGGTTCTTCCGGACGGATCTCCCGCCCGACAACCGTTTACCGTGACATCGTTCAATACGGCGAAGCAGGAAGGAACGCTCCAGGGTGTCCTTTCCATCGAAGCTGCCGCCTTGGGAAATCGTTCCTATCAATTCAAGAGTGTCTTTCAAAAGAATGCAGAACCCGATACTTCTCTTCTCTATCAGTGGGATTTCGGCGACGGTGAAACAAGTCTGACGACTCAACCCAGTCACACATTCGGATCGGGCAGCACCTTCACAGTTCATTTGACCGTCAAGGATCTGGCATCTGGAAAGATCATCGATGAAGCGACCAAAGATCTTACGGTCACGGACGATCTTCCCATCACTGGTTCCGGGGCAGTCTCCTCTGGCGCGAGTGTCGCCTCGGCCTCTTCAGCTGCATCAAGTACGGTTGCAGGAACAAGCGCCATCGCCGACAAAATCATCGGTCTCATGAGCGGAAATTACATTGGATACATTTTGATTTTCTTGGGATGCATTGTTGCAGGCTTGATCTTGGTCTTCCTCCTCTCTCGCATCCGTCGTCGCGCCGGCGGCACGGAACAAAGCTCATCGTTGCAGAAACACTTTGAGCAAATGGAGGCGAAGTTGGTGCAAAAACCACAAGTGGTGACACCAACGGTGGTTGCTGCTGCACCGGTCGTTCGACAAACACCTCCTGCAGCCGTTGCAGAGCGTGAAGAAAAACAAACCACGACGGTCCCTTCTCCGACTCCAACAATTCAGGCAGAGAATGCTCCGAGCTGGCTCAAGCAAGGATTGCAGGGCAAGCCCGATCTCTCCACGCCTGCTCCGAAGCCAACGGCACCGGCTCCCAAACCGACTCCTGCACCAACACCCGTGACGGCAGCTCCTGTTGTTGCGGCAAAACCTACGCCAGTTCCTCAGCCCGCACCTGTGCCGGTCACTCCGCCAAAGCCACAGACGCCTGCACCAGCTCCTGCTCCGACCCCTGCCGCACCTGAGCCTGCCGCTGCTCCAGCACCTGCACCAAAGCCTGCTTCCCCAAGCACTCCTTCCTGGCTGAAGACAACTACTCCGGGCCCTGTTGCCGCTTCGAGCACACCGTCCTGGCTGAAGGTCAGTCCCTCTCCAACAGTTGAGCCAAAGCCTGCCGCTGCGGCTCCGATTGTGTCTGCTCCTGCAGCACCAGTCCAAAGCACTCCGACCCCAACACCAGCTGCAACGCCCATCGCTCCCGCTCCCGTAGTTGCAGAATCAAAAGCGCCGACTGCTGCAACTCCTACTCAGCCAAGCGCACCAGTAGCAGCTCCATCTCCAGCACCTGCAAAAATTACGCCGGCAGCACCAACCGTGGAACCAACACCTGCACCTGCCGTTGCTCCTGTCGCAAGTCCAACGAATCCAGCTCCTTCCTCTGCTCCGGTTTCTCCAACGCAGACACCGACACCAACGCCAACTCCCAAGCCCGCTGCTGAGACGCCTGCAGCTCCTGCGCCTGCAACACCGGTGAAGGAAGCGCCTGTCCTACCGCAGAATCCCGTTCCTCCCATTGTCGACGATAAGCCCGTTGCGTTCATCCGCGCCGATAATATTGGGCCTCAAGGAGACGCAAATACGCCTCCAAAGGCCTGAGAAAGGCTGGTGCTGAGGAACGCACATCGTTAGAATCCCGTGCACTGCTGTTTTGCATGGCGATCGTAGCTCAGTTGGTTAGAGCATCTGGTTGTGGTCCAGAGGGTCGTGGGTTCGAGTCCCATCGATCGCCCCATCAAATTGATACATAATCGAGCTTTGCGGCTTTGATTAGCCAGTGGTACTATCAAGCCCACACACGTCTTTTGTATGTCCGAAGCCCAATACCGCACACCCAAAGGCACGCACGATGTTCTTCCTGAAGACCATCAATATCACACGTATATCAAAAAAGCCGTACGTCACCGTGCACGTCAGGCGGGCTATAAGCGCATCGATACGCCAATCTTTGAACAGCGTTCCATTTTTGAGCGTGGCATAGGAGACCACACCGATATCGTGGAGAAGGAACTCTATCTCGTACAATCAAAAGCTGCAGCTGCAGAAGATGAATCTGAATTCGCTCTTCGCCCAGAGTTGACTGCAGGAATTTGCCGTTCGTACATCGAACACGGCATGCACCTGCTTCCTCAACCTGTGGAGCTGTATGCCATCGGTCCATGTTTCCGTCACGACCGCCCGCAGAAAGGACGTTATCGTCAATTCCACCAGTTCGACTTTGAAGTGATTGGTCTCAAAGATCCGAGTTTGGATGTGCAGATGATTCAGGTAGTTACGAACATTCTGCACGATTTGCATATTCTCGATCGCCTCACATTGCAGATCAATAACATCGGAACGGCAGAGAATCGCGCTGCATTCGTTGTTGCGCTGAAGGACCACTTCACAGGAAAGGAACGTCACCTTCCCGAACTCGATCGTCGTCGCTTGGAAACGAATCCCCTTCGCCTTCTCGACAGTAAAGAAGAAGACACGCAAATTCTCCTCAAGCAGGCGCCAACACTCGCACAGTTCGTGAACGACGAGAGCAAGCAGTACCACGAGACGTTGCTCGACTACCTCAACACGCTGAACATTTCCTTCGTGGAGAACACGGGACTCATCCGCGGACTCGACTACTACACGCAGACAGTGTTCGAGTTCTGGGACAAGAGTGCAGGCGCACAGAATGCGGTCGGAGGAGGAGGTCGCTACGACGCTCTCGTTGAGAAATTGGGCGGTCACCCAACCCCAGGAGTCGGTTGCGCATTCGGTATCGAGCGCATCATTTGGCACATGAAGGAGGCTGGAATTGTGGCTCCAAACAAGGATCAAATCGATGTCTTCGTGGCACAGCTTGGCCCAGAGGCAAAGAAGACCTGTCTCCAGCTCATCACCGATTTGCGCAATAAAGGAGTGCACACTGTCGGAGCACTCGGCGAAGCAAGTTTGAAGAGCCAGATGCGCTTGGCAGATAAATTCGAGGCTCGCTACACATTGCTCCTTGGAAAGATGGAGGTCTTGAAGGACAAGATCATCCTGCGCGACATGAAGGCAGGAAAGCAGAAGGAAATGCCTCTCAAGAGCGTTGTGCCAACGGTCATCAAGCTCCTTGGTTCGAAGAACCTCGACACCTACGTGCTCAAGGATCACCTCGGAGACGAGTAAATTACTGTTCGATTATTTGCGATCTTGCGAGAAACGGCGAGACGGTTTGTTGTTCGTTTGGATCCGCTCCTCCATGCAATACACATCGAGCCATTTTCAAAATCCCCTCTCGCAATTCGACAGGAAGTTTGTCGCGCGTAGGGACCGAAACATCTTCAGACGTGGTTTCGCTTCGCTCGCCTGACATTAGACGTCGAGGTTCTGAACAGTCTTCGCGTGCGTCTGGATGAACTTGCGGCGAGGAGCAACCTCGGCACCCATGAGCGTCGTGAAGATGGCATCGGCCTTTTCGGCGTCGTCCATTGTTACCTTCAACATCAAACGGCGATCGGGGTCGAGAGTGGTTTCCCACAGCTGTTCCGGGTTCATTTCTCCAAGACCTTTGTAGCGCTGAATACTGGCGCGAGCCTGCTTCTTTGGAGCTTCCTTGCCCTTCTTGGAGCCCTTTGTGAGCTGCTCGTTCTCGTCCTCTTCCTCGGCACCTTCGACCAAATCCTCTTCTGATTCCTGAATCTCACCGGTGATTCCCCACTGCTTGAGGAGCGCATTCTTTTCGTCGTCGGAGAATGCGTACTGCAGCTCTTTTCCCTTCTGCATTTTGTACAGAGGAGGTTGAGCGATGTAGAGGTGTCCTCCGTCGAGGAGTTCTGGGAAGTAGCGGAAGAAGAGCGTCAGAAGCAGTGTGCGGATGTGCGCACCGTCGACGTCGGCATCGGTCATGATCACGATGCGGTGGTAGCGCAGTTTCGTCACGTCCTTCACTTCACCGATTCCCATACCCATCGCAATGATGAGCGCCTTCACTTCGTTGTTGTTGAGCATTTTGTCCAACCGGGCCTGCTCGACGTTCAAGATTTTACCCTTGAGCGGCAAGATCGCCTGGAACTCGCGGTTGCGGCCCTGCTTGGCAGAACCTCCGGCGGAGTCTCCCTCTACGATGTAGAGTTCGCACTGAGCGGGATCGCGGGAGCTGCAGTCTGCAAGCTTTCCAGGGAGCGTCATGCCTTCCAAGACTCCCTTGCGGATCACGGAGTCGCGAGCGGCACGAGCAGCCAAACGAGCGCGAGCAGCGAGTAAACACTTGTTCACAATCGCCTTTCCGTCTGCAGGGTGTTCTTCGAGATACTGTGCAAGCTTTTCATTCACCACCGTTTCCACGGCCGTCTTCATTTCGGCATTTCCCAACTTTGCCTTCGTTTGACCTTCGAATTGTGGCTCACGCAAGCGAACAGCAACGATGGCCGTCAATCCTTCGCGTACGTCGTCTGCCGTGAGGTTTTCATCCTTCTCTTTGAGGATTTCGAACTGACGAGCGTATGCGTTGATGGTGCGTGTGAGAGCGGACTTGAAACCCGTGAGGTGGTGACCTCCTTCTGCCGTATGAATATTGTTGGCAAAGCTGAGGACGGATTCCTGGAATGTCTGCGTGTACTGCAGTGCAACTTCGACCAAACCGTCATCGGTATCCTTTTCGAATGCGATGACGTCTCCGATCGCTTCCTTGGATTCATTGAGGTGCGTGACGTACGCGCTGATACCGGCCTCGAAGGAGAAGCGGTACAAGCGAGGCAACACCATGTCGGCCTCGGGGCGAACAGGACGAGCATCGAGCACGCCGATCGTGATTCCCTTCGTCAAATACGACTGTTGGCGGAAACGCGTTAACATCGTCTCCAAGCTGAATTCGAGCGTATCGAAAATTTCATCATCCGGCATGAAGGTGATGATCGTTCCGGTCTTCTCCGTCTTTCCCACTGCTTTCACATCTGCCTGTGGCTTTCCGCGCTTGTATTCTTGTACCCAGATTTTTCCATCCTTGTGCACCTCGGCCTTCATATCTGTGGAGAGCGCGTTCACGACTGATGAACCGACTCCGTGAAGTCCTCCGGAAACTTTGTAACCGCTTCCTTCTCCTCCGAATTTTCCTCCGGCATGGAGTGTCGTGAGAACGACTTCGAGAGCGGACTTCTTTGCTGTTGGGTGCATGTCGACCGGGATACCGCGTCCGTTATCTTCCACACTGACCGATCCGTTCGCATTGAGAGTGACCAAAATATCGTTGGCATGGCCGGCCATCGCTTCGTCGATCGCGTTGTCGACGATTTCCCACACGAGGTGGTGGAGTCCGCGGACATCGGTGGAACCGATATACATACCGGGGCGCTTTCGCACCGGTTCGAGACCTTCGAGGACTTGGATTTGGGCTGCGCCGTAGGATTGTTTTTCTGCCATAGTGGGGACAGTTTACTGACTTCTCTGTCATTTTCCACTGCTTATTGAAGCCAAAACTGTACATTGTATTTGACAGAATTCACTAAATATATAGATTTAGACTGTTCGATTTTCTGATGCTCCTTAAACAATTCTTCGAAAGGGAAACGTGTGAAAAAGAAGAAACGAAAACTCTTGTTGTCTATGAAGATCAACTTTAATGCCTCGTTCAACCGATCGTTCTTTCTATGGATTCAAGATTCAGAACCCGGTCAAACAAAAGGAAAGTTGGACGACGTTGCAGAAAAGTATTTTCCAAATGACGATGTAGCCGGAGTGCAGTTCATCTTAGGGCTTGAACGGTTCAAGCTGATACGAGTCAGCAAAAATGAAAAATGGATACGCGTTCGAGAAAAGGTAGAAAAATACGTTCGAAAACATATTCTGCCAATTCCGACACTAAAAGCCTCCTAATACGGAGCATGATCGAACAATCCATCCCTCTCCACACTGTCGAGAGGGATACCTTTACTATTGCAGAAAGTTCTCGCTCCGCTCGAACTGACAAATGAAGCACCGCTTATAAACCGTGCTGAAGCAAAAAAACCGTCCGAAGCGTTGGGTCTCGCGGGCCCCGACGCTGGAGGACTCCTTTGAAGGGAAGGAGAGTACGTGAGAGGAAACCGTAGGTTTCCTTTCACGAAACAAAAAAGGGACCCTTTCGGGTCCCTTCTAATTACATGTTGGAGTAGAACCGCTTCTTGCGGTTGGCGGTGCGCATCTCTTCACGGTGCAATGCGCGCTTGCGCTGCAGACGTGTGTTCATCTTCTTCTGGCGAATGGAACGCTCACGCATCATCTTTACCAGTCCAGACTTCTGGACCTGTTGCTTGAATCGCTGTTGAAGGCGATCGTTGCTTTCTTCGGGTTTGCGGTGGGCGTGAATAGCCATAGAGCCGGGGCAGAGTAAGTGAGGAAAAGCCTGATTGCAAGTGAATTCATCCTAGTGCAGCAGATCCAGCGCTCGCTGCAGGGCGGCATCGGGATTATTCGTACTGTCGACCGGCGTGTCCGGAATGACTCCAATGCCGTCAATTTTGCGATCCTGAGGCGTTTTCCACTCAGCAATCGTCATTTTAAGACTGGAACCATCCTTGAATTCGATGACTTGCTGGACCGTTCCTTTTCCGAATGTCGTCGTCCCGATCAGCGTCGCACGCTTGTAATCTTGGAGTGCTCCGGCCACGATTTCGGAGGCGCTGGCGGACCCCTTGTTCACCAGAATGTAGAGAGGAGTGAGGGAATCGAAGATCGGTTCTTCGGTGGTGACCTCGGTGTACGCGCTTTCTCGTGTGTGAATATTTGCCACCACAGAGCCGTTGGGGACGAACGCGCTGACCATTTCATCTGCAGCATGGAGGAGTCCACCCGGGTTGTTGCGAAGATCGATGATCACTCCCTTGGGGGATTTATCCTTCGCTTCCTGCAACTTTGCACGAATCTGCTTGTCTGTCGCATCTCCGAACTGACTCACCTTCAAAATCGCAACGTTGCGGTCGGTCATGGTGAGAGAAATCTCGGGAACCTTCACCGTGTCGCGCGTGACCGTGAACAGCATCTCATTTCCATTGCGAAGCACGCGGAGCTTCACCGTCGAACCTTTGGGCCCGCGGACTTTCATGACGGCATCTTGGTAGGACACTCCTTTCAAGGAGTCATCGTTCACCTGGGTGATGATGTCTCCCGCCTTCAAGCCGGCTCCTTCTGCAGGAGAGCCCGGGAGAGGCGCCATAATAAGAAGTCCCGCTTCGTTTGCTTCCACTTGCACGCCGATTCCCGTCACTTCACCCTGGATTTGATCGTGGAACTGCTTCGCTTCCGATGGAGGCATGTACACGGTGTAGGGGTCTTTTACGCTCTTCACGAGAGCATCGGTTGCGGGGAAGTTCTCCTTGGAATCCTTGAGACGATCCTTGTAGAGGTACTCTCGATTCATCAAATTCCAAACCGCATCAAGGACTTGGTTCTGGACCGTTCCCGTACTGGTCTTGGGGTTCAAACGAATTTTAACGGTCGGTGTGGAGGAATCGATTCCGCGACTTTGACGAATACGCTTGAAGAGAAGAGTCGCTTCCGATGTGGTGAGCGGTTGATTCACTCCGAATAACTTCGGACGCAGTGCACGCATCCAGTTTTTCTGCAGCACGATATTCACCGCCTTCGACATGTCACTCCCCTCTTTCACATCGGTGAATGTTTTGATGTTGTCGCTTGGGGCAGGTGTGAGGGAAAGAGCGGCGATGACGTACGCTGCTTCTCCACGAGTGATTGTGCGGCCAAACTGCACTTCCTTCTCTTTGAACGCCCCCATTGCTCCTTCGTCATACGCGGCCTGTACCGCAGGACGAATGCCTGCGGGAACACGCTTGTACGGCAACTTTCCTTCCGTCGACATGATGTCGAACGCACTGACTGCACCTTGAAGGAACGCTCCGCGCGTGATCCCCTCTTCTTGCGCTGCAAAAGCAGAGACGGGAGCAAGTGTCAGCACACAAACGGCGCTGACGGCAAATGAACGAAATGACGAAGTGGAAAACATGAAGATGGGTCAAAAAATACCCATCTATTCTACGCCTCCCCGCAACTGAGTCACGAGGAGGACGTAGACGAAGTTCCTAATAGTGGTCAGGGTGATTAGGATTTCTTATTGATTGCATCCAAATTCCTCAAGAGGTCGTTATATTTGTCTGCTCCTCCTGCACCAGGAATCCATCCCCAGTTTGTGACATGCCAAGTGGAAGGATCTTTCATCGCGTCCCTTCCGCCCAACTGCGCCATCCATTTTCCAGCGGCCTCATCAAACTGAATGTACATGAATTTGTTCCCAACAAAGCCATATTGCTTCGTGAAATAGCTGCCATTGTCATTCACATTGAGACCATGGAGATACTGCTCCCCGAGTTTCTGTCTCTTTTCATTCACAGACATCTGCTCGCTCTTTTCGGGCTGAATATTTTTCATGAATTCGTAGATTCCCATGCTGCTGAGCAAAAGATCATTGCCTCCGATTCGGCGAATTGTATAGGCATCATTTTCATTGACGCTGCCTTCAACACGTTCGGCGACCACCTGTGCACTTTCACTAAGAATTCCCTGCAACGTGGACACGATTCGATCGAAATCACTTTGGGTCAACGGCGTTGTTTTGGATGCATTCAGTTCACGCTGCAGTGTTTCACTCACTGCCTTCGCGTAACCATAACGCGCGTTGGTCGCAGAGGCTCCTTCTAACTTCAGTGCGGCTTGGTCAGCCAAGGAAATGTTATGGCGAACTCGATTGACCATGCGATAGACGAATTCTGCCTGGAACAATTCAGGTTCCGTTTGCAACATCTCCAATCGCGTCTTCGTGACAGACCAATCTCTATTGGATTGCTCGTGTGTTTTTGCATCGATGTCGCGGACGAGGTCCCCATGACCTCCCCCGGAATTTACAGGGAGTGTCTGGTATGGATAATTCAATCCAACAGGAATCAATTCCCCATTCTCAATGCGGCCGGCTGCAATTGCTCGACGATGTTCGGCACAAATGCCGGATGCATAGCGTGTTGCTCGTTCAAGAACTTCTGGAGTGACGAGTGTGTATTGGCCCTTCGTCACTTCACTGATGTAGCAAGTCGCCAGAGTCATGAAATACGCACGTTGTGAATCGTTGAAATTTTTCAGGAGATTTTTAATATCAGGATTGGATTTCAAATCGTCTGACAGATCCTGGGGAACGGCGACAGGAAGATTCTCACCGGCATACTGGTAGAAGTAACCTCTATAGCCAATACTGCGAATGGCAGTGTTTCCGTTCAAGATTTCCTGTTTACCCCCGTACAGCTGGAAAAGCTTGTCACTCGTCCAGCTGCGGCCGGTCAATGCCGTTGTCGTACTGACGCTATTCAAAATTCTGCCTGATGGCATTTTCTTGAAATCGCTTTCCGTTTGCGTGAGATACTCCTCCGCATCGTGCACTGCACCGATCGAATGCTTGTAGCCTGCATTTCCAACCATGATAATCAACCCGGCCGGCCACAGTGGACTGACTGACAACCCCGCACCGACGATATCCACTCCGGTTGCAACGTCTTTCGATGTGATACGTCTTTCGATGAGATCTTTCTTTGACTTGTCGGTTTCGCGCTCCATCTGCGCCATCAACGCAGGGCGTTCGTTGTAGAGGTAGTCCCATGCAAAGTAGACATCGACAAGACTGAGCGCCCATCCGAATGCCTTTGCCAGTACCTTCAAACCCTTCACACATTTTCCGAAACGAGAGATTTCGCCGGGAGCGACGACCTTTCCGCCTGCACGTGCGGCCTGAATGGAACGATGCGTTCCCTCTGCAGCTTCGTGTGCTTGTGCGGCCAATTTCTCAGCCTCAACGAGATTTCCCGCCTTTCTAAGCTCTTCTGCTTTTGCAAGCAGTCGTTCGACTTCGTCGAGATTCTTTGCAACATCAACTCCGGCATCGACAGTCTTTGCAACGTCGACTTTGGTTTTCACCGACTTCATTGCCTTGGCAATTTCTTCCGGAGTTTTACCGGCAGCGAGGAGGTCTGCTTCCTTTACACCTGCACGAAGGAGATCATCAATGCCGGCACCGGAAGCAATGATTTCTTGAAGTGTTTTCCCTGCTTTGAGGAGATCATCGATCTTGGCACCTGCTTTGACGAGATCATCTAATGAAATCCCCGCTTTCAACAAATCATCTACTGGAACTCCATCTTTTAAGAATTTTGCCACTGTCATTCCTGCTTTTTGAAGATCTTTAATTGTGAATACATTTCCCTTTAAAATTTCTTTCGCATTTCCATAGTGAGCCAGAACCATGTCATACAGTTCCTTTTGGTATGCAATCTCTCCACCTCTCCATGCCTTACCCCATTTCCAGATTTTATATGTCTTGAAATCCGCTAAACGTTTTTCTGTAACCTTCATGGAATCCTGAAGGAACTTTCTCAATTGCGCACGTTTTGTTGGCAAGTCTGCATTCAAACTTAGTTTTGCACCTGACTTATTAGCAACATCTAGAACCTGAGCTTCTGTTCCTGTTTCTACGAGTGCAATCCATTCTGGACGAATGTGAGCTGCGGCTAAGGCATTATTCAAACGTCGTCCCCACAAAGGTCCGAATTTTTGAATCATTTTGAAATCTTGCGCTCCTTCGTAAGCACTGCGAAGGAATGTGTATTGGGAGAATCCTGGAATAACATTCATTGCAACACGCATCTTCCACCCTGCGTGGAGAGGTCCTCCACCAATAGCAAGACGTTTTGCCGCAGCAAGCCACGCGGCATTAATCGTAAAGAGAGCACTTGTCAAAAAACCGGTTGTGAGATTTGTACCCCATTCAACGGCATTGTTTGATTTATCCATATCATTTCCGACTACAGGACCAATCCCCACTGCGTCTGTAAAAAGATTCAGAGGGACACAAATATAATTTATTGTTTTTGCTCCCGCTTCTTTTATATCCCAATCCTCAACAATATAAACGAGGTTTCCAATAATCATTGCAAGCGCTCTGTTGCCGGGGATCTTTTCCATGCCTTGCTGCTGGCGTTCCCGTGCTTGATCAATGGCATTAAATAAAAGATGCGTGGCAAAACTTTCTCCTTTCTCACGGATTTTTTCAGATAATTTTTTCTGCTCATTTTTATCTTTAATCGAAGGATCAATACAAAGATCCCATTCACCTAAAGCAGTTCCCCATTTTACGATTCCATCTTTCACAGTAACTGAAATACCGACTTCTTCCAGTGCCTTTGTGAGCTCAGCAAATACTGCATCTGATTCATCTTTGTCAGGTGGTTCGATGCATCGTGCATTCACGAATGCAATTTCAAATGCATCAAGTAATTCCATTGCCTTCTCGAATTTTTTTCCGTCTCCGTTGTCGCGTTTTTCAGTATCTCTTCGAACTGATTCAATTCCCATTGTTAATGCTTTGCGCAATTGATCAATACCTTCTGCATTATTTTTTTGAATCAATTCCTCTGGCGTAAGTCCAACAATGTCGGGCAATTGATTGCCTACTTCTCCTAATATATTTTCTAACTGCTGACCAATCCAAGGACCCCATTCATCTCCAATTTCACCTAACGCCTCAATATGTCCCTTGAGAGAAATGAGCGATGCTTGCTGATATTGATCAGCAGATCCCTTTGCAATTGGTTGATTGTTTTTACATGCCTTGGAAAATTGCTGTAAGTTTTCAGGCAAAGAGACATTGTCTTTAATTCCTTTCAAAGCGATGAATGCACCTCCTGCTAAGAACAAAGATTTAAACGGATGCTTAATTCCCCATTGAAGCATTAACTTTCCAATTTGAGCTGATTTAGAAATAACGGTTCCTGCACCTCTTAAAACTGCTTGCAAAATTCCTAATCGAGCAGCAAGAAGGGTTGCTACTCCGATTTCGAATATATGACCCTCAGCCCAACTCTCCATCTCTGTTAAGGCGTCTTGTAACTGACTTTCGTAGTTACGAAGAGCAACGGACGCCGGAACGCGATTGATACCTTCAGAAGTTTCTGCATCATGCTTTTTCATTTTCTCCATGAATTTTTCAAACTGCGGATTCGTTTCTCCGGGTTTCAAACCAAAAATAGAAGCAATCTTATCTTTCGCGTTCAGACCGTGAGTTCTGTACTGATTCTCGGCGTCTTCATATGCCTCATTCGAAATCCCATACTCTTCTCCTTTTCCGTTGATCAAATCTTTCGCAGCGTCCTTCGCATCTTTTGCTTTTTCTTTGATCTTCTCTTTCCCCATTCCGAACCATCCCTTCAGTTTGTTTTGAATACCGGACAACAGTGCTGAGTCCTTGAAGTAGTAGAGTGCAGCACCAATCACCGGAATCCATAACAGTTTCTTCCAGCCACTCTTCTTTTCAGCTTTCTCTTCTGCTGCTGCCCCTTCTGATTTGTCGCCCTTTCGGTTGAAATACCAAAGTGCTGCGAGGCTTGCGATTCCCAATGTGACCGTTGCCATTGTTACTTTTTCTTTGTCGGTCCACTTGGACATATCGGTTGTTTGTGGGATGTATCCTTTCGTTGCTTCCTGGAAAGACGTGACCGCACGATCGAGCATGCCTTTCTTCTCGGCGTCGACGGGCTTCTTTGTACTGTCTTCAAATTGCTTTTTCACTGCATTCAATTTCTCAGCATTCAACTGCTTGAGGAGCTCTTTCTCAATCGATTTCTCCGCGAGCACTCCATCCTTCTTTTCAAGTGCCTTCGTTTCGTCATGAATCAAGTCACGACTTGCTTCGTCCAGCCCCTTCAACTTATCGGCAACGATCTCTTCCATCTTTTTTTCAGGCGTTGTCTTCTGCTGATCCTCAATACTCTTACGAAGGGCATCCAACGTTTGGATTTTTGGTGCGACTTCGGGAGTTGCCTGCTTCTTTTGTTCGTTGTTTGTTTCTGGTGTTGGCATAAAAAAGAAGAAGGATTAATTGTTCGAGAAGGATTTATTTGTAATACCTCGGTAGAGTTTTTGAACACCACCTACTGCCGAATTCACGACACGTCCTCCAGCATAGGCAGTCACTTGGATTCCTAGATCCGCTCCGTCCATTCCGAATTTCACAACGCCACCGACCGCTTTTCCAAAACGACTACGAGAGTCTAAACGCAGGCCATCGATCACCTCGTCACGCTGTGATTCCAGGGACTCCGAAGGTGTAGAAAATGAAACCATGGGGAATTGGAATATTCCCCTAATTATAGCCTAAAAACGCCTTTTTCTCAAGTTATGAGCGTTGCGTTTCCGGGTCTACAAAGACCTCCTGTTTGACGATACACCCGCGTTCCTTCATTGCCTCTTTGCGGGCAAATAACGATGTCAAAAGCCAGAATCCCCCCACCACGTACGTCAATGCAGGAATGAGCAAGAATGGAATGTACTGCAGCCCATAGGACTGCACTCCCAAAATATCGGCAATCGTCTTTGGATTATTCGGAAGAATGTCGGGGAGCGTCACCAGGAAGTTGAAGAGCCCGTGGCAGCAAATCGCAACGACAATTCCTGTCGTGAGCATTTGTGTGCGGAAGACCGATGTCTCCGAAAGTCCAAGCAAACGATGGACCGAGGCGACAATCATCGAGAAGCGTCCCGCCGCTTTCTGTTCTGCAAGAACGGGGCCTGCGAACATCGCGAGTCCCAGGAAGTAGCCAAGGATTCCCGTCGAGACGACGTGCACCATCGTGGTGAGCACCGAACGGCCCAGCACATTGCTGAGGAATCCAAGAATGTCGGGAGACTCCGGTAACAGCAGGTACTGTTGTACGAACCCCGTGAAGTACGTTGGGTTGATGATGTTTTCTGCAAATGCAAAACCGATCGCGACAATGATGGAAAGCTCCATCACATCATCGATGCTCGATGCGAGATCCTGACAACTTCGCTTGAGAACCCAGAACTTGCTGATCTCTTCCAACACTCCGACGAGCACGAACGAGATCAAGCTGACCAACACGACCTTATTGCTGTTTTCCGCAGCATGAAGCGCCGAAGCGACAAATCCCTGAGAGTACTCATGGAAGCTTTCCGGCACGATGCGGAACAGGAAGAATTGCAATTCGATGTTGCGTGTAACGAGAGCGTCGTAGAAGAGAACAGGCGCCGTCGAGAGCATGCCCGCGAAGAACATGAGGAGAACGCGCGTCAGACGTTCACGGTGATACTCCAGGAAGAGACGACACCAAATGCAGGCGGGAATGAGTGCCGTCACACTCGCGATCAACCGCGCCGTTCGTTCGGCAGGGTCGTCGCGCATGATGATGCGAAGCGCGATCCAGAAGAGGAAGGTCCCGAGCATGGCTGCCTTCGTCTGTTCGTCCCATGGACCGAAGAGCGCTTTCCAACTGATCCACAGACACACCACAAGGAGCGCCATGAGGTAGGCATTCTCTTTCCAGCCCGGCAACGTGACGACATCTCCCACTTTGAGGAGAATGACGGAGAGCACCGTTCCCACAACGCACGCAAAAATAAGATGGGTCGTTTTGTGGTGCAGTCGCTGAGAAATGTCGAGCGCTGCAAGCAGGAGCACAGCCGCAAGAACCGCCGTTGCCGACCCAAGAGGAGGAAGCGCTAGCCCGTGCTGAAAATCAAAGAGTGACAATCCCATTATTCTACCACATTTTGCATTAAAACAGAAGGGGGAAGGACCACTACTCAGGAGGAGCAAAAGGCAATTTGTGAGAAGGGACGGCGGACCGCTACACTGCCGGCCATGCAACAAACTGTCGCCTGGCTGAAACGCTATCCACTCGAAATCTGTCTGGCCCTCGTGCTGGTCACGTCGTTTTGGACGTACTTCTACAATTATCAGAACCCACAAGCGTTCTTTTGGGACGAAAACTATCACGTTGCAAGTGCACAGAAATATTTAAACGGGGTGTACTTCATGGAACCGCACCCTCCCCTCGGAAAGCTCCTCATCGCTCTCGGTGAAAAAATCGTGAATGCAAATGCGATCGACAATCAATTCATCAACACGGACTACGCACAGAATCCTCCAGACGGATTTTCCTTCACGGGGTATCGCCTGTTCCCCGCTCTCCTTGGATGGCTGACAGCGGGACTGTTTTTCTGGATCTTCTTTTTGGTGACGAAAAAACCCGTGTGGGCGATGCTGCTGTCGTCTCTCTACATTTTTGACACCGCACAAATTGTCCACGGACGCGGCGCAATGTTGGAGACGACGATGCTCTTCTTCTCTCTGCTCTCGATTATCGGTGTGTTACTGCTTCGCACGAAGCCCCTGAAGAACAGCGTGTTCGTATGGGCGGCTGTTCTGTTCGGATTCGGATTCGGGTGTGCCCTTGCGACGAAGGCATTCGCATTGATTTTGGTTCTGCTGCTTCCAGCAATCTTCGTCTACCTGTGGCCCAATCCGCTGAAGACACTTCTGTTCCTTACGCTCAGTTTGGTATTCTTCCTCATTCCATACGTCACCATTTGGCAGATTCACTTTGCCCTCGGTTCGAACATCAACCCGGCATTGCCCGACAACGGGTACTACCAGGCATCAGAGCAGTACAAAACAATCTTGTCTGAGCACCGCAACACATCGCTCCTCTCGTTCCCGACGATGATTCGTGACTCGATTCACTTCGTCGGTCACTACCAACAAGGAGTGCCCCGCCTCGACCTTTGCAAAGCAGACGAGAACGGAAGCCCATGGTTCCTGTGGCCCGTCGGCGGTCGAACGATCAACTATCGCTGGGCAACGGACGGAGGCGGCTACTACCGCTATCTCACATTGCAATCGAACCCTGCAACGTGGTTGTTTGCACTGTTTGCTGTGGTGCTGTGTGGAGGGCTTGCAGCTGCACAAATTCTGCGCGGAGGAACGCCGTTGAAAGAACCGACTGCTCTGTTGACGTTCTTCATGCTGTACGTGTGTTTCTTCATCGCCGTTTCACAGATCACTCGTGTGATGTATTTGTACCACTACTTCTTGCCCCTCTCGTTCGCGTGCATTTTGGTGGGACTCTTCTTCCTCGAGATCGATCGCATCGGTTCATTCGTTTTAACGGAAGCCCGCAAGACGTATGCGCTCGTCATCATGGCGGCAATCGTGTTCCTTGCATTCCAATCCTATCGCCCTCTCGCCTACTACGAGCCGTTGGCCGACGCACAGGTGAAAGAGCGAAACCTGCTGAAGGTGTGGGAACTGCACTGCGCACGCTGCACACTCGAAAGCCCGATCGTCGTTCGACCGGCGCCTACAAACTAAGCGCTTAGCGTGATTTTGCCTCGGCATCTTCGCGATTCATAGCCTTCTTCAGATCGGCGATTTCTCGAAACATGCGGACAATCACTTTCAAAGACGCCCCTGTCGGGCTGCCTGCTCGGCGCGGATAGTGAGGAACATCGACGAGGACCCACTTCAATTGATTGCGCTTCAAGCGAAGGAACAGTTCCGTATTGAAGAGTTTTTCAACACCATGTTCAGGACGAATCTTCTTCCAAATGTTTCGATGCATGATCTTCATGCCGCAGTTGAGGTCGCGAACCCACAGACCGAACACGACGAACATGAGAATGCCGAGTGTTTTTCCAAACAGATCACGCACCAACGGATCGGCTCGGTGGCGGCGACGACCGGATACGAAGTCTGCGTTCTTCAAATAGGGAATCAATTTGGAAAGATCCTGCGGATCGAACTGACGATCACTGTCCATAAACCCGATTATGTCTTTCGTCGCTTTATCCAACCCGGAGCGCACGGCCCAGCCGTAGCCCTGATTTTTTTCGTGATGTAAGACAACCATCCATGGATACGTCTTCTGTAGTGACTCCAACACTTCTCCTGTGTTATCGCGTGATCCATCGTTGACGGCAATCAATTCTAAATCGATTCCTTTGTCGGTGCGCCAGGCATCGATCTCCTGCAACACGGCAGCAAGGTTCGGCGCTTCGTTGAAGCACGGAATGACGAGGGAGAAAGAGGTATTTGACACCCGTGAATGGTATCCGCCCCTCTGCGTCGTGCCAATGCCTTGTTTCACGAAAGAGAAAAACGCTGGTACGATCCCGTTCCAGACACACCTATGAAGCGTTTCTCATTTTCAATGACGGGCAGCATGACCACGGGGATTTTCGTGCTCCTGTTTGGGTCACTCTTTATTTGGGGAATGACCCGCATGATCACGCCATCGGTGGGAAAGGCGGTATATCAATATCAATCCAAAGAGGCGCATGAAGCTGTTCTTCCCTTTTTGGTGGAGAGTGAAGGAGAAATGATGGAAGTGACATTCGCGGTCAGCGTTCCTTCGTTCGCTCCGTCTCTCTACCGCATCAAACCCGACGATTGTCTTTCTCGATTGAGCATCGACGGTCGACCGGTCGAGGACGAACTCATTCCTTTCTGTGATTACGACAAAGGTCGCACCATCAACTTGCATGAATTTTTGACGCCCGGAGATCACCGCATCAGCGCAACGGTGAAAGATCAGGGAGGAAAGGGTGGGTTCATGTTTGGTCTCGATCCGTCGGACCCTCTCCAGCGCACACTCCACGTCCTCCTCATTCTATTCATCGCATTCGGCGTGTCGCACATCGTGCTCAGTGCACGACGACATTTCCATGTCGAATCCACGCTTGCATGGATTTTCCTCTTCGGTGTTCTGCTGCGCGTGATTTACGTTCTGTGGACTCCATACCCGGTGCGTGCGTACGACGTCGACGGACATTTGGAATACATCCAGTACGTCGTCGATCATCTGCTCATTCCGAAATCGAGCGAAGGATGGGAGTACAACCAACCGCCTCTCTACTATTTCCTGATGGCGCCGATTGTGATGGTGGGGAAGATGCTCACCATCGTTCCTCCGAACATTTGGCCCATCGTGCAATGGTCTTCGCTGCTCCTCTCTATTGGAACATTGCTCGTCGCCGGATGGATCGGACACATGCTCTTCAAAGGGAAGCAGTTATGGCAACAGTCCCTCTTCCTTGCGGTGATTGCCGTCTTCCCGGGGCTCATCTTCTTCGCATCTCGCATTACGAATGACACGTTACTCTCCTTCCTTTCGTTCCTATTCCTCGCATTCCTCATTCGTTGGTGGCAGCTGGGAACAATGCGCGATTGGTTGCTTTCAACATTCATTCTCGCGTTGGCAATTTTGACGAAGACGAGCGCTCTCCCGTTTGTAATGCTGATCGCTCTCTGTCTCGTATTTCATCCGCGCTGGAAGATGCCGCAGAAAGTACTTGCCGGTGTGTGGGCTTTCTTGATGCTTTCCATTCTCACAGGCTGGTACTTCTTTTTGCGCTTCATTATTGAAGGAGAATCTTCGCTCATCAACAGCGGTCTGAACTCGGGCCTTGCGGTAGTGAACACCTTCTCTCACCTCACGGTATTCAATCCTCTGCAAATTGTTGCGCACCCTTACAACAACGATTGGGCCGACGGTGAACGCCGACAATTCTTCTGGGAATACCTCTTCAAATCTGTCTTCGTCGGTCAGTGGCAATTGGGACCACGGATGTTCTCGTTCACGGTTCTTCTGGAGTCTTGCAGCCTCGTCCTCCTTGCGGTGAGTGCGCTTGGTTTTTGGAACGATCTCTATCGACATCTGGAAGAACGACTCCCCTACCTCCTGACACTCGGGGCACTTCTGGGGTCGGCATTCTTCTATCGTTTTGATTATCCCTATGGTTGCAATCAGGACTATCGATTCATCCCGCTGCTCGCGGCTCCTGTCGCCTACGGGCTCATCCGGGGCCTGGAACTGCTGCCTGCCTCTGTTCGCTCGGTGGCCATCGCGTTCACGTGGAATGTCATTGCGCTCTGTACCATGCTGGTGATCTTCTTGGCGCAGTCCAACTACTCTTCCTAAGCCCTAAAAACCCGTAACAATGCTTTGCTTGGGGCTCAGGTCTGCTATTCTGTCGCCCCATGCCCGCAACCACCCTCGATCAAGTCGTCAGCCTCTGCAAGCGCCGCGGATTCATCTTCCCGGGCTCGGATATTTACGGAGGACTCGCCAATACGTGGGATTACGGACCACTGGGAGTGGAATTGAAAAATCGCGTCAAAAAACTGTGGCTCGATACGTTCGTTCGCCGCAGGACGGACATGGTGGGACTCGACGCTGCAATCTTGATGAACCCGAAAGTGTGGGAAGCCTCCGGTCACGTCGGTAACTTCGCCGATCCGTTGGTCGACTGCAAAGCCTGCAAGCAACGTTTCCGCGGAGACAAACTTCTCGAAGATAAATTGGGAGTTGAAGCGGTGGCAGTTTTGAAATTGGAACAAGTGCAGCCGATGCTCATGGCTGAAAAAATCGCCTGTGCCAACTGCGGCAAGGTCGATTGGACGGAGGCAAAGCGCTTCAACCTGATGTTCAAAACACAGCAGGGTGTGATCGAAGGAGAGGGAAACGACATTTACCTTCGTCCGGAAACTGCGCAGGGAATTTTCGTAAACTTCAAGAACGTACAACAGACGATGCGTCTTCGTTTGCCGTTCGGTGTCGCGCAGATTGGAAAAGCGTTCCGCAACGAAATCACTCCGGGAAACTTCACCTTCCGCACACGCGAATTCGAACAGATGGAAATTGAGTACTTCTTCGACCCCGAGGCTACAAAGTGGGAAGACATCTTTGCTCAATGGAAGAAGGACACGTGGGACTTCCTCACGGTCACGCTTGGAATTAGCGCCGAGAACCTGCGCTTCCGCGATCATGAGAAAGATGAGCTGTCACACTACAGCCGCGGAACAACCGATGTGGAATACAAGTTCCCGTGGGGTTGGGGAGAACTCTGCGCCGCAGCTGCCTACCGCACAGACTTCGATTTGAATCAGCACGAAAAGTTCAGCGGACAGGATCTGCATTACACGGACCCTGATGAACCAACGCGAAAAATTGTGCCTCACGTAATGGAACCGTCATTCGGTGCAGACCGCATCACGCTCGCGATCCTTCTCGATGCCTACAACGAAGAGAAGTTAGCTGAGGACGACACGCGCACGGTGATGCAATTCACCAAGAAGCTCTCCCCTGTTGATGTTGCGATTCTCCCTCTCTCCAAAAAGGAACACTTGATTGCAAAGGCAAATGAGATTCACCAAAAGCTTTTGAACGAAACGAACTTGAACGTCGATATCGATCTCACCGGTTCCATCGGAAAGCGTTACCGCCGTCAGGATGAAATCGGTACACCGAAGTGCATTACGGTCGACTTTGGAACGATCGGCGAAGATGCGGCACAGGGTGAAGTAAATACTGTAACAATTCGCGATAGGGACACCCTTCAACAAGAACGCATGACAATCGATCAGCTGGTAGAAAAGTTGTCATCCCGAGCGTAGCCGAGGGACGCGTGCCTCTCAGTCGGCTCATCGCATCTCTCTAAATCGCAGCATACAAAAATAGCTGCCGTACGAGACGGCAGCTAGATTGTTTTTCAGGAGGCGTAACGTGACGGCTCCGAGCATTACTTGTTGCCTTTGAAGAGCGGGTGCTTCTCCGCTTCTGCAAAGTGCTTCTTGGCATCGATTCCACATCCTTGTTGCAAGAGCACGCAACCAATCATGTGATGCGATCGAGCAATCCCGAGTGCGGCTTCAGAGTAATACGGATGATCGGGATCTTTCTGAATTTCCGTCCAGCGTTCGAGACTTCGTGTGTAACATCGTTCGGCATGTCGAGCGAATAGCCTGCGACTATTTTGATCGCTGAAGATAGAACTGGAAACGTCGTAGGCGCTCCAGGCCTTCTTGTCGATCAGGCGAACGTCGCAATCGGGCTTTTGAATTTCGTGCTCCGAGATGGAGTGAAATTCTTTTTGACTCTTTCGATACCGATCGTAGTCAGTTGCTTGAATACCTTGCGCAAAGCCGGATGGAACCAGAAACAAGAACAGGCAGACACTGATGACGTACCGCATGGGTAGTGCTCCACAATGTGAAAGGACGAACCAAATTGTTGTATTCGACACAGTTGTCGAATACTTGTTAAAATACACTATTTTTAATATTTGTCAATTGGACTATACACCCTCCATGAGGCCTACAGAGGTACTTTACGCAGATTTGGCCATTTTTGAGGAATACATCTCAAAACGACTGATTTCTCGATTGGGGTGTTTCTATTGCGTCCAAACTCAAAATCCGTACAATCCCCCCATCACCTGTTTCTGATCGCTGCGGTCCTGGCCCCCAAAGGGAATCCTCCGCACCGGCGAAACGACGAGACAGGGTAGCCCCAAGGATCTTCATCATCTCTTCTCTGTAGGGCACAGAGTTCTCCCCCAATTCTTGTATGGCAATGCCAACAGAACAACAGTTACTCGCTGCGGCGTGCCACTTCGGTCACCCAAAGCAGAAGTGGAATCCTAAAATGTCCAAGTACATCTACGGTGTACACAAAGGTATTCACATCTTCGATCTTGCAAAGACACGCGAGCACCTCGCAAAGATGACGGACGCCCTCAAGGCGCTCCAGGCAGAAGGAAAAGTGATTCTCTTCGTCTCCACAAAGCAGCAGGCAGTTCCATTGATGGAAAAACTCGCTCGTCAGCTCCACCAGCCAATGGTGACCAAGCGTTGGATCCCCGGTTTGGTGACAAACTGGCCAACACTCAAGCGCCGCATCCAGTACTACCTCGATCTCAAAAAGTCTTTCCAGACAGGAGAAATCGAGAAGTACACAAAGAAGGAACAGACCGTGCTCCGCAAATCTCTCGCAAAGTTGGAAATCGGATTCTCCGGTGTTGCCGACTTGCACGGAATGCCAAACGCAATCTTCGTGATCGACGCAGTCCGCGACCACGTTGCGGTGTTGGAAGCAAAGAAGATGAGCATCCCTGTGTTCGGAATCTGCGACAGCAATGCAAACCCCGATGAATTCACAGAGTTCGTCCCAGCAAACGACGACGCTGTAAAATCCATCCAGGTCATCCTGAACACCGTCGGTGAAGCAATGCTCTCCGTCGGTTCCAAGCAAGATGCTGAGGACAAGGAATAATTGTTCTCCGCAATTCTTGATTCCGCTTTGATCCTCCATACTCGTATCCCCTACCCCACAATCTATGTCCGCAATAACCGCAGCAGCAGTCGCCAGCCTTCGCGCTCGCACAGGCGTCTCCATGATGGCCTGCAAAGAAGCATTGGAAGCAACAGATGGTGACGAAGAAAAAGCAATCGAGTTCCTCCGCAAGCGCGGAATGGCGCAGGCTGCCAAAAAGGCAGACCGCGACCAGAAGGAAGGCCTCGTCTTCATCAAGGAAGCAGCCGGCAAGGCAGCAATCGTGTTGATCCGCTGTGAGACAGACTTCGTCGCTCGCGACACGAACTTCCAGGAAGCTGGAAAGGCAATCGCAGAAGAGGCGCTCAACAACGGTGAAGCAGCAGGAAAGACTGTCGCTGAGAAACTCCTTCCTGAAATCGTCCAGAAGCTTGGTGAGAACATCACGCTGGGCAACATCTACGTTGTCTCGGCACCGGTCATCGGTTCCTACCTGCACAGCAATGCAAAGATCGGTGTCGTCATCGGTCTCGATGGCGGAACGGTCGAACACGCTCGTGATGTCGGTATGCACGCTGCAGCCTTCAACCCAACGGTCGTATCTCCAAAGGAAGTGCTCGACGACGTCGTCGCAAAGGAGAAGGAAATTTGGACCGCTCAGATGGCCAACGATCCAAAGCCTGAGGATATCAAGCAGAAGATCATGATGGGTAAGGAAAAGAAGTTCCGCGAAGAGACAGCTCTCCTTACACAGGCATTCGCAAAGGACCCAAGCAAGACTGTCGAACAGTACCTTGCAGGAAACAACGTCACGGCATATGTCCGTGTGTCCGTCGCATAATTCTGAGGGAAACCTACGACGGTTTCCCTCAGTTCTCCCTTCCCTGCAGCGGAGTTCCTGCAGGCAAGCAAAGCTCGCCTTCGGAACAAGTTAGAAGAAAACCCGGCCTACGCCGGGTTTTTCAAATATCGTCCGCTGACAATAAATAAACAGTCCGAAGCGTTGGGTCTCGTGGGCCCCGACGCTGAAGGACTCCTTTGAGGGAAAGGAGGGTCCGTGGGAGGGAAACCGTAGGTTTCTCTTCCACGATCGACTTTTACCACTGATGCCATGGCATCTCGAGTTCATCGAGAGGCACATCGTCAATTTCTGTTCCGCCGGCGGTACCACTCTTGCTTCCGAAACTCACCAACTTGCGCAAACGAGTGCGAGCGCTGTAGAGAAGGAAGAAAGTCAGGGAGAGAGCGATCAAGACTCCGCCAACAATGAATGCCGTGCGGTTGTCACTTGCTGCCTGCTGTGGAGTCACAGGAACGGTTGGTGCTGCTTCATGGAAGGCAGCCGCAATCGTCTTGCAGCTTGTTGTGCAATCGGCCGTACCGTCACACTGTTCGCCTGCATCAACCACGTCGTCTCCGCAGGAAGGCAATTTGCATGTCTTGCGGCAAATGTTTGGAAGGTCACCGTTGCGGGCACCTTCGTCGCACTGTTCGCTTCCTTCCTTGATTCCGTTGCCACACAGTGGGGACTTACACGTGCTGGAGCAGTTGTCTCCATCGCGAGTGTTTCCATCGTCACATTCTTCACTGTTCTGTACGGAGCCGTCTCCACACACAGGGAGCTTGCATGCATTCGTACATTCGTCCGTGTTTGAGGAATTGCCGTCATCACACTGCTCGCCGGCGTTCACAATGCCATCACCGCAGGAAGCGAGTTTGCAGGTGTTTGTGCAACCATCGTTATTGTTCGTGTTGCCGTCGTCACACTGTTCCCACAACTGAATAATGTTATCTCCGCAACGAGCGGTCGTACATTTGTTGGAGCATGTGTCGGTATCGGTCTGATTCCCGTCATCACACTGTTCCGTTTGCTGGACGATATTGTCACCGCAACGTGGGTGCTTACATTCATTGGAACAGTTATCTCCGTTATTGCTGTTTCCATCGTCGCACTCTTCCCCTGGTTGCATGATTGCATCACCGCAGATCGGCGTTTTGCAAAGGTTGGTGCAAGCGTCAGTGTTGACCTGGTTTCCATCGTCACACTGCTCACCCACTCCGACGAACCCATCGCCACAAGAAGGAAGTTTGCAGGTGTTCGTACAGGCGTCGGTGTTGACCTGGTTTCCGTCATCGCACTGTTCCCACAACTGAACAACTGCGTCTCCGCAGCGTGCCGTTGTGCAATTGTTGGAGCACGTATCGGTATCGATATGGTTTCCGTCGTCACACTGTTCGCCAACTTCAAGGGTGCCGTTTCCACAGACCGGTTTTGCAGGGGCCGAAGAAACAGGAGCCTGCGGAGCAACGGGCGTCGTAGGCTGTTGAGTCGGTTGTGTCGGGGTCGTGGCTGGCTGCTGTACGAACATTACCTGTACAGGAGGAGCTGCAGCGGCGGACGATGGAGCGGCTGCCTCGGAAGACTTTGAACTCGTAGTCGAAGCAGTGGAAGAAGTCACAACCGTGGTCACACCGCCGAATGTTGGCGTTGTCGCACAAGAAGGAAGGAAGCGGCGTGTACATCCACCCGTGCAGTGACTTGCGTCATCGCAGGTAGGAACGGTGCAAATCACACCACAGGCCTTTTCCATGAATTTCAACTGCGTTGTCAGGGTTCCGGTCACCGGGTCTTGGACATACACCTCCTGCACCGTCGGTTCACATTCTTCGCCGATTGCAGGGCTGACAATTTCATCTCCACAGAAGAGCTGCGTACAAGAGTCGGTACAGCTGCTCACTCCGTTGCTGCGACCGGCATCACACTGTTCACCCTCCTCAGCTTGCAGGACTCCATCACCACAATGTGGAGGACGAATGGTTTCTGTTTCCGTGCGCTTCGTGGGACATCCCGGCGTCCCGTAGGGCTTTCCGATACAGTCAGAAAGCTGAGCGGGAAGCATCAAATGCTCAACGCCTGTTCCCAACGCAATGAGAACAGTGAGGAGCAAGAGAAGCCGATGAGGACGTGAGGTCACGCGCAAATCTTTACAGTATACACTTTTTCGTGTCCGTGCGCCAGTCCCAATCCAGCCCATTCCAGAAGGGGACAAAATGTGCTACAATGTTGCCATGGCAAAAGGAACAATCCTCATTGCAGAAGACGATTCTGTTCTCAGAAATCTCTACGTGAAGAAGTTTACGCTCTCCGGTTACGACATCCGCACCGCAGAGAATGGGCAAGAAGCGCTCAATCAATTGGCCCAGCAAGCACCCGATGTGCTTATTTTGGATATCCATATGCCGATCGTCGACGGACTGCAGGTATTGTCCAGTTTGACGAAGGAGCGTCCGTTCCCTGTGATCATGCTCAGCAACTTCGATGACAGTGAAAACAAGCGAAAAGCACAGGAGTTGGGAGCTGACGATTACTTCGTGAAGAAAGATATGACCATCAAGTCGCTTTTGGAGATGGTGGAGCGTCTGATAAAAATTCGCCACGGGGGCTAGGGGATGAGCGTTTTTCGTGGTACAATGGTACGATTTCATCATGCCTCTCGTTTCGATCTTCCTTTGGCTCTGTCTGACCGTCGGTCTCGCGGGACTGTACGTTCTCTGGTCACGACGCAGTGCCGAACGTCATCGCACGGAGGATTTGGTATTCTTACAGATCCTCGTTCAGAAGAAAGAGTCGCGTGAAGAGAAAGAAGTGGAGAGTGATCAGTTCGGAAAAGATTTCAAAGAAGTGATCGGTGTGATGGATCACTTGTTCGCGTCCCTCCACAGCATCTACGACGAACACATGAGCGGCGTCTTCCACGGACAACCGTTCTTCTCCGTAGAGTACGCGGCACTTGCCGGCGAGATTCTCTTCTTCGTCGTGTGCCCTCGCTCCATTGCACACTTGGTCGAAAAACAATTCACATCGTTCTACCCGGAACTGGTGATGGATGAAGTGGAAGATTACAACATCTTCACACCGCACTCCGTTGTGACTGCGCAGACGATTGTCGCGCACAAGCCCTTCACGTCCGTCTTCCGCACCTACCAGCAATTGAAGAGCGATCCGCTCAATGGAGTAACAAACGCGTTCTCCAAGCTCAATAAAGACGAAGGTGCCGCAATTCAGTACATTCTCAGTCCAGCAAAACCGGGTTGGCAGACGAAACTGCAGAAGGAGGCAGCCGATCTTTTGAACCCCGCAAAGAAACACCACAGCGCCTCGTTGTTCAATCCCCTTTCCTGGCTGCAAGCATTGTTCTCTCTTCTGTCTTCTCCAAGTGATCTCACTGATCATAAAGATGGAGGCGGACATGATCGCGTGTCGCAGATGGTGGAGGAGTACAGCAAGGCCGTCGATGAAAAAGCGGGCAACCCGGGATTCAACGCCGTCATTCGCGTGATCGCCTCGGGAACGAACAGTGCTCGCTCACAAATGATTTTGGATACGGTGCTTGCAAGTTTTGGACAGTACAACGATGTTCGTGGAAATCATTTCAAGAAACCAAAGTTGGAAAACCGAAAAGCCACGATCCGCCAATTCATTCAGCGCCTCCCCCGCATGAGTCTTCTGACGAAGTTGCAGGGACACAGCTTGCTCCTCGGTACCGGTGAACTCGCAAGCTTCTTCCATCTTCCTCATACACGCTACAACAAGGCGGAAATGATCAAGTGGCAGAACTTCAAAATTGCTCCCGCTCCAAAGAACGTTCCAGAGGAAGGACTCTTCCTTGGATACAACAGTTATCGTGGCGAAAAGAAGCCGGTCTACATGAAGCCGGATGACCGCTTCCGTCACTTCTATATCATCGGACAAACGGGAACGGGTAAGTCCTCGATTCTGCAACTGATGGCTCGTCAGGACTTTCACAACGGAAAAGGCATGTGCATCGTCGATCCACACGGATCATTGATTGAAGATCTCATCCCGTACATTCCACGCGAACGTGCCGATGATGTGATCTACTTCAACCCTGCCGATACGGAGCGTCCGCTTGGACTCAACATGTTGGAAGGAAAAACGGAGGAAGAACGTGACCTCATCGCTCTCGATGCTATGAACATGATGGTGAAAATGTTCGGTGAAGAAATCTTCGGACCACGCATTCAGGACTACTTCCGCAACGGTTGTCTTACGCTCATGGAAGACCAGGAGGAAGGAGGCGCCATCACGGACATGGTCCGTCTGTTCACCGATGACGAATGGCAGAAGTACAAGGTTGCCAAGGTGAAGAACCCGATCGTTCGCAGCTTCTGGGAAAACCAGATGGCCAAGACAGGTCAGCGCGAAAAGCAGGAAATGATCCCCTACTTCGCAGCGAAGTTCGGACAGTTCGTAACCAACACCTTGATCCGCAACATCGTCGGTCAAACGAAGAGCAGCTTCGACATCGGCGAGTGTATGAACAGCAACAAGATCATCCTCATGAACCTGTCGAAGGGTCTCATCGGAGACATCAACTCGACCCTGCTTGGTATGATCATGGTGAACAAGATTCAGGTCGCAGCGATGCGTCGTCAGCGCCAAGCGGCTGGAGAACGCAAAGACTTCTTCCTCTACATCGATGAATTCCAGAACTTCGTGACGCCTTCCATTGAATCCATTTTGTCCGAAGCGCGTAAGTACCGCCTGGGACTCGTGCTCGCTCACCAGTATATCGATCAGCTGGAGAAGGACAGCAAGCTTGCAGGTGCTGTGAGTTTGAAGGGTGCAATCTTCGGAAACGTCGGTTCCATGATGTTCTATAAGATCGGTCCTCAGGATGCGGAAGTCGGTGGCAAAGAAATGGCTCCAACCTTCAGCGAGCAGGATCTTGTGAACATGGATGCCTTCAAGGGTGCGATGAAACTCTGTATCGACGGTCAGCCAAGCCGACCATTCACGATTGAAGTTCCTCGCCCATGGCTCGACAAATCCTACGCAAAGGATGATCAAGCTGCAGAAGCCTACAAGCAGCTCTCGCGATTGAAGTACGGTCGTGCGAAGGACTTCGTGAACAGGGAAATCTTAAGGAGAATTGGTGCATAAAAAAGGAAGACTCTTTCAGTCTTCCCTCCCCTTGTGGGGGAGGGTCAGGGAGAGGGCTTTTATGCGACTGAGTACATTTTCAAAAGAAAAGATCACTTCATGATTTTGGAATCTGATAACCCGAAACCCTTTGCATCGTAAATAGTCATCTCGAATTGCATCATATTCTTGGGCACCGACTTGCCAGTGGGAGCTACCATCGAGTTCAATGACTAACTTCGAATCTACTTGGAGAAAATCTACAATATATGGCCCAATCGGAACTTGTCTGCGGAATTTTATTCCATGAAATCGCTTTGCTCTCAGTTGTTGCCAAAGTCTCCTCTCAACAAATACCTGACGTACACGTAGCGACCTCGCACGGGTAAGCATTAAAGAAGAGCTAGAAGGTAATAGTTTCGTGAACATTCTAACAATCTATTCGTTTTTCATTCCCTCTCCCTAGCCCTCTCCCAAGGGGAGAGGGAATACCACATCAAAAACACACACACCTTGTTCTGTGTGCCCACGGAACATGCTCCACTGTGCATGACACTGAATGATTTAAATCGGCGTCGCATGCACCAAGTAGCGCTGCGTGATGCTATCTGGTGGCCAACAGGTGTAGAGGATCAAGTCCTCACCGGAACCGGAATCCTGATACGCCGTCATGTCATTGGCAGGAACGGTCTCCTTGAAGCTGACACGGTAGTTGTACGTCTGGCCCATGTAATCGATGGAGACGGTATCGCCGATGTTCGCCTTGTTGATCTGGCGGAAGATTTTCGTATAAGGCGAGAGATCCCATGGGTAGGAGCTGGAGTGACCGTACACCAGAATCTTTCCACCTCCACCTGGGTTTCCAAACAAGTGGCCAACACCGTTCTTCAGAGGCTGGAGCAATCCGTCATGTGTGAATGGATCTTCGGGGTTGCTGACATAGAGGGGACCGATTCCAAGGCTTGGAATGTTGATCGTGAAGGATGTGGCAGATCCCGTCGCTCCCACGTCACCACCACCCGCATTGATCTCGCCTCCAATCCCCTGCGGATTACTGAGAACGTCGGTGAAAGTCGAACCACCACCTCCAGCGGAGATCGATGCACCTCCTCCGTTGCCTGCACTAATCTCTACACCTTGCGCTTGAGCAACTTGAACTGTTCCTCCCATAGAAGGTGAGAGTGTTCCCTGACCTGCATTGACGTTTGCACTCGCTCCAGTGATATCCGTTCCTCCTGCATTCGCGACAATAGAGGTTCCGGGAGAGTTGATGGTCTGTCCTGTGGTAGGCGCTGTGAGTGGCTGAATTTTCTTAATGGGCAAGAATTGTGGAACATTCGGTGCGGAAACAGTCGGCTGTGGCTGCACAGGAGTTGTCGGCAACGCAGAGCTTGCGACCTGCACCGGTTGATTCACCTTCATCAGTGCAATCGCCTTCTGATTCATTTCGTTGAACGACGCACGAGCGAGCGGATGACCAAAGGCTGTCGTGGCTGGAACGGGAATTCCTTGTGCCTGCACAATGCGCAAACTCTGTGCATACCACTCCTCACCTGCAGACGGACCTTGGGCAACACCGCGAGCAGCATCTTCGTTTCCAAGAGCGAGAGCGCGAGCGAGCAATGTTATTTCCTCTTCAGGGCGAATGGCTTCCGTCGGGCGGAAGATACGATCGTCGTTTCCGGTAATCACTCCTTGTTCAAATGCTGCTTCAAGGTACGGGGAAAGACCGGAGAGTTGAGGCACGTCACTGAACAACGGGAGCTTTGGCATGTGACCACGATAAAACTCCATTCGCTGTTTCAAGAGAGAGTTTCCTTCGACAATGGTCTTCACGGCCTCTGCACGGCTGACAATTGGGGGCGGAGTTGTTGTCGTTGCGGCAATCGCTGGAATCACGCAAACCGCTAGCATTGCGCCAATAATGAGGTTTGGGAGGGTGCGCATGAGTGGATAAGGAAGATAATACATTTATGCTTTTTTGTCAAACATTTTCCGAGGGTGCAACTGGGGCTATGAAAGGCTATGATCTTGGCCTTATGGCGCTAAAAATCGGTATCGTCGGCCTCCCAAACGTGGGTAAATCCACGCTCTTCAATGCCCTCACCCGCACACACGGTGCCCAGGCGGCGAACTATCCTTTCTGCACCATCGAACCGAACGTCGGTATTGTGGAAGTACCCGATACACGTTTGCAGCAACTCGCTGCACTCGTGAACCCCAAGAAAATTATTCCTGCAGCAATTGAATTCGTCGATATCGCAGGACTGGTGAAAGGAGCAAGTACCGGTGAAGGACTGGGGAACCAATTCCTCGCTGCGATTCGAGAGTGTGATGCAATCTGTCATGTCGTGCGTGTGTTCCCAGAAGGAGATGTGATTCACGTCGAAGGATCGGTGGAGCCACGTCGCGACCGCGAGATCATTGAAACAGAATTACAACTTGCTGATCTTCAGGTGCTTGAAAAAAGATTGGAGCGCATTCGCAAGCCTGCAGCTGCAGGAGACAAGGCAAAACAGCTCGAAATCCCCGTCTGCGAAGCGATCATCGCAACGCTCAAAGAAGGAAAGATGGCGCGTGAAACGAAGTTGAGTGAGGACCAGGCACCGATTGTGAAAGAACTCACACTGCTCACAAGTAAGCCGCTCCTGTACGCAGCGAACGTGTCTGAAGAACAGCTCTCTACTGTGAGTCCGGAGCAAGCAGGTGAAAAACTCGGACTTCCTGCAACAGCTCAGGTCGTGGTGATCTGTGCAAAGATTGAAGAAGAATTGCAGGAACTTCCACCGGCAGACGCTGCGCAGTTCCTTGCAGATCTTGGAGTCACATCCTCCGGTCTCGATCGACTCATTCGCTCTGCGTACACGTTGCTTGGCTACAGCACCTACTTCACAGCCGGCGAACAGGAAGTACGCGCCTGGACGATTCACAACGGCTGGACAGCCCCACAGGCAGCGGGCGTGATTCACACAGACTTTGAGAAGGGATTCATTCGCGCTGAAACCATTGCATTCGAGGATTACATCGCGTGCGGCGGAGAAGCAAAGGCGCGTGAAAGCGGCAAGCTGCGCGTGGAAGGAAAAGAATACTTGGTGAAGGACGGCGACGTGATGCACTTCCGATTCAACGTATAGCCTCTCTTCTTCATGAAAATTTGTGATTAATCAGATCAAATCACACGAGGAGGAAACTGATCAAGAAATCGACTGCATTCGACGCGCAGAAGAGTTGTGGGATCCTCAGTATGAAAAACCAGAAGTGAATCACTCAAAAGAACAGCGATGGAAACACTATATTTTGCATAAACTATTTGATGATAAGGATATCACGACGCGAAGAGACAGACTGATTGCAGAAATACTATCGCGTTACAGCGAACTCACCTGATCTCTATGCCTTTCATTGCACGTGAAGAATCGTTTGTCTGTGGCCATTGCGGAGTGGAGGTTTTGCCATTGGGCAAAGGCACTTATCGCAATCACTGTCCCGAATGTCTGTGGTCCAAGCACGTCGATGCACAGGGACCCGGTGACCGTGCGTCGGTGTGTCAGGGATTGATGGAACCCATCGGCGTCGACTTCGATGCGAAGAAGGGTGGCTGGATGATTCGTCATCAGTGTGTCGCATGCGGAAAGCTCATCCCCAATCGCGCAGCTCCCGATGATGATCAACAACTTTTGTGGCAGCTCGGTGATGTATTGCATGAATAAGTGTCGGCGAAGTACAAACGAAGCCAAAAAGTTGTACGATCGTCCATCTCAACACGTAGTAGCACGACACACTTTCAACACTAGATGTTGTCATTATTAAAGTTGTTACATTTATTTGTTCACAGTTCAGCCCTTATGCAAGACAATCGTTTATAGATTCTATTGAACAACAAAAGTACCCAAGAGTACGCTTCGGTTCCAATGCGTTCCCCGCTGTCTTTCTTTATTGGCCTGTGCATGTTCGGAATTTTGTTCATCTCTTTCTAAAAAGAGCGAGCGAGTATCTCCGATCTTTCCTTCTGATTACAATGGAGCGTTCAGAAGTTGCGCAATACATGCATCCTGGTAACTGAGTTTCACCGGAATTTTTTCTTGGACATTTCCTTCAGGAAGCACCACGACTGCATCCATCTTGGTTTTGGGATGCGGAGCGATTTGTACGGCAAACTTCCCTTCTTTCAGTTTTGCACGAACATCTGCAGGCAGTTTTTCTGGGTGATCCAAAACCTTCTCGGGATTCTCACGAAGATCTTTCTCCAGTTTCTGCTGCAGTTTCTCTTTCTGTTTCGGCTCACTCTCCAATGCAAAGTGGAGTTCCGCCACCTGTTCACTCTTCTCCATTTCATTCTTCAAATCCTCGGGCCCCTTCACTTTGTCGCGCAATGCTTCGTACGCAGATTCACTCATCATGCGCTTCAGTCGCTTCTGTTCGTGGCTGGGGATGTGGTCCAGGAAGGAATCGGACATGGTGTCATTGTACGGAAAACAACGTCGATTCCTATCTCTTCTCTTTCTCCGCCTGGGTGAGGGTATCGACTGCCAGCAAATGAGACTGCATCTCTGGCGTGAGGGAATAGAACATACTTTTTCCTTCCTTCTGCTGATGCAATAATCCTTGTTTCAGAAGAAGGCTAAGATGATGCGAAACCGCGGGCTGCGTCATATCGATCTCGACCGTCATTTGGGTGACATTCTTTCTTCCGGAGCGCAGGCATTCAAATACCTTCATGCGAACGGGATCGGCAATCAATCCCGCGATCGTACTCGAGAGCACGACGTCTTCTTTCAAGGAAGGAGAATGCAACGTCAAGAACCCTTCCTTTGGTTGAATGGTGCGAAGCATTCCAATCGACTCCGATCCAATCGAAGTGAGAGAGCAAATGTTATTTTTCCCACTCCTTTCCGTATCGACGATTCCTGCCTTCTTGGCAATGGCCGTGTGATGGGAAATTCCTGGTTGTGACACTTCGTCAAATAGACCAAGTGCATTGACTGCATGCACCAATGCCATGGCACCGCGCGGCTCTTTTTCCAGAAGAAGCAATGTGAGGAGACGAATTTTGTCGGAAAAAATATCAATATTCTGCATCACCTGCCTTCGTTCGAGCGATAACTGCACTCCCTTTTGAGTGACTTTTTCCATCGATGGAAGGTCATAGTTCTGCCATCCCCCGTTTTGCAGGGACTCGAGAGGAATGCCTTTGGCGGGAACGGAGCGGATGGGTTTCATACATCGCGGAGAAGATCTTCATCAAACGCATTACTGTCATGGAGATCAATTTCAATTTCACGCAATTCACGTTCATCCACATCGATGTCGTCATCATCTGCGTCCGCAAAGGCCTCTTCGACTACCGTCACTTCCTGAGGTTTCTTGTCATCGTCGTGGACAAAGTCTTGCAGAGGGATAGAGCCTTTCTCTCGAATGTCTTCACAGGCAGAAAGTGCCGTGTACAACATATCTTCTGCGGAATCGCATGCCACAATTTTCAACGTCAATGCATGCTTCCAATTCTCTTGCGAAAGAAGACGAACGATTTTTTTAAACGGGGGCCACAGTGTGTTTAAAATGAGCATGTGAAACCGCACACGAACTTCTGAATTCCCCCATTTTTTAAACTCTGCACCACTCGCGGCTGACTCCAGAGCCTCAACGGCTTTCTCCCAAGCGGCCTGAACCGATGCATCAATTTCCTTACGAACAATTCCTTCCGGCAATGGCGTCCCGCTTTCATGACGCATCTTTTGAACACTCTCTCCTGTGGGCGCAGGGAGACTCTGTTCGTGTTGAGTGCGTTCTGCATCACTTTGTGCACCCTCTTGTCCGCGTACGATGCGACCAGGAACAAACTCTCGCGTGGGAGAATCTGTATGAATAGTGAGTGCATCGAAAACGGTTGCCTTTGTTTCGCTTGTAAGAACTTGTCGAGCCAATGTACGGAACCCCTCCGGCTTTCCTTGCGCAGGTACATGGGACAATCGGCCCATGCGACGGCCTAACGTATTGAGCCCCATCTTTTTTCCTGTCGCAAAAATGACGGAATGAATTTTGGAGAGGCTGAGGGCGTCACGGAAAGCGCCTTCGGGAATCACAACGATCTTGGGCCCTCTCTGCTGTCGCTCTTCTGCACTCTCTTCTGCGGCAAGCCAGGCAAGAACGGCACGCTCTCGGCGCATCCGCTCGGGACCACTTTCCTGCTGCAACGAGAAGGCAACAATTTGCGCAGGCGTCTTGCGCTTTGCATACTCCTCACGCAATGCATCGACATAGTGAGGGATGGCCGCCAACTCCGTCACAATCGCAGCATTGTTCTGCCACGGAATGGAATGTTCCATGCCTTCCAAGTGAGACGGTACATCGAAGTGAAGTTCAATCGCTCGGGCAAGCGTTTCCTGACTGAATGTTGGATACAACACTTCGTTGCTTCCTCTGGGAGAGACATCAAGCGCCATATCTGCTGCAATCTTTTGCCCAAGTCGATCTTTGTCCATTGCTTCGGTGATAAGCAATTTCGGAGAGTAGGAATCGGCACTTGGTCGATACGCAATTCCATCTGTCTCACTGAGAGCTGAAGCCATAAAAACAAGAGGAGATTTCTTTTCCGTTCCGATGTTCATCAATTCTCTCTTTTTCAAAATTCTCTCCTGGTAATTCGATGCAGCCATTCTTGCCTCATCGACAATGACCACCTCTGCACGTGCGCAGATTGCGGCAATATCGGTTTTGTGTTTTCCGTTGAAGGCCGACTGGGTAGCCAGCAATAACTTCACCTCTTTGCGATTCGTGTCAGAAATCCTGCGAACCGTCTCTCCTCCAATCGTAAGACCATTCACAGTTGTCGCTACTTTCCCTTCTTCAATGTACGACGACGGAACTCCTCGTAACATGTCTCCTGAAAAAAGTGTTTTTTCTACGTCTTCCTGCTTCGTCCGTCTCGGTAACTTCAATTCCTGATGCTGCTCGGCGTCGATATCACCGATGAGAAGTGTTTGACCAAGGAGAAGATGTGCGAGTCTCAAAAGCCCCTCTCGCGCAACCTCCACGTTATGAGGCTGATGTTTCTTCTTCAGAAGGGCAACAATTTTTTCGAGCATTTCTTCCGGTGTCTGACATTCTTTTTGGCGAAGGTCGATACAAAAATCATTCGTCACAGACTCGGCGATTTTTTTGGGAAGAAATGTTTTCGCATGCTCACAAATACGGGACAGTTCTGTGTGATGCAGTGATTCAGACGCAACCCTCTCCCCACGATCCTCGGGAGCAAACACTTGTTGATCCATCAGATGCGGTTTTTCAAAAATGACGACAATCGTACCGTCCAACACTCCTTCAATTTGTGCTTGGGTCGCAGCGCGAATGGACTCTCCAAGTATGAACGTCTTTCCAACTCCTGTACCGCCTTCGAACAGATACGAGGAGCCTTGATGCAATAGAGACGCCATGAGCCACTGCGTTGCCCCAACCTGCCATCCTCGAGGAGATTTTCCAAAGAGCTGACCCGTGTGTTCATAGTCATGCAAGTCCCTGGCCAGTACCTCTGCCATCGCAACGGCCACCGGAGGTCGTTTTGACACATTCTCCAGTGCAGCGAGTGGGTGGGAAAGCAATGTGGCATGACGCTTCCCCTCATCGCTGAAACTTTGATGCATTTCATTGTGCCAACGAACCATGGCATATGCCGCGTCTTTCGTGAGGTGCGTTTTCCCCGAATCAAACAGAGAGAATTCAGCCGACGGAACATTGAAATTTTGCTTCATATCCCCAAAACAAGGGGATTATGCTAGTCGCAAAACTGGAACCGATCAACTGGGGTATTTCCCCATTCAGCCAACGAAAAGCCATCCCTTGCCCCTGTGAGCAGTTGGCCTTCTAGACACACTACCCACCTATTGAACAGCGTTCAGAGAACATCTAGAGTGAAGAACTCTCATGGGCCTTCTTTCTTCAAAACAACATCAGGAACTTTGCGCATTACCGTTGCCCATGGCAAACGTTGAGCATCAAATTGAACAACAGATTATTTTTCAAACAGATGCAGAAATGAATTTTATGAGAGAAAACGGACAGGAATGCACTCCTGAAGATCGAGCAATTACATTCGAAATGATGTCCCAACTTTTTCTGCCAACCAAACAGGCTTGCAGGGCAGTTATTGGACAAGGTATTACCCATGCATCCATCAAAGGAAAACCTTCTCTGCATGAAGTGACGGAAAGAATGATTGGCATCGTTACACAATCTGAAGGGGAAGAAAATTTCCCCGAGGGATTTCATGCAAACCTTTACAGAAACTGTGTTCGTCATGCACTTTCTGAGTTATTTCTTGTTACACGACCGAGAGAGGATCTTGAGAGCATGCTTCGCAATGTAGAGATCGAAGAAGCAGGTGCTGATCACCGCGATGCAGCACGTTCGTCAAACGGAGTTTTAGAGAATCATGGTGGGGAATTGGCCAGCAGTACGCAACAACAAGCATACAATCAGTTTATTCAATCGCTCTCCGTAGATAAAAACGTGCTCATACAGTTACATCTGCAAATGTTAGATGAAGTGCGAAATTATATTTAAAAGGACAGTGCACTGATGCACTGCCCTTTTCATACCTCAATCAACTACATCCGCTCGTTGCTCCGCAATCGACACAGAGCTCACAGCTGCCGTTTCGCTTCATTTTGGTCGATCCACACTGTCCACAGATGGACCCAGTGAATCCCTGGAGCTTGGCCTGTTCAGCAGTTGTGGAAGCAGCATCGCCCTGGGCGGTCACTGATGCTGCAGGAGCCGTCTCTGTCTCGAACTTCATACTTGGGGCAGGCGACCCTTCGTCGACGATTGCCAGGCGCATTGCAAAGGCGTCCTTGCTCTTCGTGCCCTCGCGGTACGACATTTCGACGAGTTCGTGGTTGTGGAAATGCATCGCCTTCTCCTTCGTCAGGAACTTGAGCGCCAACCAGCGGCCCAGGTAATCCATCACACTCTTCACCATCGGGATTTCCTTGTTCTGGGTCATACCCATCGGTTCAAAGCGCGTCATGACAAGCTTCTCGCAGAGCACCTCCAACGGCACACCGTACTGCAGGTTCATGGAGAGGGAGAGTGCGAGCGTGTCCATCACACCGGAGAGTGTGGAGCCTTCCTTGTTCATCTTGATGAAGATTTCTCCCGGTGCACCGTCCTCGTACATACCGACGTGGATGTAGCCTTCGTGGCCGGCGATGGAGAACTTGTGCGCAATTGCCATGCGTTCTGCAGGCAATTTGCGGCGGCGAGGAACGTCTTTGTAGACAACCTTCTCCACAAACTTGATCTCCGGTTCGACTGCGGCCTTCTCTTCTTTCTTGTCGGACTTTGCGGAGAGCGCCTGACTCATCTTGCAACCGTCGCGGTAGAGCGCGTTTGCCTTGAGACAGAGTTTCCAGGAAAGGAAGTATGCATTCTTAATGTCTTCCACCGTAGCGTCACTTGGCAGGTTGATTGTCTTGCTGATCGCTCCGCTGATGAACGGCTGGGCGGCGGCCATCATGCGAATGTGGCCTTCTGCTGCGATGTAGCGCTTGCCGAGCTTTCCGCACTTGTTGGCGCAATCGAACGTTGGAACGTGTTCATCGCGAAGCATGGGAGCCCCTTCGACGGTCATGTGTCCGCAGACAACGGTCGATGCCTCTTCGATTTGTTCCTTCGTGTATCCAAGTGCACGGAGCAGATCGAACGATGGATCGTTCAGTTGTTCCTCTGTGAATCCAAGGCGCTTCATCGTGTCGTCGCCGAGTGTCCAACGGTTGAAGGCGAATCCAAGTTCGAACACAGAAGGCAACTGCTGTTCAATCTTTGCGATGTCCGCTTCTTCAAATCCCTTCTCACGAAGAGACGCACGGTTGATGTGCGGAGCGCCTTCCAAACTTCCTGTTCCCATCACGTACTTCATGATGTCATTCACCTGCTGGTCGCTGTAGCCGCGAGCGCGCAATGCCGGCTCGACGGATTGGTTTGCGATCTTCATGTAGCCACCTCCTGCAAGCTTCTTGAACTTCACGAGAGCGAAGTCCGGCTCGATACCGGTCGTGTCGCAATCCATGAGAAGTCCGATGGTTCCCGTAGGAGCGATGACTGTCGTCTGTGCATTGCGGAAGCCGTACTTCTCTCCTGTGGAGAGAGCGCGATCCCAACACTCCTGTGCAGCACTGAGAAGTTCTGGAGGAGTGACGCGTTGATCCAAACCGACCGGCGCGACGTGCAAGTTCTCGTACTCTGCCTGTGGTGCATCATACGCAGCGCGGCGATGGTTTCGAATGACGCGAAGCATGTGCTCACGGTTCTTGGAGTACCCGGGGAATGTTCCAAGTCCACTCGCCATCTCGGCGCTCGTTGCGTAGGACTCGCCGGTCAAAATCGCGGTGAGGGCTCCGCAAATTGCGCGACCTTGTTCGGAGTTGTAGGGGATTCCCATACGCATGAGCATCGCACCCAAGTTTGCGTACCCAAGTCCGAGTGTGCGGAAGCGATAGCTGAGCTCTGCAATCTCCTTGCTTGGGAACTGTGCCATGAGGACCGAGATCTCGAGCACAATCGTCCACAAGCGAACGGCGTGCATGTACTGACGAGTCAGGAATGTGCCGTGCTCTGCATCGTAGAATGTCAGCAAGTTGAGCGATGCGAGGTTGCAGGCCGTGTTGTCGAGGAACATGTATTCGCTGCAAGGGTTACTGGCATTGATGCGACCGTCCTCTGGGCATGTGTGCCAATCGTTGATCGTTGTGTCGTACTGCACACCTGGGTCTGCACACGCCCATGCGGCGTAGCCGATTTGGTCCCACAGCGCACGAGCTTTGATTGTCTTGCATGGCTTGGGGGCGCGGCCTTCGGCTGCTGCCTTGCGAAGTTCCGTTCTCCAGAAGAGTCCCCAATCGCGGTCCTGCTCCACAGCCTCGAAGAAGCCGTGTTGCACGCGAACGGAGTTATTCGAGTTCTGACCGGAGACTGTTGAGTAGGCTTCACCGTTGAAGTCCGTGTCGTAGCCGGCCTCTGCCATGGCAGCGACCTTCTTCTCTTCGTTCACCTTCCAGTTCACGAACTCTTCGATATCCGGGTGATCGAGGTCCAAACAGACCATCTTCGCAGCGCGGCGTGTGGTTCCTCCACTCTTGATTGCTCCTGCGGCGCGGTCACCGATCTTGAGGAAGCTCATCAATCCTCCGCTCGTTCCACCACCGGAGAGCGGTTCACCTGCTCCACGCAACTGACTGAAGTTTGTTCCTGTCCCGGAACCGAACTTGAACAGACGTGCCTCGCGGACCCACAGATCCATGATTCCTCCTTCATTCACCATGTCGTCGTCCACACTCTGAATGAAACATGCATGTGGCTGAGGGTGTGTGTAGGCGTCGGTGCTCTTCTTCACTTCGCCGGTCGTCGGGTCACAGTAGTAGTGTCCCTGTGCAGGGCCTGTGATGCCGTAGGCGGTGTTGAGTCCCGTGTTGAACCACTGAGGGCTGTTCGGTGCCGCCATCTGGTGCACGAGCATGTAGGCGAGTTCATCTTCGAATGCCTGTGCATCCTGCGTTGTTGCAAAGTAGTGGTACTGCTCTCCCCATGCCCTCCAGCAACCTGCCAAACGGCGGACGACCTGCTTCACACTTCGCTCCGGTCCCGTGACGACGTTGCCTTGTGCATCGCGGAGAATGTTTCCCTGTGCATCCACCTGTGGGACTCCCGCCTTGCGGAAGTACTTGCTCACCACAATATCGGTCGCAACCTGGCTCCAACTGGCCGGGATTTCCGCATCCCGCATTTCAAACACCACACTTCCGTCCGTATTCTTAATTTTGCTCGTACGTTTTTCGTAGCGAACCTCTTCAAGCGGGTCGCTGCCCGGAGTGGTGAAGAGACGGTTAATCGTCAGACCGGTCGTCTCGGAAGACGTCCCAGACGCAGTTTCAGACACGGAAGAGGAGGGAAGCGGATTCATTGGAGTGGAGCGGAAAAGTACAGGATATGGGCCAAGGGCCAACAAACGCCCACTATATATAGTGTTTCGCCCGAATCAATCCCCAAGGGCTCAGATCCCATTGCACAGAGTTCGGAACTATTTCGGACAACGTGAATGATGAGCCGAGTGTACGAACAACGAAGTACACACGCTCGATTCTCAGCCCCACTGCGTGTAGTGTCTCTTCAATTTTCCCATACGTCCCCATGCAGATCGCAGTCCTTGTTGCCGGTAACAGCAACCCCAGCAATTCCAATAAACTTGCCGATGAATTCATTGAAGGAATGAAAGAAGTTCCCGGCATCTCCTTTGAAAAGATTCAAATCAAGGAACTTGCTCTCGAGCAGTTCTCCCTCAAGCACTATGAGCAGAATCCGGAGGAAGATTTCAAACGACTGAAAGGGCTCATTGAAAGTTCTTCGGGCATTGTGATTGCCACTCCCATTTGGAATTTCTCCGTTCCAGCGCACCTGAAAAACGTCATCGATCGCATGGGTGCATTCGCCCTCGATGCCGAAACGCGATCGAAAGGGCAACTCAAGGGTCGTCCTCTCTATTGTATCTTCACAGGAGGGGCCTCGGACCTGGCCTGGAAGGCGCTCATGTCCCTCACTACCCTCCATGTGCCGGAAGCGATGAAGTACTTTGGAGCGACGGTCGTCGGGCGATATTTCGAAGAACATTGCACCCCAGGACGAGGAAAATTCGGGTACTGCATGGATAACCGGCCGCAGTCTCTCGCTCATGTGCGTAAAGAAGGAAAGAAATTCGGTGCATTGGTGAAACGCTATGCCGAAACAGGAACAGCTCCTTCTTCTCGCCGCCGAAAGATCGGCTCGTTCTTCTTCCGCGTCTTCGGTCGCTTCCTCTATGGAATGAGTGAGTGGCAATGATTGACCTAATAGTAAATATATTGTAATTTACTTGAAGGTCCTTTCCATTCTCGAACTATCTACGGTGGTACGATGCAAAACATTCTCCTGCTCGCGACTGTCATTTTGTCACAATTCAATGAGGATCAAATTGCATTCCTCGAAAGTAGAGGCGTCTCACATGTGACACATCTGCACTTAGACCCTCCATTGGAACCTCAAGGAAAAAACATTCTGAGAGTCATAACAGAAGGTAATAAAATGACGATTGAGCGTTGGGACGCAGAAAACAAAATCCTGCTCCAGCGCTACGAAAATCCTCTCTGGCAAGTGAAGCATAACGGCGTCACTCGAATCCTTTCCGACACCGATTACAAAATATTTCTACTCCTTGGGGAATCGAGAGCCCTAGCAATCCTCAAAAAATATTGGATTCCTAGTGGCATTGCGACACTTCTTCTCTTGAGGAGATTGTACATCTGGTCCAGCAGACCTCCTGCAAGAAAGGAGATACAACCTGTTCAAGAATAAGGACCTAACCGGCAACACACGTGTGTGTTGTCGGTTAGCGATGCGTGAGAAGAATTTCCGCATCGACCATTCCCGCTTGTTTGAAGGTGTCCCACACACGCTGTCCCCCCTCCACGAGGATAGAGGTAAGTCCGGGAAATGTGTCGGTAGGGGAGGGGAGGATGGACCACAGAGAAGACCACTCAAAGATTCCATTGGAGAGGGGAATTGTCACAACTCTCACTCCCCTCTCGCGCAAAAAATTCTGATTTGCCTCGGGTGCATCCGGCGAAACGACAACGAGCGTATTGTGTGATGAATTCTGAATTATTTTTGATTCAATTGATGTGGAGCAATTCTTGTCGAGCACTATCCGTAGATGATTTATTTGATCACTTTTTTTGTTCTCTAAGAAGCGGATATCGAGCGAAGGATTGTCTTTTTTGACTGTCCCCTCCCCCACCAAAATCGCATCATGACGGGCTCGCAGCCAGGTATGAGACCAGGTGTCTTGATCCTGACTTGTAATCTTTAAAGGTGAGCCATCAGGCTTGGCAATTGAGCCGTCTGCCATTTGCGCCTTCTTCAGAGTGATCCATGGGCGACCATTCGTTCGAATAGAGATGAATCCCCTATTAAGCCACTCACACTGCGCCCGAAGCACCGGCCCTATCACTTCGACGCCACTGTCTCGCAGAAGAGCAATCCCCTGCCCTGCCACACGAACATCAGGATCAAGCATCCCTACAACTACTGTTCGAATCCCCCGCTCGAAAAGAATGTCAGTACACGGTGGAGTTTTGCCATGATGACAGCACGGCTCCAAGTTCACATACAAAACATCGGTCGATTGAATCTCTCCCCCAAATTTCGTCAGGAGATCGCGCTCGGCGTGCGGCATTCCAAACCCTGCATGGAACCCTTCTGCAATAATCTTTCCTGCACGAACAAGCACAGAACCAACGAGCGCCCCATTCCCAACGCGTCCCCTCCCCTGCTCTGCAAGTTCCAGGCACCGGCGCATGAAGATTTCATGACTCATAGGTATATCGTATGTCACTTCGAGCACCTCGTTAACTGTTTTATATGTCAGTTCGAGCGGAGCGAGAACTCTTTACGTGACTACTCGGTGCAGGCTCCGCAAGAAGTTACTGCCTCTCGAGGTATTTCTGCAGTGGGGATTGCTTGTGTTCTTTGGGTGCTTCATGCGTCTTTGTGCTCTCGTCTGGAGTACTTTGAACCATACGATGGTGACGATGAGCTCCCAGAACCGCTCGGTAGCCTCCAGTGCCATTCTCGAGGAATTGAGCGACACGTGTGACGGTCGTGGTGCTTGCTCCGGTCTTTGCAGCAATATCCCGGTAGGAGAGACCTTGGGCCAGCAAACGAGCAACCTCAAAGCGTTCGCTCAGTGCCTGGAGCTCGGAGAGCGTTGCAACATCCCGCAATAAATTCGCCATTTGTTCGTTGTCCTTGCAGTGCAAAAAGGCATCGGTTAATTGCTTGAACCAAGGCTCTTTTCGGTAGTGATCTTCGGTGAATCGGCGCTTCATGCACCAAGTTTACTCGCGGTGAACAAGGAATCAATGTGTTAACACGCTGATAGAGCACTACAAAAGTACTCTCCGGGGTCAACGGAGAGTCTTTTTCGTTCCGGCGATTCCGACAGGGCTTACGCGAGCATGGTCGATGTGAAGAACTTCAAAAACTCAGTACTGCTGGCCAGCGCACCGCACATGAACTTGGGGTATGCCACAAAGGCAGACACCAGTCCGAGTCCATACGCAGCGTACGGATTGAGGCGCATGATTCCATTCGCCACAATTCCGATGACCAAGGGGGCAGGATAGATCAATCCACGAACCATCGGTTCGAGATCGAGCTGCGCCTGCTCCACAGCGTTGAGAATGAAGGAACAACCGAACAACACCACAAGCCCAAGGAACGTCTTCATGACTTTGACCCTTACGTGAGGAACGAATGTGCAGAAGGTGAAATACCGACTGCTAATGGTAAACTATACCATATTTTAATCATTTGTAAATACACTAAAAAGGGCTCTGTGTAGAGCCCTTTTCGTATTTGTGATGGAAATCGATTACCCCTGGGAGCGGCTGGAGGTCACTCCTGCGCGAGCCTCGATAATCGTGTCTGCAACGTTCTGAGGCACCTTGTAGTAGTGGCTTGGCTCCATCGCGTAGCTTGCGCGGCCCTGTGTGCGGGAGCGAAGGTCTGTTGCATACCCGAACATCTGAGCGAGTGGCACTTCGGCCGTGATGATCTTCGCCGTTCCGCGATCGGTCTGGCTCTGGATCATACCGCGGCGAGCGGAGAGGTCTCCCATCACGTCTCCGAGGTATTCCTCTGGGCAAGTCACTTCGACCTTCATGATTGGTTCCAAGATCACTGGATCTGCCTTCTTGGCACTCTCCTGGAATCCGATGGATGCTGCGAATTTGAAGGCCATTTCGGATGAGTCCACATCGTGGTAGGAACCATCGATCAACTCCACCTTCACGTCCACGACGGGGAATCCGGCCTGGATACCGCGGGACATACCTTCCTGGAATCCCTTGTCACATGGGTTGATGAATTCGCGTGGGATGCGTCCTCCGACCACCTGGTTATCGAACTCGTAGCCCTTTCCTGGTTCCTGTGGGATGAGTTTGAAGATAACGTGACCGTACTGTCCGCGACCTCCGGACTGCTTCACGTACTTGCTCTCGCCGTCGACGGTCTTCGTGATCGTTTCGCGGTAGGCAACCTGTGGCTTACCAACGTTCGTCTCAACCTTGAATTCGCGGCGCATACGATCGACCAAGATATCGAGGTGGAGTTCTCCCATTCCCGAGATGATCGTCTGACTTGTTTCATCATCAACCTTCACGCGGAATGTTGGATCTTCTTCTGCAAGCTTCTGAAGCGCCACACCCATTTTTTCCTGGTCAGCCTTCGTCTTTGGTTCGATGGCAATGGAGATCACCGGTTCAGCGAAGGAGATGGATTCGAGTGTGACTGGCTTCGCTTCGTCGGAGAGCGTGTCTCCTGTGCGAACATCCTTGAGACCGATGACGGCACCAATGTCTCCTGCCTCGATCGTGGAGATTTCCTCACGGTTGTTTGCGTGCAAGCGAACGATGCGTCCGATGCGATCCTTGTTACCGCTGCGTGTGTTCAAGATGGACTGACCAGTCTTGAGAACGCCGGAGTACACGCGAACGAAGGTCAAGCGACCGACGAATGGGTCTGTCGCGATTTTGAATGCGAGTGCGGCAAGTGGTTCGTCGTTTGCAGCCTTGCGCTCAACATCGGCACCTGTGTTCGCGTCCTTTGCCTTGATGGCAGGAACATCGAATGGAGATGGCAAGTACGCAGCAACGGCGTCGAGCACGAACTGCACACCGACGTTCTGGAGGGATGAACCGCAGAGCACTGGGTAAATCTTTCCGGTGACTGTTGCTTCGCGAAGTCCGAGAATCAACTGTTCGTCTGTGAGTGCACTATTCTGGAGGAATTCATCGATGTACTTGGACCCTTCGGCAACCTTCTCCATCAAGACAGCGCGATATTCGCTCACTTGTTCCTTCATGTCCTCTGGCACTGGAATTTCGATGATGTTCTCACCGTGCTTTCCTTCGAACTTGTAGGCCTTGCGAGTCACCAAGTTCACAATTCCTTCGAAGCTACTTTCAGAACCGATCGGGAGCTGAATTGCGACAGCAGCCTTGCTGAGACGATCGTGGATCGATCCCATCGTCATGAAGAAATCTCCTCCTGTCTTATCCATTTTGTTCACGAAAGCGATACGTGGAACGTCGTACTTATCTGCCTGACGCCACACGGTTTCGGACTGTGGTTCCACACCCTGGGACCCGTCGAACACCACAACTCCTCCGTCGAGCACGCGCAAGGAACGCTCCACTTCTGCAGTGAAGTCCACGTGTCCTGGAGTGTCGATCAAGTTGATGGTGATGTCCTTCTGTTCGTCACCGTACCCTGGGATCGTTCCCTTCCAGTGACACTGCGTTGCAGCGGCTGTGATCGTGATTCCACGCTCCTGTTCCTGTTCCATCCAGTCCATTGTTGCGGCTCCTTCATGAACTTCTCCGATTTTGTAGTTCTTTCCTGTGTAGAAAAGAATGCGCTCGGATGTCGTTGTTTTTCCGGCATCGATATGAGCGATAATTCCGATATTGCGTACGAATCGTAGGTCCATAAAAGAAGGGATGGAGAGGGATAGGTATCCCGTTTAAAGCCCGGAGAGTGTAGGGAAAATGCCCTGCCAGTGCAATTCAAAATCCCTTGTTAGATCCTTTGGATCCCGTCTTCCGCTGCCATTAAACAGCGATAGAAGAGTGTACAAGCCCGCAGGAAACGTTTTGGCAAGGGAGAGCGCTGTCGATGGACCAACGAAGGTGAAGCACAGGCCTCTGCGTAGAGAATGGCAATTGTTTTATCAATCACCGTGCGAAAACCATTAAGTTGTGGCTCGCCTTTCTCCACTTCTCGTTTTGCCTCCTGCAGAATTGCATCGGCAATGCGTTTACACCACAGATGTCGTAACGACGATGTCATACAAATCCCCTTCTCTGTCTCAAGAGCGCGTTCCGCAATTTCCACTTCGGTTGCGATCACTTGATCAATCAAATCATCATGCACGTAACGACCGACGCAACTGTAGGTGGGTGGATGAAAGATATTCATGTGGGGTTTTGTGAGTTTTGTGTGTGAAATTGTGTGAAAACATTATACTTATTTTGAAAAGATTGTCAATGGTCTGACCTGGTTATTTTCGCAGAGGTTAGCCAAGCGTTTGAAATGGCTCGAATGCAAAATTTTGCAGAGAATCGGGCTCTCGATACAAAATATTCTTAATGCGAAGAAAAAGCACCCGCGAATGACGCAAGAATTTTGTATCTATGAGCAAAAAGATTTTGAAGAAAAATGAGACTTCTCGCTCCGCTCGAAGTGACACAGAGAAAGAGGCTATGTTTTTGTCAGTTCGAGCAGTTCGTCAGGCTCACTATAAACTCCGCGAGAACTACTTCGCCAAGTGGGCAAACGCCTTGTTGGCCTGTGCCATCTTCACGACGTCCTGCTTCTTCTTCACAGCACCTCCCTGTTCGGCAGATGCATCGAGAAGTTCGAGAGCGAGTTTGTTTGCCATCGGCATTCCCTTGCGAGCGCGTGCTGCAGCAAGGATCCAGCGAATGGACAATGCGACCTGACGCTTTGGTGGAACGTCTGTAGGAACCTGGTACACCGCACCTCCGACGCGCTTTGGGCGAACCTCGACCAATGGCGTTGCGTTGAGCATGGCCTTGTTGAAGACCTCCATAGGATCCTCCTTCGTGCGTGTTTTGATGATTTCGATCGTATCTGCGAAGATACGGCGAGCAATCGCCTTCTTTCCCTGCATCATGAGGCAACAGATGAACTTCTCCAGGAGTGGGCTGGAGCCTTCGGGCATATAGGATTTAACGCGAGTTGCCATAGGGATAGGTAATCAGAAGAGGAGAATAGAGGGATTATGCTGTTTTAGCGCGGCGTGCACCGTAGCGGCTGCGGCCTTGCTTGCGGCCACGAACACCTTCGGTATCAAGCACACCACGGATGATGTGGTAACGAACTCCAGGAAGATCTTTCACACGGCCTCCACGAACAAGAACCACGGAGTGTTCCTGCAAGTTGTGACCTTCTCCCATGATGTACGCCTTCACTTCGTGACCATTGGTCAAACGAACGCGAGCGATTTTGCGGAGAGCGGAGTTTGGCTTTTTCGGAGTCATGGTTGTGACCTTGAGACAGACACCGCGCTTGAACGGAGCACCCTTGGAAAGGGCTACTTTACGCATATTGAGTGCGTTCCAAGTGTACTGCAGCGCAGGGGCCTTGGACTTGCGGGTCTGCACTGTTCGGGGGCGGCGGATGAGCTGATTGATGGTAGGCATACGTATTGGGGCCAGAATCCTAGGGAAGGAGTGAGGGGAAGTAAAGGTGAAGTTTAGGCGTTTTCCTCGATGAAGCGCTTGCGGTAGACCTCTCCCGTTGGGATCAGACGACCGATAATCACGTTCTCTTTGAGACCGACGAGCATATCGATACGGCGAGTAGTAGCGGCATCGACGAGCACGCGGATCGTTTCCTGGAAGGAAGCACCGGCGAGCCAGGAATCGGTTGTGAGAGCCACGCGGGTGATACCGAGCAGCATCTGTTCGACCGTTGCAGGCTTGGCCTTGTTCTTCGTCTTCTTGGCGAGGATTGCGTTCTCACGCTCGACCTCGGCCTTGTCGACTGTTTCTCCGGCAACGAAGCGTGTTTCTCCTGCGTCAATGACGCGAACCTTGGAGAACATTTTGCGGACGATGATTTCCAAGTGCTTGTCGTTGATGGTCTGTCCCTGAGAAGCGTAGATGTGCTGCACCTCCTGCATGATGTAGTTCTGCACGTGGTATGGACCCTTCTTATCCAAGAGATCTTGGAGGTTGTAGTGACCGGCATTCAAGGCGTCTCCCACGTTCACAACGGAACCCGTCTTCACGACAACGGAGTCACGAGGACCGAATGTGTACGTCTTTTCCTGAGCGACTGCGTGGCGGACGCGAACGTAGTTGTCTTCGATGGCGCTGACGACACCGGAAGACACTGCGCGAACCAAGGATTTGTCGTACTTGGATTTTGCGATGATTGCGCGTTCGTCCACTTCCTGACCCTTCTTCACAGAGACTTCGAATCCAGGCTGAATGGGGTACGCGTCCTCTCCTGGCACTTCTTCAATCACCGTCACGTGGGACTTTCCACCGCTGTGGCTTACTTTCACATGACCGGAAAGGTCAGAGAGAGTTGCGGCCGTGCGTGGGTTGCGAGCTTCGAAGAGTTCTTCGACGCGTGTAAGACCTTGGGTGATATCTGCTCCTTCGGCGACACCTCCCATGTGGAACGTACGCATCGTGAGCTGTGTTCCCGGTTCTCCAATGGACTGAGCAGCGATGATACCAACCGGCGTTCCAATTTGGACCGGACGGTTGTTGGCCAAGTCGCGACCGTAACACTTCACACAGATTCCTCCCATCGCCTTGCAGGTCATGACGGAACGTACCTGCACGGCCTCCACTCCTTCGGCCTTCATCGTATCGATGAGAACCTGATCGATTTCATCGTTGCGCTTTGCAAGCGTCTTCTTGCCGACGACGAGGTCAGCAGCAAGCGTGCGTCCGAAGACACGTGCTTCGAACTTCTCGCCGATGCGCTCGCTGTCTGCGCGGGAAATTTCGTGTGATGCCGGGGAACCACAATCTTCGTCGCGGATGACGGTGTCCTGCACGGCGTCGACCAAGCGACGTGTGAGGTAACCGGCTTCTGCAGTCTTGAGAGCGGTGTCGGATTTTCCTTTGCGTCCTCCGTGTGTCGCGATGAAGAATTCAAGAACGGAGAATCCTTGCTTCAAGTTGGATTGAATCGGAAGTTCGATCGTGCGTCCGGATGGACTTGCAACGAGTCCCTTCATGGCTCCCAACTGAGCGACCTGTCCCCAGTTTCCACGAGCTCCGGAGTCGATCACGTACGTGATGTCGTTTTCCGGTTCTGCAAGGAAGTCGCGGATCATCGCGGAGCTCACCTTGTTCTTCGTTTCGGACCAAATCTTGATGGAGTGGTTGAGACGTTCGTCTGCCGTGATGAATCCATCGGTGAAGTACTGGTTCACTTCGCGGATCTTCTCGTTTGCTTCTGCCAAGAACTCGTCGTATTCCTTCGGAACCAAAATGTCGGACGCAGCAATGGACACACCGGAGATCGTTGCGAAACGGAAACCGATGTCCTTGATGCGATCTGCGAACAAGACCGTTTCATCTTCTCCGTGCATTTCGAGAGAGCGGGAGACGAGCGCAGACAGTCCCTTCTTCGTGAGAGCGGTTGTGATGTGACCAAGACCCTTCGGCATGATTTCTTCGAATGTCATGCGACCGACGGATGTGTCGATGATTTCCATCTCCTCCGCGTTGTCCATCTTTGGAACGCGCACCTTGATTTTGGCCTGCAGATCAACAACACGCTGTTCGTAGGCCAACATTGCTTCGTTCGCATTGCTGAAGACCATGCCGTGTCCTTCCTTGCCGTCGTGGACCTGTGTGAGGAAGTAGCAACCGATCACCATGTCCTGAACAGGGTTGATGATTGGTTCACCGGCAGATGGCTTGAGCACGTTGCGGTTTGCAGCCATGAGCGTGCGTGCTTCGTCCTGAGCCTTCTCGGAGAGTGGCACGTGCACAGCCATTTGATCTCCGTCGAAGTCGGCGTTGAAAGCTGTACATGCAAGTGGGTGCAACTGGATTGCGAGACCTTCGATGAGGGTCGGCTGGAATGCCTGAATACCAAGACGGTGCAGCGTCGGAGCACGGTTGAGGAGCACGTACTTGTTCTTGATCACTTCTTCGAGCAAGTCCCACACCTCCTTTCCTCCGTCCTGAATCAAACGCTCAGCAGCCTTCACGTTGTGTGCAAGCTCGTGGCGGATGATTGCTCCAATGACGAATGGCTTGAAGAGTTTCATCGCCATTTCCTTTGGAAGACCACACTGATCGAGACGCAAGTGAGGACCGGCGACGATGACGGAACGTCCGGAGTAGTCGACGCGCTTTCCAAGCAAGTTCTGGCGGAAGCGTCCCTGCTTTCCCTTCAACATGTCGGAGAGAGAGCGGAGTTTTCGGCGATCTCCTGCGGTGAACAATGTCTTTCCTCCGCGACCGGAGTTGTTGAGCAATGTGTCCACTGCCTCCTGCAACATACGCTTTTCGTTACGGTTGATGACTTCAGGAGCTCCGATGCTCATGAGTTTCTTGAGACGGTTGTTGCGGTTGATGACACGTCGGTACAAGTCGTTCAAGTCAGACGCTGCGAAGCGTCCTCCGTCGAGCTGCACCATTGGGCGAAGATCAGGAGGAAGGACTGGCAAGCGTGTTGGGATCATCCACTCAGGTTTCATGTCGGCCTGCAACAATGCAGACACGAACTTGATGCGCTTCATGATTTTCTTGAGCTTCTGACCGGAACTCTTCTCGCGCTCTGCCTGGAGTCCGTCGAGCAATGCCGTTGGGTCCAAACTCATGATCACTTCGCGGAGACTTTCTGCTCCGGTTCCAGCGCGGAACACGTGACCGAACTTCATGTTCATTTCGCGGAACTTGAGCTCACTGAGCACTCCTCCGACGTGCAGATTCTTCAGATCGTCCAACGCCTCCTTGTGGTTGGCCTTCAAGCTGTCGAGACGTTCTGCAAAGTCCTTGTCGAGTGCATCAAGCTGTGCGCGTGTTGCTTCGCTTTCTGTGAGGTTCTTCTTTGCCTCTTCGTATTCGCGCTGCACCTGCTTTTTGCGCGTATCCATGCTGTTTGCGAGTTCTTTATCCACCTCCGCCTTCAAGTCCTCGCTCACGGCGATCACCACGTAGGCAGCGAAGTAGACGATCTGTTCGAGGGTCTTAATAGGAAGATCCAAGAGGAGCCCGATGCGGGATGGGGAAGAGCGGAGGAACCAGATGTGTGCGATTGGCACAGCCAAGTTGATGTGACCCATGCGCTCGCGGCGAACGATGGAGCGCGTAACCTCGACACCACACTTCTCACAGACGACACCCTTGTAACGGATTCCTTTGTACTTTCCACAGAAACACTGGAAGTTCTTCGTTGGTCCGAAGATGCGTTCGCAGAAGAGACCATCTGGCTCGGCACGCTGTGTGCGGTAGTTCACCGTTTCGGCCTTGGTGACTTCACCGCGGCTCCAACCGAGAATGTCTTCTGGGCTTGCGACACTGAGTGCAATTGCATCAAAGGAGTCGGTCGCCGATGTCTGCTGCTGTGGCATTGCCATAAGAACGGAGGGGGAAATGCGTCGGAAATGAACGCACAAAATTCGGTCGGCTCTCTGCACTATTCGTCTTAAATAGGAGAGATCCGTCCGATGACGCGGGTAATTATAGGCAAATCAGGAATCTGCACAAGAGATTTTTTTCATACAAAAACTCCCCCGAGGTCGGAGGAGTTTGAGGACTCAGTGCGAGAGATCTTTTACTTTCCCGCGGTCATTTGGTTAATCTGAATGAACTTATCGCGAAGGAGATTGTATTCAGCGGCACCACCGGCACCCTTCAATCCCCATTCTGTCGCCACAAAGGTTTCAGGAGCTTGGTACTTTCCGAACATTCCAACTTCCCACTGACCAGTTCCCTGATTGAATTGCACGAAGAGAGGATTGTTCGTCCAGATTCCGCGAGTGATTCTGTAATAACCCTTATAGTCTTTCTCAACACGAGTAAGGGTATCGATGAATTCATCACCTGTCTTTTTGCGAAGCTCCTTCGTAAGTTCTTCAGGGGTCTTCTGATTTTCTGCAGGTTTCTGCTCCTCAGCGGGCTTCTGAGCAGCTGCAGGTTTTTCAACTTCGACCGACTTCTGTTCATTCAACGCCCCAGCAGTACGCTTGTTGATCTCATTGAACTTTTGAAGAATCTCGTTGTATGCCTTCGCTCCGCCGGCACCCGAGATGCCCCATTCTGTAATCTCGAGAGTTGCTGGATCTTGATATTTTCCGAACAAACCCGCTTCCCAAATTCCCTTCTCTTTATTGAAGTTCACAAAGAGAGGATTGGTGACGAGATACAAACCGCGGAAAATTTTGGAATATCCTGTGAAGTCTTTCTGGACTCTTGAAAGACTGTTCAAATATTCATTTCCTTCTTTAAGACGCAGTTCTTTCGTCATTTCATCCAAATTTCTTGCAGCTTCTTCAATTTCTAGTGCTGTCGGCTCTTTCTTCACTTCTTCTTTCTTTTCCTCCACTTTCGGCTTTGTCTCCTCCTTCTTCACTTCACCCTTTTCAATGAGCGAGAATTTTGTCCCATCGAATTCAAGACCGAGTTCGTAACCGTCGGAAGTGACGTACTTCTCCTTGGTAAGAGCCACGAGGTTGGTGGATGAAACACCGTCTGGGCGACGTGCGTCGATGGCAGCCAACCGAGCATTGTACTTGTCGATTGTATCGAGCATTTGGACCGAAGCTTCTTCGTTCTGCCACGGAGTGTCCAAGTTCTCACGAACTTCTGCATCCAAGTTCTTTCCGAGTGTCTCAACTTCTTTCAAATATTCACCTTGATCCATTTTTTCGACAACTTCTTTCACAGGTGTCGTAACGATTGGTGCAGACTCTTGTACAGCTGGAGTTGCATCAACCCGATTGATATTCACGTTCACACCGCCTTCGAGAGTGAAGCGTTCATACAAACCGGTGTGACCCATGGCACTGAAGGACATTTTTGTACCTTCAGGAATGGTAAATTCATAATGAAATCCATCTTTCGTTTGTGAAACAGGAGCAATCCTACAACCATTGAGTGTTGGAGGTGTGATGAATGCCTGACGACAGCGATTGTATCTCCAAGGCACATCAAGCGAGTACGTGTTTCCATTGCGTTTAAAATATGGCACCTTCTCGCGATTCGTTCGCAAGTACCTATATCGCTCAATCTGATAAGACTTCATCCGTTCAGCTTCAGGAATGAGAGCAAGGATTTTTTCATATGCTTCCGCTCGGTTATCGGTCATTTTACTGTTGATAGACATCACATGCCCATTGAGAACAGTCTCCCATTTACGAGCATGCTCTGCATCGTGCAAGGTTTCCGTATCGAATAATTCAATGGAATCAATCAGCTTATTCAGCTCTTCCTTTTTTGCCTCAAAATCTTGCGGCACAACTGGGAGCTTTTCGTTCTTGTTGTTGATTTCTGGAGTTGGAGTTGCCATACAAGAAGAGGTTAGGAATTGAAGGAAGGAAGAAGAGATTGTTCTTCTTCTTGTGATTTTGATTCCTTTGCCATTCGCATCTCATGCTTCATGGAATGCACGTCATTTGTGAGCGTATGAATTCCATTCGACACTATTTTCCCTTCGTTCTTCTCCATCTTCTTTAATTCATCAACAATGGAAGCACGAACCTCTGGGGTCATTGCTTCTGCAGTCAAAAGCAACTGCTCTCGAAGTTCGTCTGGCAATGAGACGAATGCTTTTACAAAGTCCGTGAAGGGTGTGAGTTCCATATGTTTGTTTTTGGAAATTGAATACATAATACCACAAAATTATATTTTTTACAATATACCTCTTCTTTCCCTCCTTCCTACTCTTGGTCTTTTTTGGCGTCCTTTGGCTCAAAAAGACTCGTAAAAGAGCCTTGTTTCTGCTGAATGGCTGCGCGAAGAACCTCGAGCTCATCTTCCTTCAGGGACATCGTGGAAGAAGCATTTTGGCTGACATCGAGATTGTGATCCAATTCCTCCGCTCCTTTCAGCGAGGCATGCAGCACAATGTACGCATTGCAGGAGACGCACTTCAACTGAAGCAGTACAAACTCTTTCGCAGCCAATTTGAGGGATGCAAAGTCGACCGGAACCTTCTTTCCGCATTGAGGACAACGCATCTGTTGCTCAATTCTCTGCAGAATAACGTGCAATGTATGAGGGTCGAATTCCATGAAGTTCATACTACCAGAAGCGACAATTTCTCACAATCTTTCGCTTCGCCGCGGAAACACGATAGGATGCTTGAGTCAATATGCGTCACATCTTCCCCCTGCACGGCAAAAGTCTGCTTTTTGGACTCATTCTGCTCTGTGCGTTAGGGGCTGTCTTATCACGAAAACCCTTGCCACCGCAGAAGACTGTTTTGGATTTGGCGGTACAACACACGGGGGCACTGATTCTTGATATCGATATGACAACGAAAACAGGTTCTTCGCTCATTTCTCTAACCGCAAAGGCAAAAGAACCCATTCTCATCAGTGTGCCCGATACATGGCAAAAAACGCAGGTACGCAACACAACGCTCGCGGAAGTGGCGGAGAAAGAGCGTTCGCTAGGGTTTGTACAGTGGCACATTCCCGCCAATGCGACGGTGACCTTCAAGGCACTCAATCCACCCGATCAATTTCACATTCTCAACCCCAATCAACAACCGATGCAGGTGCAGTACAAGCGTGTGAATTTGTCGACGGGAGAAGTGATTGATACGTCAGTGCTGCTCTCCACTCACCCTGTCACTCTGTAGTGCATGTTGATCGTCCCCCTTCGCACTCCGGTTCTGAAAAAAGGAGACGATCTCGCATCGATCCTCTCGACAGAAACGGCTTTTGAAAAAGGAGACATTCTCGTTGTTTCTTCAAAGGCAATCGCAACGACGGAAGGAGCGCAGTACATTCTCTCCGCGTTGACACCGTCGGAGGATGCAAAAACATATGCGGGAAAAATTCATCGCGATCCGCATTTTGTCGAAGCGATTCTGCTCGAAACAAAACGACTGCGCGGCAGCGTACGTGGAACATGTCCCGGTGCATTACTCACGGAAGTGCGCCCGGAGGGACTTCCACACGGAACGATCTTTGCGCCGAATGCAGGATTGGATGAGTCGAACACCGAGAAAGGGACCGCTATTGGATGGCCAAAGGATGCCGTTTTTTCGGCGTCTTCACTTTCGAAAACACTGGGAATTCCGGTGATCATCACCGACTCTTGCTGCATTCCGCGTCGCAGCGGTGTAACGGCGTTTGCACTCACGTGCTGTGGCGTCGACCCGCTTCGAAGTGAGATTGGAAAAAAAGATCTCTTTGGAAAACCTCTCACAATCACAACCGAAGCGATCGCCGATCAACTCGCGGTCGCTGCAAACTTCGTCATGGGCAATGCATCGCAATCCATCCCTGCTGCAATCATTCGCGATCACGAACTCCCCTCTTCCGATTTCTGCGGATGGGTCCCCGGCATGGAACCGGAGGAAGATTTGTTTCGAGAGTTGTTGAAAGATTAGGAAACAGTTCTCGTCTACGCTCGAACAGACAGAGTGGGTTTAGATGTATCCTTCAACATGAAGATCACTCTTCTCAATCCCCCACTCTTCGAGACACAATTTCTTCACTTCATTTGTCATATCGGGGTTGCCACAAACATAGACCTGACGACGAGCGATATCGGGAATGATGAGCGGCGCGAGGTGTTGCAGACGACCTTTGTGACCCGTCCATGAATCGGCAGGCTGCGTGAGAGCAATGTGCACCGTAAGCCCTTCGACTTCCTGCATCAAACGCGTGAGTTCGTCGGCCCAGAATAAATCCGCTTCATTTCGAACACCGAAAATCAGATCCATCTTCCTCATTTCTTTTCTCTCTTTTGCCGCAAGCAGCATCGAACGGAAGGGTGCGAGTCCTGCACCCGTGCAGAGGAAGGCGAGATCTTTGGAACTATTGGGATCGATTTGGAACCGTCCAAACGGACCCTGAATGCGAATGGTATCGCCCTCTTGGAGCCCTTCTACAAGCCATGTACTGGCTCTGCCTCCTTCTTTCAAACGAATGACGAAGAGGAGATCTTCTTCACTCGGATGCGATGCAATGGAGAAAGCGCGTGGTTGAATGTCGTCGGCATTCGTCATCAACGGAACATCGAACAACACAAATTGTCCTGGCTGAAATGTCATGCGCTCGGGCTTTTCCAATTTCACCTCGTGCACGTTGTGCGCGATTTTCTTATTTTGGAGACAGCGAAGATGGTACTGCGGAGTCGGCATGAGGTCAGAGTATACAGCTCGTTCCGATTTATTTCTTCGTGATCACGCTGACAAACTCATCGAACAGATAGTTTGCGTCCTCTGGCCCAGGAGTCGCTTCTGGGTGGAATTGTACGGAGAAGAATTTGCCGCTCTCGTGACGGATTCCTTCGACCGTTCCGTCGTTGGCGTTCTGCCACCACACTCTCCAACCCTTCGGCAACGTATCGCTGAGAGCAAAGCCGTGATTCTGCGAAGTGATCACACAGTGTGTCTTCGTTGGGTCACACACACCGTCATCACATACTTCCGTGCATGGTTGGTTCGCTCCGCGGTGCCCGTACTTCAACTTGTACGTATCGCCTCCGATCGCAAGTCCAAGGAGTTGGTTCCCGAGACAGATTCCGAATGTCGGAATCCCCTTCTGGAGTGCAAACTTGATGCTCTCAATGGTTGGAACACACTGCTTTGGATCCCCAGGACCATTGCTGACAAAGAGCGCATCGAATGGATCGCGATGTGCGGAGAGATCGTAATTCCATGGAACACGCACAACGCGGATTCCTCGCTTCAAAAGACTTCGGAGAATGTTGCGCTTCATGCCGCAATCGTAGGCAACGACCGTTGCGACGGGTTGTGGGAAGGCAGCTGTATCCGGTTCATATGTTTCTGCAGACTTGCAACTGACTTCGGCAACCAAGTTGAGAATATTCGGGTCGGCAATCGTTCCCACATCGGTCACGGAATCATCCTGCACAATGCGACCGAGCATGACGCCGGTCTCACGAAGTTTTTTTGTCAATGCACGTGTGTCGATTCCGGTGATGCCCGGAATGTTGTGATGCTTGAGCCAGTTATCGAGCGAACTCACGGCAGCGTAGTGGCTGTAACCCTCACTTGCTTGCGACACAATCACTCCTCGAACGTGAATACTCTCGCTCTCCAAATTTGCGGAAAATCCCCACTGGTTTTTCTCTTCACTCGGAACACCGTAGTTTCCGATGAGCGGGAACGTGAATGTCAGGATCTGGCCGCGGTAGCTGGGGTCCGTGAGACTGTCCGGGTACCCGACCATTCCTGTATTAAAAACCACCTCTCCGTCGGAATCGACTGCGGCTCCAAAGCTTTGACCTTGGAAGCGCGTGCCGTCCTGAAGAAGAAGGGTAGCCATCGAAATCCGGGGAAGTGTAACCTCGTTTTCCTGGAAATGCGAGGGTATAGACAATATATGGATAAAATGATATAATAGTAATTGTTCTTGGGAGATCTTTCACACCAACAAACGTCGTCATTTGTACGACACTGTCCCACGTGATTCCCCTGTAATTTTTTTGCAGGGGGGTACCGTGGGAACACCTTAGTTTCCCTCAAACGCACTATCACTTAGGAGATGAAGTATGTCCTCGAAACCGGCCGCTAAGGCCCACGCTGCTGCTGATCACGCCAACGAAGCCGCTCACCATGCGGAAGTTGCCGCAGTAGAAGCGACGACCCCGACCACCTGGACCCCAAGCAAGATCATCGGCACTGCCATCGGGGGCCTCTTCGCCCTCATCGTGCTGCTCATGCTCGGCCTCGGGACCATCGGCGCCTGCGTGTACGCTTGGAATAGCGGAATGCTCAACCCCAAACCGGTCGCGCAAACCCCTCCAGTCCAAACGACGCAGCCCGCTCCGCAGCAAGTCGTCGGCCCCACCACCGTGGTGCCCCCGACGTACTACGCGAACACGCCTCCAGTGTACTACGCGAGTAATCCTCCCGCGGTGATGCAAACGCAGGTGAACGTTCCCGGCCCCGGACTCGTCCAGGTCGATAGCGCTCCCCCGCCGTTCGCGAAACCAGGGATGGTGAAAGTCATCCCGAGTCGTTAACCGTTTGCTGGGAACAAAACGGTGTTTCTACGAAAATGCCCGGCCACTCTGGCCGGGCATTTTTCTATGTCTATGCAAGTTGCGTTCCTTCCAATTTCTTCGCATCTGTTAATTGCTCTCCTGCGGCATCGTAGGAAGTAGGATCGTTAAACAGCTCACGACGATCCATCCAGTAACGGACTTCGCCGAGTGTGACATGTCCGTCTTTATTCACGTCTGCGTACGAGAAACCATCACTGCCTTTCTTGAATCCATCTTCAATCACATAGTGATCAAAGTCATCGGGAAACATGGAGTTCGGCAAATTTTGAACATTCAAGTTCACGCCGCGCAACGCATTCTCGCCATATATCGCTCTGATACGCGCTGCGTGTGCGCCACTGTAACAACTGGATGAAAAGACAGTGGTAATGTTCTGATCGATTCCTTCCATCATTTTTGTCATAGGAACACGCACCACTCGACCGTTGAGACTCAACGACATTCCATCAGGGGACCCGTGCACCACAGAGAAGACTGCAAGATGGTGACCACTTGCCTTCGCTTGCTCCTGCGCTTTGAGAATATAGCTTTGAACGGCATCGAAGGAAGGCAGCTCATTCACCCATACCAGGTTTGCGGAACCTTTTTCAGACAACGACGGATCTTGGTTGAATTGCTGCGAGAGCGCCAATGTCTCTTTTGCATGATTGGTTAAATCAAATGCCCCTGTTCCATTTTCACTGATCACCAAAAGATCAATCGGTTTTCGCTTCTCTACTTTTCCTTCCGCATTGCGCGACGCAACATCGGGGCCCTGTGTGAAGGATTCCTCCTGACGCTGCTTAAGTTTGCGCCACTCTTGCAAGATCATATTGGTGCGCACGTCTTGAGAGAGTGATGAGTTATACCCTAAGCGTGAAAGATTTTTTGCAGTGATGGCAATGGACGAGCGATCCATTTCCAATGAAAGTTCACGAGGCTGTTGGAAACTGAATTGGAACGGAGTGCCTGTGCGACGGAGTGTCTGAAGTACATCCATCGAGTAGGGCTCGCGACCAAGGGCGATGAGGCTGTAGACCTTTCCAAATTTTTCAAGATTGAACGGAGTAAGTGAGATCCCAAGTTCCTGCTGAATGGATCGAGCTCGATTCATAATGACAGGCAATTCAGACTGATTTCCTAGTCCATTCAATAACAAGAGCGCTCCGTCGTTAACATTTCTATCTCCCACGGTTGTAAAATCACGACCTAGTTCCTTCTTAAGCACTTGATAGAACTGCTGCTCTGGAATTTCTGGGAATGTACCACGAATGATCCCCATAAATTTGCGTGAGTTTGGCGACATAGCCAATCGTAAATCCATAGGAGGTGTTTCGGGCGTTGCAGGTGGTGGAGTGCTCGGCTGAGTACGTGGTGTTTGTGGAGCGGGCGTTTGTCCTGTGCGTGGTGCCTGAGGCGTCGACGGTTGCTGCGGCGTTACGCGTGGCGAAGGATTCAACGGTTGCTGAGAAGGAATCACTCGAGGAACGTACACAGAATTTTGTGCCTGCTGCTCTGGAAGTGTTCCACTTCCACGAATATTTTGCACATTGATGACATCGGTATTTCTTGGGTAGAGGGGCGTTCCAAAAATCTGTTGATGGAGCTGATTCATTCGTGCCCTGTGTTCCCACAGAGGATCATTGCGATACTTGTACCAGTCTCTCAACTGACGTGCCTTTTCAACCTCACGCGCATACTTTTCCGCTTTTTCGCGTTCGTAGCGATCACGTTCCTCTTGCCAATCTTTCTCCAATTCATTCATCGGTTTAATCACACCTGCATCCATCCATCCTTGGCGAACGTCATAAACTTCTTTAAACATTCCGACATCCTTTCGGAAGCGTGTTCGAACTGCTCCATGCTTTGGAGTTTTTTGCTGTTGATAGGGACGATATTCAAATCCCCTATTCACATTATTGACGGCAGAATTCGCACCTTCAAGATAGCGGCGGCGAATGAATGGAGTACGCACAAACTGCTGAACGGACGGTGCAATACGTGGATCGAGCATGCGTGGATCGCGATCGATTGAGGGAATGCGAACCTCTTCTTTTTTCTCCTGAAAAGGCATCGTTCCATCGCGCTGAAAAGAGAGGATATTCTGCATCCGTATCAAACGTTGGACCTGCAAATCTTTACTGTCTTTCATCGCAGGCAAACGTTCATACGGAGAACGCGAATCGAGCTTTTGTTCAGGCTTTTCATTGCGGCCGGATTCAAAATTTGTACCGCTCATGAAGAGTGTGTTTGAAGAAATTGCTGCAAGGGCACCAATGACTCGAGACGATTTTCAAGTGCACGCTGGTCTTCGTTCATTTCCCTCGCAAGTTCAGCGAGACATGCATCGAACACAACGTACGCCGCTGCATACTGTTCCATGCGGGCGGCGTGTTCCTCCTCGGTTTCACCGGCATATTTTTGATCGAGAAGCGGCAATTGGTTACTCACCAAATCGGGTTCAATGCGGCTCATCAATTCGTCGTAGAGCCACTGCGGAGTGAGGAGAGGTTCAGTTGCCATAAATCCCTTAATTATACCAAAAAACACTGTTTTGAGCAATTAAAGGCCTTCGTAGGAAACCAGTGTAAAACTTGACTAAATTGTATTAATGTTGTATTTTCTTGACAGGTCAAATAAAGGATTATTTGATCATTAAAACCATCGAAACTAACAAATCTCTTCACTTTCTCATTGGAGCGCTGTCATGAACCCTCTGTACTCTTGGCTTGGAAAACCCGTTTTTCGTTATGAAAAAACCTATAACAAGAAGGATCCTACAAAACCATTGTTAGAGAGGTCCGTTACATTCGGACAAGACCCGTTCTTTTTCCTTCTCGCATATGTCGGGTTTTACATCGGCGCGTTACTGGCGCCGGTTGCGTTTTTTCTCTTCTTACTCACACTCATCGTCAATGTGATCTTTATTCTGCCATGTCTCATGGTCGCGGGATTGACCGCGCTGTGCTTCCTGGGAACGTTGATTGCGTTTGTGTTTAATGTCAAAGGTCGAAAAAGCGAAATTATTACCCGTAGATTCGCAAGTGGAACAACGATCTTCTATGACACTCCCGTCCTCAGTATTCCTTTCTTCATGAAAGTCGGACGTATCCAAGGAGCTCCCGACTTCACCGTGTCTTCAAGCACGGAGGAGGGAGGTCAACGACTGCATGCACCGGTTCGTTTAAAACCCGGTACGAAGAATAAAGAATTCTTTTTCTTCTCGGGCGTACTGCAAATGGTAGTGTACATCGACGTATTTGAACACCCCTTAGCCGCCGTTAAAAAATGGCAATTGAGGCTTGAGAATCGACGATGTACTGCCGACCAAATGCGCGCCCTTACGCAAAAAGAAATTCTCGAAGTTGCCCTACCTTCTTGTGATGAAATCTTGCAAAAGAAAGGAATTGACGAACTGACCGGAGACATCATAACGGTCAACACTGAGGTCTTCGCTCACTTGCAAAACGTTCTGTCGACCATAGGTGTTGCTCTCCTGCAATTGACGATTGATACGACGAAAGATGAGTACATTCGAAAAAGAGGCGAAGCCGCACAGGCGGTCATCAACTCTGAAACACGACAAACAATAGCCCAGAGTGAAACGGCCGCAGCAAATGCGGAAGCCACTCAAGACGCAGAAAGGAGAATGACAAGGAGTGCCCAGAACCAAAGAGCATTCGAAGCGGAGCAAGTTGCTCGACAGGCAATGGGAGAAGCTGAACAAGAAGCGACTGGAGGGATCGCAGATGCAAAATCGCTAGCTTTGGAGAAGGTGAAGCCCGCAGTTCAGAAAGAAGCGGAAATCTCACAACTCTTCGTTATCGAACGCATGAAAGCGGTTCAAGGAAGAAACATGGATGTAATGATTGCACAAATTATGGCCATGAATGACGCCCAATGGGCCGAATTTATTCAGCAAGTTCCCGATTCCCTCAAGAGCAACGTTACGCATTTGGGGATCTTGGGAGAAGGTGACCCCGCAAAGGCACATCCTATTGTTGCCTTCCTTGATCGGATAACCTCGATGCTTACAACAAAGCCTGCTGTCACAATTCCGGCTCCAGTAGCTCCGCCGACTACTCCGGTCGCTCCAACCACTTAAGAAAAAAGAAGGGAGAGATATTTATGTTTCGATGGGAAACCCAGTTGCACATTGTGCGATTGGGTTTTCTCTATACTTATTTTTTATCTGCACCTTGCCAATCCAAAATCAAATAATACAAATCTTTATTCTGGCGTTCGGGCTGTGCAGGAAGTGTGCAATTCCCTGTTGCGGGATCAATGAGTCCCAAAGCAATACCCATCTGTTTCACCATTGCAAAGCGTTCAATGGGCGACAGGAAACTTCCGGGAACCTTGGAATCATCCGGAAGCGGTCGGGTCGGGAAAAGACCGTTATCTGGAATAGCTGCTGCGTTTTTGGAGGAAAGATAGAGGTTGTGGAATTCGGGAATAGAAAGCGTTGAAAGGTTCACAATACCCTTCGTAAATCGAAGATCCTGTGACTTCCCCCCAACATCCCCAAGCAATTGATTTACAAATTCAGGAGGCATATTCGATGCCTTCATTTGTTCATATGTTTTCTGCAATTCGTATTGATAGCGGGAAGCATGCCATTCATCGATTGTTTGTCCCATTCCAGGAACGAATACTCTGGGCATGTAATCCTCTCCCTTTTTCAGCATAAACGGTTTTCCGGTTGTTTTTTCAACAGCCTTATTTACTGCTTCGAGTGCCATCCAACTCACTCCCAAACCCAAGCCTAAACCAACAGTACCCTTCGCAAATTTTCCAACTGTTGAATTGCCACCTCCCAATTTTGTCCAAAGAGCTCGTGCCATAAAGAAAGCAGCAAGAACACCGGCCGCCATCACAATCTTATCTTTGCCATCTGCATTCATGAATCCTTCCGTTGTGGCACTCAAGGCACTCTTTGTCTTGTCCCAAACGGTATCAATCATGCGAGTGCTACTGACCTGTCTTTCAAAATCCATATTCACCAAACTAGAACGCGATTCGTCCATTTTCTGATTGCGATCCTTCAGATATTGAAGAAGCTTTTGAATTTTTTGCTCTGCTTCCACACGGGACTTTGAATCCGCATTCGGGTCTTCCATCGTCTTCAGTGCATTGAAGATTTCTTCTTCGAATGGACCACGGGTTTTCTTGCCATCTTTCATTTCCGTATTCTCCAGTCGATAATCGAGATAGTCATGCAAATCGACAATGGTGACATCCTTTTCTCCATGGAATGTATCAAAAAATGCTTTTGCATCTGGTTGATCCTTCAGGAGGTTTTTCACCTCCGCTGGTTGCGTCGGAAGCCCATTCCCAACCATTTCCAACGAAAAGGCAAAACCTATCATGCGATGTTCTCGCATTGTGTTTTGGCCGTTATCGAAGAATGAATGATTCATAAATGTTAATGGTGTCCTTCGTCGTGACCGCCATGGCCTCCTCCTTTGCCACCACCCATGCCGGTTTTGATCCAAAATTCTTTATCAAAAAGATTGAAGGTTTTATACAATCCAACGGCAAAGTTCTTGAAGTGTCCCCAACCCCAAGGCGCAACACGACCTACTGTGTAGAGTGTATTTCCTACTGCATTCAATCCTTTGCTACCTAATGTAAAAAACGTATCCCCAGTATTATTGGTCTTTTTTGCAGATTTTGGAGAAGCCTTCGATGAACTTTTTGAAGCTGCATTTGATTCAGCTTCGGTATTTGAGGTTGTTGTAGAATCTTCTCCCTCGTTTGAATTTGCAGTCGAATCGGGTGTCGCATTTGTATCTGACGGGTTTTCTGGTGGTGATCCAGCAGGCTGTGTCGCTCGTTTATGGTCAGTCATTTGTGCTGCAATTTCAAGTTCTATGGCCTGATGGGCATTCTTGTACTTATCATTATTTTTTGTATGTTGTGAGATTCCTGTCACCGCCTTCTGCAAAGCAGGAATGGTATTAACTGTTTGCTGAATTTGCAGCGTCGCTCCACTATCGTTATGTAGAACATCAGCCAGATTATTAGATGCAATATCATTCATTTCCACATTGTGAACCCTCAAAAGCGAGTTCAACCTATCTCTGGTCTTATGAACAAGATTTTGTACCTGCTCATCTGAAAGAGTCCCTCGTTCAAGAGAATGGAATTCTTGGACGAGTTTCTTCATCTCCTCCTGCTCTTTGCTTGAAGTTGAACTTGCAGGTGGCGGTGTTGATCCGTGTGTGTCTGGTGGCATAAATCTCTTTATTTTAGCATAGATTAGGCCTTTCTTCAACTATCCGAACCGGCGTTGAAACCAATAAAAACCACCAAAACCACCTATGAGCAACAATGCTGCGAGACTATACGTCCAAAAATGCGACTTTTTGTCTACAGTTAGGGCTCCATGAGAATTAATAACTTGCATTGAAAGAGGTTCAAATTCAGTAGAAATGGTCGTTCCGGTCTCGGTTTCTTCTTCCGGCAAGAAAAGCGACTCATAGGAGGTTTTAAGCGGCCCTAATGCGGACGAGAGAATGCTCTTGGTAGAATTTTTCTTCACTGAAACAACCGGTGTATTGCTGCAACTGTTCTTTGCTCCAGGAGTTGGATCACTCTTGCACCAGGTATCTTCATTTTTAGAATAACTCTTCCCTGTTTTAATACTCGGATACGACACTAAATCCGCAACCGTTCCATCCGGTGCCAACAACGAAACCTCCTCTCCTGAGTTGGTGAAACTCAGTTTTGTTTCACTTTTTTGAAAGACCAAAAACTGACCCGGAGCAATGACTATGCTTTTCTCAATCTTCCACGGTTTACTCCCTGCATTTTTCACATCATCAATCGACCATCCTGACAGATCCACATCTGCGTTCCCTGCGTTAAAAATCTCTATCCATTCCTGAGCGTCTTTTTCTGGTGACGGATAGACCTCACTCAAGAATATCATATTCTCACCTAGCCCTGATTGAAGGGAAAAAACAGTATTTTCTGTATCTGTTTCTAAATCATCTTCATCAGCAATTTCTTGGATAGTATTATCAATATTGTCAGAAAGTGACCAGAGTCCCCTCTTTGCTTTTTTCGCTTCGGACTCAATGGATTCATATCCTAAACTTCGTTGAACATGCGCCTTTGCGTACGTGCGAACAAGACCGTTTGAAAGCAGAATTTCTTCGACATCACTTCCATCCAGAAGCTCAATATAGGCAAGAGTTCTTCCGAAGGTGTCCTGTCTTTCTGTATCAAATTGTAGTTCTACTTTTTTGCTTTGAATAAGGGCTGTAAGAAATTTTTTAGCTTCTTCAGAATATGGTTGTTTTGTATGGAACGGTGTTCCCATTTCGGGCGCATCAATCCCCAGTAATCGAACTGTCACTTTCTTCTCTGTTCCATCCAAGAGTACCTCAATCGTATCTCCATCGATCACTCTCAACACTGTTGCCTGGATCGAGTCTGCATCTGTTGCATTGGGATGGTAGATAATCCCCTCCTCTGCATTCTTCCACGTGATCGTCTGTTGAATCTCTCCATCGTACGAGAGAGACATGGAAGCATCAGTATTCCGAATACTGAATCCCAGAACAGTGGCGGCAATTTGATGCTTCTCGAGAGGCTTTAATTCAATCGAATCGAGCACTGCCCGCTTGTCACCCATTGTAAGGACCCACCCCTGGAGGCTGAGAGGCGCTGTACGAAGATTCGTAAGCTCAACCCACTCGGTTGCTGTGGAGTCTTTCCCAGGAGGATTGGGGAGCACTCCCGTCAGAGACACATCTCCTCCCACTGCTCCAGGCAATGAACGCAGGAGTGACGACGTGGATGAACCCTGAGTCTGAACCGTCACAACTTGAGAAACAGACTTGGATGAAGAACTGGACTGAATCGGTTCATAGACCTCAATGGGAAGACTCTGTACCACCGTGTTACCACAGTGATCAGTCATCTCCATCATCAGTGTATAGCTCCCGGGTTCATCGATAGTGTGACTGGGAGGGTTGCAACTGTCGCTCGTCACCCCGTCCCCAAAGTCGACCGTGCAATGTGCCCCGGTAAGGGTGCCCGACTGTGCCACCACCTGGATATTAAAGGTCGCCTTCCCCGTTCCAGAATAGGAACCGGACTGGAGCGAAATGCCAACCGTGGTTGGGACGCAGGCTGCAGAAGACTTTGACGAACTGGACACGACAGACGAGCTCGATGAAGAGACAACCTCACTGCTTGATTCCGAAGTAATCTCCTCCAAGAGCATGCTGTCCTCCGATGAAGACTCTTGTTCCCACAGAGAGGATGCACTGAAAGACTCCTCAGAAGAAACAGCCAACGAAGATTCTGAAGCACTGGATGGAGAAGGTTGGATCGAGCTCTGCGATGAAGACACTGCACTGCTCGTGACCTGCGAAGAAAAAGATGTGTACGCAGGCGTCCCCATAATCAACACGCCGGCATCAAAATTCATACTTTCGGTGGCAGTTCTCCAATTTGCAGCATCTGTACCACTCGCCAAAAGATCGATACGTTCCATGCTTGCCTTCGTGCCTCCACCACTGGGATTTGCGCCAGCCATAGGGCTCCCCACACCATCGTCCACTGTGTCCATCACATTCCCTGCACCGTCTTTGAGCATCAGTCGTAGTTTCGTGTTCGGCAAACTGACTGCGGAACTGACGAGCCACGGCTCGGAAGAAAGACGAGATTGAGTCGCTCCATAATGACTCACCACTCGGGAGGCACCCGGCTGAATCACGCTGCCCGCTGGAAATGTTGCGATCACAACGTCCACTCCGCTCGAATTCATACTCCACACCGTCCACCCCGACACATCGATGTCTTGAGTGCCGATAGAAGTCAGCTCCAGCCATTCATCGGCCGTGCTGAGGTCGGACCCCATCCACATCACCTCACTGATGACGACAGAGGAGGCAGCGCGACCATGGGGCATCACGCAGATGCACGCGAGGACGGAGCACGCCACCGCCGCCCACAGAGGGAGCAACGGAGAAGGTGGGCCGGGCAAAAAGTGTGTCCGCAAGGGCATGCCCCCAGTCAAACGCACAACGAAACAGTGGAGGAGGAACGGCGGAGCGCCGATGCCAAAGAACCCCGAAACTCTCGCTTCTCTTTCACAAAAAGTCTGTTCCCACAGATTAAGGAACACGCGCAACAGAGTGTCAATCGAAGTTTGGGGCTCAAGATTGTTTTCATGCCTTGTGGAAGCCATTTATTTTAATTCGCGTCCGCTCCACACCGAGGCTATACTTCACACATTACGCTCACTGGAGCGACTCCTATGAACTCCCTCGCCCTCTTCCTCCGGCATCTTGTGCAATCACTTCTACCGGTGCGTGCAGTGGCGATTTCCCCTTCCTTCTCATGGACTACTCATTCCTCCTCCTCTCGCTCATCGCGGGAGCGATCATCGGGCTTCTCATCGGCAAGTCCGTTTTCAGCAAAGGCAAACATCTCACACGCGCACTTGAACAGGAAATCTCTGCTCGTGAACAAGAGCTAAGTCAGCTCAAGATCAAAGTCTCCGAGGCAAACAGCGCCGTCAAAGCCGCAGAGGCCGAGGCGCGTGCGAACGCCAAGGAAATTATCAGTGAGGCAAAGTTGCAGGCGAACGAAATGGAATCGAAGCTGCAACAGAACCAAGCTCGCTTGGAAGAGAAAGAAAAGCAGCTCGATGAAAAAGTGAAAGAAGTCGAGCGCCAGCGCACGCAAATTTCCACGAAAGAAAAAGATATCGAGGAAATGAAAGTCGAATTGGCAGCCGCTCAGACCGCACACCGCACAGCCTTGGAGAAGGTCGCAAAACTCTCCACCGAAGAAGCGAAGACGAAATTGAACGACGAATTGAAGGAGGAGTTCTCGTCCTACTTCGCAGGACAGATCAAACTGAAGAAGCAGGAGATGGAAGATGAATACGAAGAGAAAGCCAAAGAAATGATGACACAGGCGATGCAGCGATACGCTTCCGAAGTCTCCACAGAATCAACCTCCACGATCGTGCAGCTGCCAAGCGACGACGTGAAGGGAAAGATCATCGGAAAGGAAGGACGCAACATCAACGCATTCGAACAGGCAACAGGTGTCGACGTGATCATCGACGATACGCCGGGTGTGATCGTGATCTCCGGATACGATCTTGCACGCCGCTACGTTGCGAAGCTCTCCATGGAGAAACTGATTCAAGACGGACGCATTCAGCCTGCACGCATTGAAGAAATCGTGATCAAGCAGAAGGAGCAGGTCGGAAAGATGATGCTCGAATTCGGAAAGCGTGCGACCGAGGAACTCGGCATTGCGGGCTACCCACAAGATCTTATGAAGATCATCGGCCGCCTTCGCTTCCGTACCAGCTACGGACAGAACGTGCTCAAGCACAGCGTCGAGATGGCACAGATCGGTCGCATGATTGCGGAGGAAATGGGTGCAAACGTGCAGACAGTTGTCGAAGGATGCTTGCTGCATGACATCGGAAAGGCGCTCGACCACGAAGTCACCGGTACGCACGTGGAAATCGGAGTGGAGATCTGTAAGCGCTTCAAGATTCGCCCTGAAGTCATTCACTGTGTAGCCGCTCACCACGAGGACATCCCTATGGAAACGCCCGAGGCATTCATCGTGGCTGCTGCAGATGCGATCTCCGGTGCTCGCCCAGGTGCTCGCCGCGAATCGATCGAAGAATACTTCCGCCGCCTCAAGGAATTGGAAGAGGTTGCAAAGACGTTCGAAGGCGTTCAGCGTGCGTTTGCTCTCTCAGCCGGTCGCGAAATCCGCGTCTTCGTCGACACGAAGAAGGTCGACGACTTGGGGCAGGAGTTGCTCGCAAAGAACATCGCAAAGAAAATCGAGAACGAACTTACGTACCCCGGAGTCATCAAGGTCAACGTGGTGCGCGAACGACGCGTCGAAGAAATGGCAAAGTAAGTCCCCTCTCGTATTCTTCCGATCACTGCTTCGTTCCCCGAGGCAGTGTTTCGGTTAGGCGAGAGAAAGTTTCTTCTGTTTCAGAAGAATCATTTTTTCCTTCATCAATTTATCGACAATGGCCTGCAACCATTCACGGTGCTCTTTTTCGTTCCAATCAATCGCCACCTGAGGACCGATTTTTTGCAGCGGTAAGCCATTGGGGGCATCTCTCAATGCCTCGACAATCCGCCCACGAATGATGCGATTGGGAACGAAGCGCCCTGCAATGATGCGTCCTGGTTCTTTCGATTCTTTTTTCGTGACAGGAGTCTTGAGGCTCTTGGCCGTCGTCTTCATGATTCCCTCCGCAGTCAGTGGACAGATGGTCCACTTGGGATTCGTCTTCGTCTGCACGAGAGATCCAAAATCCATGAGTGCCGAAAAGAAGTCATTGCATGAAAATCCTGCGTCTACCCACGCATTCAAAATTTCTTCGCAGAGAGATAGAAGAATGCCGTCACTCGTTGCCCATGTGCCGTCCGTATTCTCCGGACCATAGAATGTTCGATGCAGCACGCGACGCACGTTGGTGTCGATGCAGGCGGTCGGAAGATGAAATGCGAAGTTACGAACAGCTGCGGCTGTGTAGTGACCGATTCCTTTGATGGCGAGGAGTTCCTTCATCTCTCGAGGAAAAATTCCGTGATGATCGCGCACAATCGACTGTGCAGCATCGCGCAGACGAAGGGCACGACTGTTGTAGCCCATGCCTCGCCACGCAATGAGGATCTCTGCATTCGATGCCTCTGCCAGGTCTTTCAGATGCGGAAATTGTTGTATAAATTTTTTGAACGTAATCATGACCCGCGGCACCTGCGTCTGCTGCAACATCACCTCACTCACGAGCACTTTGTAGGCGCGCTCCGTATCGTTCTTGTCCTTCAAATCGCGCCATGGAAGCGTGCGCTTCTGACGAACGTACCACTCGTGCAGCGTACGGACGAACGCGTTGATGCGATCCTGCTTATCCATCGAGAGAAGTATAATCTCATGCTTTAAAAATAGACGAGTATTTTCTCGAAAGGCCTCACGGAGAACGCTAGAATGTCTTTTCATGCGCGTTCTCCTCTCCATTCTCTGGCGACAAGCAAAACAACACCCGTTGCTTGCGACTGCCCTCACGTTCTGGACCGCACTGCTCTCCGCCGTGTGGGTGGCAGAACCGCTGTACTCCGGTCATGCGGTCGATGTGATGATGACGATCACCCAGGGTGCAACGGTCGACTGGGTTTCGTTGATCGGTTGGTGGATCGCCATTTTCTGCACATTGAGTATCACGGAAGCGTGCGGAAAATACTGCGAATGGAAGTTCTCGATGCAGATCGAACTTGAGGGAGTGGAGCGCAATTACGACCATGCACTCAAATTAGGAATGCCGTTCCACACAACGCAGCGCAGTGGCGAAACGATGAAGATTATTGGCGATGGAGCGGAATACGCTTCTCAGCTGTCGCGCAACATCATCGACATCATCCCCTCCTTCGTCGCGGGATTCGCGTTTCTGTGCATCAGCGTGACGATCGACTGGCGGCTCGCTCTTGTGCTCATGGGCATGGTGATTCTCATCATCACGATCATGGTGCTTGGGACGGTGAAGACGGCCGCGAAGCAACACAAGATCAACTGGCTCTGGACGCTTCCGAGCGGACGCGCCATGGATGCCTTTGCAAACATCACCTCCGTGAAGTCGGCGGCACAGGAAGCACGCGAACTTTCCACCATGCAAACACAGCATGCGGACCTGCTTGCAAAGCAGCTCAAGATCAATCGTCTGTGGGCAACGCTCGAGGGAATCCCCTTCTTCATGCTGACACGCGTGTTGCTCATCGGCATCAGCGTCGTGTTGCTCGCACAGGGAGAAATTACACTCGGACAACTCTACTTCTTCCAGGCATCATTCTTCCGTGTGCTGACTCCGTTCGAAATGCTGTCGAACATTTTGCCGCAATGGAATAAGAGCATCGGGAAAGTGATGATGGCGGAAAAACTGCATGCCCTAGCCAAAGAACCGGGTGTGGTCACTCCGGGAATCATCCCCTCTTCCTTCGCGGGACGCATCACATTTGAAAACGTGTCGTTCTCGTACCTGGCCGACGCACCGTCCCAAGGCATTCGCCCGGTGGAAGATGAACCCGAGCTGCACAAAGAAGAAGTGGACGCGGAAGGACGCGAACATGTCAGTGAACCTCCGGCACATGGATCGACAATCCCAGGAGACAAGAAAGAAGACGACGCGGCAAAACCGGACGCGACACTCGATCGTATTTCCATGGAAATCAAACCCGGTGAACACATTGCGCTCGTCGGAGAGAGTGGCGCGGGAAAAAGTACGATCGCTCTTCTGCTCAACCGTTTCTACGATGTCACCGACGGTCGCATTCTGATCGACGGTATAGATATTCGCGAGATCGATGTGCAATGGTGGAGAGGTCAAATAGGGCTTGTTCTACAGGAAAACCTGATGTTCAACGACACGGTTTTGGAGAACATTCGTTACGCACGACCAAGCGCCACAAGAGAGGAAGTAGAAGCGGCAACGAAACGAGCGTCTGCGGATTCCTTCATCAACAAGCTCCCCCAAAAGTTCGATTCGCAGATCGGCGAACGCGGTGTGAAGCTGAGCGGAGGACAGAGGCAGCGCCTCGCGATTGCACGTGCGATTCTGAAAAATCCGAACATCGTTATTTTGGATGAGGCAACATCCGCACTCGACTCCATCACCGAGCGCGAGGTACAGGAGGGAATCAAGGAGCTCATTGAAAAACGAACAGCGATCATTATCGCACACCGTCTGTCCACGGTGCGTTCCGTCGACCGTATCGCCGTCATGGATAAGGGAAAACTGATCGCATTGGCACCACACGAGGAATTGCTTAAAACCTGCGATATTTACCGCAAAATGGTGGAATTGCAGAGTGGCGGGCTTCTGTGCGAAGAAAATGCAGCATAATCGCAAACGACCAAATGCTTTTTTCTTGACTCTCTCCTCTATTTCTCTAGACTCTCCGAGCTTTCGCAGGGTATCCTGCGCATTGAACTTGCATCTTTTTTCCCTCCTTCGCTATGGCAGACGCCAAGAAATTCAATCGTAGTAAGACTCACGTGAACGTGGGTACCATCGGTCACGTCGACCATGGAAAGACAACGCTGACAGCAGCTCTCTCTATCAACTTCTCACCAGAAGGTGAAAAGAAGACGTACGACATGATCGACGTCGCTCCAGAAGAGAAGGCTCGCGGTATCACGATCAACACCTCACACGTTGAGTACGAGTCCGAGAAGCGCCACTACGCTCACGTTGACTGTCCTGGTCACGCCGACTACGTCAAGAACATGATCACAGGTGCCGCCCAGATGGACGGTGCTATCTTGGTCTGTTCCGCAGCCGACGGTCCAATGCCACAGACTCGCGAACACATTCTCTTGGCTTCCCAGGTCGGAGTGAAGTACATCGTCGTCTTCCTTAATAAGGTCGACATGGTGAAGGACCCAGAATTGATCGACTTGGTCGAGGCTGAAGTCCGCGAACTTCTTACGAAGTACGGATTCCCAGGCGACACGACTCCAATCATCCGCGGATCTGCTCTCAAGGCAGTTGAAGGCGATGCTGATGCAGTTGCAAAGTTGAAGGAGCTTTTGAACACACTCGATACATACATCCCAGACCCAGTCCGCGAGACAGACAAGCCAATGCTTATGTCCGTCGAAGACGTGTTCTCCATCAAGGGACGCGGAACAGTGGCTACAGGCCGCATCGAGACTGGAAAGGTTCACATCAACGACGAAGTTGAAATCGTCGGTCTCCGCGACACAAAGAAGGTTGTGGTGACAGGTGTTGAAATGTTCCACAAGCTTTTGGACGAAGGTATGGCCGGTGACAACGTCGGTCTCCTCCTCCGCGGTATTGAGCGCGACGACATCGAGCGCGGACAGGTCTTGGCAAAGCCAGGATCCATCACGCCTCACACACAGTTCGAATCCGAAGTGTATATCCTCACAAAGGAGGAAGGTGGTCGCCACACTCCATTCTTCAAGGGATACAAGCCTCAGTTCTACGTTCGCACAACGGACGTGACGGGTTCCGTGACTCTCCCAGACGCAGTCGAGATGGTCATGCCAGGTGACAACGTGAAGTTCACAGTTGAACTCGGCGTTCCAGTCGCTTTGGAAGCAGGAACACGCTTCGCTATCCGCGAAGGTGGCCGCACAGTCGGTTCCGGTGTTGTGACAAAGATCATCAAGTAATTCATTGAGGACAGGAGGTGGGTATCCCCCACCTCCTCTACCCTCTCTCCTTCTTCTCCCCCCTGTTCTTTTCCCCCCGGCACTATGGCAACTAAGAAAGATGCTCCCGCTAAGAAAGCTCCAGCTCCTAAGAAAGCTGCCGAGCCAAAGACCACGAAGAAGGTGGTTCACACCGAAGAAAAAATGACGTCGAAGAAAGACGCTTCGCATATTTCCGGTATTCGCATTCGCTTGAGCGCATTCGATCACCGCGTGTTGGATGAAGCAACGGGTAAGATCGTCGAGGCTTCCCAGCGCTCCGGTGCCGTTGTGCACGGACCTGTGCCATTGCCGACAAACATCCGCAAATTCACGGTGAACAAGTCTACGTTCGTCCACAAGAACGCACGTGACCAGTACGAGATGCGTACGCACCGCCGCCTCATCGACCTTACGGAGACGACCTTCAAGACCATGGAAAGCCTCCAAGGCCTTTCCTTGCCTTCCGGCGTCGACATTGAGATCAAGATGAAGTAATCGTTCTACCTGGAATTCTAAAAAGACCCCTCGTGGGGTCTTTTTTGTGCTTTGTAGTACCTGCTACATTTTCGGCTCAAACAGATCCAATCGATCTGCATTGTACGCAGCGATCGTCACAAAGGCTTCCACGATTTTCCCTTTGGAGGAATCACTGAGAGGCAGGGCAGTCAGAATCTCGGATAAACGTGCCCGCTGCCCTGCAATGAGCTGACGAGCCCACTGTAGACGTGCTTCGTGAGGCAATTGGTCACTCACAACAGTGCCTTCCGATGAGCCGTTCAGACGTGCTTCGTACCGACGAATATGAGGCTGCAGACGCTCTGCAGTCTGTTCGTGCGGCATAATGTCGTAATCGTTGTCGAGGTGTTCCATGACGCGATGCACTACCTTTGCATCAGCAAGGTGCTGCATATACACGCCAAGAGCATCGTTAAAATTTTGAGCTGCAACTTCGGACATGGAACGATGGTATAAACCACTCCAACGTCAGACGCAATCATTTCCAACCCTTCGCGGCCAGCCCTGCCTTTGCAGCAGCCTGCTCGGCCTTCTGTTTGCTCGCTCCTTTTCCTTCGGCGACCTTCTCTTCACCAATGAACACGGCACAAGTGAAGACACGATCGTGATCGGGGCCTGCGGCTGAGACGGTGTCGTAGTGCGGGGTAATCCCCTCTTTCTCCTGCGCGTACTCCTGGAACAAACTCTTCTCATCGCGGTCTTTGCCCTGGGCAAGCAATTGATTGAGTCGACCCAAGATGAACTTCATACAGAATTGCTGCGCAGCCTCGAACCCACGATCCAGGTAGAGCGCTCCAATAACGGCCTCCAGAGCATTTGCGAGGTTACTTGGGCGGTCTCGGCCTCCACTGGCCTCTTCTCCACGACTGAGGAGTAAGTACTCACCCAATTTGAGGTCCCTCGCAACGGCAGCGAGGTGATCGCGCTGTACGAGTGCGGAACGATAGTTCGTCAGTTCCCCTTCGGGCTTGTCGGACACGGCGTAGAGGTACTCCGTCGTTGCAAGCTCCAAGACGGCATCTCCCAAAAATTCGAGTCGTTCGTTGTGTCCGTGTGTGCGACTTTCGCGCACGGCAGAACGGTGGGTTAGTGCTTGCAGCAGCAGATCCTTCTTTCGGAACTGAACGCCGATGGCTTTCTCGAGAAGGACTGTAGAAGTAGGTGACACAACCGCTAGTGTAGTGCAGGAGATGACAACGAAGAAGCCAAAAGCGTCTCGTCTTGGAGTGACATTTTCGCTGTTTATTACTCTGTCTTTCCTTTCGCGATTGCGTTCAAAACCCCGTTCACGAATTTGCCGGACTCGTCGGTTCCGTACTCCTTTGCAATTTCAATCGCTTCATTCATCACAACCGCAGGGGGCGCATCGTTCGCAAAGAGAAGCTCGAAAGCACCGACGTACAACACGGCACGCGCAATCGGGTCCATGCGTTCGAGCGTCCAACCTGGAGCATGTTCCTGAATGGCATCTACCACTTTCTTCTCCTCGGACAAAATTCCATCGAGCAGTTTCGCCGCAAATTCTCCATCGGCCTCACCCAATTCCGCTTCGTTCCGAGCGAGTGCAGTCTGCGTATCTAAATCATGTCGTGCGTCGCGCTCGAAGAGCACTTGCATGACGGCGATTCGAGAGAGGTGACGGCGACGAGCCATAGGAGAAGCGAAGGACAAACAGCAAAATGCTGTCGACCGAGCGTATTAAGCTTTGACCCTCGTGATTCCCTTCAATGCCTTGCGAGCGGTGCTCTTTGGCTTTGCAGGTCCTGCGTATGGAGAGTTGCTGTGCTCCTTGAGACGACGAACCTCCGTCATCAGGAAGTGGCTGTGTTGCAATCGAGTGGCGCGCTTCGCGCGATGCTTTTTGGGGGTGGGACGCTTTGACATGGGGAGTAGGGGGAGACGGGCGAGATCTTAGCGGCGATTTCCAGAGATTGCCACTATAAAACGCACAATGGAGAGGAAAAGGTTGAAGATATCGAGGTAGAGGGAAAGGGCCAGAACGAAAGGGCTGCCACCCATACGACCCAGAGAAACGATCCTTTGGAGGTCATAAGCGGTAAATAAGCCAAAAACGACCACTCCGGCGCCCGAGACCAATAGCTCGACGGGGCCTTCGCGAAAACTCGGAATGAAGATCTGCAGAATGCCGATTCCAATGAGTCCCAGAAGCGAGAAAAGGAGCGATCGACCGAGGCCGCTCAAGTTCCAACCGCTCAATCGAGCAAGAACCGCGCTCGCACCGGTCATGAACACGGTGGCAAGGAGCGCATTCATCAAAATGGAGGCGCCATTGGTGTATCCCACGAGGACCGCCATCAAATACGGGGTGACGGTAATCCCCGAAAGCAACGGAAAGAGTGCAAAGAGGAGAATGTTGAGTGGAGACTGACGGGACCACCAGCCCGACGTGAGGATCAAAGCAAACTCTGCAAGAACCATGAGAAACGCGACTCCTGTGCCGAGGAGCGTGGCTGCATAGATCATTCCAAAATAAACACCTACGCATGTCAAACCTACAGCCAGCGCGAAGAGAGCGTAGATCTGGGATTCGGTGTTTGTCGCTAATGCTAGCGATCGAGACGAGTTCATAGAGGAAGAATTCATGGCGAAATTGTAGCGCGAATCCCCCCGAGAATCCAGTGAGTGCGACACTTCATTCTGCTGTGCAGTAAGCCGTTTTTCTGCTATAATGATCGGAATGTTTCATCTTCTCCTCACCCTCCTTCTCGAGCCTGTCACAGCACTCGCGCAAATCGATTGCCCGGTGAATAGTCTTGGCGGAAACGGATTCCAACTGTCGTGTTGGGGAGCAGGTGGGGGTGGATTCGGTCCTCTTGCGACTGTGATTGGAAACCTCAACGGCATTCTCTCGAATGTCTTTGCTCCTCTCGTATTCCTGATGACCGTGGTCTATTCCCTCGGACTGATCATTGGAAGTACCGATGAAAACTCAATCACCGAAGGGCGCCGCGCATTCTTGTTCGCGCTTGCGGGTGGATTTGTGATCATGTTCAAAATGGCCATTTGGGATGCCGTGAACCCTGGGGGAGGAGCCATCGTCGATTTGGGTCCGTTGTTGCCCGTGGCCGATCGTGTGCGTACATATGTTTCGGTTGCCGGCGCTGCAGCAGCGATCGGCTTCGTCACGGTTCGCGCCGTGCGCCTCATGACGGCAGGGAGTGACGACGGTGTGATTTCCAGCCAACGAAAACTGTTTCTCAACGCCATCGTGGGAGTCGGTCTGTTGCTTCTTGCGGACTCGATCGTAAAGGTCGCACTGGGAGAGGGAACGAATACGATTCTCAGTGAAGAAATTATCGGTATCGGAAACTACATTCTCTACATTCTGGGCGCACTCGTGGTGCTCTCGATCGTCTTTGCGGGCTTTATGCTCATTATCTCCTACGACGAGGGACTGCAAGAACGTGCAAAGAAGACAATCTTCAACGCGGTGATCGTTCTCATTGTCATCGTGTGTCTCGAAGCAATCTTGAACTTCGTCCTCTCGTAAACTCATGACCTTCTCTCACTTCCTCTTTTCACTCTTCAGTACGTTGACGTCCTCCGTCTACGCCGATGGCTATGGGGTGGGAATTCTCAACACCGTCGGACGGAACCTTCCAAAGCCGCCTACCCCTTGCTCGGGCGGAAATTGTCTTGTGGAGATCGTTGATGTTCTGCGAATGAACGTATTCCAATTCACGGGAGTGCTCGGTGCCATTTTCATCATGGTGGCCGCAATTCGCTTGCTCACTAAATCCAGTGAAGACGAAATTGCGAACGCCCGCCGCTCTGTGATGACCGTGATGATCGGTGTAATACTGGCGGTGCTCAGTAACATCGGCTTCTTGAGGAGAGCAATTGTAGAAGTGGATAACGACAAAGCGATTCTCGCTTTGTGCGGTGAATTCTTGGGAATCATCAGTGTCATCGTTGGCATTGCAGGATTGCTCGCAGTCATCGTGATTGCAATTACGGGTATTCGCAGCCTCATTACCTTCGGCGAAGGAGATGCGGGAGGTGACATGCGTCATGCCGTTGGTGGCATCGTTGTAGGAGCATTCATTTTGGGACTGAAACAGTTTGTCTTCCCTGCAATCGGTATCGATGACACGCAGTGCGTGTTGCTGGGAGTCGTCAGCCCCGTCGGCCTCGTGGCCAAAGTGCTCGAAATTGTTTTCAAGGTGTTCCAGTACTTGGAAGTGATTGCCATCTTCATCATCGTGGTTCTCGGCATTCTCATGATCGTCAATTTGGGAAACGAAGAACAATTGAGCAAATTGAAGTCGTATCTGTTCCGTTTGGCGATCGGGTTCATCGTTCTTGCGATGGTCCACCTGTTACTCCGCGTCGTGATCGTGGGAACGATCGTTGGCACAGGCACAATATAAGGTTGATAAACCATCGGAATTACAGTTGAATTCTTCCATGATTGACTCTCGTATTTTCCGTGCGTACGACATCCGTGGAGAGGTCCCCTCTCAATTGAATGGAGAGACCTGCCGCCTTGTGGGGCAGGCATTTGGTACGATTCTGAGACGTACGGAAGGGAGCGAGCACCCCCTCGTCATTGTGGGCCGCGATGCACGCACCCATGGTCCGGAGCTGGAAAAGGCTCTTGTAGAGGGTCTGCAATCGACAGGGTGTGTTATTCGTCTCATCGGGCAGACGCCGACTCCGGTGAATTATTTCGCCGTTGCGACAACCGATTGTGCAGGAGGAATTCAAGTGACCGCGAGCCATAACCCCGCAAAAGACAACGGACTGAAGCTCTCCACTCGCGGCATGCATGCGTTCAGCGGAGACAAACTGCAAGAGCTTCGATCGATGATCGAGGCAAGCGATTTTGAACAAGGATATGGATCGATTGAGAATCATGATTATTCCTTAGAATACGCAAAAAAACTGATCACAAAATTTGATCGAATTGGGGAAGGGCTCACAATCGTTGTCGACAGTGGAAACGGTGTTGCAGGTCCCCTCAACTGCGATGTGCTTCAAAAAATCGGCTGTACGGTGCACGAACTGTACACAGAACCCGATGGTCGATTCCCCAATCACGCCGCAGACCCCAGCAAGCACGCAACACTGCGTGAACTGCAAGAAACCGTCGTACGCGTAAAGGCGGACATCGGTCTTGCTTTCGATGGAGACGGTGACCGCGTGGGAATTGTTGATGAACAGGGAAGGATCCGTTCTGCAGATGAAATCTTGCTGCTCCTCACGCAAGACCACCTCACCCGTCACCCCGGGGGAACCATCGTCTTTACCGTTAGTAACTCGAGCTTACTTGAAACCGAAACGAAAAAATGGGGAGGGACACCTGTGATGTGCAAAGTCGGTCACTCGTGTGTCGAAGAAACAATGGAGGAACATCATTCCCTCCTGGGAGGTGAACAGTCGGGCCACTTCTTCTGCGGAGAAGACACCGGCGGATACGACGATGCGTTGGTCGCAGCGCTGCGAATTCTCTCGGTTCTACATGCAAAGAAACAAACTGCATCCTCACTCTTCGATGCATTTCCAACAGTGTACCAAGCACAGGAACGGCGCCCTCACTGCGACGATGATAAAAAGAAACACGTTGTGCAGCGGGCAACGGCATTCTTTGAGCACACTCATCCGGTGAATACGCTTGATGGTGCACGCATCGATTTTGGAGACGGAGCATGGGCAGGAATTCGTTTCAGCAATACTTCTCCTTGTTTGAGTATTTGTATGGAGGCAAGAAGCGAAGAAGCGTTGGCACGCATGGAAGAAGAGGTTCTGAAACACTTGGAAACGTATCCGGAAATTCGTTGGGAGATCTAGCACGCACCCCTTAGGAGAGGAGCAATAAGTGCCCTGAAACACTGAGAAATGGCCACATAGTGTGTGCTATACTCTTCCCATGAAATGGCCCTTCCAAAAGAGCAAAGAGGAGCAGAGCGGCGCGCTGAAAAAGCTCGTCACCGGTCTCATCATCGGAGGTGCAATTGGATCGATCGTGGGACGTGCCCTCATGGAAAAACATGAGTGCTCACCTGATGATGAAAAGAAGCCAGAGCTTGAACCGGAAGAAGAGAAGGTCGAAGCCTAATCTGCAAAGAAGACTCTTTGCCGATTACTTTTTTCGTCGTACGTACCCAATTCCGGCTGCGGCTCCTGCGGCCATGAACGCGAGTGAGCCGGGACCCGTTGCGCCTACCGGCGCGTGGGAAGGAAGTGTGGCCGTGAGCGGATTGAGAGCAACCGGATACTGTTGCTGGTATTGCGGTTGTTGATAGACAGGAAGCTGCGCAACTTGCTGCTGGGGTTGCGTGTTCACCGCCACAGGCAAATTGAAAATATTCGCAGCGAGCGTGTCACTCTTGGGAGGAATTTTGCACATGGAGGAGCACGTCGTCCCCGGCTGATTCCCGTTTCGATTGCCTTCATCACATTCTTCAAAGGGCGCATCGACAATCCCATCGCCACACTGTGCAAGTGTGCAATTCGTACGACAGAGAGCACCTGGTGTGTTGCTGTTCGCAGAACCACGATCGCAAGATTCACTGACTTCCAATACTCCATTTCCACACTGAGGAGGGGCAAGAGACGGCAGTACCGAAGATGATGCAAATTGCGTAATCGTCGGTGCAATATTGAGTGTCACCGTGCGTGCGGAAGAAAACGGAATGGACGGAGCAACGGCAACAGAGGAATTGTACTGCGGAGGAGGGACAATCGATGGTGGTGTCGAGACGCTCGAAGTACTAGAAAGAACAAGATAATTCGGAAGCAGTGGAAGGTAGAAACCGAAGGAAGAGGACGAGGCGGAAGAAGGAGGCGGAAGATTCAACGCCGTATACGAGGAAACGGGTGCTGCTTGATAGATTGCTTGCGAAGAAGGCTGCGCCGTCACGAGAGGGATGCTGGAAACGGAGGATGCAGCGGGAACGGCAACGACCGGAGAAGACGAAGGGAACTGTTGTGGAGCCTGTGAGACTGAGGACTCTGAAGGGAAAGCCGCTGCATGCTGCACGGCAAAGGAAGAGGTTGTTCCCACGCGACTACAGACACTTGGAGAACCGGGACAAGACCAATCTGCCTCAATCATGCAAAGATTGCTGCAGCCGTCGTTGTTCGTCACGTTTCCATCATCACATCGTTCACTGCCCACGACGCGACTGTCTCCACAGACCGTGGAGCAAACCGGGCCAAAACAACTCCATCCGACTTCCACCTTACACATGGAAGAACACCCATCGTTGCTGGCGGTATTGCCGTCATCACATTCTTCCTGACCCTTTTTGACTCCATCACCACACACTGCCGTGCAGGGCTGGCCAAAGAGTGGACAATTCCATTGCGCCTCCACCGTGCACTGAGATGTGCACCCATCGCCATTGAGAAGGTTTCCGTCATCGCATGCTTCACCGTTATTCGCAATTCCGTTTCCGCAGGAAGTGACGGCAACGAAGCTAGAGACGGATGCGGAAGAAGAAACGCTGGAGAGCGCGGACGAAGAAGAACGGGAGGATGAAACAACGGATGAAGATTGTGTGGAGAGGGCAGAAGAAGAGCTGCTCACTATCGTTGCAGAAGAGGAAATGGAAGACGCTGAAGAAGATTGTGAAGAAGCGGAGGAGAGAACGGGACCGACGCCACAGGTCGACTGCCCTTCGTTGTTCCAAAACTTCACATAGGAAACATCCATTGATCCTGCGCCGACCGGTGCTATTTGCCCAATGACTATCGAAGAGTAATCCGTTGCAGAAGATGTATCGGCAATGCGTACATCACGCATCACTTTCATTCCATCAAAGATCACATCGAATGAATCGTCACTCACTCCTCCTCCATTTTCATGGTACTCAATGCGATAGACATGGAACCCATCGGCGGTATTTCGATTCACGGACTGTACATATGTCTGATCTGTTTTGATGGGACCGAAGGCACTCGTATCCAAATTCACACCCGTGTAACGACCATCGGGTGCCACGAAGAACATATTGGTTGGAACAGCGGCATTGGTTGTGGAACCACGGATGCGAGCACGCATTTCCATTGCCCAGTTTTTGTCCTGCAACTGATTCTTCAAAATGGGAAGGTATACCCCTGCCGGCTGAGTTGAATTCGTATCTTTCGAAAGACGGATGTACGTCTCTCCTGCATCTACCGCAGGACTGTTGATGCCTATTCCATTATTGAATGCCTGCCATCCTTGCGCCTGGAACGTTCCGGACGTTGCATTGAACTGAGCAGCATTACAGGAGTAGGTACTCTGAATGGTTTGTTCACTATTATCGTCTGCATTGGCGCAATCGAGATCCTGGGGAAAGTCTGCCGTACCGTCTGCATCATTGTCGGCACCATCTTTACACTGCGCTTGAGGTTGCACATAGACCGTGCGATAGACTGTAAAATCATACGCGGTCCCTCCTTGTGGAGGAATTTGCGTGTAACACGTAAGCGAAACGGTGAATGATTTTTGCAATGATGGCAATGTCATAGTGCCGTTGCCCCTCATTCCCCAATACAATCCTCCCGCTCCAGCATTTTGAGCCAGTGCAGGATGGATGGAGCTTGTCGGAACAATGGGATTGGGAATGGGTTCGCTCAATGTCAGGCTGCAGACATCTTGGACTTGGGTACCGTTCGACGACCAGGTCAACACCACATCCGATCCAGCTTTTACATCCAGCACTCCATCTGCACCCGATGTGGACGAACCTGCTGTTGCTGAAAAATTAAATGGAGCGAGAAGTGGTGGATATAAAATTGTTCGATGAGCATAGGGCTGAACAACCTCTGTACTTACAGCAGATGACGGGTTGATCTGAATCGTTTGCTGACTGACGGCAGTAAATCCTGTGCGATTGAAGCACTTTAACGTAAAAGAAAGAGGTGCCGTGATGCTATCGACGGTGCGTACTCCGTACAGACTCTGCATTGCATCAATTGCATTCTGCTGCTGATAGACCTCCACATTCGAAGTAGTGACCTCTGGGGTCAATCCGTCCACAGACCTCGATGGAAACAGATAACAATCGTATCCTGCGTTTGTCGTATTCGAATTTCCTTGAGTGCTACTCCAGTCCAATTGCACGCCAGTCCCGGGCGGAATGGTGATGGAGCCATCCGGTTGCATTTGCGCATATGGACTCTGCACGCGAAATTGCATGATGTCATTTTGCAACAATGCACCTGTGATGGAATTGTTTGTATTCAAACCAAAACGTGTCACTCCCGCGAGCACCAGAATGAACGCAAGAGTCAATACGAGCCGACGGGTATGGGGAGGTACTGGCAGCGGAATTCGAATTGTCCAAAGAGTATCAAATCGCTCGACAGACGTAGTAGGACAAAATCCGATTTTTGTGTTGCACTCACAGGAAATCTTTCATTGTACAACGACTCACTCTGCAGACCCCAACTCTCCGACAAGTGATGTCTCCATCCACTCCTTCACCTGCTTGGGGGACCGCACGTTTGCGAGCACCCACATCAACTTCACAATCGCACACTCGAATGTCATGTCTTTTGCAGAAATAATTCCGATATCAGCAAGCGCACTCTGGCTGCTGTAGCGACGAAGGTCGACTGTTCCACGACGCAACTGGGAACTGATGACGAGAGGAATTTTTTCGTCACTGAATCTCTCAAGAATTGGAACCAATGCTTCAGGCAACATTCCAAGACCATAGGCACGAAGCACTACTCCGCTTGGTTTTCGTTTGAGAACATCTTCCACAACGCTCACGGGCATTCCTGGATGCAATGTGATGCTAACCACGGACGTATTGAATTTGACGTGCGGATCGAGCGCGCGCTTGCGGCGGACCATGCGCCATGGGTGCAACGTCACTTCATTGCTGAATTCACCGAGTACGGGGAATCCCGGACTGCTGAATGTTTGCATGACGGATTGTTCGGTCTTGATGGCACGGCAACCGCGCAGAATCTCCGGACCCATCACGATACAGACTTCGGCAATATCCAATTGCGCCGCACGAATGGCATACGCAAGGTTCGTACGACCGTCGCTCCCGAGTTCGTTGATCGGGTGAATAGACCCCGTGAGAATCACGGGCTTACTAATTCCCTGTAATGCAAATGCGAGTGCCGCCGCAGTGAAGGCCATCGTGTTACTTCCGTGCACGACGACAAATCCCTGGAATGCATCCATGTGTTTCTCAATAGTCTTTGCGATCTGCACCCAGTGATCGGGCGTCACATCGGATGAACCCAGGTTCGCAATCGAGAAAAATTGGAGCGATGCATCGCGTTGCAGCTCCGGTAAAAAACGATGAATCTCTTCCAATGACTCGAGCGGTTCGATGCGACCCGTTCGTTGATTGCGGACCATTCCGATGGAACCACCGACGTAGAGAATTGCGATCTTCGGACGCGCCATGAGGTAAGTGTACTAGTGTACGGGTATAAAAGTGTAGAAGTGATTTGATAAATACCTTAAATTCCCGCCTCGGCGTCATAACTCCGTTTGAAGTTATAACCGAGGCGGGAAACCCTTCGACACGCGTGTATCGATGGGGGTTGCAGTAACCGGCTGCAGCTCCTCCTACCCGTTGACACTAAAGCGGTGCCAGCGTGTGTTTGTGTGTGAATCCTGAATGCTCAGGAAGGGGCCTCCCGTGTATGGCTGGGAGCAGGCCGTGTATGTTGGTGTTTGTGTTCCCTCACTAAGGAGGAAATGTGGGTGCAGGTGGTAAGCCTGCAGGCAGGGGAGGAGTGAGGGGCGGACTGACCGCAGAACGAACTCCAGTAAGGAGGGTTTGCCGCCCGCCTCTCGCTTCTCCCCTACCGATTTCTATGGATCGCGTGTCGAAGATGTGAAAAAGCAAATCCCCTCATGATAGCAGATTTTGGCTTGGTCTTCAAGGGGGGAGTTGGGTAGGATTCGGCTATGTCCACGGAATCGCCTCTCCACACCGGAAAGCTCGTTTTGATCATTGGACCCAGTGGAGTGGGCAAAAGCGTCATTTTGAAGAAATTGACAGAACGCCACCCCGAGTTCCACTTCCCCCGTTCTGCCACAACCCGGGACCGTCGACCCGGCGAAGGAGACAATATTTACCACTTTGTGAAAGACGAAGAGTTCGACCAATTGTTGAAAGAAGACAAAGTGTTGGAGTGGGCAGTGGTGCATGGAGGTGCTCGCTACGGAACATTGCTCCAAGAAATCCTCCCCGCGATTGAAGATGGAAAAACAGTCATCCGCGAAGTGGATGTGCAGGGATTTGAAAGCATTCGCAAGAGCCCCCTCTTCACCGGTCAAAGTGCACGTTACCGTTTGCAATCAATCTTCCTCCTCCCAGAAAGCAAAGAACAATTGATCGCGCACATCACGAAGCGCTCCCCTATGACACAGGAAGAAATCGATCGCCGCATGGAGAGCATGAAAAAAGAATTGGAGTTCGCAACCCACTGCACAGCGCAAATCACGAGCAAAGAAGGAAAATTGAACGAAGTTCTTACTGAGGTGGAGAAAATTATCGCGCAGTAACCTACAAATAGAACCACGCCAATATTTTGCGTACGAGCGAGAACGACAACGGTCCACTGACCAGTTTGCTCTTCACCATGTCTTTCAGAAGGATCGTGTTGAGTTTCACGAGCACACGTGTGAAGGCGCCACCCAAAAGCACGCTCACTTCACCCATCTGATCGAGAGATGATGGAATAAGATTGAGCGAACCGATGAGTGCCTGCTTGCGATCGACCAAAATAATCTTTCCATGAATCATCGTCGGAGAAAGGAATACTTTCATATATTTCTTCACCCCTTCTCTCAATAATCGATCGGCAGATTCCAAGTTTGCATTGGCTTGAATGTCGGGACTTTCCGGCAGAATGACGACCACATCGACATGTTCTTTGCTTTTTTTGATGAGGAGATCGAGTACTGCAACATCCGTGAGATATGCCTGTTCCACGATGATGGAACGCTTGGCAGATTGGAGCAATTCCATCACGCACGGACGCAACATTTTCACCGTCGGCGTGTTGGAGACCAATGTAATTCCCGGTAACGGCGAACCGGAAAGCGCCCCGAGATACTGATCGACAATGCGCGCGCCTCTCATCTCGACAACGTAATCGTGCCATTCCCAACGATATTCATCACCAATATTCATGCCGGTCAGAAGCAAGATTGCTCCGTCGATGATGTATACCTTGGAATGATTCTGCTGCGCCTCATGCGTGATGACAATATTCGGATGAGTCCAGAATGCATGCCATAACGGATCGGAATTAGTTTTTGTTCCGAGAAAATCGCCTTCCGTTTCAAACACATCGCCGATCGCTTCTTTAATGATGCGCACACGCACTCCCCTCTTCGCAGCGTCGAGCAGCGTCGATGCCATCGCCTTGCCGGTCTCATCATCCTTCCAAATGAACATCTGAATAACGATCGAGAATCGCGCTTCGCTCAAGAGTTCAAGAATGCGATCAAAACCCTTCGTATCACTCCACAATCGAACGGAGAAAGATGAGACAAATCGACGCATGCCGTGCGGCACACCTATGACCGCACGCAGTTTTATGGAATACAAAAGACGCAACATGCGCACATGCTGCTCCTTTGCCTTGAGCGTGAAATACATGCGCGCCGCACGGAATGTGATCTGCAGTCGTTTGATCGCCTGTGCAAAACGCGCGAGAAACATGGGCATAGAGGGTACCCCTGTGACGCCTTCCATACCATGCTCCTTACGGCTTATTTTCGCTTTCCTGCGTATCTCCAGGCCATTTCAAAAATCTGACGCTGCGTTTCGGCTACTTCCTTGCTTTCAATAATAATACCAAACATCGCTCGTTCATCTTCCACGAACGAGATGATGGCCACTTTGTTGTCATAGATTTTGATCTCATTCTCGAAATCAAATTCCTTCTGAGGCACCAAACGAATTTCACGGAGATATTCTTTATCCTGTCCGTGCACCTTCTTCCCTGTTGCATCATCGGGAGCGATGCCACGGAGATGAATCCCCCGCTTCACGCGTTCCGCCACATACTGTTCATCGTACTCAGGCCAGTGTTTGCGAATAATTGTGGAGTTCGCGTAATTGAGCAATTCCGTTCGAGCGGTGAGCGTGTCTTCGTAGACGTGCTTCACTCCTTCCCATCCTTCGAAAAATCGAACGCGTGGACTTCGGAATTTGGCACCAGAAAGTGAGCGCAATTCGGGGAGCGCTTTCTTAAGAGCATCGGCACGTTGCTGTGCTTCGAGCACAAGAAAATCAGGTGCAACGGGCGCATACCATTTTGCGCGTTGTTTTTTCACCATCGTGAATTGTCCTGCCTTCACGAGATCTTCCAACATGGTGTACGTCGTTATGCGATTGAACCCGGTTGCTTTCGCGTAGTCCGATGCAGGCGCGGTTCCCGACTGCAAACCCGCAAGGTAGAGCGCGGATTCTTTCTCGTTCATGCCGATGGAACGCAGGAGGGGTGAGAGTTCTTTGGACATCGTTTTTCCAGTCTAGCAATCTGTTATAAATTTGAACAACACAAGAAGTTGATGTTTGTTTTACAAAAAGAAACATCGATTTTTTGTTTTCTGGACTGGAAATACAAGTGTTTCGTATTTGTTGTTAAAAACAGTAACAGAATCCATTTTGTGAACAACATGGACGTTGTCGGGTGATTGGGAGTGTCTGTAGATAGGGCACATTCATTCCTCCTCTCCCTCTCCTCTCTATGAACAAGAATGATGTCATCGCTCTCGCGAAGAAACACAAATGCACGATGCTCGACCTCACATTCGTCGATGTCCCCGGGACACTCCATCACACCAGCAAACCCATTCACGAACTTGCCGATGTCCTCAGTGACGGAGCGGGATTCGATGGTTCCTCCATCCGCGGATTCCAGCAGATCAACGAGAGCGACATGCTCCTCTTCCCCGACCCTAACACGGCGATCGTCGACCCGTTCATGGAAGAGCCCACTCTCTCCATGCTCTGTGATGTTGCCGATCCCCTCTCGCGTACGCTCTACCCTCGCAGTCCACGCACCATCGCGCAGAAAGCGATTGCATACCTGAAGAAGACCGGGCTTGCCGACATTGCCTACTTCGGACCCGAAGCGGAATTCTTCATCTTCGATCATGTCAGTTACGACAGCGGACCGGGGCACTCTCAGTACAAAGTCGACAGTGAGGAAGCGACATGGAACACGGGCGCGTGCTGCGACAATGAACCGAACTTGGGATACAAAATCCGCCACAAAGAAGGGTACTTCCCCGCCTGCCCCCACGACAAGCAGCAGGACATCCGCGCAGCAATGGTAAAGACGATGGAACAGTGTGGAGTGGAGATTGAAACGTTTCATCACGAAGTCGCAACGGGCGGTCAGGCGGAGATCGACATGCGCTTCGATGAAATGTTCCGCATGGCGGACAAGTTGATGCGTTACAAATACATCGTCCGCAACGTCGCCTATCAGTACGGCAAGACGGCGACCTTCATGCCGAAGCCGATTTTTGGCGATAACGGTTCAGGCATGCATACCCACCAAAGCCTGTGGAAAGGCGGGAAACCACTCTTCGCAGGAAAAGAATATGCGGGGCTTTCCACCATGGCTCTTCACTATATGGGCGGAATTCTGAAACACGCGAAGGCGCTCTGTGCTCTGTGTAACCCGACGACGAACAGTTACAAGCGTTTGGTCCCGGGTTTTGAAGCACCCGTGAACTTCATCTACTCCGCACGCAACCGCTCGGCTGCGTTCCGTATTCCGATGTACTCGAATAATCCAAAGGCGAAACGTGTGGAGTTCCGCTCGCCTGATGCTGCGGCAAACCCCTACGTCGCATTCTCCGCGATGTTGCTTGCGGGACTCGACGGAATCAAACACAAGATCCATCCCGGCGAACCGACGGACGAGAATCTGTACAACCTCGACGAAAAGAAATTATCAAAAATTCCGCACGCTCCCGAAACACTCGGCGATGCACTCGATGCACTGGAGAAAGATCATGGATTCCTCACAGAAGGTGGAGTCTTTACCCAAGACTTCATCGATGACTTCATTGCGATCAAACGCGAAGAGGTATCGGACGAACGAAAACGTCCATCGGCCAATGAGTTCTTCAAATACTACGACGTCTGATTCCGTTTCCTTTCTTTTTCTCCTTCCCACTTTTTCCCATGAACGCTGGCGACACATCATTCGTCCTGCTCTCGACGGCACTCGTTGCCATCATGACGCCGGGACTCGCATTCTTCTACGGAGGGCTTGTGAAACGCAAAAACGTGCTGACTATCATGATGCAGAGTTTCATCGCGATGGGAGTTGTCACGGTCCTCTGGGCCGGGCTCACCTTCTCGCTCGCATTCGGCTCTGATCACAATGGACTCATTGGCGGACTCGACTTCCTCATGATGAAAGGAGTGGGCCTCGAACCTTCCACTGTCTACGGAACGACAATTCCGTTCCTCGCATTCTTCGTCTTCCAGATGATGTTTGCGATCATCACCCCTGCTCTCATTACCGGAGCATTTGCGGAACGCATGAACTTTAAGAGTTATCTCATCTTCCTCGTTCTTTGGTGCGTGCTCATTTACGCTCCGCTCGCACACTGGGTGTGGGGAGGTGGATTCATTGCAAAACTTGGAGCAATCGACTTTGCCGGAGGAACGGTCGTGCACATCAGTTCGGGCATGGCTGCTCTTGCTTCAGTCTTCGTTCTTGGAAAGCGTCAGCGAATCTCCCACATGCCGCATAACATTCCCTACGTTGCACTCGGTGCCGCACTTCTGTGGTTCGGTTGGTACGGGTTCAATGCAGGAAGCGCACTCGCTGCAAACGGAATGGCTGCCGCAGCATTCGCCAATACCGATATCGCTGCTTCTGTGGCGATGGTCACATGGCTCATTCTCTCGTGGCTTGTGGACGGCCGCCCAAGTATGGTCGGCGCGCTCATTGGAGCAGTGGCAGGACTGGTCGCAATCACACCGGGTGCCGGATACGTTGCGCCATCTTCGTCTCTCATTATCGGAATCGTCGCTGCGATCGGTTGCTTCTACGCCATGAAGTTTCGTGCCTACATGGAGTGGGATGACGCACTCGACGTCTGGGGCTGCCACGGAGTAGGAGGAATCATCGGCTCGATTCTCACAGGCGTCTTCGCTTCAAAATCGATCGGAGGATTCTCGGGTCTCATCGAAGGAAACATGGCGCAGTTCGTTGCCAACCTGGAGGCAACGGCGATCGCCGCCGTGTTCGCATTCGTTGCGACCTACATCATTTTGAGCATCCTGAAAGCGATCATGGTCATCGGAGTCGACCTGAAGGAAGAACAAGAAAGCCTAGACCGTGCGCTCCATGGAGAGGAGGCGTACGACTTCTAGGAATTAAAAGATGGAAAGGCTGGAAAAGGGTGCTGAGAGGCGCCCTTTTTCAGAATTTATCTCAACGTTTCGTTGGCCAGATATTTTCTTAGTGCTTCCGCTGAAATTTCTTCTATCAAATCCGAAAGTATCATTAAATCTTTTTTGGGAGTTAGGGTAATACATTCTTTTTCTTCACCTTTTTTAAGGTTTTTATTCCAAAGAGAAAATCTGATTCCATCCTTTTCAATAGTTGAATCATAAGCCAAAATTGTTTTTCCCCCATTCTTCTCATTTGGATGAGCCTCAATTCGATCTCTTTTTGTCTTGAGATCTGCTAGAAAAGCTGCGTATTTTTGAAGCTTAAAGGCTAATGAGCCTGAAATATCTTTTGCAAAATTGGAGCATGCTTTCATGTGCCCATAAGATGCGATCGAGTAGGAGATAAATTTAGGGGCACTTAAGTTAAAATTTTTAGATAAAATCAACCTTTGCTTCTCAGAATCTAAAACCTGTCTTTGTGCATAATGAAAATAGGCGGACATTGAACCAAGACGAACAATCAAAAGGCGCCATTTATCATCTCGAAGAACCATATGATCAATTTTCTTAAGTGCTTCTTTGGTTTTTGGTAACAAATTTTTTTTCATGGCTTTATAGATGGTGGAGCTGAGGGGACTTGAACCCCTGACCTCTTCCATGCCATGGAAGCGCTCTAGCCAACTGAGCTACAGCCCCGAATTTGATGTTGAAGATGGTGCACCCGGCAGGATTTGAACCTACGACTTCCAGATCCGCAATCTGGCGTTCTATCCGGGCTGAACTACGGGTGCACAGTGTAAAGACCTCCTGCCCCTTTCGGAGCCAAAGGAGGGTATCACCCCAGGGCCTACAGAACAATGGCTTCATCGTCTTTTCCTCTAAGGAAAAGGCTCTGTTGGCAAAGGGCTGACTTCGGCTTCCTCTCCCCCTTTTCTTTCGAACAACCCTGAATATACTGCGGCCAACTTTTTGCCATGGTGAACCGACTTCTCAACGTCATGAATGACTCAGATGCAGCTGCTGCAGACTACTGCGGCAGTATTCAACGCAGAGTAGACGAATTGCAGAAAGCCGCTGAACAGACAACGAATCAGCCGATAATCGACCAGATCATCGTTCGCCTGTCAGATGCTATCGACGCGTTGATTATGCAACCGTGTCTTTCTCAGGAAGTGAGACAGAAACTTCATGAAACTCGTTGGTTCCTTGGGGAACACCGACACTGCCCCGAAGAAATTGCGGCACATGCGCTTGAAGCAATTTCTACCATTCTTGTTTGCCCATACATTCAAAAACGTATGCCGATTAAAAAGAGAGAGGCATTGCATAAGTGGAATTAGAGGAACAATGAACATCATATTCATCGTTTTTTTGGCATACACAAAATATTTTTCCGAATACAGCAGACTTCATTTCCTTCGTTACTCCTTTCCTAAGAAACTCTCTGCCTATACTTCGCCACTATGACAACCATCACCCACTCACTTCCGGAATACGATGCACTTGCAGCAGAAGACACGATCAATCATATGGAAAGAAAATTAAATCAGATGGAAGAACCCAATGCCCCCGCACACTTGTCGCTGTATATCGCAGATTGTCTCGATTCCTTGGGAATGCGTTCGTGTTTTGATGCTCAAAAAGTGGAACAGCTGAGGCAGCTTGGAGCCAAATTCAGAAACGGAGAAGCCGACACTCGCAGTATTGAAGAGGCAAGGAATACTCGACAACAATTGTTCGGTGCCTTGGAAGGTGCGGCCGCCTAACAAAAGGCTATACTCATCGGCATGGAACTGACTCTTGATCTGCTTCGCGAGAAGCTCGGCATGTGGAAAGGCTGTGCACTCGCCGAAAACAGCAATCCAGTTCTTGGAGAAGGAAGCCCACATGCGGAAATTATGTTCATCGGAGAAGCCCCCGGACAGCGCGAAGACGAACAGCGCCGTCCGTTTGTGGGACCTGCAGGGAAATTACTCGATGAACTTTTGGTCTCCATCGGCATCAAGCGTGAGGATGTATACATCAGCAATGTCGTGAAGTACCGCCCACCGGAGAACCGCGACCCTACTCCCGAAGAAAAGGAACAGTGTATGCCATGGCTCATGCTGGAAATTGCTCTCATTCGACCACGCGTGATTGTGCCATTGGGACGTCATTCCCTCGGACATTTCTTTTCGGAATTGAGTATTACCGAAGCGCACGGCAAGCCGCAGGTACTCAACAACGGTGTTGCGATTTGTCCGCTCTATCACCCTGCTGCAGCACTCCACAATCCGAATCTTCGTTCGACGCTGTTCGATGATATTCAGTCACTCAAGCCGTTCCTCCAAACAACCGCCACCGTATGAACGGACTCCTCTTCTCCGTCGCGCTGGCAGCGGTATTGTCACTGACATCGCTTCTGACGGTTCTGTTGCGTGTCAGTCCCCTCACCGCTCCCATCCAGGCGTTGCCAACGTTCTTCATCAGTTTGTTTTTGGGAGTCACGAGCGTCGCCGCACTCATCTTCTACGTTCTCTGGCGATTCGTTCCGCTGCAAACGTGGGATGATGGAACACGACTTCGCATTTCCCTCAGGCAAGGAACATTCCTGGGCATTGCGACCATTCTCCTGATTTTGTTCCACATGCTGGGAATTCTGACCTGGTGGGTAGGAATCACGATCTACGCCATCTTCGTCTTGGTCGAAATTGCGTTGCATTACTGAAAGGATAGAAAGGAAACGCTAGAGGGACGTTTCATTGTTCCGCGTTTTCTTCCTTCCCATAGAGAAACAGAAAAAGGTACACTCTGCCCATGTCCGACTCCCGTCTCAATCTCGACGAATGGGTGGCAAAGATGACGCAGGCGACTTCGCTCGCGGAACTCGACGCCATTGAGCTTGAACTGTTTGGCCGCAAACAGGGGCTTTTGACTGCGGAGTTACGCACGCTGGGGGCTATGTCTCCCGACGAACGTAAAATTCGCGGAGAGGAATTGAACATGCTCAAGAAGCGTCTCGAAGACATTCTCGTCATGCGTCGACAAGAGATGGGTCAAGAAGCAGGAGGCAAATTGGCACAGACCGAGAAGATCGACGTCACGCTCGAACTGCCTGCTCGAGATCGCGGTTCACTGCATCCGGTGCCACAGTTCATCAAGCACATGGAAGACGTGTTCGGCCGCATGGGGTTCGATGTTGCACACGGCACCGAGGTCGAACACGAAGACTTCAACTTCACGCTCATGAATATTCCCGAAACGCATCCTGCACGCGATATGCAAGATACGTTGTGGGTTGCAGGCGGTTCCGGTCACGATGTGATGCGCACGCACACAAGCCCCGTCCAGATGCGCTACATGCGTTCGCACACGCCTCCATTCCGCATGATTTGTCCGGGCACCGTGTACCGCAAAGATTACGACGCAACGCACTCACCCATGTTCCACCAGTGTGAAGGATTGATGGTCGGACCCGACGTCTCACTTGCAGAAATGAAAGGTGTGATGATCGCTGCAATGCATGAACTCTTGTTCCCCGAAATTGAGTTCCGCTTCCGCACCAGCTACTTCCCATTCGTGGAACCAGGATTGGAAGTCGATATTCGCATGCGCAATACGGACGGCACCCCCGGTCGTTGGTTGGAAGTCGTGGGTTGCGGCATGGTCCACCCCGAAGTGCTCAAAAACGGAGGAATCGACCCGACTAAATTCCAGGGATTCGCCTTCGGATTCGGTATTGAGCGCCTCATCATGATTAAGCACGGCATTAAGGACCTTCGTGCCTTCTACGACAGCGATCTACGGTTCCTGAAGCAGTTCGCGTAAGTGGCCAATTACACTCTCCAGTGCTGAGGATCTTTGATGAATGCGCGAATCAGTTTCACATCGTCTTCACGCAAGCGATCCTGATTGAGCGCAACATCGACCAGTGTGGAAAGTGATGTCAGTGGGTGCAATTGGACTCCTGCCTCCTCTGCCTTTTCTTTTGCTTCCGCAAATTCGTAGGTGAAGATCGAAACGACGTCCGTCACGATCGCTTTGCCTTCCTCGCGAAGTGCCTCGACGGTGGAGATGCTACTGCCTCCGGTAGAGATCAAGTCTTCCACCACCACGACGTGGTGCTCCGGGGCCAAATCTCCTTCAATACGCTTTCCGGTTCCGTGCTCCTTTGGTTTTGCGCGAACGTACACGAATGGCAACTCCAAACGATCGGCCACAAGGGCCGCCCATCCGATTGCTGCCGTTGCCGTTCCTGCAATCACATCGGCAGGAATGTGCATGTTGCGAACACGCGCCGTGAGCGCATCGACCACCACAGAACGTGCAGCCGGGTGGCTGTAGATCATGCGGTTATCGCAATAAATCGGCGACTGAATGCCGCTCGTCCATGTGAATGGCTTTTGAGGCGACAATTTGACCGCCTCGATGCTGAGGAGGAATTCTGCGATTCGTTCTGGCATTGGCATGCCTGCATGGTACAGGGAACTTCGGGGTGAACCAGAGAATTTTCTTCCGCTACAATGCGGACATGCATCCCTTTTTGGAAGAAATCAGCATCGACGAACGCCAACACCTCGACCGCTTGGTGGAGATCTTTCTGCAGGAGAACGCAATCACCAATCTCTCGGCTCTGCGCACGCCGGAGGCCTGTTTCTATGGAAATGTCCTCGATTCGTTGGCCTTCACTCTGTTTGCCAAAAAGAATCAACTGAAGGCAGGAAACCGCCTGCTCGATATTGGAACAGGGGGCGGATTTCCTCTGCTGCCGATTGCGATGCTCTTCCCCGACATTCGGTGCTATGGAATTGATGCTGTTGGAAAGAAGCTGAAAGCAATTGAGCGCATTGCAAAGGCATTAAGTGTGAACAACATTGTTGTACATCATGAGCGAACGGAAGTGGCGGGACGCGACTTCAAACTACGTGAAACATTCGACATCGTCACCGCCCGTGCGGTCGCTCCCCTGCCGACATTGCTCGAGTACTGTTCTCCCTTCCTGAAAGTCGGCGGACACGCCGTGCTGTGGAAGAGCATGCACATCGATCAGGAATTGAGTGATGCCGCACACGCCATGAAAGAACTGGAACTCTCGTTTGTGGGGCATGAACAGTACGAATTGCCACTCGACTTCGGCGAGCGACAACTCCTTATCCTGAAAAAAGAATGCTCCTTGGGACTGAAGTATCCACGTGCAATGGGACTGGCGAAATCGCACCCCATCATGGAACGCTGAACAGTCGAGAGCAGAGACTCGGGAACGGCAAAAGACGTGGTACATTGTGCCCATGATTGGCCTTGCCGGTGTTTCATTGGTCGTGGACGGACAAACGCTGCTGCGTTCGGTCTCGTGCACACTTGCTCCTCGCGATGTGCTCTGCATCGTTGGTGGCAGCGGCAGCGGTAAATCGCTTTTGTTGTCACTCCTGCTGAAAGAATACGATCCGACGACCGGAAGCGTCGATGTGGATGGAATCGATTTGCGTATTCTTCCTCCACCCATTCTGCAGCTCTATCGACAGCGTTTAGGAGTGTGCTTTCAAGATGCACGCCTGCTGCCGCAACTCTCCGTAGGGGAAAACATCGCCTTGCCCGAGGTGCTGCGCGGACAGACAGAGGAAGACGCGAACGAAACGGCACGTCGACTGTTGCGATCGATGGGAATCAAGGATCTTGCAACTGCAAGGATTCATGAACTTTCTCCCGGTCAGCAACGACTCATTTCCATCGCACGTGCATTCATTGGAAACCCTTCCATCATTCTGCTCGATGAACCCACATGTAACTTGGATGATGAAGAAAAAAAAGTTTTCCACGCACTTCTCAAGAGTGCAAAGAAAAACGGAACGAGCGTGCTCATTCTCACGCGGGACAGTTCATTGGCGGAGGAAATTGGGTCGAAGACATTGCATCTTACAGGAGGAGTCTTGCAAGGGTCTTCGGCGGGAAGAGTCCACACTGCAGATGAAGAAGACTTCATTCCATCTGTCTCCAAAGGCACCCTTCCTTCATCAAAAGGCGGCCATAGTGTCAAAATCACGGCAATTAACGGGTAATGGCAGTTGCAAACGATATGCAGTAAGATATCCCTATGACGAGTGCAACAATCCTCAGCAATTTGAGCAACGGTGGACATCGCATCACGAGTGCACGTCGTGCCGTTACGGAGTTGATGTCGAAACAAACGAAGCCGCTGAGTGCGCTCGATGTACATCAACTGCTGGAGAAGAAAAATATTTCCATGAACGCAACGACGGTCTATCGCGAATTGCAATTTTTAACGGAGCAAAAAATTCTGAAGACCGTGCAATTTCACGACGGCGTGCAGCGTTATGAACTCAGCACACTCCCCCATCACCATCATCTTGTGTGCCTCAGCTGCAACACGGTTGAGGATATCGAAATGAATCACGAACTGTCGTCCGTCGAACAGACGATTGCAAAGACAAAGAAGTTTGCGGTTGAGCGTCACTCGCTCGAGTTCTATGGGCAGTGCGCAAAATGCCAATAAGTGCTAGACTGTGACCCTATGACGCAAATCGCAACATTCGGAGCCGGCTGCTTTTGGGGAGTGGAAGATACCTTTCGACAGCTCCCTGGGGTGATCGATGCCGTTTCCGGGTACAGCGGAGGCAAGACCGAGAACCCAAGCTATCAAGACGTGTGTTACAACGACACAGGTCATGCGGAAGTTGTGCAAGTCACATTCGATCCTGAGAAAATTTCCTACGAGCAACTGCTCAAAGTCTTTTTCGATTCACACAATCCAACGCAATTGAATGCACAGGGACCGGATGTCGGCGATCAGTATCGCTCCGTCATCTTCACACATTCCGATGCGCAGGCAGCCGCGGCGAAGAAAGCGATTGAGGAAGTGAGTGCTTCGAAGAAATGGAGTAAGCCCATCGTGACGCAGGTGGAACCCGCTCAACCTTTCTACAAGGCAGAGGAATACCACCAGCGATATTTAGAGAAACACGGACTCAGCAGTTGTCACATTTAATCATTCGAGGTGATTCCAAGTCGCACCGCTGAAAGAGCAGCCTGTCGATGGGCAAGGGCCTTCGCCTCAACTTGACCAAAGTCGACAGTTTCTCGTCTGTGCGATTGTCCTCTTTTTCTTGGCCTCCTTTGGATTTCCTCCGCTCTTTCCATCATGTCTAATGTCATTGGTTTAGCAGCTTGTGACACGGCTCGAGAAGACTGAGATGTTGGAATTTCTTCAGTCACAGTAGGCAATGGAGATGCTTTTTTTGGCTGAAGAGTCGAGTGCTCCATCATATTTTCCCCCATTGTCTTTCCGTCGAGATGAGCATTCAAAACAGTCATTGCACGTGACAAAAGTATTCTGCTGTAGTCGGAAAGACGCGCCCATGAGGGAGCACTCTTTGGAACATTCTCTGGTGGGACTTTGTTTGCACGAACTTCTTGATGCCTCGGCTCACCCACCTTTCTGATTTCTTCAGGTACTACTTTGATGCTGGTGATGCGGTCAAGATCCAACCCTTCTCTTGGAATTTTATTCCAGTCGAACCAACCTAACAGAGCGGCGATATCGTTCTTCGCACAGATTTTTTCGATTTCTCGTACTTGTTGTGCACGAAGAGCATCGTTTTCCTTCACTCGCTCGCGAGGAAGAACAATTGCATCTGCGATCTCCTGCTCTTCGGGAGTGAGCGGTGCGTCTACGAGGATTTCCTCTTGGGAGGAAGAAAGAGAGTTGTGTGCCATAGGATCGACTACTGTGGGAATTCTGAGAGAAATGTCAAGGGTCTTAGACCTCGGTCTGGGAAAGTGTCGATTCCAGGAAAATGGCAAGCCAAAGGGCTCTTGCGGGGGTTTTCGGCAGGGGTAGGATGACCGTTAATGCCTCTGTCGTCTTCTCCCAAAGAGACGAATATCGCAGCCCTCAAGCCGCGTTGGTACAAAAGTCCCCGCGTTCGGAAAATCAGTTTGGGGATTCTTTTGGCTATGACTGGGCTTTTGTGGGAAGGAAAACGAGAGCACCCGGAACAACACGACCCCAATGCCGTGACTCCCCACAGCAGAGAACAGTTGTGTGAATTGCTGAAGGCAAAGTTGGGGTCTGATATTTCGATAGAGTTTCGACATGCGAAGAAAGACCTGGGGCTGGAAACAGAAGTACTTGTTACTGAAGTTGCACAAACAAAAGAGGTATTGCCGCCTCAACCACAATCGGATTTCACTGCACGCCTCTTTGCTGTTGCAAACAGAACAACACAAGCAAGTGGAGACGATGTGACAAGCTCGAAACGCTGGCTCACGAATTATCGCTTATCCAAAAGTCAGGCCGCCTGTGTGGAAGAGAAAGATATGGACTGTAATGATTTGGCGAATATCTCGGCGGAGGAATTATCGTATAGCTTGCGGTTACCCATCTACCTCGTTTCTTTCTGGCCCAAAGACTCGCAGGAGACTGCAGAAGACTCGTGGCATCAAGTATCAGCAATCAAATGCAGCGATGGTCGTTTCGTGATTATTGAAAACGGAAAGCAGGTGATTTTTTGGGATGGCACACTGGAAGAATATGGAAATTCCTACCCCGCACGCTATCCATCATGGAAACCAAAATCGGTCGTCTCGTTGCCGGGAGGTATTTCCGAATACAAACGCCCCATGTACGACATCCTTCCTTCGAAAGTATTGGTACAACTGTGGCGATCGCAAACAGAGGAAAAAATGAACGCACTCCATTTGACCGACAGTGAGATCGCACATAAATGAGCTATGATGAAAGCATGAATATCGAGCAATTTCTGAAGGACCACAGCATTACGTATACAAAATTTGATCACTCTGCAGTGTTTACCTGTGAGGAATCGGAGAAGTTGCCGCCCATGCCCGGTGCACACACAAAGAACCTTGTTCTGCGGGACGAAAAGAAGACACGTTACTTCCTCGTAGTGGTCGGTCACGACAAGAAGGCGGACTTGAAGGAACTTCGAAAGATCCTTGGAACATCGGGGCTCAGTTTTGCGTCGCCGGAGGATTTGCTGAAGTATTTGGGAGTCACTCCAGGTTCCGCAACGCTGTTGGGACTCGTGTTTGATACGGATCACAAAGTGGAACTCATCATCGATGAACCGATTTGGAATGCGGAGCTCTATGCCTGTCACCCCCTCATCAACACAGCGACCGTCGTAATCCCACATGAAGGGATTGAGACATTCCTGAAGGCGACGGGGCACACTCCACGCATTCTCTTAGTCCCCTCTCGTTCGACGGAGTCCTAGTGTTCAACAAAAAAGAAGAACAACTTTTGTATTCTTTAAAGAGAATTTCTTCATCGTCTACTTCCTTATCTATAGGGCAAATGGAATTTTTGAAAAGAAAGTATTCTTCACATTTCACAGTTTGCATACCGAGTCTGTTTTTGGGCACCCTTGCTTGTTTTCTCTCGACATGCTACAAGAGGCCGTGCCCCGTGCAGGGGCGAGCATGAAAGATTCATGTTCATTATTTTGCTGTTTTTCTTCCTAAAAACGTTATGCCAGGTTCCATCCTTCAGGTCGTCGGTGCCGTGGTCGATTGCCACTTCCCGCCCGATCAAATGCCCGCAATCTTCTCTGCCCTCACGGTGAACGTGGGTGACGAGATGCTTACCTTGGAAGTGCAGCAGCACATGGAAGGTGGCGCCGTTCGCACGGTCGCCATGGGATCGACCGACGGGCTCAAGCGCGGTATTCCTGTCGAAGACACAGGCGCACCGATCAACGTTCCTGTTGGTCCACAGACCCTCGGTCGCATGTTTAACGTTTTGGGAAAGCCCATCGACGGACTCCCTGACTTCAAAGCAAAGAAGACCTATCCAATTCACCGCCCGGCTCCTTCCTTTACGGATCAGTCGACGGAGACGCAGATTTTGGAAACGGGAATCAAAGTCATCGATCTTATCTGTCCTATCTTGAAGGGAGGAAAAGTCGGACTCTTCGGAGGAGCTGGAGTGGGAAAGACTGTGATCGTGAAAGAGCTCATCTACTCCGTTGCAACTGCACACGGAGGATTCTCCGTGTTCGCCGGAGTGGGAGAGCGCAGTCGCGAAGGAAACGATCTCTACTACGAAATGAAGGAATCCGGCGTGCTTGAGAAAACAGCACTCGTGTTCGGACAAATGAACGAACCACCTGGACCACGTTTGCGCGTCGCAATGTCCGGTCTCTCCATGGCGGAATACTTCCGTGATGAGGAGGGGAAGGATGTGCTTCTGTTCATCGACAACATCTTCCGCTTCACACAGGCCGGAGCTGAGCTTTCCGCTCTCCTTGGCCGCATTCCATCTGCCGTGGGTTACCAGCCAACACTCGCGACAGAGATGGGTCAGTTGCAGGAACGCATTGCTTCGACAAACAAGGGATCTGTCACATCCGTTCAGGCGATCTACGTGCCTGCCGATGACTTCACGGACCCAGCACCTGCCACAACCTTCGCTCACTTGGACTCCACGATCGTGCTCACACGTTCCCTCGCCGAGCTTGGTATTTACCCTGCTGTCGATCCACTCGAATCCACCTCCACAGTGCTCACTCCTGCCGTTGTCGGTCAGGAACACTACGACACCGCTCGCGGTGTGCAGAAAGTATTGCAGCGCTACCGCGAATTGCAGGACATCATCGCAATCCTCGGTATGGAAGAACTCTCCGAAGACGACAAGCGTGCCGTTCAGCGCGCTCGCAAGATCCAGAAATTCCTCAGTCAGCCATTCTTCGTCGCCGAAGTCTTCACGGGTGCACCTGGTAAGTTCGTGTCCCTCAAGGACACCGTCCGCGGATTCAAGGCAATCTTGGATGGCGAACTCGACCACGTATCCGAACAGGACTTCTATATGAAGGGAGGAATTGAGGAAGTTCTTAACCCTGAGAAAAAAGCATGATGCACGTCGAGCTCATTACACCGGAAGGAGCCGCATACACGGGTGACGCCGTGTCCGTCACGATCCCCAGTGGAGACGGAGAAATTACGGTGATGGAGCACCATATTCCGCTGCTCTCCACCGTCATGCCCGGAACCGTGATTATTCGCACTCCCGATGAAAAGGAATTGCTCTTCGCAGTCTCACGCGGAGTTGTGCAAGTGGTGAACCCAACGATCCGTATTCTCTCCGATATTGCAGACCGTGCCGAAAGCCTTGAAGAAACAGCAATCGAACTTGCGAAGGCGAAGGCAGAGGAACTGCGCGACCTCAGGCGCAACGATGCCGAAGGATTCGCCGATGCATCTGCCGCTCTCGAACGCGAACTCGCTCGTCTTACAAGTGTTCGTCGTCTCCGTTCCCGCCGCCGCACGCTCTAACCCATGTCTCTCGATCACACGCCCGAATCGGCAGAACACTCCACCTTCCGCGACATGTCGCCGGATGAGAGCACGTTGCTCGGATTCGGATTCGCGTGGGAACTTGGGTACATGATCGCTCTGCCTGCCGTTCTGTTCGGAGTCGGAGGCGCCGCACTGGACAAGTACATGCACACGTCTCCCCTCTTCGTACTCGTCGGACTCATTACGGCATTCATCACATCGGCCATCAGTGTGACTCGTCGCATTCGCGACATCATCGGTCGCTTGCCAAAAGTTGGCCCAAAGAAGCCGGAGAAGCACGCCCCTCTCGTCAAAGAAACTGAAGAATTCCACGAACAATTCCGCCCTCGCTCCTAATGGAAACATCTCTCGCAATATCACTGGCCTCTGAAACCGTCGGTCACCTCGGACCGTTGGAGATTCGCAACACGCTCCTCATGGCATGGCTGGCGATGATTACGCTCATTACGTTTGCCTTCTGTGTCCGATCGACGGGGTACAAATTGATCGCGGGAAAATTCCAGACGATGGTCGAAATGGTCATTGGTGGACTCTACGATCTGTTTGCAGGAATTGTGCAGGACGAAGCATTGGCAAAGAAATTCTTCCCACTCGTGTGCACCATGACGGTCTTCATCGTCATTGGAAACTGGATGGGAATCTTGCCGGGAGTCGGCAGTATTACCATTCTGGGAATGCATGAAGGAGAGATGGAACAGATTCCGCTTCTGCGTTCGATGAACGCGGACGTAAACATGACACTCGCCGTTGCATTGATTGCAATGTTCTCCGTCCAGATCTTCGGTATCTGGCGTCTTGGATTCGTTCCGTACATGTCCAAATTCATTGTCGCTCCATGGAAGAGCCCAATGGGTTCGTTCGTCGGAATCCTCGAAGTGATCAGCGAGTTTTCCAAAGTTGTGTCCTTCACCTTCCGTTTGTTTGGAAACATCTTCGCCGGAGAAGTGCTCCTCATCGTGATCTCCTACATCTCGCCCTACCTTGCGCCTGTCCCGTTCCTTGGAATGGAAGTGTTCGTCGGAGTGATTCAAGGATTCGTGTTCGCGCTCCTCACCACCGCATTCATCAAAATGGCTACAACAGGCCATGAGGACCACTCCGAGCATGACGCTCCTGCCACTCCTGTGGCTGCCTAATTGTCTTTTATTTCCTTTTTCTTTCTTTCTATGGAACCAGCAGTCGTCGCATCGTCCGCAGCAGAAATGCTTGCTGACCAGAACTTCCCGGTCGCAATCACGATCGGTCTCGGATCACTCGGTCCAGCTATCGCCATCGGATTCATCGGTGCGAAGTCCGTCGAAGCAATCGGACGCAACCCAGAAGCAGGTGCTCGCATCCAGACCTTCGCGATCCTCGCAATCGCGTTCGCAGAAGCGATCGCTATCTACGGACTCGTCGTGGCTCTCATCATGAAGTTCACGTGATTCCGGCGCGTACGCGCCAATTTTTCTTCCTAGCCCTAACCCTCGTCTCGTATGGAAATCCTCCACGCCCTCGGCATTCAGTGGTCCCTGCTCATTGCGCAGGTCATCAACTTTGTCATCTTGCTCTTCATTCTGAAGAAGTTCGTGTACACGCCACTCTTGGCTGTCATTGAACGCCGTCAGAAACTGACGAAGGACTCGATGGAAAAGGTGAAAGAAATCGACACCATGCGTGAGAAGGCAGAACAACAGAAAGACGAGATACTGAAGAAGGCAGACCAGGAAGCAGGTGTAATTCTGGAGCGCGCCCGCGAGCAGGCTCAGGCCAGCAAGACCGAAATTGAAACCGCCGCCCACAAGGAGGCAACTGAAATTTTGGACAAGGGCCGCAAGCAGCTTGAGAACGAACGTGCGACAGTCTTCAACGATGTGCAGCAGACGATTGCAAAAGTGATCGTGGCTGCCAGCGAAAAGATTCTGAAGCGCGAATTCTCTCCCGAAGACCAGAAACGCATCATGAAAGACCTCGAAAAGACCCTCCCCTCTCTCTTGTCATGACCCTCTCTCCGCTCGACATCGCAGAAGCCCTCGTCGATCTTGCGACAAGCAAGAAGGTGACGCATGAAGAAGCCTGTGACAGCGCGCTTGCACTCTTGCATCGCGAATGTCCGGGTGCGTCCCCTGTTGCCTTCATGGCACTGGTGCACAGCATCATCCGCAAACGCGATCAGGAGATGGCAGGCATGCTCTCGACCCCAACCGGTGAGAGCACGAGTGCCGAAACAATCCACAAGGATCTGCAGACGGCACTGGGCAGCAAGATTGATCTTGAACAGAAAGCTGACGACTCTCTCCTCGGTGGAGCCATCGTCAGCGTGAATGACACGCGTGTCGACGCAAGCGTGAAAAACGCCCTCCAGCAGCTCGAAGAGCTTTGCACCAAGCCTATTTCGTAACTTTGCTTTCATTCCGTTTTCCCCTCTCCGTATGACTCTCAGTTCGTCCATCATGAAGACCCTTGAGGAGCGTATTGCCACCTTCAAGCCCGATGTCGCACGTGAACACGTGGGCACCGTGGTGCAAGTCGGTGACGGTATCGCAAAAATCTCGGGGCTCACCACAATCGGTTCCGCTGAAATGATTGATTTCGGAAACGGAGTCATCGGAAGCGCTCTCAACCTGGAAGAAAACCTGGTTGGAGCGATCATCTTCGGGGATTACAGCAAAGTGAAGCGTGGCGACACGGTGAAGGCTATGGGCAAAGTGCTCTCCGTTCCCGTCGGCGAAGGATTGATCGGACGCGTCGTGTCCGCTCTGGGAGACGTGAAGGACGGCGGACCAGCACTGAAACTGAAGGACACGTACCCTGTCGAAAAAATCGCCCCAGGTGTCATTGAGCGCAAATCCGTCACGGTCCCAATGCAAACGGGTATCGCCGGAATCGACGCGATGATCCCTGTCGGTCGCGGACAGCGCGAGCTCATCATCGGAGACCGCCAGACAGGAAAGACGGCTGTAGCAATCGACACGATCTTGAACCAGAAAAAGACCCAGAAGACAGACCGCCCTGTGATTTGTATTTACGTCGCAGTCGGTCAGAAGGAATCCAAAGTCGCAAAGATTGTCAGCGACCTGACGGAACACGGCGCCATGGACTACACGATCGTCGTGTCTGCCTCTGCTTCCGAGCCTGCGGCGATGTCCTACATCGCTCCGTTCTCGGGCACTGCAATGGCAGAGTACTTCGTCGATCAAGGAAAGGACGTGCTCATCGTCTACGATGATCTCTCCCGCCAGGCTTGGGCCTACCGCCAAATCTCGCTCTTGCTCCGCCGCCCACCTGGACGCGAAGCGTACCCTGGTGACGTCTTCTACTTACACTCTCGCCTCTTGGAGCGCGCAGTGTGTTTGGATGAGAAGTTCGGAGGAGGATCCCTCACCGCTCTCCCCATCATCGAAACACAGGCAGGTGATATCGCCGCCTACATCCCAACGAACGTGATCTCCATCACAGACGGACAGATCTTCCTTGAAAGCGATCTCTTCTATAAGGGTATTCGCCCTGCGGTGAACGTCGGAACATCCGTCTCACGCGTGGGATCGGCCGCTCAGAAGAAATCGATGAAGAAAGTTGCAGGAAAGATGCGTCTCGACCTTGCCCAGTACCGCGAACTCGCTGCCTTCGCGCAGTTCGGTTCCGACCTCGATGCCGCAACAAAGAAGCAGCTCGATCGCGGCGCACGTTTGACCGAAATTCTCAAGCAGGATCAGTTCAAGCCATACTCCGTCGGTGAACAGGTTGCGATGCTCTACAGCGCCGTCAACGGATACCTCGACTCGGTTCCAGTGACACAGGTTCGCGCATTCGTCGACAACTTCCTCAAAATACTTCGCGAGAAGCAGTACGGACTGCTCGAAATCCTCGATAAGGAAATCACCGCTGAGGCAGAGGATCAACTCAAGCGTCTCCTCGTTGCCTACAGCGAAGAGAACGCGCCAAAGGCACCTGCCGAGGCCACTCCTACGAAGCCTTCCAAGAAAAAATAATGGGACGCAATCTCCGCGATATTCGGCGTAAAATGAAAGGTTTCAAGGCCACGCGTCAGGTGACGAAGGCTATGGAACTCGTCTCTGCCTCCAAAATGCGCCACGCCGTGGAGCACGTGCAGCAGCTGCGTAAGTACGCACTGCATGCGTGGGAAATTTTGATGTCCTTGGGATTGGATCAATCATCCTCCCATCTCTTCTTGAAGCAGCGCGTTGCCAAACGCACGCTCGCAATCGTCTTCACGTCCGATCGCGGACTCTGCGGAAGCTTAAACTCTCAACTCCTCCGTGCGTTGCAGCACTACATGGATAGTCTCAACAAGCTCTCCACATTTGAAGACATCGATTTCATTACGGTCGGAAAGCGCGGGCATCAGATGCTCACTCGCCAGGGAAAGAACGTGCTCGCAACGTTCCCGGCCCTCTCGAACCACCCGACTATCCGCGATGTGCTCCCTATTGCACGCCTTGCGATGGATGGATTCAAAGACATGACCTACGACCACGTCGTGCTCGTGTACACAGACTTCATTTCTCCACTCGTACAACAGCCGGCTGTGAAGGTGCTCCTTCCCTTCTCCAAGAGTGAAATGCGCGACATGATCTCGCACATTGTGGAACGCCGTCGCCTCAGCAAAGAAGAACAGGAGATTTCCGAAGCACACACCGAAGAGGAGGTGGAATACAAACTCGAACCATCTGCCGAAGATGTGCTCGACGTCATCCTGCCTCAGCTCACCGAGATTCAGATGTTCCAAGCAGTCCTGGAATCCGTCGCCTCCGAACACTCCGCTCGCATGATCGCGATGAGAAACGCGACGGACAACGCATCCGGCATTCTCGACGACCTCACGTTGACCTATAACCAGACGCGCCAGGCCAACATTACAAGCGAGCTCGCCGAACTGTCCGCAAGTAAGGCAGCGCTTGGATAAAAGGCTTTGAATCGCCTTAAAAGTTGGTTTTTTTGTACATATGATTGTGCGACAGAACTGCGATCTTGAAAGTGCAGCCTCAAAAGTGATGGGCTAGACTGACGCCCTCTTCCCCATTTTCTCATGACGACACGCTCCATGACCCTCCAAGCCCTTGGAACATTCGCAGTGGTAGTTTTGACCATCGGTATCGCAAGTGCAGAGTCATCGAGTTCTTCGTCCGTGCAATCCTGCCGAGGAATGTTGGGTGCGGACTTTGCAAAATGCCAGTGGGAAAACCACAAAGCGTATGAGGCAGTCGCAAAGAGCAATCGCTCCAGTGTTGCAAGCTCCAGTCAGATCTCTCTGATGTCCTGCAGAGGCCTGCAGGGAAAGGAAATGGCTGCATGTGCTGCAAAGAACGCAAAGACTATGCGAGACGCTGTTCAGTCTCAAAAGAGCGCTGTCAGCTCTTCGAGCTCCAGTTCCTCCGTCAGCTGCAAGGAAATGAAAGGAGCTGCAAAAGCAACGTGTCTGCGAAATGAACGAAAGGAAAAGTCCGGACGCTAAATCGTTCAGCGAACTTTTCTTTCCGTGTAATTGGAAACATTTTCCACAAATGTTCCAATGAGCGGGATCCATTTCACATCTTTGAGGAAATAGACCATCAATGGGATGATGATCGCTGCCGCGACGAGCGTACCAAATGTTGTCGCTAGTCCGGTCAAAAATCCGCGAAAGATTTGTTTGCGCAGCGGAACAGTTGCCGTGCGAACCGCGTCTTCCAGTTTTTCCATCTCTTCGATCAGTTCGTCATCCTCCAATTCGAGTTTTTCCTTAGGCATGAAAAAAGAATACACGAGTACAAAAGAAAAACATCTGGAATGCATTGGCTGGGGAGGAGGGATTCGAACCCCCGTATGACCGCTCCAGAGGCGGTTGCCTTACCACTTGGCGACTCCCCAATAGTGTTTAAAGTGCTTGGAAAGGGTACGGATTTTGAGGTTTTGCGCAAGGCGAAAAGTGATTGTCGTACCTTTGCAGAGGTTGTTTAAAAATGCCTGCACAAACCCAAATTCTCCAATAGAATAAGACTGTGCCCGCGTAGCTCAGCTGGATAGAGTACCTGGCTTCGAACCAGGGGGTCGTAGGTTCGAGTCCTGCCGCGGGCACCATCTCACCAAAAAAGATGCGTCAGGACTGGATATATACCGGCATGCCGACGTCGGCCCAGTGATAGAGCTCAATCGCCTCTTCAGGCAAAAATCGGACACAGCCATGCGAAACGGGGATTCCAATATGCTCCCTCGCTTCGTGCCAATAATCCGAGTCTTCAGCGGCATCGCCCAAATACGGCAGTGCATGGAGTCCAAACGCTTCGTTCTCCGTGAAGGCCATGTAGTACGGCATTCTATAGGGAACCGCCTGACTACTGATGCGCAAATCCTGCTTCTCAAAAATCTTAAATTCGCCACGCGGAGTGGGTGTTTGCCATCCCCCAGAGCTAATTTTGTATGTTCGTACAACTTCTCCATTCTCTGTCGCGATTGCTTCTTGGCTCCCCAGGTAAATCCAAATTGCTTTCTTGCCTGCATAGGCAGGTGGAGCAAGTTCCTGTGTTTCTTGCGCAGGCAACATTTCGACAGGTTCAGAATCGGAAGTGACGATATGTTCGGTATCTTGCTCGGCAAGCACGGCAGTCGACTCTCCGGTGAGGAGCAAGATTACCGCCATCGCAAGAACTGTTACATAATTTGCCATCGCCCCTATGACGCGACACTTCCAAACTCCTTACTGACTTGCGTTCTCGACATCGAAGATTGATCGAGGCAGTTTGATACCAGCGATCAATTGAGCAATACGCTTGCCGCCATAGAGGGACGAGAGGATTCCCACGCCGTTACACCCCAAATTATACAAGAGCACGGGGTTTTTAGGCTCAATACCAATACGACGGAGAAGATTGGGCGTGTAACCCATCAAACCCTGCCACAAAAATGTTTGATGAACGAGCGCCGCGGAGTCGGCGTACTTTTCGCGCAAACCCCTGTCCAATTCTTCTTCAAGGTCAGCGGGAAATTCACCATTGGGATCATAGTGAGCGCAGTCAGGTAACACGCGCTCTGGGCCTCCGATACACACTAATGATTCAGGTGAGCCTTCTTTTGTGGATGGAAACGGTCTGCGAGTAAGGTAGTAGTAGGGACCAGAATCATCGTCTGAAGGGTAGTAACACAATGCCGCGGCAGGCTGACGTGTGGTATCTGCATATCCTGCCATGTAGCCGATTACTCCTTGGACATTGCGATGGAATTGCACATCAATTTCTCCACCCACTTGATTCTGAATCGTAAAATTCTCAAATCCGTTGGTGCACAGAATTACACGCTTTGTTGTTATCGTAGACATGGGCGTCGTCAGCAACGCATCCTCTGAACGCAACGTGACAGTTTCAACAGGGATGTGCTCTGCCACCCTGAAACGTTCAGGATAGTGCGACAGCATCCACATCACCAGCTCTTCACAGAAGAGTGCCGTGTTGATACATCCTTTCTTGGCAATATCGACTGCGAAGAAACTCTCGTCTTGCGTCTGCAATATTTTCAAAATCATGTCATGGGGAACCTGCGTCGTCAGGTGTCGCAACGGCTCCGGAATTTGCTGCGCTAAAGAATCATCCGCACGCAACAAGACAGGCTCCACCTTCAAACCAGTCTTCTCACGTATCAATTGCTCCTCCAAATATACAATCAGGCCGCCCATGGAACAAAAGCCATCATATCCGGCACACATGTAGAGAGGAGTCTCCAGTGAGCAGTCGTGCAAAATATCTTCCAAAATATCCCATGCAGATTCAACGGCTGCATACCCCTGTACCGCCAGCTGCTCACCGAATGCCTCAACAATGCTCTTGAAGGTGCGTTCAAAGTAATTCACCACCTGACCCGCGTTGCGGCCGGTTGCACCGTGCGCAATGCGTCCCGCATCCAGCAGTAATACGTTCCTTTTGGTGTTTTTTAAAAGATGATATGCCGTCGACACTCCTGCAATACCTGCACCGACAATCGTGCAATCTGCAGTTATGTCTCCGTTCAAAACAAACGCAGGGCGTTCTTTTTTTAACTGTGCCAACCAAGGAGAAGAAGTGTGAGTATCCATGATAAAAAAGTGAGATTCATTTATAGAGGATCTTCCCTTTTTTCACTAGCCTCATTGTTCAACCGAACAACGAATTACACACTCTTGAGTGTCGTTGACACTGTGACAAGAGGCTACAAGAGTACTTAGAGAAGAATTTTCTTGACTCTCTTTTCAAGTTTTGAAAAGATGAGGCTTCTTGATGCAGCAAAATTCTCTCCGCATTCGCAAGTGTTGTCTCCTCGTCCTTACGACGGGTGAGCGGCTTGTTGTGTTGAGATAAGAAAAATCTCTCGGAACACACTCGACCGCTCCCCCACTCGGAAGCGGGAATTTTCCTTGTTCATTCACATCTCTTCTCAACATGGCGGACTGTGAATTACGGTTCTTAGGCCGCCCTGCTGCCACAGGGTCTGTTGTATATCTCATTTCAGGACACGGAAAGGACAAGTCTGTATGTGCACAAATTACTTAGATGAACGGTTTGAATTGGAACAACGTCACGATCGGCGTGTCGATGCGCTCATTGAACTTCTCGAGTTGAAAGCAAGAACCGATGAAGAAAATGAAGACGCGAATTACACAGGTCTTTTGCAAGCGTGGGGGCCAAGCTGGCTCCGACGAATTCTTGCCAAAAGGGGGCTCGCGCCCCGAATCGTGTACGAAAAGCGAAAACTAGGCTCAAGAATCATTCGTCCATCCGACGATCGGACCAAAATCTTTGCCATCGGCAGTGATGGCAAGGAGTTTCTTCTCTTCTGTCTGTGAGAGATCGTCTCACAGCAATACACAACCTTTTGGCAGGGCAACCTCCAAACCACTGACTGACGAGTCAGTGGTTTTTTATTCGTCGTACGTGAAAATAGGCATTGGAACCTCTTCGAGCTCTTCAGCATTGCTTTCAACTGTCACCGGTGCCATGGGCTTTTCTGTTGCTACAACAGTCTGTACAGGAGGAGTGGCTGCCACTGGCTGATTAACGACCTGTCCTCGTTTTACATTCTGCGGCACATGACGAGAGACATGCACGACACTGATTTCGTGCGGGGCTCGTCGGCGTATTTCATCTACGAATGAATGGGGCATTTCTTTTTCGCCCTTGGGATTACGGATGATGACTGCAACATGGTTTTTTGGTTGCCCCCTCCCTTCGGGAGCAAATTTCTCCACACATTCCGCCATCTGCTTCGGACAACGTCCCGTTGGGACCGACATACGCTTGCCATCATCATCAAGCCGATTCATCTGATCAAGATTATGACTACGCGTCACATCCTCAAGCGTCTCGACTCGGATCCAATCGGCTTCATTCTCTTTTGGATTCAAACGAGTGATTTCATGGCGACCACTGGCTTTTGGGTCCGTCAAAAGGACGGTATCTACTGGTATTCCTTGAGATCTCAAATGGTTCAAAACTGTGGGTAAGTGTTCAGGACGAACATCAACAGATATGTAGAGATGTTGAGGTTTGTGATAGTTGGAAATTTCAATGTAGTACGTGTCGTGGTTCCCGGCGACAATCTCCGGAGCATTCTCCAGTGCCTCAATCAATGGTACCAATTTTGCTGCACGCGCATCAGCTTCGGCCTTAGCAACAGCTGCAACACGATTGTCTTGCTCAATTTTTTTCATAATTTCCCCTCGCATCATCATTGTCAGCGAGAATGCCAAAACCGCAGTTCCACCCACGGTCAAAGGATCGGTAACGCGATCAAGCACCTCCTTCATCCTTCCAACGGCGCTCTCCCGAAGGGAAACCAGGGATTGTCGGATTGCCTCTATTCTGGTCGTTTCGGCTGCTTTTTTGCTGGGAACACGGTCTGTTGTCAGTAATCCCTTTTGGGCTCGAAGGTGTAGATCACTTGGTCCGAAGCGCAGGGGCATAAGGAACATGCAATCACTGAGGCAAAAACCGATCAATACTGATTTCACTTGCATGGCGGGGTATGATGGAGTTCCAAAAAAAGAGAGGGCTGACATTTTTTAGAGGACGAACAATGAACGAGAATTCGTAGAAAAATTTATTTTCCGTATTTTGAATTCTCAAAAAATACACACTCAACATCTCTCTGTCTCATGATGCATTTGTTTGCAGTTGTTATAAAACATAATTTCAAAATTATTTCGTATCAAGAAATAATTTCTTTCGAAGATATTTATAAATATTTTTTTAGAAATTTATTCTTTATTTTTCTCCTCAAGAAATCTTCAAAAGTTCTTCAAAAGAAAATTTTCTGCACACTGTTGAATTAAAAAATAATGACCCTTGTTTTTTGGCTTCCAGAAGCACAAAAAAAGCAGTGCAATAAAGACACTGCTTTTTAGAGGAGTTCAAGACTAGCTCCTTTTCGTCTTTTTCTTAGCAGTCTTCTTCACTGCCTTCTTTGCTGCCTTTTTCTTCTTTGCTGGCATAGGAAAGTGGGGAATTAAATAAGAAGTGTCTCCATAGTACTTCATCTTCTTCTTTCGTGAAGAACTTCATGCAGCAAGAAAATGAAATTGTGATGTAAAAAATTTTCATCACTTGATGTGATCGTCGGAATTTTTTTTCTCTCGGTGAATGTTTTTAGAAATTTTTCAGAATATGTCCCATCTTTTCTTTCTTCGTCTTCAAATATTTTTGCTGACGATCACTGCGTGCATCGATCTCGATTGCAACTCGTTCAATGATTTCAATTCCGTGTCCTTCCAACCCCACAACCTTGCGTGGGTTATTCGTCAGAAGACGGATTTTGGAGGCACCCAGATCCTTCAGAATTTGGGCTCCAATGCCGTAATCTCGCAAATCCGTTGCAAAGCCAAGTCGTTCGTTCGCTTCGACGGTATCCAACCCCTCTTCTTGCTGTAACGCGTAGGCACGCACTTTGTTCACAAGACCAATACCACGACCTTCTTGTCGCATGTAGAGAATGATTCCATTCCCCTCTTTCGCAATCTGTTCCATTGCAGCATGCAACTGCGGACCGCAATCGCAATGTACGGACCCGAACACATCTCCCGTCAGACATTCGGAGTGAGCGCGCACCAACACGGGTGACATGGGTTGTACTTCTCCATAGACCAACGCAACGTGTTCACGATCGTGTGAGACGTCGCGATAGACATGCATCGTCCACATTCCCGTCTCGGTCTCGAGCTTGCTTGTCGCTTCGCGACGAACGAGCGTCTCGTGACGTCGACGGTACGCAATCAAGTCGGCAATGGTGATGCACAAAAGATGGTGCTCGGAGGCGAATGTCTCAATCTCCGGCAACCGCATCACCTTGCCGTTTTCATGCATCAATTCGCTGATAATCGCCCCGCTGCGCAGTCCCGCCAAACGACAGAGATCAACGGCAGCTTCCGTGTGCCCTGCGCGCACAAGCACTCCCCCATTCTGCGCACGAAGAGGGAAGATGTGTCCCGGTGCCGCAAGATCGGTAGGGACAGCGGTGGGGTTGATCGCTGCGCGCACCGTCTGTGCACGATCTTCTGCAGAAATCCCCGTGGAGATTCCTTCTGCAGCATCGATGGTGATTGTGAAGGGAGTTGCACGCTTCGACGTGTTATTGCTCACCATCGGTGGCAGCTGCAACTGATCGGCGATGTCGTTACTGAGTGAGAGACATACGACACCTCCCGTATGACGGATCATGAATGCCATGTCTTCGGGCGTCACACACTCCGCCGCCTGGACGAGATCGCCCTCGTTCTCACGATCGGCATCGTCCATCACGATGATCATCCGTCCGAGCCTCAGCTCTTCCAGCGCCTGTGGAATCGTCGCAAATTGGGTCATTGAATCGGCAGTATCCCTCACTTTCCGACCTGCTTCAAGACAACTCCGTACGATTCTAACTTGAGCGAAACACCCGGCTGACGGTCAATCACCACCGTGTAGGTGCCCGGCGTGTAGAGGAACTGTTCTGTGCAATTGGGGCTTTGGAACCCGAACAGATCGACATCGCTTCCCGGAATGATCGTGCAGCGCACCGTCTGGGTGTTGGACATCTCGATGAAGAGCATCGACTGCACACCGACTTTGAAGGTGTAGTAGTCGGCAAGATCATCGACTTCGAGTGTTCCGACACGCGTGCTTTGCAGCAAGAGAGTCTTTGCATCGCTGTATCCGTCGTTCGCATCACCCGTGACCTTTCGGGACGTCAGCGTGAAGGAGTCGGACGCGGCACCTTTAAGTTCCAATTGGTAATCACCCGACGTCATCGTTGCGCGCAGGGAACACTTTCCTTTCGTCGCCAAACCGATGTAGTACTCGGTGGAGAGACCGTTCGCATCCAACTTATACAAACGACATGTCATGTTCGCTTCGTTGCCCGAGAGAACGGAGAAGTCACCGACCGTCTTTGCAGAGAGGGTGAAACGATAGAGTGTTGCATCGATTTTGGACCAGACGCCGGCTTCACTCATGGGGAAGGTCACCGTCTTGGCGCTGACAATGCTGCTACTGCTGCTGGACTGGGAACTGCGCGTCATGACGCTGCTGCTCTGCTGCTCCTCCTCACTGCTACTGCTGCTGGAAGAGGAGGAGGAAGAAACGACATGATCTTTTGCCGTCAACGCAGCATCAATATAGAGCGCTGCCTCGGCGCGCGTGAGCGGTTGCTCTGGACCGAAACGATCGGCGCTTTGTCCTGCAACAGGAAGAATGCCGAGTCGGTAGGCACCTGCAAGGTACGACGCGTACCAAGCGGAGAGTGAGACATCGGGGAATGCGATCATCGATGTGTCACCGCTTGCGGCGGTTTCCAAGTTCAAAGTGAGAACGGTTGAAATCATTTTGAGTGCTTCCACACGATTCACCGCGTTTCCTGGACGGAATGTTCCATCGTCGTATCCCTTCACGAATCCTCTGCTGATCGCATCACACACAATATCGAGGTACCAACTGCCTGCGATAATGTCTTTCTTGCAGACAGCCTGTGGCAAGGATGGCGACAACTTTGCCGCGCGGTAGAGCATCGTCAAAAGTTCTGCGCGATTGACTGTTTTGTTCGGTGCAAATGTTCCATCGGGATTTCCATTAATGACACCGCGATCCGCAAGTCGCTCGATTGCTCCACGACTGAGTGACGTATCTGGAACGTCGGAGAAACGCCCAGCCATTGCGACTCCTGCGGAAATGGAGATCAGCGAAAGACTGACGAGTAGTGCGGAGAAGAATCGGGTCATGAAATGGGGGAAGGAACGTGCCCCACACTACGTTGAATACATTGTTTGTACAATCTAGCGTCACTTGATTTTGGCCAGGACTGCAAGCGAATCTAGGACCGCGCGTGCAGCCTCCTCTCCTTTATTCCCCTTTCCGATGCTGCGAGCTGTTGCCTGTGCCAGGTTCTCGACCCACAGAATTTCGAATGCGAAGGGAATTTGATACGTCAGTTGTACATCCATGATGGCCCGTGCACTTTCCTGCGCGAGTAAGTCTGCATGCTTCGTCTCACCTTGGACAATGATTCCAAATCCAATCAAGGCATCGACCGTCTCGTGAAACGCAAGCGCCTCGCCGATCAATGGGACCTCGAAGGAACCGGCAACGGGATACACTTTCACATTCTTCTTCGGAATTCCCGCTTTCACCAAAGTGTCGATTGCTCCTTTGACCAGTCCATCAATTTCCCTCTTATAGAATGAAGAGGCCACAATGCCCACTCGCCATTCGGGATTTGCTTTCGTCAGTGGTGCAGAAGAAGTTTTGCGCATAGAACGAGAGAGTAGCAGAGGGATTAGGATCGTCGTAGAAGAATATCGGTTTCAATGTTCACATGATCGCCTTCGGCATAGTCATGCATAATCGTATGATCGAAGGTGAAGGGAATAACCGCGATGCGGATGATGTCATCGTCTATCTCTGCAACGGTCAGTGAAACACCATCAATAGCGATGGACCCCTTCGGGACAACATTTTTCATGAACTCTTTTTGTATACGAACTCTCAAGATTCCTTTCGCACATTCGACGACGACTCCCGTTCCTTCGATGTGTCCTTGGACCATGTGCCCATCGACGCGAGCGCCTGCAATCATTGCACGCTCCAGGTTCACACTCTGCCCTACTCGTTTCTCTTCAAATGCCGTGAGATTCCACGTTTCTTCGGTGAAATCGAACGAGAACTCCTGTTCATCCATCGCAATGACCGTCAGGCAGCACCCGTTCACTGCAATGCTGGAACCAAGCTTGCAGTCATCGAACAGACTCGGTCGCTCCAACACCAGGTGTGAAGGAGTGATGCTGCGGATGAGAGCCGTTGTTTCGATGATTCCTGTAAACACGACACAATTGTAGCACAGCATAAGTATGCCACTGCGTGAAGTTGCCAAGCGAAGTCAAATCGCCAAGCATGAGGATATTCCTTTCCTTCCCCTCTTCTTTTTATGAAACTGCACTCGTTGGCAGCCGAACTTCTGGGAGTATTTTTACTCTCTCTGGCCGTCTTTATCTCCCTGACGTCGCAACTTCCTCTCTCCACACCGGTCATCGCGGCACTGACTGTTGGCGTCTTGGTCTACACCATGGGCAGCCTCAGCGGTGCCCACTTGAACCCTGCGGTCACCGTTGGTCTCGCAAGCGTTCGTGCGATCGGATTTGGTGAAGCGGCTGCGTACATCGTCGCTCAATTCGTCGGTGGATACTTGGGAATGATCGTCGGCCGATTGCTGACACACGGAATACCTCAGTTGACTGTGCTGAACACTCCAACCGTCTTTGCTGCAGAAGCAATCGGTGCCGCAATTTTGGTGATCGGCGTCTCTTCCGTCGTTCGCCACAAGTGTCCTGCTGATGCAGCCGGACTGACGATCGGAGGCTCTTTGTTGCTCGGTATTCTCATTGCATCCACAGGCAGCAACGGTGTCTTGAACCCTGCTGTCGCTTTCGGAATCGGTTCTGTGTCCGTCGCCTATGTTCTCGGACCAATTGTCGGAGGAATTGTCGGGGCATGGATTTACAAACTTTTGTGTAAAAAGGACTAAGAAGAGCATTTTGAATTAAGAAAACCCTGCGAAAGCGGGGTTTCTTAATTAGTTGCAAATATTAATAAAATGTTCTATAATATATCTATAACACATACCCACCTTCATTCTATGGACAAGCGTCTTACTTCTTATCGCGCTCTTTACGTCGCCATTGGCGCAAGCGCTATCGTTTCCATTACGCTCGCAACAGCGACAACGGCAAACGTTATTCGTAACCGCTACTTGCACCGCGCTGCACCAACAGTGATGGGTGAAGACCAATCTGGTCAGGAAAAAGCAGAGCGTGAAGCTGCTGCTGCAAAAGAAAAGGCAGAGCGCCAGCGCACGTTCGACCTCTTGAAGCTCCACGAGCTTCGCCAGGGAGAATAATTCGACTCTCAAGTAAAAAGGACCGAGCGCAACGTGCGCCCGGTCCTTTTTTCGTCTGATGCCGTTCCTTCGGGATGAAGGGATTAGTCAGGGAGATCGGCGAGATAGTTGGCAATCGCCGTGTCGTACGCAGCCGTGAGGACGTAGACTTGGTGGCGCAGTCGACGACGCAGGATGGGATTCGGTTTACCGTCGGACAATTCCTGCAGGATCCCGTCGTAGTCGTCGGGATCGGCAGTGACGAGCAGCCCTGCTTTGGCAGCGGCACGCAGGCCACTTGGTCCTCCAATGTCGATGTTCTCGATCGCCACTTCCTCCGTGCAGCCCGGCTTCGTAATCGTCGCTTCGAACGGATAGAGATTGATCGCAACGACGTCGATGTCCGGCCAACCCAATTCATCCATCGTCGTCATGTCGTCTGCGTGGCCGCGGCGATTCAAGATGCCGGCGAAGATTTTGGGATGGAGAATTTTGACGCGGCCGCCAAGGATTTCTTTTTGTCCCGTAAAGATGGCGACCTCGACGATGTTCTCCAGCTTGCCGACCTCCGTCAGCTCCTTGAAGGTCCCGCCGGTCGACAGGACGATGAATCCTCGCTCCTGTAATCCGCGGGCAAATTCGATGATTCCCGCTTTCCTATAGACGGACAGTAGTGCGTAGCGCTTAGCGCTCATGCCGTATCTCCCAATGGCTAAAGGATCAAACGTTTCCTATCCCGAAGTGGGGTAAGCACAAAAGGATAGCGGCAAGGAACTTCAATGCAATGCGATCATGGGGCGTTTTTGGGGAGAAAAGGCCTGTTCAATCTGCGGGAACTTTGGCACAGGTTTCGTTTCTTTTTGAGGAGCAACATCGATCACGGGAGCCGAGCGAGGTGCCAACGAATTCGCCATCGTTTTCGTCATCACCACATGGCGATAGCGCATACGAACGTACATACATCGCTGACGAATCGTGATGAACGAATGTTTGCGGCGACCTTCTTCTATCTCGGGGTGTTCCAGTTGCAACATGCGATCGACCAAGTACTCGAGCATGTGGTGCTCGAAAATCAGTTCATGCATTTCGTACCGTTCGTGACCGGGTGACTGTTTTTGAATCTTTGCGCCGATGGTGGGTTGCTGCTTTTTCATACGAACGAGTGAAGGAAAAAATAAAAAAGACACACAGAAACACACCGTCGGCCCGGGTGGGCCTCGGCGTTTGGGTGCAATGTGCGAGCGCTGTGTCAGCTCGACTTTACAATCCTACACCCCCTGTCAACTTAGGCGTCAAACAGCTCAATGTGGCACGTTGCACTGCAACCGTCCAAAGGAGTGGTGTTGTGGTCATCGCAATCTTCCAAACCAGCCCGAATGCCATCTCCACACGTCGTCGAACACATGCTGGGTCCACCCATGCAGGAGAATCCGAGTTCAACGTTGCAACTCGTGTTGCACCCGTCGCCGTTCATGACGTTTCCATCGTCACATGTTTCGCTGCCTTCCATGACACCATTGCCACAGACTTCGTCCAAAGAACACTCACTTGGCGAGCCGCTACAGGTGTATCCGTCTTCGGGATTACACGCAAAACCGCACCCGTCGCCATTCGCTGTGTTTCCGTCATCACACCGTTCTTCTCCAATGGCCACGAGTCCGTCTCCACACGTTGATACGCAGACGCTCGGCGAACCGCCACAGGCGTATCCGTCTTCGGAAGTACAGGCTGCGCTGCAACCGTCTTCGTCGTCGGTGTTCCCGTCGTCACATTCTTCATCACCGATTGCTACCACTCCGTCTCCGCACACTGATTCGCACACGCTCGGTGTGCCTGCACAGTCAAAGCCGCTTTCGACCGTACACGTGGAACTGCAACCGTCTCCGTTGGAGGTGTCGCCGTCATCACAAATCTCCGTTCCCGCCGGAACACCATCTCCACACACTGCGGGACTGGTAGAAGACGATGCAGTGCCTCCGCTGTCCCCTCCTCCCCCGCCACCACCTCCGCCACGACGCTTGTTTTCTCCAAATGAAAGTGAACTCATCAAAGATGACATACTTCTCGAGGAAGATGCTGCCTCCAGTTTCAAAATTCTGTCATGCAATCGGGCTGCAACGTGACACTCCATGCGCTTTGGTGTGACGGTGCAATCGATTCCGCGATCGAGAAGACGTTGCTGCAATCGTGCTTCCATCGAACGAAGCATCTTCACGTAGGAAGACACATCGCCATCCGCCTGCGCAGACACAGCAAACACGGTCATCGCAGTCACGAGACTGGCGGACAACGCCATTGAGAAAGAAGTGACGCGAAAAGACATGTAACGAGAACAGTGTAAATACCGAATGAGTTGTTATCTATAGGCGCAGAATGATTCTGGCATTTTGTGTCAACTTCTAGTGTATGCCAACACCGACTATCCTCATGCTCCATGAAAAAGTTCGCACTCCCCTTCTCGCTTCTTGCAGTCATCGTTCTCGTCGGCTCTGCACAAGCGGCAGCACTGAATGATCCACGCACAAAACCCGGTGATGATTTGAATTTTTGGAAGATGGAGAGCAAGCCAAAGATCAGCACCACCACCTGTCAGAACACGTACGGCGAAGGTTCGATTGCCGGATTCGACAAGTGTGAGTGCATCGGAGGATACGAATGGAACAAAGACAAGACACAATGTGATTGGACGGGAGGACGCCGCCCGCTGACCACCCGACAACGCATTTTGCAGCGCATTATTCGCACGGGGCACTACTCCCCTTCTTCTTCCTCTTCCTCGGCTTCAACGTGCACGATCAAAGGAACGATTACGACAACGGGTGAAAAGATTTATCGCACGCTGGGGTGCAACAACTATCGCAACTTTGTGATTGATCCTGCTCGAGGAGAAGAGATGTTTTGTACCGAGCAACAGGCGATGGATGCTGGATTCCGGAAGGCGTTTAATTGTTTGTGAGGAGTGGGTAATGGTGTATCTACCCTTAGAAATTTATTGAGGATTTTTTAAATATTGTCGTACACGTTCTCTGTCCTCATTTTCTTTATCAGCTTTGTGATATAACTCAATCCACACAATCGACACTGTGTCCCGATGATACGCGTAGATAATACGCAACGAATTCTTGCGCAATGCCTGGCACATTAAGCGTGCTTTTACGATGCAAATATCCTCATCTTCATGCAACACAACTCGATGCTGACTAGACCCAGTCGCATCCAAAGTTATGATTTGTTGAAAACGCTCTAGATCCTTAGGAAGAGTGCGAAACTTACGCGTAAGGCGTTCAAATTCTTTTTCGCAAGGGCCCCAAAATTCAAATCGGGTCGTTGTCATGGGATTTCGCAGAGAAAGGAGGTTCGCGATATAGCGCATACTCATAATCCAATTGCTCGCCCATTTTATGGACTTTCCAGGGGATATCTCTATGAGAAAGTTCACTCAATTCATTCGCTGTCTTCCCTGCATATCGATGCAAGACCTCATCAATATGCTGCTTATCTTCTGCGCTTAACAAATTGAGATTTGCCGATCGTAAAGGAAGATATTTTTTTTGTTCAAATGTAAAATATTTACTTTTTACACGAGTAAGTTCTCCTTTTTTTTCCATTTCTTCCACAACTTTTGCAAAAGCAACAGGTGTTGGCCCAAACTTATTCTTAATATACCTTGCACCGATTAGTTGCTTCTCAAATTTTTCGTAATAATCAAAATCTATGAAATAGAGAAGTTTGTATAAAACAGTCTCTCCAACATTCGGTCTAGCACCCACTTTATTGAGAATGTAAAGAAGTACTTCACGAAATTTTGACAAATTTTCCTCTGGGATACTAATCCTCATATCCGATTCACTTTCTGTCGCGTCTTTTGGTAAATTTATCAGTATTTCTTTGGGATTTTGTCCTTGCAATAAATCTTCCAAACTCATCCCAAATAGGGCAGCCAGCTTTTGTGCCTCGGAAATGGTTAGCTCTCGATCCCCTTTTTCAATGAGTAAATATGTGGGGCGAGAAACATCGAGCTCTTGGGCAATTTGCTCCTGAGAATAGCCAAATTGATTCCTTAACTTGCGAAGATAAGCAGGTAGGAGGGTCATATAAACATTGTACATATGTAAATAATTTGGTCAATAGTATATGTAATGAATCTTGACATCTGAACACAAAGATATATGTTGAGAACTCTTATTATTTTCCATAATCACAGTATGACATACTATCTTTATAAGGATGCCACTGGCCAATGGCGTTGGTATCTGCAGGCTGCTAACGGCAAGAAAATTGCTAACGCAGGTGAGGGGTATTACAACCAGCAGGACTGCATTCATGCAATCGGCTTGGTGAAACAATCATCGAATGCTCAACTGATGCTACTTAACTAGACCTCAGGGCAATTCGGAGGCTCCTGTAACGATCTTGTAGTCCACTTTCAGTGCATCTTTGAAATGACGCTCACCGCAAACAGTTTTCTGCTTTTCTTCAACGCGTGGATTTGTGAAAAAGCCCTGACTCTTCGTTTCACGAACGAGATACAGCGATGACTTGCCGTCATCTTCTTCCATTAAAATCGCCCAGTCGGGGTTGTAGCTACCGATGGGCGTACTGACTGTGAACCAGCTCGGCAATTTTACGTAGAGCAGCACATCTTCACGTTTCTCCAAGCCTTCCGCAAAAGCCTTTTCAATCTCTGACTCAAAGCGGACATAATCGTAGAGGCCGTGCGGTGATGGCACGAAATACTCCTCGGCCTCCGGTGGAAGCTCCATCGCAAACTGTTCCATTTCGTACCAGTCGTCGATTTTCTCGTAGTGAATACCATCCACAAGTTGCTGTGCGATCTTCAATTTGATAATCCTTGCTGCTGTCGATGCGAACTCCTGTGGGTTCTCCATTGCCTTCGGATGGTTGGCCTCTCGCACGATCATGAGGAGAGTCGAGCGCGTGAGACGCACGGGTGGGGTTGTGTACTCCAAAAGGTGCTCGATCATATCCAGCACGTTCGGGAGTGCATAGCGGCCTCCCAAGTCCACAACGGTCTTTGCGCCGCTCATCTGAAGAGCTGAGAATACTTGCACCTTGCCTTCGTCAGTTTCGTTGTCCTGCACTTCTACACGAGCTTTTGTGATGGTGACACGAGGTGAGCGAATGTCTGCACCCTTCAATTCCGTCACCACATCGGCAACAAGTTTCTTCGTGTCGATGGTCACGGCATAACGCGTTTTCTGGCTGATCTTGTCCCAAAGCTGCTTGAACTCTGGGCTGAGGAGCCTGTTTTTCCTGAGTTTGGCGACGAATGGCTTGCGAGCATTTGCTGGCTTTGGTGGCACTCCCTCGAGGCCGTAGTCACGCTCGATCTCATTTTGCAGAGTCTTCACGTAGTGCTCGTAGCTTTCATTTGCAACGACCGTGAGGACATTCACCTGTTCCGAGGGCACACGTTCTCCCTGCTGGTTCACTGCAAGGCGCACGCCACGTCCGATTTCCTGTCGCTTCTTCATTTCACTAGATGTCTGATTGAGTGTGCAGATTTGGAAGACGTTTGGATTGTCCCAGCCTTCACGCAGTGCCGAGTGAGAGAAGATGAAGCAGCGTGGTTCCTCAAAGGAAAGAAGCTGCTCTTTGTCCTTCAGGATGAGATCATAGGCTTTGCGGTCGTCATCCGTTTCTCCACTCTTAGAGTCTTCCATAGTCACTTCACCTTTCTTTGTTTTCTTTTGAGCAAAATAGGCAGTACGAACTTTCTCTGGCTCCATGTCTTTCCAAGCTGGATACTTCTCTTTCAGTCTGTTAAAGCTCTTATCGAAAAGTTTGCGAATAATTCCGTCATCAGAGACGTAGTTATCGACACGATCAATGAAGAACAGAGAGAGCACTTTCACCCCCTCGGTTTTGAGTTGAGCTTGTCGCTGCATATGCGTCTCGATGGTGTAGGCAATCTGCGCCTCAAAAATTGCTTCTTTGTCTGCGCCCTTTGTTTCACCGACACGGAGCTTCGTGCCGTTCGTGAAGTACACGCACTGCTCACCGGGTTCAATCATGTCCACTGTGTAATCTGCGTACTGCGGGAGTCCCGTATGCTCTGAGAGCGGTTTTTCGCTGTCCTTCTTTGGATCAAGTGTGATGACCTTCTCTTTCACTGTTCCGTCCTTCATGAGTTTATGGACTGCGATTTGAGCTTTGATGACACTCTTCTCGCTCTTTACCAATTCTAGACGCATGAACGGAGCATTTGCATCATCGCGCTGTTCCGTCCCAGCCACCTGAATGCTTTTCACAAGTCCTTGGCGATACGCGTCAAACGGCGTGAGGCGGTATACGAGGTTGTAGTGGTTCTTGTGAGTTGCACTGTATCGCAGAGCAAAAAGAGGATTAAGCAACGAGAGGGCTTCCTGACTCAGTTCGCTTTCCATGTTCTGCGGCTCATCGAGGATCAGGATTGGACGTACGGATTGCACGAGGTGAATGGGTTTTTCTCCACCCATGCGATCATGGCGGCGATGGATCACGTTGCCCTTCTTATCGTCATCCATAGTCTTATTGAACGAGTCGATAGTCATAATCATAAACTCCACGCTGTCGCTCAGTGCGAACTGTCGCACCTTTGAAAGATTGCCAGAGTCGTAGGAAGCCGAGTGCATCGGCACATTGTCGTAGAGTGATCGGAAATGGTTGTAGGTAATAGAGAGCGTTTTGATAACGCCTTCACGGACTGCTACTGACGGCACGACGATGATGAACTTCCGCATTCCGTAGCGGCGATAGAGCTCCAGCGCAGTACGAAGATAGACGTAAGTCTTGCCCGTTCCTGTCTCCATTTCCACAGAGAAATTGACGAACCGCACTTTTGTTTCTCCATTGGCTGTTTCGATTGTATGCTTAATGAATTGCAATTCTTTGTCCTGTGATAGTCCGCTTTCTTCTTGTGTTGTGTGTAGGTTTTGTAAGATTACATCTTCGCTGATGTCGAGGGTATTTCCTACAGATGCAAAGCCGCCCGTTGGAGAAAATGTCAGCTCCGTCTCGATTCGCTTTTGGCCGTCGAAGAGCCTTGCCACGGACTCAATGGCTTTGGTTTGAAACTCTTGGTTGGCATCGAAGCGGAATTGCATGGGCTAGATGGTTTTGAGTCGGCACTGAAGCGCGAGGTTTGCTGCACCTTCGTCCGTGAGTGCCTTGTCACGGCAAATGAACAGATCATCTTTCGTAAGTTTGAGTCCGCTCATCTTCAGTAGCGAAACCTCATCATCAAGGCAGATGTAGAAGCTTTGCTCTTTATCGGGATCGGAGACGCGGTACACATTCGCGGTTGATTTACCCTTCAGTCGCTCGATCTGCATATTGAGGCTGAAGCCTTCCTTTACTGCCACTTCGTAGATAACACTCTCTGGCTTCCAACCATCCACAAGTGGATCAACGAACAGATCCATTTGCTCTGTCCATTTCTCCATTGTTCGTTCCTCCGTCCCTTTCCACGGACGATAGTTGGACTCACTGAGTTTGAAAGCCTTGAAACCTTCTTTTGATTTTATTTCTTTTTGCGCTCGTCGGATGCGATCTTTGCCCAAATCGGAAATAGTCTTGTAGCCAGCTTTGCGGGCTGCTGATTTTTCAGGTGTTGGCTCTGGGAGTTGAACCATTATGTATTTACGGACAGATTTTTCTTGGCTATTAGCTGATAAAATTGCATGAGCTGTTGAACATGAGCCAGCAAAGAAATCCAAAATAATATCATTGGGCGAAGTACAATATCGAATGATCCTTGCGAGGATTTCGTGATCCTTTGGATTATCAAATACTTTCGCACCCATCAATTTGCGTAAATATTTCACAGTTACTTGCGATTGCTTGTAGATGCAACTTGGCATTACCTGAGTTGCCAAACTTTCATCATCTTTTTCATCTTCAGGATCATCTAGCTCATCTGAGTCGCTGACTTCATATTCGATAGGCTTCAGATGCGATTTTCTAAGTGGTGGCTGAGTGTGATCTTCGCGGAAAACAACAACACCTATTTCTATCATTCTCTGCATCGTTTCAGGGGTTGAATAAACCCATCCTCTTTCTGGCACTTTGCATGGTTTTTTTGTGACAGGGTGAATGACATCATACGTAGGGCCACCACCGCCCGGCCACGAAATATTATCATCTCTCCAAGGGCCATGTTCATCAACGTTCTTGTATCTTGCTAATCGCTTTGAGGGATGCGTTTTCGCTAGCTGATTGAACCAATCTTTTAGATCACGCTCAATTTTCTTATTGTCTTTCCCGTGTTTAGCTAAGAGAGTCACATATTCATCCCATATCTCCTTTGCGCCGGGCTTTTGTTCACGCCAAACTGTATTATTTTCTCGAAGAGTGGCGGCAGATTTTGCATAAACAATCATGTATTCGTGTCCTACTGAGAAAAGTTTTGCATCATTTTTTCTTCCTTTCTCCCAAACAAGTTGTGCTAAAAAGTTTTCTTCTCCAAAAATCTCATTCATGATTGTTCGAAGATTTGAAACTTCATGATCATCAATACTCACAAAAATAACTCCATCGTCTCGCAATAGTTGTCGTCCAAGAAAAAGACGTGGATACATCATTGAAAGCCACGATGAGTGGTAACGTCCGTTCGTATCAGCGTTACTAGTGAGCATGTTCCCATCGGCATCTTTCTGGCCTGTTAGCTTCAGATAAGTATCGAGAGGGTCTGCGTAGTTATCGGGGTAAATAAAATCTTTCCCTGTATTGTATGGCGGGTCGATATAGATCATCTTCACACGCCCGAAGTATGGTTTGTATAGAAGTTTTAGAACTTCCAAATTATCACCCTCAATAAAGACGTGTGGCGCATTATCAAAATCTACCGACTCATCTTTTGCTGGGATGAGAGTCGCACGACTTGGAACTTGCAATAGCCGGATTGCATCTTTCTTCCCTGCCCAAGTGAAGCTGTATCGCTCAGTACGGTCATCTACTACATCGCCAAGTGTGTCATGGAGCTTAGTAAAATCGACCTTACCTTCGGTAAATGCCTCAGGAAAATGCTGACGAAGAAGGGATAGCTGATCGTCAGTAATACATCCTGAAGTTTGAGATACTTTCTCTATTTTCGATCGTGGAGCCTTATTCATAAAACAAGAATAGCCAAGTACGAGACGATTGCACAGCGACAGGATCTAACCCTAGACACACCCTGGTTTTTCGTGTAAGCTCGGGACTCGCCCCGCGCAGCAGCGGGCCGATTTTTGTTGTGTTTATTTTTCTGTGTGTTCTCGCTCCGCTCGAACTGACACAGAAAAATACCTTCCAAACCAGCTTATGGACTCAATCATTGTAAAAGGTGCTCGTATGCACAACCTCAAGAATATTGATGTCACCATCCCCCGCAACCAACTTACGGTGATTACAGGAGTCTCCGGTTCGGGCAAATCGACCCTCGCATTCGATACAATTTTCGCCGAAGGACAGCGCCGATACGTGGAGAGTCTCTCTGCCTACGCTCGCCAGTTCATCGCACAGATGGAAAAACCAGAGGTTGATTCGATTGATGGGCTTTCCCCAGCCATTTCTATTGATCAAAAAACTGCGCCAAGGAACCCTCGTTCCACAGTGGGAACCGTGACGGAAATCTACGACTACATGCGTCTTTTGTGGGCCAAAGTTGGAATCGTGCACTGTACGGTCTGTGGCAAGGCACTGGAGAGGCAGACGAGTAGTCAGATGGTGGAGACGATTGCGAACTTGCCGGAAGGAAAGAAGATTTACCTCATCGCTCCGATTGTCGAAGGACGAAAGGGAGAACACGTGAAATTGCTCGATGCCGTGCGCCGCGAAGGATTCGTCCGTTTGCGCGTCGATGGCCAGATCATCACGATTGAAGAGGAGGTCACATTGGACCCAAAGAAGGCCCACACGATCGAAATCATCATCGACCGTATGATCGTGCGCGACTTGGAATCGAAGGAAGGCGTCGTGAACCCAAACCGCACGCGCTTGGCGGACTCTGTCGAATTGGCACTCAAGAAGGGCGAAGGTCGCTTGATCGTGATGGATAGCGAGACAAATGAAGAGTGGAAGTTCGCAGAGAGCTTTGTGTGTCCCGACCACCCAACACAGAACGCTCCCGACTTGGAACCACGTAGCTTCTCGTTCAACTCCCCACACGGAGCTTGTGAGACGTGTCACGGACTGGGAAACATTTTGCAGGTCGACCAGGACGGTGTGATTCCAAACCCGGCACTCACACTTGCCGAAGGTGCAATTCACCCATGGGCAACGTCTGCCGGTCGCATGACGTACATGCAGAACGTGCTCGAGGAACTTGCGAAGGTGGTGGGATTCTCGATGCACACGCCATGGCAAAAGCTGACCGATGAACAGAAGAAAATCATCATGCATGGCTATGACGAGCCATTGAACGTGACGATGGATACCGGCCGATTCCACAGTTCCTACAAGACGACATACGAAGGAGTGATGCCGAACCTGCAGCGTCGCCACAGCGAGAGCGAGAGCAGTTACGTCCGCAGCCAAATTGAGGAATACATGCTCGAACTCCCCTGTCCTACCTGTATGGGTCGCCGTTTGCGCCCCGAGATTTTGGGTGTGACGGTGGGTGGTCAGAGTATTGTCGATGTGACGGAGATGAGTGTCGATATTGTGAAGGACTTCTTCCAGTCATTGCTCCCCGAGAACAAGAAGAAGGAAGCGCTCACCACCTTCCAGTACACGATCGTGAAGAAGGTGCTGATCGAGATCATCTCTCGCTTAAGCTTCCTCGAGAACGTGGGACTCACCTACCTCACCCTCTCTCGCTCTGCGAGTTCGCTTTCTGGAGGAGAGGCGCAGCGCATTCGCCTCGCAACGCAGATTGGTTCTGCATTGCAGGGAGTGCTCTACGTTTTGGATGAACCAAGTATCGGTCTCCACCAGCGCGACAACTCACGTCTCATCTCCACAATTACGCGTCTGCGCGATCTTGGAAACACCGTGATCGTCGTCGAACACGATGAAGAAACGATGCTTGCAGCCGACTACCTGTTGGAAATCGGACCAGGCGCCGGAAAGTACGGCGGACAGGTGATTGCACAGGGTGTTCCCAAAGATTTCATTAAGGAAGCAGTGTCCGTCACCGGACAATACTTGAAGGGAGAGAAGACGATTGCCGTTCCAGCAAAGCGCCGCGAAGGAAACGGAAAGTCGATTGAGATCCGCGATGCGCATCACCACAACTTGCGCCACGTCGATGTGACGTTGCCGCTTGGAACATTCATCGGAATTGCAGGAGTATCCGGTTCCGGTAAATCCAGTTTGATCCACGGAATCCTCGCTCCTGAATTGCAGCGAGAACTCAATAAGGCCCATACGAAGCCACAGAACGTGGGTGACATCTTCGGTCTCGAGAACCTCGATAAGGCGATCGTCATCGACCAGTCCCCGATTGGTCGCACTCCACGCTCGAACCCAGCAACGTACACAACAATCTTCACCGACATCCGCGATCTCTTTGCGGGAGTGCCGGAAGCAAAACTCCGCGGCTACGGCCCGGGACGTTTCTCTTTCAACGTGAAGGGTGGCCGCTGTGAGGAATGTGAAGGAGATGGAATGAAGCGTATCGAAATGCACTTCTTGCCAGACGTGTTCGTCACGTGCGAAGTCTGTCACGGTCAGCGCTACAACCGCGAAACACTCGAAGTGACATACAAAGGAAAGACCGTCGCCGATGCCCTCAACATGAACGTGACCGAGGCTGTGCAGTTCTTCTCTGCAATCCCTGTACTCACCAAGAAACTCCAGACATTGGAAGATGTGGGACTCGGCTACCTCCACTTGGGCCAGAGCGCAACAACCCTCTCCGGAGGAGAAGCGCAGCGTGTGAAGTTAGCGAGCGAACTTCTCAAGCGTTCCACTGGTTCAACCTTCTACATCCTCGATGAACCGACGACCGGTCTGCACTTCGAAGACATTGCGCGCCTTCTCGATGTGTTGGAGCGCCTCGTCGAACGCGGAAACACCGTACTCGTGATCGAACACAACCTCGATGTCCTCAAGAGCGTCGACTACATCGTCGACCTTGGACCCGACGGAGGAAGTGGTGGTGGCCGCATTGTGGCTGCAGGAACGCCGGAGCAAGTTGCAGAAGTTGCAGAGAGTTACACCGGCCAGTACCTCAAAACCCTCCTCGCCACCGCAAAGCGACAGGCCAGCGAGCCCAAGGAGAAGCCAAAAAAGAAGAAATAAGCACCGTTACGCCACCTGCAATTCTCTCTCGCGATTGGACTTCATGACGAAGAAGACAATCGTGAGGAAGGTTGCTGCGGGCGAAATCCACTCGGGCACATGGTGACCAAACGCGCCGATGAGCATGATGAGTCCCAGGAAGAAGATCGAGTACATCGCTCCATTCTTCAGGTAGCGGTATTTCTTAATGCGCTCGATGTTTCCCACCGTGAGCCAGCGAACGACCACGGCACCAAGTCCGTTTCCTGCGAGGATGAGTGGAACGGAAAGCGTGAAGGCGAAGGCTCCCAGCACACTGTCGATGGAGAACGTCGCATCGATGAGTTCCAGGTACAAAATCTTGCTGAAGTCGGAGAGCCCCTTGTCCATCAGTGCACGCTCACTCTGCTCTGCATGTTCCTTGAGTCCGTGAAGAATGAAGAACGCTGTGGACCCAATCACGGCGCTGAATGCGAGGAAAGGATCGACCTGCAGGGCATACCAGACCACAACGGACAGCACGATCGACGCCACGGCAAAGAACCACACACCTTGGCTGTGCAGGAACTTCTCTCCAATGAGTCCATAGTTCTTGGGCTCCAAGAAGAGCCAGTGGAAGAAGAGCAGCATGAGGAAGAGTCCGCCACCCACGAGCAATAATGGAGCAGATTGTTCGACGGCCTCAAGAGCACGAGGGTCACTGTTGAATGTTGCGGTCAGCGCCTCCAGAGGGCTGAGACCCGGGGTCGCAAGCCACACAATCAACCAGGGCAATACTCCGCGAACGACCACGACAGCCAAGAAGAAGCCGTACAACAAGAACCATCTCCTGGCCTTTGCACCCATGGTGCTGAGGACCTCGGCATTGATAATTGCGTTATCGACGCTTGAAACCGTCTCAAAGAGACAAAGACCAAGGACAATGAGGAGACCGGAGAAGAAGGACATGGCACAGGAGTGTAGCAGATTCTTTTTTGAATGTTTGATTGTTCTTTCTTGTCAGGGCGACAAGAAAGAACGAAAGAAACGCTCCGCCGCCTATCGCTCCTCCACATCGCCCCGGGTCTCCTGTTTTCGCCTTCCAAGGCTTCAGGCGAAAACACTCGACGCGCTCGCTTCGCTCGTCGGGGCTGCCCCTTCACCCCCAAAGGCGGCGGGACACACTCCTTTAAAGAAGAAACCTGGATTCGTAACTTGGAAGTAATAGTGAGATCCGTCGACGCACCGCGGAACAGTGGGCGGGCAAGTGGAGTGTGGCGATTGCGTCGACCGCATTTTCTTCGTCCATTCTTTGTTGCACGGACAAAGAATGGACATTGAAGAAAGAAGTAAAAGATAGATAAAGAACAATTAAACTTATCCCAACACCTCCAAAATATACGCCTTCACATTCGCAAAAATCTGATCATGACGAAGTTCCGAGATCTCATGCATCGTAAACCAACGCAGCTCCCTCCCTTCACTCTCTTCCAAAACAATCGTCTGTGTTTCGTCGAGCGGTCGAGCGAGGAAGAGAAAATCCATATGCTGATGTGCCTCTTCGTTTCGTTCCGGACACGCAGGAATTTCTTCGAGAAGCATGCAGAGAGGCTTCTTGAGCATGCGACCTTCGGACTGTCCTTCGGCAAATAAATCCGGCTGCGCATCACCGATGATCTCTACATCCAGCCCCGTCTCCTCTTTGCATTCTCGCTTCGCGGCGTCTTCGGGTGCTTCGTTCTCTTCCACGTGACCTCCCGGCGGCATCCATCGCTGCAATCGCTTGTGCCACAGCAAAAGACACTGCATAGAGCTATTCACGACAAAAGCGGTGGCGGTGAAATGACGTTGCACGGGCAGGAGTATACTCGAAGTCTTCCTCTTTCCTATGGTTCTCATCAATTCGAATTCCGTCCTCCCCATCGGCGCTCCATTGCCGCACTTTGTTCTCCCTGCAACCGATGAGTTGATGATCGACACACGACTCATCAAAGACATGGTGCTCGTGATCGTCTTCACCTGTAACCACTGTCCGTATGCACAGGCATATGAAGATCGATTGATCGCGTTACAGAAACATTTCGACGGAGAAGGCGCGCAGTTTGTATTGATCTGCAGCAACGATGCACAGAAATATCCCGACGACAGTTTCGAAGCGATGAAGAAACTCCACGACGAAAAACAATTTCCCTTCCCCTACTGCGTCGACCGCACGCAAAAAATTGCGCAATCATTCGGGGCTCTCTGTACTCCTCACTGCTTCGTGTTCAATCACGAACGCACACTTGCGTACAAAGGGTGCATCGACGACAACTGGAAAGTCCCCGACGAGGTGAGGCGCCAGTACCTGAAAGAGGCAATCGAAGCGATTTTGAAAGGCGAAACTCCCAATCCTTCCGAACACAACGCGATTGGCTGTTCGATCAAATGGAAGCCGGGGAATGAGCCTCCTTCGACCATTCTACCGTCGTAAATTACATTTTGGATTTGAGATTGATGTAGTCCTGCTGAGAGATTGCTCCATCAACATACTGAATGTAGGCCTGCATGCGCATACGAACGTAATCAATCACCGCAGGCCCGTGAAGATGCAGGCGTCGCTTGGCATTGTAGAGTGATTCACTCGTAATCAATTTTGCTTCCGCAGGCTGCAAGCCATTTCCTTGAATCAATTGGCCACCGAACAATTTAGCATCCCCCGGGTACACGGTTTCTTCTTCATCGGGACCATCATGCGGTTGCATGGGGTCACCAATCACAACGATCGGCACTCCCTTATCGGCAGCAAATTCCACCGTTTGACGCATAATCTTTCTGTCCCTTTCAATGTTTCGTAAATTCCCGTTTCCCGGTGCTTGGATCACAATTCCATTGAGCGTCTGTTTATCGATTCCTCCTTGCACCATGGCAGCAAGATTTTCATAGTTCGATGTCGCATCGAGTCCCAACGATTCGACTCCCGGGATCAATTTATATCGGGCATTAATTCCGGCAGGCAATTCCACATTTTCTGGTTTGTTCAATTTGCTCCATCGATACGTCGGGCCTTTTTCTGGTGCGGAAGACATCATTCCATACCTGCTCGCAAACGGATTCATATGTTTCGTGCGCGATTTTCGAAGTCCACGTGGAGGATACAAAATTCCGTCAACGAGCACTCCGATGCGCCCGTTCGTTTCTTCCATTCTGCTGAAGTACGTTGCATGTTCCAAGTTACGTGCGGCATCAGTCGAGTTTTGATCAATCGCTCCCGTCGCATCCAGTGGGCGCTTGGGCGCAGCGTGCTGTGCAACCGCGATGATGATTCCTCTCTTGTCGCCCAACTGTTCGGGCGTAATCGCCTCTGCAAGTGCCTGAGACAAAAAAGCGGCACCGTCCGTGCCGTAACAAATTACCAAATTACCAACACGCGCTCGCAATTGTTCGCGCACAAGTGCTACCGCATGCTCAATCGTGTCGCAGTTTCCATCCGCACTATCGATGAACATATCCGCCTCTTCCACCACGATGTGATCGAAACGACTGCGTGCAATGTCACTCAATTGATACTTCACCAACTCCTGAATTTTCCCGTGTTTTGGTTCTGTAATACTTCGAATACGACGTTCGGTATTCCCCAACTGGGTTTGCACATCAACTTCCTTTAGCTCGGCTTCTCCAGCGATCGTTCCACCCAACACTTGAATGTAGAGATTGCTCATTAAAACACGTAAATGGATAGCATTATGCTAAGAATAGTATTCTAAGTAATTCTCTCAACAAAGCAAGTCTTTCTCTGCTATACTAAGCCTAATGAAGGCAAAGCAGACAAAGGGCGGCAAGGCACTTCTCACGAAAGCCCATGACTTTGCAAAAAAGGCACATGACCATCAAAAACGTAGCTCAGGTGAGCCATTCTTCATCCATTTGGAAGGCGTGGTGGAGCTTCTTACACAGATTGGGGCAGACGATGAAATGCTCGCTGCGGCTTATTTGCACGACACCATCGAGGATACGGAGGTAACGAGCAGGCAATTGCAGAAGGAATTTGGGTCCAACATCACCAAAATGGTCGAAAGTGTGACCAAGGTGCAACAGTTGGAAGGAAAATTGGATAAGAAAGAGCGCAGCATGCTCTCGGTCCGCAAGATGTTCCGCGCCATGGGCAAGGATATTCGCGTGCTGTTCATCAAACTTGCCGACCGCTTGCACAACATGCGCACCCTCGACTCGCTCACCAACGAACAACGCATGCGCATTGCCGTGGAGACGGAGCAAATCTATTGCCCGCTCGCGAACCTGCTCGGGCTTCGTTCGTGGTACCTGGAATTGCGCGATCTTTGTTTGCACGCATTGCATCCGGGGATGTATGACTTGCTGAAACGAAAATCCGCTCACGCTCGTCATGCTCAATTGGATGGACTCAGTCGTTGGACACAGCGTCTCGAAGAATTTTTGAAAGAGATGGGATGGAAAAACACTCATGTCACTCTGCGCGAACGCGGCCTTTGGAATGTGCATGAACACTACGAACAAGAATCCACACCGCTTCAAAATGTCGAAACATTCTTCACCGTGCATATCGTGATTCCCGATAAAGAAAGTTGCTACGACTGCATGGGAATCGTGCACCACTTCTCCACTCCTGTCTCCGGCCACGTGAAGGACTACATCGCCGTTCCGAAAGTGAACGGGTACCAAGCATTGCACACCACCATTCTCACAACCCGCGGGAACCCCATCGAAATCGTCATTTCCACAAATACGATGGAGCAGGAAGCCGAACACGGCACGTCCTACCTCTCACCAGAGAAAACCCAAAATCCTGTCTGGATGGACACGCTCCTCTCTCTCGAGAGCAACGAGAAGGACCTGCGTGCATTCTTCCGCATGATTCAATCGGACATCTTCGGGGAGCAGTACCGCATTCATGTCACTTCCCCACGTTCATGTGATGTTGATGTGCCCGCCCATGCAAGTCTGCTCGACGTGGCGTTCTATGCCGGTGCGGATATTGGTGCGCATGCGACACACGTGAAGATCAATAACAAAACTGTTTCCCTTAAACAGAAGGTGCAGGGTGGAGAACCTGTTTCGTTCACTGTCGACAAGCAACATCATCCCCGCACTGCCGAGGATCATTACTACATCTACACCTCCATCGGACAAAAGAAGCTGGTGGAAGAATTGAGCGCCCTGCCCGAAGCCACCATCATCAAACGAGGAACCGAACTGCTGAACCGGGCATTGATGGTGAGTATGGACCCTTTCTTCAGTATTCAATGGCGAAAGCAAATTCGACAGAGTCTTCGTACGCAACCAATGGTGTTGGCGCAGATCGGCAGCGGTCTTTTGGACCCGTTCCTGTACCTCTCTGAACGAAGCCAGGTGGAAGAACACTTCCTCCTCTCCCCCGACTGCTTCAGCGTCACCTCCAGCTTCGCCCGCCCTTCGAACACCTACTTCGTTCTTCGAGCCCCGATTGCGTCCCTGCGACAGGACAATGTCGTGGGACTGCAGATTGCGCCGGATGTGATCGAGGTCTATGACAAGCGCGATGTGCGCGAAATGAAGATTCAACTGTCACGCGAAATCATTCCGCTCAGCGTCAAAAAGGAGAAGGCAGAACATCCGTTCGTCTTTGCGTTGCGCTGGAACCACGAATCGCACGTGAACCCGCTGGAGATCATCAGCTCCCTCCAGAGCATGATCGATACCTCCGTCGAGCTTCTGCAATTCAAGGAATCTTCCGTCACCCTGGGGTTCCGCGCCGATAAACTGCGCACAATGCACGTAGCCTACAGCTTCCTCTATTCCCACCCTGCTATTTCCCATATCCTCCGCATCACACCCCATGCATACACGTAAGCCATCACTGTTGCTGCTCTATTGCGGAGGCACAATCGGCATGCGCCAAGACGTCTCCACGTTCGCGCTCGCTCCAAAACTGACTGCGCAGGAACTTCTGCAGAGCAACGAAAACCTGACGAAAGAATTTCAGATTCGTGCAAAAACAATTACGAACATCGACAGCACGAACATGCAGCCGCATCATTGGCAGTCGATTGCAAAGGCGGTGCACGAAGAATACGACAACGTCGACGGTTTTGTCGTCACACACGGAACCGACACCATGGCCTACACGGCAACAGCCTTGTCCTTCGCGCTCCAAAATTTAGGAAAGCCCGTTGTGCTTACGGGATCCCAAGTGCCACCGGATATTTTGGGAAGCGACGCGAGCACCAACCTCATCCATGCATGTCAGGTCGCAACGATGGATTTGGCGGAAGTCTGCATTGTGTTTGGAACACAGATCCTGCGTGGAAATCGCAGCTTGAAAGTGAGCGAAAGTGAACGAAACGCCTTCATCTCCCCTGTGTTCCCATCACTCGGCTCCATTCGTCTGCAGCCAGAGTTGACCTATTCCAACGTTCGCCGTCGACACGGCGGAGCGCTCGATCTCCAAAGCACCTTCAAAGGAAACGTTGCCGTGGTGAAGTGCGTTCCGGGGCTCGCATCAGAGACCGTCAATGCAATCATTCAGGCGGATATTGATGGACTCATTCTCGAATCCTTCGGTCCGGGAAATTTGCCCGATCAAGAACAATCTCTGTTGCCATGCATCAAGCTGGCACAGAAGAAAAAGATCCCCGTGATCATCGCTACTCAGTGCATCTACGGAACGACTCGTATGTACCTGTACGAGGTGGGTCAGCACGCATTGCAACTGGGCGTCATCCCTGCCCGCGATATGACACCCGAAACGGCATTCGTGAAACTCAAGTGGGCACTCGGTCAAACGAAGTCGACCGAAAAAATCCGCGAGATCATGAGCAGTGACATCGCAGGAGAAGTAACGATTACGGCGTAGTGATTCTTTGCAGGAGCGTTTCGACAATTTTTTGTCGTTTGCCGATTTCTTCCTCTTGGGATTGAACAGTCGCCGGAAGAATTCCTCCGCCTTCCGTATATTGCTCATGCGCTCCAACATCTTCCGACAGCAAAATTTGTTCTGTTCGTTGTATTTCATCTTCCATGAATACCCCTTCCTTTTCGCTCAAAATTCCAAGGCGAACAAATTCTTTCGTGATCGCAGTCAGCTCCAACACTGCCGTTCCATGAGGACACCCCAACCGTTGATTTTGTACATGCATCGGACATTCCGCCGGAATTCCATCGGGGGTATTTTCATGGGCAAAACGACAGACCAGAGCGGCATCGGGTTGCGACAACATCTCAAGCGTCTGCCGATGTTGATCCAGGGAATCTAATGCCATGAATCAATTATAGCATATCGTCAAAGGGCACTGGACGATGCCGTGCTAAGGCATCGCGGAGACCGATTTCTTGCGGTATTCTCTTCCTACTCTCATACCATTCGACTCGGCTTCGTCTGCGCCTGCCTGCCGGTAGGCAGGGACTACGCCGGAGTAAACCCCTCAACCTCCCTCATGTTTGACCCAGTGAACCCCCGGCAATCCTTCCCCGAATTGGAACGCGGGATTTTGCAGTATTGGAAGGAAGAGGCGATTTTCCATCGCAGTCTCGAACAACGGGAGAGCGGGGAACGATTCAGCTTCTACGATGGTCCTCCGTTTGCCACGGGACTGCCTCACTACGGGCACCTGCTCGCGGGAACGATTAAAGATGTCATCCCCCGCTACCAAACGATGCGTGGGAAATATGTGGAGCGACGATTCGGATGGGACTGTCACGGGCTGCCTGTCGAAAACCTGATTGAGAAGGAGAAGGGTCTGAAGAGTAAGAAGGAGATTGATGAAATGGGCATCGCCGCATTCAACCAACTGTGTCGAGATTCCGTGCAGCGCTACACGAAAGAATGGCGCGCGACGGTGGAGCGCATCGGGCGTTTCGTCGATATGGATTGGGACTACCGCACCATGGACCCCGACTACATGGAAAGTATTTTCTGGGTCTTCAGTCAGCTCGCGGAGAAGGGGCTCCTCTACGAAGGACACAAACCGATGCACCTGTGTCCGCACTGCGTCACTCCCCTTTCGAACTTCGAAGTCACGCAAGGATACAAAGATGTCACCGACCAAAGTGCGACGGTGAAATTTGAATTGGTCGATGAACCTGGGACATACGTCCTTGCATGGACCACCACTCCGTGGACACTCCCCGGAAACCTCTTCCTCGCCATTGGACCCGACATCAAATATGTGAGAGTTTCCGTGGATGGAAACACCTATATTGTGGCTGAGGAGAGAGTAGAAGACTTGTTCAAAAAAGTTGAACACACAGTGGGAAAAACCGTGACCCACAAGGAACTTCTCGGCAAGCACTATCGCCCGCTCTTCCCCTACTTCGTCGATCGCTACCCCACGGCATTCCGCGTGGTGCTGGGGGACTTCGTCACAACGGGAGAAGGAACCGGAATCGTGCACATCGCTCCGGGGTTTGGAGAAGACGACTACAACGTCGGCAAGCGCGAAGATGTTCCATTGCTCCAACACGTCACCATGGAAGGAAAGTTCATTCCCGACGTGACGGACTTTGCAGGAATGGATGTGAAGCCGAAGGATGACCCCACCAAGACCGATCAGAAAGTGATGGCATGGCTCGATGAGAAAGGACTCCTGTTCGAGCGCATTGCCTACAAGCACAGCTATCCACACTGTTGGCGCTGCGACTCCCCTCTCCTCAACTACGCAACGTCGTCCTGGTTTGTCGCTGTCGAAAAAATCAAGCGCGACATGCTCGAGGCCAATGCCAAGACCGAGTGGGTTCCAAGCCACCTGCGTGACGGACGATTTGGAAAGTGGCTCGAAGGTGCACGCGACTGGGCCATCTCTCGCAATCGTTACTGGGGAACGCCACTTCCTCTTTGGAGAACGAGTAAAGACGATACCGCTCCAGTCGTCATCAGCAGCCGCGATGACCTGATGTTGAACTCGAAAATTCGCTTCACCAAAATCACGACACTGCGTCACGCGGAGAGCGAAGGCAACGTGAAGCCGGTATACCAAGGCAAATTGCCGGGCACGGACCTGACAAAGAAAGGCAAGCAGCAAGCAACGGAGACAGGCAAGAAATTGGCTTCAGATAGGCTTCCGGTCGATATCATCTACTGCTCCCCTCTCGCTCGAACACTGCAGACAGCCCAGCTTGTTGCAAAGGAAACGGGAGCCGAGGTGATCGTGGATGATCGGCTGCGTGAACTCGACTTTGGTGAGTACGAAGGAACGACGATCAACTTCTCCGACCTCGCACTTCTCAAGGCACGTCGCGCCCACAAGATTGAGAAGAATCAGGTGGAGAGCATCTACCACTTCCCTGGAATGGAAGACTGGGACAGTACGCAGAAGCGCATCCGTGACTTCATGAACGATATTCTGCCAAAGCACCGTAGTCAGCACGTTGTCGTGGTCACACATGCGGACCCGGTCCAAAACATCCGCCACTTCTTCAGCAAGGAAGACCCGTTGAAGCTCAGTCACCAACCCTACCCGTACCACGCCGTTCCCTACACGTTCTATTGGGATCACGATCGCGAGGCACAGGTCGATCTGCATAAAGAATTCCTCGATACCGTTGTGTGGCCGGGTGGCTGGCAAGAAGGAAAGAGCGTGAAGCTAACAATTGCACGCCATGGAGAGACCGATTGGAATGCAGGAAATAAAGTGCAGGGAAATAAAAAAGATATTTCTCTCAATGAGAAAGGTCGCTCCCAAGCCCAAACACTTGCTGAGAGTTTGAATCCCAAAGAGTACGACATCGTCATTTCATCCGACCTCGATCGTGGAATCGAAACTGCGAAGATCATCGCGGAGAAAACGGGATTGCCGTATGACGAACAATGGGACATCCTGCAGGAACGAAAATTGGGAAGCTGGATCGGCAAAGAGAAAGCCGCCTATCAGAAACATCATGGTTTGGATGCAGGGGTTCAACCGTCAGTTTCCCATGTCTCTCCTGAGGGTGGAGAAAGCTTCTCCGCATTCATGGGTCGGGCTCAGCAAACGTATCAAATGCTTCTCGATCGTTTCCCAGGCAAGAGAGTGCTCATGATCGGACATGGAGGATTCATCCGAGCAATGGAGGCGTTCATTACGAACATGAATTATTGGGAACTTGCGACAGGAGACATGAAGAATGCCGAAGTAAAAACATTCGACATCAACCCTCTCTACAAGCGTATCCCGGAGGTGCTCGACTGCTGGTTCGAGAGCGGATCGATGCCGTACGCTCAGGTACATCATCCTTTCTCCAGCCCTAACCAAAGCCAAAATTCCACTCCTCCAAACTTCCCTGCGGACTTCATCGCCGAAGGAATCGACCAAACACGCGGATGGTTCTACACACTCACTGTTCTTGGTGCGGCATTGTTCAAGAGCCCCGTCTTCAAGCACTGCATCACGAACGGAACGATCTTGGCCGAGGACGGACGCAAGATGAGTAAGAAGTTGCAGAATTACCCGGACCCGAACTTGGTGATGGACGAAATGGGTGCCGATGCACTGCGCTTCTCACTCATGAGTTCACAGGCCGTGCGCGGAGAAGACATGCGCTTCTCACAAAAGGTTGTCGAAGACAGCGTGCGCAACATGCTCTTACCGTTGTGGAACAGTTACAGCTTCTTTGTAACGTATGCGAATGCTGCGAACTTCACCCCGACAGGTGATCGCCGTCATTCCAAGCACCCGCTCGATGTCTGGATTCGCACCGAGGTCCAAGACCTGGTCAATCGCATGACAGAACAATTGGAGAACTACGAACTCTCCGCAACATGCTCCGAACTCCATGACACCATCGATGCACTCACCAACTGGTACATCCGTCTGTCACGTCGCCGCTTTGCCGGCAAAGGAATGCTCGAAGCAGAAGACAGCATCGAGGACATCAGCGAAGAATCGCAGCACGAAGCCCTTTCCACGCTCTACGACGTCCTCATCACGGTCAGCCAACTCCTCGCTCCGTTCTGTCCATTCGTGACCGATGCCATCTACCTCAACTTGGTTCCCCAAGATCACGGGTCGATCCACCTGACCGACTGGCCAGAGGTGAAGAAACTCACCGCTGCAGAACAGAAGCTCCTCAAAAAGACGCGCCTTCTCCGCCAGATCGTGTCGCTGGGACTGTCTGCGCGCAGTGAACAGAAGATCAAAGTGCGCCAGCCACTCTCCTCTGCAACTGTCGCTATCCCTGCATCGAAAGCGAAGGAGATAGAACTCAATGACGACGATCGCAATCTTCTCTGCCAGGAGTTGAATGTGAAAGAACTCATTCTGACCGATGACCCCGAATCGATTGCGGAAGCATTCGTGCAAGTCGACGCACGCAAAGTGGGTCCTCGCCTGGGTGGTCGTGTGCAAGAGATCATCGCAATGGGAAAGCGTGGCGAGTTTGAGCAGGAAGACGACGGAACAATCATCATTGGCGACGAGCGCCTGACACCCGATGAAGCAAACGTGATCTACCGCGGCAAAGAAGGCACAAACGTCGCCGCTCAGGCCGGAGTGGTAGTCAGCCTGGAAACCACAATTAGCGAGGAATTGAAGGCAGAGGGTCACATGCGCGATCTTGTCCGTGCGATCCAGAAACTGCGCAAAGAAGCAGGACTCGCCTACACCGACCGCATTACGGTACAAATCCAAGGAGCGTATCCATTGCTCGAAGCATTGCTCCCTGCGGTGCTGGAGGAAACACGCGCCGTCGCAGGAGACACAGGCGATGCCCCTGTGGAGGAAATTGCATTGGATGACGAGACGATCATGCTTTCGTTCCAAAAAATGTAATGTCGTTCTTCACCCGTCTCTTCGTCGGCTTCGTCCTCACTGTCGCCTTGCTGGTCGGAATGACGATCTTGCTCCCGACACACATCGCCATCACAGGCGGGTTCCCTGCATTCCTCATTGCGGCTGCTGTACTCACGCTCTTGAACCTGTTTGCGCATCCCGTGCTCGACATCATCACATTCCCAATTCGTCTTCTCTTCACTCTGATCGCAATCGTCTTTGTGAACGTGGTCTTCCTGTGGTTGCTCGTCATTTTCACAAACAGCCTCAATCCTGCATTGGTCCACATCTCCATCACGGGCGGCATCGACAGCTGGCTGATCGTATCGACGGTGCTCGGCATTGGTCACTGGATTTTGAAACATGTGCCAGGACCCTCGGCCGAGTAAAAAAATAGTTGCGTGCGAAGACGGAAATAATTACTCTCCGCGCATGTTTAAAAATTCTGCAAAAGAAGAGCCGTCAGGAAACGAGGAGGTCTCTCGTCAGGAAGAGCACATCCGCCGTACTCTGCAAAAAATCCATCAGGATACAAATGCGATCCGCGAGGAACGCTTCCGCGGTCTCTTTGTCCCCAAGAACCAAGACTAGGCAAAAGACGAGCGTGAATTGCAAACCACCTGGTGTGGGGATATTCTCCAGAACCCAACCGTTTCCCCTTCTTTCTATGCCAAAAGACATGCGTGAGGAACTTGAGAAAATCCGACAGAGGAGCCTGGAGAAAAAGAAGGAATTTCAGCAATTTGCCTTTCAGGGAAACATCATCGACCTTGCTGTCGGTGTGATCATTGGAGGAGCGTTCGGCAAAATCGTCACTTCCCTCGTCAACGACGTCATCATGCCGTTGATCGGAATGTTGCTGGGAAAGATCGATTTCACGACTCTTGCCATCGGCCCGCTCAAGTACGGACTGTTCCTGCAATCGATTGTCGATTTTCTCATCGTCGCGTTGTGTATTTTTGTCGCAGTCAAACAGTTGCAACGCTTGAAGAAAAAGCACACACCACCGCCTCCACCTCCTGCACCGGAACCGCTTGAAATCAAATTGCTCACGGAAATCCGCGATATCCTTCGTGCCAAATCCTGATCATGAAACCCCTCCTTCCTCCATCGGCGCTCTCGGGCAGAGAATCCACCGCTCAGACGTTTGAGAAGAGCAATGCGCTCATGGAGCAAGTGTGGGCCCAACTGCACGAGGGAAGAAAGAATGTTGCAGAAAAAGCCCATGACGCAGTTCAGTTGGGTGCACCGGAGAAGAAACTCGAAGCCTAACGTTCCTTCTTGCTGTGACGGAGAAGGAAGAGCGTCATCGCAAGCGTCAAAATCATCGTGGCGCCCAACATAACACGGGAGAAGTTATCGCCCTGCAACAGACCTTTCACCTCGGAGGTGAACAGATAGGTCAACACAATTCCCAAGGCGGAGAATTTTCCAAACAACGAAGACGGCTGCCAACAGAGTAGGTGTCGTGTTGTTTTCTGCAGTGCCGCAACCACGCAAATCGCAACAATCGCCCACCAGTACAGACCGAATGTTCCGCGCATGAAGAGTGAGAGCAACAGCTCCCCCAGCGCATCGATATGCAGTTCGAGCACCGTGTGGTGCGGCGACACAATATCACCCGACAGAAGAACGTGGAGCGGCCACAGAACGCTCAAGAGAATGCAAAGCCCCACCGGCCACCGGTAGAAGGCAAAAGACTTTGCACGAACGGCCAAAAACAGAATCGTTGCAAGCCACGGCGCAACGCCGAAGTAGAGTCCGTCGAGCTTCGTCCAACCTGCGGCGACGATTAATATGGCAGACAGCATCAATACTCTTCGATCGTTCTCCTCCACCGCCATATCCAAAGTAATGGCAGAGAGCAGAGCGAACATTGTCCAATGAATGTCGGCGTACCCCTGGCGCAGGTGCTCGAATGCAAACGGAATGGCGCAGAGGAATGCCAGCGTTACGATTGCTCCCCGCTTGCCGACGCGCGCCATTGCAAGAACGAACAAGGCACCAAGGCCACTGAGCGAGAGAACGAGCGACATTGCCTTCGTCAGTTGATCGACAAACCCCGCACCGTACATCGGGAGCATTTCCAGAGAATGAAGCAACACCGGGTACTGCGGCTGGGTGACATTCTCCGTCACAAAACGACCCGCGTAGAACGAGATCTTCGCGCGCATTGCCCAGTTAGTGAACACATCCCAATTGATGCTCGGGATCGTCAGCGCATGGAGTGCAGCCGAACCGACCACTACGGCAACGATCGCAATGGAGAACGCGAACAGAAACGGATGAATCGCAATGGGGTCAGACTGCTTGAGGGAAAATCCGTCCTTTGGCTGACGAAGTATGAGGAGCGAAAGCAGTGCGAGGAGAATGAGGTGCATTCCCCCAATCGTCCCCAAGTTCCAAGGAATGTGCACCTGATTGAAAACGAAGAAGACGCCTGTATTCAACAATGCGCCCAGCGGATATCCCAGCGTCCATGCAAGCACCTTCTCTCCACGTGATCGCAAAATAATCGCAGCCAAGAAACGCCCTTCGAGAAGAAGAACAGCAACCGCGATGAGGAAGGAAAGCACAATCATGGTCGGGGAGCGAAACGAACAAGGGCATCACCATTCTCGAATTGTTTCAAGATGGAACCGACGAACGGACGATCATTGATCACGAAGGTTGTCTGAGTTGTATCCCACACCTGCGCCATGACAGCCAGGGCCCCGCTCTGTGTGAGAACGTCGGGGTCAGTCGTGGGAACGATGGGGTACAGGAAGTAGCGCAATGGGGTGGCCTGATTCATGGAAATCAACACCGGTTCATTCGGCAGCACTTCACGCGTTACCGCTTCGGCAATCACTTTATCGTGTCCCAGCTCTCCGACATTTCCATCTTTCCACCACACTCGCTGTTCATGCACGGTCTGGGCAATCACATTCGGCAGGAAGCGAACTTGGTACAAGAGGAGCAGTGCACACACCGCCCATCCAATCGCACGAATCTTGGGCATGCGCCTGGAGAGAACGATGAACATCACAAGACCCACAAACGCAAGAAGGGCAGTGAGCGGAATTCCCGCAATCCCATACCCCGGCAAGAAGTTGATCGAATACGACGCAAGCAGCGGCTCTGTCGTAAAGACGTGGCCTGCAATCGCCAGCACAATCGCCGGCATGCTTTGTGCATCGGTCGTCTGTAAATCGAGGAGCAGGGGTTTGTGATCATCAATCCAGTACACCTCGATGGATACTCCCGTCGTACCCGGACGCCACGCTGCAGAGGAGATGAGAGGAATCCGCACACGAGTGGGTTCTGTGGAGGACGTTGCGGGCAGAATCGCAAGCAATTTATCCTGTGGAATTCCTTCGATCGACGAAACGACCACGGGCAGCGGCACATCGGACTGATACACGATGGTCAAATCCGTTCGCATGGGAATGGTTTCATCCGCAAGCGGACTGACGTGCATGGGCTTGCCCATTACGGGATGGAGTGTGTTTGCAATGCGCTCCTGCATTTCAAAGAGAGAAAGCCCTCTCTCGGGAACCACCACCACCGTATCGAGTGCAAACGCGACAGGCGTCATGCTCAGACAAAGCACTCCAATCGAAATGAAAAGTTTCGTACGCACGAGCGCATCCTAGTGGAAAAGTGCAATACATGCACCATAGAGGTGTTTCTCCAGATCCTGTTTTGAAGAAAGTGCAAGAACTCCCTCTCCTACAAAGACACAGAGGCCCCCGCGAACCTCTGTGCCCTTCATCTATCGATATCGTGATTAGTCACCGAACGCGACGGTGAGCATGCTTTCGAACTTCAGCTTTAATTCTGCTTTTGCGTTCGCAAGACAAGCTGCTGTCGAAGCATCATCACCGCAGTAACGGTGCGCGGCCTTCGAGAACAATTTCATGCCTCGGTTGAGTGCCGTATACAAACGCTCCTTCGTGTTATTCCACATGTTGAGCGTCAACGTTCCATGGAGACCGTTATCATTGTGAATCGAACCCGAAGACGAATGCTTTGAGGAACGGGAATTTGATGTCGTGGAGACAGAAGACGAAGACGTCACGCTGCTTCCCTGTGAGTTTTGGGAACTTGTGGAAGAAGAGGAATCGTCGTCATCGTTGTCCTCGTCATGGTTATTCCAGAACCAACTGTTGGAATGACGCTCAACTTGTACATTTGCATTTGCATCTGCCTGAACGCTTCCGTTTGTGCTGATCTGATGACCGCGAACAGTAGCTGTTCCGCCTGCATTTCCATTGCCGCCTGCAGAAATGCCAAGAGCAAAGGCCGGAGTTGCAAATGCGAGCAAAGATGCTGCCATTGTTGTGCTAACGACTGCCTGTCGGAGTGTTGTCATAGAAGGGATTGGAAAGAAATAGAAAACGTGCGAACGCACTCTCTTAGACGCTCATTTTCTTCCCCCCTTACACCTTTGCCATACGGCGACGAGTCTGCCAGCCGATTGCCTGCAATGTGGACAATTCCTGATTGTAGAACTGAATGGATTTTGCGCTTCTCACCGGCTCGCGATAATCGGCATTTTTCTCGTCATCCACGTTGGACAAAAAGAGTGCAAGCCACTTCCAAAGTCCCAAGGGACGAGAGGACGATGGCGAGTGTGTATGTGTAGAAGATTCTTTCGTTCGAACTGTCTGGGTTGATTGTTCTGTCTCCTCCTTCCCTGAACCAATGAAGTAGAACACGCACGAGAGAAGAAGACCCAAGAGAGAAGAGGTGTCCCACGAAAAATCGCTGCGAGTGGAACGCTTTGTGTTTGAAGAAGAACTTGCAGCGGTTGTTGTAGATCGAGAACGATTAGAGGAAGAATCGCGAGAAGACGATCGGAAGACTCGTCCCACGACCAAAGCGATGGAGGAACGAATCATTTTCCACACAACACGGACTGCTTTTTGAAGGAATTCCCACACGATTGAGAACACGTCGAATACTCTATCCATGAATCGATCGAAGAATTTCCCAAGAGACTTGAGCACGCGCAGCACGGTCGTCGCAACGGATTTCAAAAATCCCACAATCCCCTTTCCGACTTTCCATGTGGTTTTGAGGTCTTTGAAGAGATGCTTCAACAATGTCACCACTCCTCCGAGCATCTCCGCCAAAAATTCTGTGAGCCACTGCAGGAAGTGTATGAGTTTTTGTAGAATCTCGGGCACGTACTTCAAGACCTGCCACAGCATTCTTCCAACAAGTAACAGAGCTCCTCCTATGAGCAGCAGTGGCACTGCAAGAAACTTGAACAGCGCTTCCAATCCTCCTCCTTCACCGTCCTTCTTTTTCTTATCATCACCGTCACTTCCAAACCCTCCTTCAAACACCACCCACAGCATGAAGATCACCGCGAAGAGAGTTAGAAGTTGTTGCAACATGTGGATGTGTGTGAACTATATTATTATACAATAATTTTTGATTATTGTATATCACCTGAAACTACCCTTTCAGGCTATAAATCCCTATAGGAACACAGTTCAATCTTCTTCTCCTTGAGGAGCGCCGGAATCGTCTCGTCGAGCAACATTCTGAGCTCCGTTTGGCGCTGGGGATCGAGGTCAAAAGTCGATCCATAGGTGATGTCGGAACTGGGATGCACCATCAGTTCGGTCGTTCCTTCCGGCAAACGGTTGATCGTATGTCGAAGATTCTTGAGTGTCGCATTTCCAAGCAGGCAGAGTCCGCGGAACCCGTCCGTCGTTTGAATGTCGTGTGCTTCGTACATCGATCGAACTGCCTTTGCTCTTTCATTCATTTCTTGAACCTCCTTCAATTGTGCCGCCGGAATTTCATAGCCGAACGGAGGCAGAGGCTCTTCACACGGAATGCGAACGAAGCGAATGCCATAGCGTTCCATGAGAGGAATCAAAATATTCGTGATGGTCGGGTGCACATGCATGTCGTAATTACTGGCAACATGCGTGGGGACCAATCCCTGATCAAACATCCACTCCAGCTGTGCACGCACTTCTCGTTCCAGGTGTTGCTTCTCAATACTCCCTTCTTCCAACAGCCCCCACAATTTTTGGTGCGGATAGAATTGTCCATTACTGCTGATGAGGGAACTGACATCATCGGGTTTGCTGAGCGGATACTCTTCCACCAGATTGAGATGGAGTCCCACCGGAATGTCTCGCTCCTTCGCGTGCTTGGCAGAGGCATCGCTGTCATTTCCGTTCGGCCAAATTGTTGTATTCGTCACTACGCCAAACTCCATGCACTGAAAAATTCCGTGAGAACGCTGCGGATTGCACCCCAGGTCGTCGGCATTGATGATCAGACGTTGCATGAAAGGAGTATACTCGATTCATCTCCTTCCCCTACTCCTATGGAACTGCGGACAAAAAGCACGTTCGGTGAGGCCCTGATCACTCTGGGCGCCTTGGCCGGATTCGTCTTCCTTTTTAGTCAGGGAAAAATGCTGACACAAAACAGCATGATCTTGTACATCGAGGCTTTGGGGGTCCTCATCGTCTTCTACTTCCTCTTACTGCTCGCTCGAGCGATCTTCACATTCATGACGGGCGGAGACAGTTTTTGGTGGGAAAAGTATGAGGAGCACAACCCACACGCGAAGAAGAAATAGTCCATTTTTCTGTTTTGAACCTATAAAAAGGCCTTACTCTGTGTTAGAGTGAGGCCTTTTCTATGACAGAAACTCCTCAAGAAAACGGCGACCTCGCGTGGGATTCTTTTGAACCCGACGACACAGAGCTGAAAGAAGCGGAGGAAGACATTGAGCACGATGATTTACGAAAAGAATTTTTGTTGGATCACCTGGGAAAAGACGCAAAACTCGACGGAATCACGATGATGATGAATGCGCTCTGCGCAGCACCTATTCTTACCCCAGAAGAGGAAAGAGGATTGGCGAAAGCGGCGGCTGAGGGAGACGCGAAGGCTCGTGGAATGTTAATTGTTTCCAACCAGCGACTCGTCGTGCACGTTGCAAAGCGTTACCGTAATCTCGGATTAGATTTCGTCGATCTGGTCTCTGAAGGAAATGTGGGGCTCATTCGAGCAGTTGATAAGTTTGAATACCAACGCGGATTCAAACTGTCCACGTATGCGGTGTGGTGGATTCGTCAGGCAATCACCCGAGGGCTTGCAAATACCGGAAACGAAATTCGTATTCCGGTACACAAAGTCAAAATGCTGTATACGCTTCGTCGTTTGAAAGAGCAGTTTCAAAAAAATCATGACAATGAAAAACCATCAGTGAAATGGTTAGCGAAGAAGATGGAAATATCTGAGGAAGAAGTAGAACTGCTTTTGAAGCAGAAAAAACCAAAGACAATGAATGCTCCCATCGGAAAAGATCCAGAAGGAGGAACGTTTGCAGACGTTTTGCCTGATAAAAATACGCCCAAGAATGATGTGGAATTGCATCGAGAGGAAACGATGCAACAGATCAGACTGGCACTGCAGAATGTCCCCGGAATTTCCGAAGAGCACATTCGACTCTTCTCCGTTTCAAGCGGGCTTCACGATGGAACGCCAAGAGATCCCAAAGCAGTCGCCGAATTTATGAATGAAAACCGCGGAGAGGACGAACGAAAATGGACAAAAGAACGCACGAAACAACTCATTGGCAAAATCAAACGCGCCCTGCGAAAGAACCCCGCATTGGCAGAATTTGCTGATAACGAAGAAGGTGAATCGCGCTGAAGAGGCCGTGCGACGTGCAAGGCCTCTTCACTCTTCATGGTTGTTGGAGCAATGATCCGTACACGTGTTTTTCGAATCCCTCTATTCGTCTTCGTTGAAAACTATTGATCGCTGCCATCTCTCGCATCTGCAAGAGATGGAGCTGCTCTGCGGCATACAGTTTCTCAGCTAAGAGACATTTTTCTCTGAATTCTGCATTCGCAAGTGCATTCGTCTCTTCAAAGTCCTTGCGCAATTTTTTCATTTCTCCTTCAAGGAGATCGATTTTCTTTCTGCACCACAGATCCTTGAGAAGAGATCCTGCTGCGACTGCAAACAGTGAGACGTATATAACGGTCTGACTGTCGTACAAACGAATCGAAAGAAAGATAATGATCAACGTGACGATGTTCACGAACGACCCGAACGAAAATCTGAATATGGATTTCATCGAAGTACTCCGACTATGTTTTCACGAAGAGCGAATTTCCTCTCAAAAAAAGAGGACGAATAGTATCGTTCTTTTTTGTAAAATCGTCAATTCGTGCAATCTGTAAGAAGGCACGGAAACTGTCGTTTGAGACTGCGAGAGGTGGATGTCCTACTTGTGCGATATCCCCTCTCTTCTTGGTACTTCCCCTTCGAGTCGATTTCTCCTAGCCTGAAGGCCATGACCGAACACAACCTGCCGCGGAACAATAACTTCGATCTTCTGCGCTTGCTGTTTGCAGTCACAGTCGCAGTGACGCATTTATACGAACTCTCGGGAAACATGGCGATCAAGGTGATTCCCGTCTCTCTTTCGTATCTGTTCCTCAGTTCAGGGAGAGCGGTGCAGGGGTTTTTCGTGATCAGTGGGTTCCTCATCTTCATGAGCTACGAACGCTCAACCTCTCTTCGAACGTACGCCGAAAAGCGCATTCGCCGCTTGTACCCTGGTTATGCGACCAACATTTTACTGTGCGCAGTTGCTCTCTGTCTCGTCTCTACATTGGCACCACAGGCATATTTCCATGCAAAGGATTTCTTCCGTTTCATCTTCTTCAACCTTTTCTTCCTCAATGGTCATCAATGGACATTGCCGGGAGTGTTTGAAACGAACAAATTCACGGCAGTGAATGGTGCACTGTGGACACTGCAGGTCGAGGCACTCTTTTACATCTGTGTTCCGCTGATCGTGTGGGTGTTGAGAAGAGTGGGTAAAATCCCCACGCTGGCGGTGCTGTACATACTCTCCTATATGTACGTGCAGTACTTCACATCACATGGAGACGATACGACCGCACGACAATTCCCTGGGCAGATGATGTTCTTTGTCGGAGGAGCATTGCTCTACTACTTCTATCATCTGTTTTTCCGCTATAGATACGCATTCTTGGCGGCTGCCATTCTGATCGAGATTGCGAATCACTGGTTCCCCCTCCCGGCACTTCTCCCGCTCGCACTCTCGGTGATTGTCGTCTTCCTCGCATCGGGAATCCCCTACCTCGGCAACGCGAGCAGGTTCGGCGATCTGTCCTACTCGATTTACATCTATCACTTCCCCGTCATTCAAACGCTGGTGCTTCTTCTGCCTGCGGGCGACACCTTCCGTCTGGTGACTTCGGCACTCCTGCTCGTCCCCGTGTTCGGGCTTCTGTCATGGCACCTCATCGAAAAACGATTCCTGCACAGCAGTTCACACTACATGCAAAGCAAGGTTCAAGCGTGGTGATTACGCTGCCTGTGTGTAGTGCTGCAATTCCTCCAATGCACTTTTTTCTTGCTGTTCAGAATAACTCAATTCTCCATTTTGCCTCTCGCGTTCCGTGAGGACGGTAAGGCGTTCTTTTTCAAGCTGTGTCATACCGTTATCATCGAACACGCCAAGTGCGCTCATTTGAGAATGTTGATGCGTTCTTTGACCTTCAATATGGACTGCTGCGCTGCTCTCTACCGAATCGTTTCCCCGCATTTCTTCGGGGGAAGGTGCATACTTAGGCGGGTCGTTGAACTCGTTTACCATAGTTGAAGTGGGTATGAGATTAATTAGTATTATACTTTAAATATTTATTTTAGTCAATATCCTGCATTCGGTACGTTTACCCTACTTGTGATGTGACGTGGCGCTTTTCGTAATGATGCGCACAGTTCTTGGAACACGTTCGAGCCCTTTCCTGAGCCAAACAACTTGTACACACTTTTTGTTCTTTACCACAGAAGCACTTGATCAATTGATCCCCGGGATTCCCACAGTGAGGACACATGCCATACGTCTGTGAGGGATGAAGCTTTTGATCAACGGAAACTCTGTGATCGAACACAAAGCACTCTCCCTCAAATTTCTGCTCAGGGAATTGCTGAAGGTATCCAAGGATTCCTCCCTCCAACTGATACACATTTTCATACCCCTGCTTCTCCATTTGCAGCAATGCTTTCTCACAACGAATTCCTCCTGTGCAGTAGATGAGGAACTTCTTATCCTTCGGGAACTCCATCTTCTCAACGTACTCCGGAAATTCATGGAAGCTTTTGATTTTGGGATCAATCGCTCCTTCGAATTTTCCAATCGCCACTTCGTAATCATTGCGTGTGTCGATGATGATCGCGTCACCCTTCTCCATTGCTTCGTTCCATTCCGCAGGAGTCAGGTGCTTGTGCTTGCCGTTTGGGTGGACATCTTTCTTGAGTGCAACGATCTCCGGCTTGATCTTCACGGACCAACGACGGAACACCATGTGGTCTGCGGAACTGTCTTTGAAGATTGTTTCTCCACACAGTTCCGTCACTTTCTTTTTCCAATTCATAATCGCCTCTGCGCCCCCTGCGACTGTTCCATTGAGTCCCTCGGAGGCAATGAGAACAAGGCCGCGCATTTCATTCTGCTGCCCGAATGTCTTCAATTCCTGCTGCAACGTTTTCAATCGCTCCTCTGTGAAGGGAACGAAGACGTAGCAGGCGGTGATGACGACAGGTGTATTCATCGAACGGGAGTATAGCGTTGGATGAGGTATGGAGCGAAGAAATTGTATGAGAGACGAACTATTGATCAATTATTGTATACAATCTTTCTCTCTCTAGGAAGACAATGAAAAACTTTATAGATTTGAGGAGTTTGCAGGTATAGAGTTTTCCACTTCGCTTCTTTTCATCATCGCGTTTCTGCAGAGAGACAGCTAATTCTTCAAGTAGAGGGATTGGCTTCCCTCTCTGTAATCAATGTTTCTCTTCTATAAGGACACTACGCTCATGGCCCTCCCTACGAATCTTTGGAATTCGAACCCCGGACTCGGAAAATTCAACCGTCTCGATTGTCTCGACGATGAAACCGGCAATCTTCGCTTGCAGCTCAGCGTGCAAAAAGGAGTAGGAAAATGGCTGGGCGAACTCAAAGTACCCGTCCCGTTGGCAGACCTACGATACAGCCTCTCAAAAGGATGGGCGGAAACGAAGGTTCCATCTCAGCCGGGAATCTTCATCTTCATTCGAACGGCACAGATCGTCTTCTCGCCGTACACATTGCGATGGGATGTCTGGCACCGAGAAGACGGCACGGCTCCGGATATTACATACACCGTGCATGATACCTTCGCGTTACTCAGTAGTGACTTCACGTTGGGCAATTCATCCTTTCGGGAAGAAAAGGTTCAACTGAAGATGTACGGGTAAGCAGAAGAGAGACTCTACAAAGAGGGATCGGAGACGCACTTTGCGTCTCCTTTCTTTGTATTTGAGAAAGAGATAATAATTGACAAAAAACACATTTAGTATATTTTACACTAGCATGTCATTTCGATATGCCAGGTCCTTTCCATCGACGGCGGAAGGAACTGAACAAAAACCCATGTGAGGTGTTCCATGAATTCACGGAAGCTGCTTTTTGATTGTCTTGAGGAGCGTCTAGCACTGACAAGTGCGGTGCAGATTGGACAGTATGTGTACTACCAGGGCTCGCCGGCAAATGACGTTGTGACGGTTCGCAATGTAGGTGCGCAACTGCAGATTACCGATAATTCCGGTGGTCGGTGGTTGTTCCCCACATCGAGCGTGCTCGGCATGAATGTCCAATTGCAGGATGGTAATGATGTCTTCGATTCAAGGGGTGTGAAAGGTCCGTTGGAGTCTGTCTTTGGCGGATGGGGTAACGACACCCTCATCGGTGGAGACAGCGGCGCATCGCTAAGCGGCGAAGAGGGTAACGACACTCTCTACGGCGGCCAACGAACCTCCGACTACTTGGACGGCGGTCTTGGTGCAGATGTCTTCTATGCAATCGGAGGCGGCGATGACTACATCTTCGCCGGCAACGACTACGAGCGCGATGTCATCTACGCCAATGGCACGGATCAGGACAAGTTGTGTCAGTCCACAGCGATCGATGTTGTGTATCGAGACTCGTTCGCAAGCTACAAATTTGCGACTCTGGTGTATCCGGCAACAGGACGCACTGTCCTGACCGGAAACAACATTCGACTGCAGCAAATTACGTATGCTGGAGTCGACGGTACATTCTACCGAGCCACCATTGACGGTGTCGTCCGTGATGGACGAATCAATGGGGAGTTATTCGTCATCGCACGTACCTCGCTGAGTGTCGACCCGGGCCTTGCGGCCCAAGTGAAAACAGGCATCCTCGTCTAACAACGAGGGCACCTTCCGCTGAGATCTAGAAGGACCAACAGACCCATCGTAACTGGTGGGTCTTTGGTCGTGTTTGAATTTATAGAGCCCTATTTTTAGCCATTTATTTTGATCACTTATTTTGTTCTTAATTCGGTTTTTCCCCACTCTGTCAGTTGGCCCATTGCGCGTTCGATCAGATCTGCTTTTCGAAGTCCTTGTATTTGCTTGGGCGTCAGCAGAGGAACGTTCTTTGCCGATTCGAGAAAATCCTGGATATACCACAGGTCTTCTTCCGCTGTTTCCCATCCCCTCTTGTCGAATCGAGAGAGATCGATGGGTCCTGCATAGGAACGCATCGTCTTGGTGCCATCATCGAGAAAGTATTCGTGGAAGAACGACATCGCAAGTTCGCGCATCGATTTGTAGACAGGCTCGCGGTAGCGCAACACTCCATGATTCGTTTTCCCTATTGCTCCATAGCAACCATCGATCTCAAAGACCGTCACCGCATGATCGAAATCACCTTTGATGGAACGAAGATGGAGGATTAGTGGAGGAAATCCAATGCACTTGAGTGCGGCGGCGGCAAAGAGGGCGCCCTCCATACAATGTGCTGTTCTATCGCGCAGCACGCGTCGCGGTGAACGACATGTTTCGCCATCCTCTTCAAAGTTCTGAGTCAGTGTGTTGAGGAAATCCTGAATCTTCTGCGGTGTTTTGAGCGTGCGCAGAATACGCAGCTCTTCTTTGTTGAACGATTCCATGGTCCACAGTCTAGCATGGAGCACGAGGACGGAATGGACTAGAGTGGAGACATGACCAAGAAGACCTATGACGTTGTGGTGATTGGAGGCGGAGCCAGCGGTACTGCGCTGTACTACACACTTTCGAGGTACACGAATATTGCATCGATCGCACTGATCGAGAAGTACCCCGCCTTTGCAAAGGTGAACTCCGGCGCGAACAACAACAGTCAGACGCTCCACATCGGCGACATCGAGACCAACTACTCGCTCGAGAAGGCAAAGAGTGTCAAACCCGCTGCGAACATGGTCCCCCGCTATGTCGAGCACCTCACTCAGGGCAGAGAGGGAATTGTCTTCACGATGCCGAAGATGGTTCTTGCCGTAGGGGAGAAAGAAGTTGCAGAGCTGACAAAGCGCTATGAGGACATCAAAGACCTCTACCCCGACATTCGAAAAATCGGCCGTGACGAGATTGCCAACGTAGAACCGAACATAGTGAAAGGCCGCGATCCACAGGAACAGATCATCGCGCTGTATACCGACAGCGGCCATGCCGTCGACTTCGAGGCACTCTCACAATCATTCATGCGTGAAGCAAAACGCACGAAACCCGATGGAGATGTGTATCTGGGAGAGAAAGTACTGAAGTTTGAGAAAACCAATGATGGCTATGACATCATCACCGACAAGCAGACAATGCATGCACGAGCAGTGGTGGTCGATACCGATGCCTACAGCCTCCTCTTTGCAAAGTCGCTTGGGTACGGAAAGGAATACTCGCTCATTCCGGTGGCGGGGAACTTCTACTTCAGCAACGAACTGCTGCGAGGAAAGGTCTATACCGTTCAGCAGAAGAAACTCCCCTTCGCCGCCGTCCACGGTGACCCCGATGTGCAGGTGAAGGGCAAAACCCGTTGGGGACCCACGGCAAAGTTCTTTCCGGTGATGGAGATGGGTCACATTGGAACATCGGTCGATTACTTCCGTTCTGCAGGATTACTGCGCTTTGCGACTATCCGGAGCCTCGTCAAAATCCTCAGTGACAAGATCATTGTGAAGTTCTTGGCCAAAAACCTGCTGTACGAAATCCCCTTCATCGGAAAACGAGTGTTCCTGCGAGCGGTGCGCAAAATCATTCCAAGTATGACAGCGGCGGACATTACGCGTGCAAAGGGGTTTGGAGGAATGCGCCTGCAACGTGTCGATACCCGCACGAGCGAAATGCAACTGGGAGAAGGAAAGATTATTGGCGATCGGATCATCTTCAACATGACGCCGTCCCCCGGTGCGAGCGTGTGCTTGTTCAATGCTATGCGTGACAGCGAAACCTTGATGTCGTTCTTCGACGGACAGTTCACCTTTGAGAAAGAGAGAATGCAGAAAGAGCTAGTGGATTAAGACTTCTTCGCAAGAATACAGACGGCATCTCCTTCAGGAATTTTTGTATGATGCATGTTTGTCTGTGCAAATCCTGCAGCGTTGAGTGCATTGCGAATGGTATCTGGTGCGTAATCATGGAATACACCGGACTCCGCAATACCAGGTAACCAGCTATTTTGAGCGGTTACATAGAATGCAGCCGTTCCGCCAGATCGTAAGACGCGGAAAATTTCGGACAACGGTTTTTGCAGATCCTCCCAAAAATAGAGAACATTGATCGCAACCACTTTCGTGAAGGATTGTTCGGGATACGGAATATCGTGTCCATCCCCTAGTGCAAGTTCCACACGGTCCTGAATGATCGCGCGTGCGTTTCGTTCCGTTGCCATGGAAAGCATCGTCTCCGAAAAATCGATCCCTGCCACAAATCCCTCTGGAGTCAGTCGCGCTGCTTCTGCAATCGCTTCACCTGGGCCAAACCCAATTTCGAGTACATGATCATTCGGTTGAATATCCAAGAGCTTGAGCGTCCACGCATTGGCATCGGCATTGAACTCAGCAAGTCTTTTTCCTACTTCTTCTCCCATCTCTCCACTTGGACAGCGAAGTTGCGATGCAATGAGGAGAGGATCCATACGACGAAGTGTAGCAGAGTAAAATTTATGAATACATTTTTTATTCTAAATTCAGGTTTTATGAAATTTATAAATACTACTTTATTTCCAGGGAAGACTACAGTAATTGTAAATACTTGAATACAAACTTTGTTCTATGAGAGAAATTAAAAAAAACCGCGAGAGAATATCTCGCGGTCTTTTGAAGACAGGATTGTTTAGACTTTCTTCTTCATCAAGCGAGCGAGCAACTCTGGGTTGCGGATGTATGCACTGATGAGCATCAGAGCGAAGAGGATATAGATCGGTGCAGCCTCTGCGTTGGTGAATCCATGTGTGAGGTTCGTTGCAAGGGCTCCGCTGAGGTAGCCGATCAAGAGAACGAAACCAACTGTCGATGTGCGTGGGATGAGGTAGAGCACAACGATTGCAAGTTCGATCACACCGAGAACGTGATCCAACTGCAATGAAACTCCAAGACGCTGAAGCATTGCCTCAGAAGGAGAACCGGCAGGAACGGGCATGAACTTCATGACACCTGCGAAAATGTTGAAGGCGGCAACCAACAAGGTGCACACCCAAGCAATAACGGAAGAAACGCGGAGTTTCATAGAGAAAGAAAGGGGAAAGAGGCCTGGAGTGTAGCAGAGAAACAGACGGTTGATAAAAGCCGCCGAGCGAAGGATGTGAAATCCTGCGCCCGACGGTAGCTTGTGACAACAATGAAGGGAGTCACAAACTGGATGATGTTCATGCAGGCGCTGCGCCTTGCTGCCGACCGAGTAATTCTCGGATCGCTTCAAGCCAACGTTTCCAGCGACGCATTTAACACCTCCTTCCCGATGCTCGAAGCATCTAACAATAGAATAGCAGGAGAAAATGCAATAATTGAACACAAAATGTATTCTTTAAATAGGTTATCTATTAGCGATCCGCATAAAAAATCAGAGGGACCTTGTTTCTCCCAAAACAAGATCCCCACTTTTTTTCATGAGTTCTCTTAAATAAGTATCGGCAGAACCGACACCTTCACGATTGTCGAGAACTCACTAAACAGGACTGTAAACTTTAATTAACAAAGTCAATTTTGAGGGGAGGGGAGTGGTACCTCGTAGACTTTTAGAGAAATCATTGCATTTCCTTCTAATAAGTATTGAATACTCCCCCATCTTCACTATGAGTCTTACTTTTCCATCAACGTCCTCCGAAGACATTTCTTCGAGAGACCAAGAAGCACAGTACCCTGTGACGAACGAAAAGGTACTGAAGGAAGTTCATATGGTTGTTGCAGGTGATACCAAGATGCAAGAGGCGTGGCACAAAACACAACTGTATGCCAAGGCACAAATGACCATGCTGTATCGAGGTGAGCGCGGAACGGGAAAAGAATTGTTCCCCAAAGCAGTTCATCAATTGAACGGGAATAACAGTAAATATGTTGCGGTGAACTGTGCAGGTTTAAATGATGGAGTTGTGGAGAGCGAGTTGTTCGGACATGAGAAGGGATCTTTCACAGATGCGCGCACAACAAGAGATGGCGCATTTGGAACCATTGCAGATGGTGGCACAATTTTCCTGGATGAAGTGGGCGATATGCCGCTCAATCAACAGGCGAAACTTCTGCGTGTTCTCGAAACACGGGAATTCAGTCGGGTTGGAAGCAATGAAACGAAAAAACTCTCTCCAAAAAGTAAAATCATCGCTGCGACGAACCGCGATTTGGAGCAACTAGTGGGGGAAGGAAAATTCCGCAGCGACCTGTATGACCGATTGCGCAGTTGCCAAATCTTTATTCCGGCGCTGCGAGAGCGACACATTGATCATAAAAAATTATTGATCGCTCATTTCTTAAAGAGCTTTGCTGCAACGGATTATTCGATGCAAATCGACCCCAAGGCAGAAGAGTATTTATTGCATCAAGAATATGCCGGAAACGTACGTGAATTGCGTGATCATATTCTTCGCGCATGTTTTATTTCCCAGTCGACCGCACCAGCAGACGCACGCATTTTGACGGTCAGCCTTGAACATATACACCTATCTTCGGACCCGTCTTTCATCAAAAAAATCACAACCGGCAATAATGGCGATCCGCATTATTCTGAATCGTTCTTACAAGGAACGGTGCGAGTAAAACCTCCTGAAAATTCCACAGCCCCGCATGCGCCTATTCAACTTGTTGTCAACTTGGAAGGAATAGACGGCAACTTAAATGCCGTCATGACTGCGATTGAGATTCGATTGTTGCAATTGATGATGGAACGCTACGACGACAATCAATCCACCGTATCGAATATTACCGGATTAACCCGTGGCACTGTCCGCAAAAAATTGAACATGGGCGATCTCCTCAACCCGACGATCACTCCGCCTGAATCACGGTAAAAGCCTCCGTTTGGAGTTTTCCTTTAGAGAAGGCATTGCATTTCGCTCTAAAAAGTATTGAATGTCCGCCACTCTCTATGCACGACCTCAACAATCCCTCACCGGCACTCACCTTCGATAGCGACGTACAATCTGAAATCAAAGTCGTTGCCGGACAAACGAAGATTCGAATGAATCACAATGCACTGACTGCTGAGTTTGTTTTGCACGCAGTACAAGAGCACGCACGCAGTGGCAGGATTGTGGATGGACTCGATCGCGAAGCAATCCACGCATTGCGAGATATCCCAGCAATTCGTGAGGCACTGCGAATGACGCTTCAGACCCGAAACGTACAGGCCCAAAAGCCGATTCAAGCGTACACACCCGGTGCACACCAGACGACACAACACGAAGTGGTGAAGCCGAAATTTACTCCGGAACAAGTAGAGGCTGCGCTTCCGATCATTGACGCCGCTCTTGCGACGACGAAGATTCTCGACCTTCAGCGATTTGAACGAAGACAATACTATCGAGAGCTATGGAATAACCAATATGGAGCTTTCCGACAGAAGGAGGTGGCTCGTATCTACGGATTGATCAATGACGCGACTGCAAAGGCAGTGTTCTTGGACAAGTACCAGTTTACAGCGGAGGAGATGGAGCAGTGGGCAAAGCTGCAATAATCTACATTGATAGGCAGATTGACGCCTTTCAATGTAGGAATACAGTAAGCAACCAGGATCCCCTTTCTATGAGTCTCGAACGGCTAAACTTGGACGGCGCAGTGGACCTTCTCGATCACCAACTTTCGATGGGTGACGCCATGGGCGCAGAGGCGACGGTGATGTACATCGAGGACAACTGGCTAAACGATACGAACCCCACGACAGTCTATGAACAAATTGCAGATCAAACGGTGATGGGTCGTGTTGCAGCAATCTTTGCAGAACGACGAGACCAGTTGCGTGAACTTGGAATCCCCTTTGCGCTGAGCTACGAGATGGATCCTGAGCAAAAAACTGCACCGACTATTTCTGATCGCCTGAAGAAGCGCCTGCATCTTCTTCCTCTCAAAAAGTGCAAAGAGACAAGCACTCTGCTCAATCGATGTTTACATGGAGGTCCGGAAGAAAAGCACTGCAATCTGGAGAATGTGAATCAACGGAATTGCAAAAAATAAGGATTGCTCATGAGAAGACCGAGGATGATTGGGGGTTTTACTATTTGTGTATTACTCCCTTGCAATGCAAGGTACTGTGTACTACCATGCACCCATGACCTTCGAAAATAATGCCGAAAACAGTAAGGCGCAGATGCGCAAAGGACTCTTAGAGTTTTGCATCCTGCTCCTCATCAGTAAAAAGGCGCTCTATGCGTCCGAGATCCTGATGCACCTCAAAGAGGCCGACATGATTGTGGTGGAGGGAACGCTGTATCCCCTCTTAAGCCGCCTACGCACCGACGAACTGGTCAGTTACGAGTGGCAAGAGAGCAAGAGCGGACCTCCTCGCAAATACTACAGCCTGACGAAGAAAGGTAAGGATGCACTCAAGGACCTCGTCTCAACATGGCAATCACTCAATAACTCCATCACTTCCCTCCTTTCCAATGTTTAAGACACTCACAGTTTCTATCGGCAACTTCCCCTTCATCATTGAAGAGCAGGCATACGCAATGCTGGAGCGTTACCTCCATGCCATTCGTGCGCACTTCAAGCACTCGCCCGATGCGGATGAAATTGTGAGCGACATCGAAAGCCGTATGGCCGAGGAATTCACCGAGGCACTGGGCAAGAAGCGCAAAGTAATTGAAATGAAAGATGTAGAGGCGGTAATTGCGACGATGGGAACCGTGGAGGATTTTGAGAAGTTCGATGCAGGACAAACTCACTCGGAAAAAACTCCACCCTTCGGTCACTACGCACCATTCAAAAAATTGAAGCTGTACCGCGATGCCGATAACCAAATCATCGCCGGTGTGTGTGCCGGTATCGCAAATTACTTCGAGATCGACCCAATCATCGTACGACTGATCTTTGGACTCTCCCTCCTCATGGGTGGATTCGGCGTTCTGCTCTATATCATCATGTGGGTGATAGTGCCGGAAGCCCGTACGGCAGCGGAAAAAGTGGAGATGACCGGTGGTCGCGTCACGCTTGCTGCGATTCAGCAAAAGATCGATGCGGTGATGCCAAAAGAGAAACGTGAAAATGCTTTTGCAAAAATTGTCGCGCTTCCCTTCCAAGTTGTGGGCTCCATCGCACGCGGAATCGGGAAAGTTCTTGGGTTTGTGATTCCTCTCATCGGTCGCATTCTTGGTGGAATCATCACAGTCGGTGCTGCCCTGGTCATCGCGTGGCTCACGTTCGTTCTCCTCGCACTCTTCCTCAACCCAAACTCGCCGTACATCGGTCTTCCGTTGCATGATGCCATGACGACGACACAGTATGGAGTGTTCTTGGTCAGTGCGTACTTTGTCGCCTTTGCACCGGTGCTCTTCTTCCTTGTGTGCGGAAGCAGTTTGATGACTCGCAAGAATCTTTTTTCCGGCGAAGGCACGGTCGCAATTAGCTCACTGTGGTTGATCGCCCTTGTGATCGGCGGAGTGACCGTCTTTACCGTTGCACCTCAGTTGGAACCAATTATTGCCAAGTATGACGAGACGAGTGAGAAGTCATTTGCTCTCAAGGATTTCACGCAAATCACGGGAAATGGCATCGATCGTATCGAAGTCGAACAAGGACCTGCTTACAAAGTCACAATGGTCGCCGGTGAACGCGGTCATGCGACGCATGAACCTGTGGTCGAAAATGGCGTCCTCTCGGTGCATTCCATCAACACCCACGACATGTGCATCATCTTCTGCATGTCTCGACACACAACACTTCGTGTGACCGTTCCGTCTCTTACGGCGGTGTCGGTCAATGATGCGTCGCGTATGACCGTGAACGGATTTTCCGGCGGAGCGATGACAATCAATACCCAAGACATCGGCTACCTCGAAGTCGACGGAACCTTCACCGATCTGACAGTGCACACCAAAGATGCATCGCGTGTCGAATTGTCCGGGTCTGCCTCGAGCATGGTCGCAACGGGCCAGGATGTGAGTCGCATCGATGGGGAAACATTCGTTGTGCAACATGCGAACGTGACACTGCAAGATGTCGCTCGGGTACTGCTCGATGTGCGTCAGTCCCTGAAAGGCAGCGCCAAAGACGTGAGTCGCATGGAATATCTCCAACAGCCGACAACCGTTGAATTCAAAACCTCAGATGCTGCCTCCTACCGCGGACCTGAGGATGACTGGGAGAATGACTGATTCCGGCTGTAAGAACCTTCCTATTCAGTCGTCTGAAACACTATGACCCGCCTTGTTGGTTCTCTGGCTCTCCTTGCCCTCTGTGCACTCTTTGCAGGGTGCAGTCCCGAAGAAAAACTTCGCAGTGAACTCAAAGAAGCGAATCACTGTGAAGAAGCCTCGGACTGCGTTCTCATTGGAAGTGTGTGCCCATTCGATTGCTATATCTACGTCCACAAGGACGAAGCGGAGGCGATGAAAACGAAACTCGACGCATTCGAGACCACGTGCCAATACTCCTGCATCGCATCGACGGGTGTGGAATGCAAAGAGCACAAGTGCAGCGCAATTACGGAAATTTCAAATAGGGCCCAACGGTAATCGAGCCCTGCATGGAGAGATGAATACTGAATACAATTTGTATTCATTTGAGATATTGCTACAAAATTCCTACACTCACTTCATGACCACTCCCACCCAATGTGAAAGTTGCATGATGCCGTTCTCGAAAGACACGGGTCATCGTGAGAATCCACGGTACTGCAGTCTCTGTTTTCAGAATGGGCGCCTGTGTTACGAAGGCAATGATCTAAAAGAGTTTCAAAAAGTCTGTTACCAAAAAATGAGAGAACACGGCATGAGCTTCTTCAAAGCAAAGTTCTTTACGATGATGATCACATTTGCACCACGCTGGAGGAAAAAGTAGAACCTTGATATACGTGAACTCTCAGGATTTGGTAACGGAGAGGAAGTACCGTTGGTACTCAAGCTCATGTTGAATTCCTTGTTCGCTCAACATGTCCTTTGCTGCATTCACCACATTCGGGTGACTTTGCGGACCATTGGCACGAATTTCACCATGGGGCTCCAGTCTCTTCAACGCCTGAGAAAGAACCGCGCTGAGGAGCTCTGCCTCGCGTGCATCCGTTGGAAACTCTTCTCCATTCTGATCGCTCCCCTCTTTTGCAATGCGATCAGCCATCGCAATACACAGACTCTCTGGGAAAATAATCAGATCGAACATACCGATCTCCGGCCACGGTTCCAACATATCAAACTGAAGACTTCGTAGCGATTTTTTGGCTGCCTTCAGGGCTGGATCCGAATCTGCGATCAGAATATGTTCTGTAGGGACTCCGAGCTCCAACAGCAGTCGTTCCAGATACGCAGGATGTGCACCCACACTGAGAAGATGTTTGTCTGGCAGTGAAAGCATCTTGATATCCGACTCGGTGATGAGCTTGGTTGCGACGTGATGACTCGGTCGATACAGCCACGAGTACTGATCGTTTTTCATGCGTGACGAATCGTCGAGATGAAGTTCGTTTTTAAACAACTGTTGTTCCAATGCTCGCACACGAGAAACAAATTCATATTCATCCGATGAAAGTCGAGGTCGTCTCATGAAAGAAAAAGGGAACTATTTCTTCATATTCTGTCCAACGTTATACTCCACTATCTTTGCGATTTTTTCCAAAGGAATCGGTTCATCATGTTGGAATTGAATTGTCCCTTTCGACAGTTTGTACTGCGATAAATACTGTGCAAATTTTTTGATCGCTCCTGGACCAGGGAAGAACCCGATGTGATGTTTGAAACCTCCAAAATATGTCAGGACTCCATTCCATTTATAGACAGGCATTCCATAACTGATCCCCTCCTCTGCCATGGGCGCCGACTTGAGGATTGTTTTTCGAATCCTGTTCATCATCACCTGCACTTCCTTGGGGTAAGAAGCGATGTAGGCATCGACGGTTTTGAACGTCTTCATTCTCATGCCTACATTGTAGCCGAACTCGATTGTAAAGAACTCTCTTCGGACAGAAGGGAATGTCCACCTGACAAATCACCAAGACAGCGGAGAAGGTGCTACAGTGGAATCATGCAAGCCTACACATGGTATCAACAGCTCATCAAACCCTCGTGGGCTCCTCCGTCGTTTCTGTTCGGACCAGTATGGACAGTGCTCTACATTGGCATTTTCATTTCGTTCGGTTCGGTGTTCCTCATGGCGGGGCAAAAGAAAATTGGATGGATTGTCGCACTGCCGTTTGCGCTCAATCTTCTGTTTAACTTCGCATTCACTCCGCTCCAATTTCAACTGCAAAGTAATGTGCTGGCAGCCATCGATGTCCTTCTGGTGCTCGTCACGCTCATTTGGGCAATGATTGCGATTTATCCGCATTCACATGCAATTACCTACGCGCAAATCCCCTACCTTCTGTGGGTGTCGTTCGCGACATGCCTGCAACTGACCATCACCTACCTGAACGCCAAATGAACACTCTTTTCCTCAAACTTTTTTCGATCGCGCTGCCCGTGTTCCTCGCATTGGACATGGTGTGGTTGGGTGTGGTTTCTCGGACCTTCTATCGTCAACAGATCGGGGGGCTTTTGAAAGACCACGTGAACTGGGTTGCTGCGCTGATTTTTTACGCACTCTTCATCAGTGGACTTGTGGTGTTCGTCCTTCTGCCGGCGATTGAGAAAAAGTCGTGGCTGACGGCGCTAACACTGGGGGCGTTCTTCGGCCTTGTGACATACGCGACGTATGACCTCACGAATCTTGCGGTTGCAAAAAACTGGCCGCTTGGCGTGACGATCGTCGACTTGCTGTGGGGAACCGTTCTTTCGGCAAGTGTCGCGACGATCACATACTTCATTGCTATGAAAATCGGATGACGAGCATGTATGCCAACATTGCACTCGGACTCCTCCTCTACAGTTGTACATGGTATGGAATCGGTTGTGCACTGCGCCGCAATGACGTCGCAGATATTGCATGGGGATTGGGTTTTGTAATCATGAGCTGGTTCGCCTATTCCCAGAGCGATCACGCTGCACGCGGGCTGCTTGTGAATACACTCGTGACGATATGGGGCATTCGTTTGGCGTGGCACATCGCAAAACGCAACTGGAACAAGCCGGAAGATCACCGGTACGCAGCGTGGCGACAAACATGGACGTTTTTCTACCTGCGCAGCCTGTTTCAAATTTTTCTGCTGCAAGGAGTGTTTCTCTACGTGATTCTTTTCCCCGTGTTATTCATCCATGCATCTAGGCCTGCGGAGCTTCGAGTCATTGATGCTGCTGCTGTCGTGATTTGGATCTGCGGTTTTTTGTTTGAATCGATAGCGGATCGCCAGCTGAAAGATTTTCTCGCAAACCCAGCACACAAAGGCAAGATTATGGATCAAGGTCTGTGGGCCTACTCCCGACACCCCAACTACTTCGGAGAAGTCGTACAATGGTGGGCAATTTTTCTTCTTGCACTGCCGGTTCCCGGAGGATCTGTCACCGTTATCGGTCCGCTCCTGATTACATTCCTCATTCTATTTGTGTCCGGTGTTCCGATGCTTGAACGAAAATACGCGGGCAGAGCTGATTTTGAGGCATACAAAAAACGTACAAGTATGTTCCTTCCGTTACCGCGACGATAAGCAGTGACGATGCGGCAAATCGCAAACCACTCTGCCTTCACGTATACTGAAGGCCTCTTTCCCCTCTTCTATGAAGGTTTTGAACATCATTCTCCGTGTTCTTTTGGGTCTGTTGATCCTGACGCCGATTCTTGGTGCGACGGGAGTCTTCCCTGCTCCAATAGCTGATTTTTATACGCCACAGGGTTGGGCATTCATGAGTGCGCTCATGGCAACCGGCTACATGATGCCACTCATTGGACTCACCTGTGCTGCTGCACTCGTCCTCGTCATCATGAACAAGATGACATCTGCTGCAATCTTGCTCGCACCACTTTCCGTGAACGTGATTCTCTTCCATCTCTTCTTGGACGGAGGTGTGTTCATTCCGGATGCCATCATGGGTGACCTCCTCTTCGTGCTCAACGCGTACTTCTTGTACCGCGGCCGAAAGCAGCTTGCATTGAAGTAATCGATCATTTCGTTTCAGAGTAGAACATACCCCCCCATGTGCGTGGGGGGGGTTAAAAAAGAATAGAAATACTCTGGTTTTCAATGAAAGTTCCGTATGATGCGGATATGGAGTCATCGATCGTCAACAGTAACTTTGCAAAATGGAAACAGGCACTTCTTACACGTGAACCGAGGAATGTCGCTTCACTGTATGCAGACAATGCAACACTGCTCCCCACCTTGGCACAAAAAGTGATGACTGACCGCGAAAGTATTACATCCTACTTCGCGTTCTTTGACACATTCCATCCGAGCGTCTCGAAAATTGTCGAGGAACATGTGATCAAAATCAGTGACGACAGTTACGTGCATTGCGGCATCTATCGCTTCCATCTGACACGCGACGCACAGGAGCACGAGGTCGATGCGCGTTTCTCGATGGTTTGGAAAAAAGTAGATGGAGCGTGGTGGATTTTGCACCATCACTCATCACAAGTTCCTGTTATCTAAAAGGAAAAAATTGAACACATTATTTGTTCTATTAAAGATGCAGTTTGCGTGAAGATGAGGGCCGTTCGACAAGCTCACGGCCACCATTCGACTCGGCATCACGAAAAAGGACCTCGTTCATAGTAAGACGGTTTACCATGAGCGAGGCCCAGCAGGGCCGAGTCGAATGGTGGACTCGGTTCGGAAAAATTGGAACCAACTACAGGACACCATCCTTGTGTGGTACGAGACTTTAAACAACTTTCCCAAGGGTACTCAGAAGGCAATTCTTCTGGTTTAAGCCCACAAGATGTGAATGGAATTGTTCAATTCTCGATCATCTTTATCTTCATTTTTATCTAAATTCTCTATTATAGAGATATGAATGATTCAACTATCGACACGAAGAATCTTTTAAATAAGGCAATTCATGAAGGAATAGAAAGTTTTACCGTCGGCGCGGCAATACTGAAGAGGGGGCAGCTTCTGATTATTGTACGTTCAGATGAAGATAGCTTCCTTGCAGGATATGCCGAAATTCCTGGAGGAGAAGTAGAAAATAATGAATCGTTGATTGATGCGTTACACCGCGAAACGGTTGAAGAGACTGGGTTGAAAATTAAAGAAATTATCCGGTATGCAGGTAGTTTTGATTACTTATCAGGCTCAGGGAAAAAGAGCAGACAATTTAACTTTTTGGTAATTCCGGTTAATGATGAAATCATATTGGATTCCTCAGAACATACTGAATATGTGTGGCTTTCAATGGAAGACGAGATGCGAATTGGGCAGATAAAAATGACACCGGAAATGAGGCGTTGTATTGAGGAAATACGCTTACTAAGTAAGGGATCTGACAATAATAATTGACATACATTCGAATCGTTAGTTAGAGTGCCTTACTTTGGACAAATTGCGCACTTCTCTCATCGGCCTGGGGAAGAAACTGGATTGAGTGTGAAAACCGTTCGAAAATATTTAGGATCGTTTGACTATACATCTGGATCAGGAAAAAAGGCCCGACAATTTAACTTCCATGTGGAACCAGAAGGTGAGAATGTGCAAATTTCAGCCGCAGAGCATTCATCATTTGAATGGCGTGATCCTCAGGACAAAGCAGGACTAAAAAACATGAACATGTCCGACGAAACCATTGGAACTATTGCAAAAGCTTTCGAAGCCGAACAATGAACAATCACGTTCTTAACGGCAAATGGATCGCTCTTGATGGAGTCGATGCGGTCGGCAAAAGCACTCAGGTGACACGACTGAAAGAATTAATTGAAGCGGAAAATCAGCCTTGCTTGGCATTGCAGGAGTCGTCTGAATCACCTATCGGGAATATGATCGGTCAGATCATTGAAACGCAGCGCTTCTATGCACTACACGCAATGAAAAAAACACCATACGCAGATACATACGCATTGATGGCTGATCTTGCGTATAAAATCGAGTCCGATGCAGATGATATGTTGCGATCAGGCGGAACTGTCATTTCAGACAGAGGCCTACTCTCCCTGATTGGCTACCAAGCAAAACGCATTGAAAATCGCTCATTACTTGCACCAAATGACGCCGTCATTCGAACGACAAAGATTGTAAAAAATGCCTTCGAAGCACTGCGCATCCCCGACCTTCACATACTTCTGACAATCAGCGAAGAAGAAATGCAGCGCCGTGTCGTTGGTCGTGGGGAAACCGCAATGGAAGGAGACGACCTTGCTTTTATGAAAGATGTAAACGGCATCATGCAGCGTCTTTCTTCGGAATTTTCGACGGAAATTTTAGATGTTACAAAAATGAACCCAGAACAGACATCTGGCTTATTGATGAGCAGAATTATGAACAAATAATTTATTCTTGGTGGAGATGCCGGGAATTGAACCCGGGTCCAACGTGCATAGAGGGTGCTCGTACGGTCATGGATCTTCCAATTCTCTTACTCGCTTAGGAAGAAGCAAGGATGCGGTAAGAGTGATGACGCAAAAGGTATTGCCGCCGCATAGCGTCAGGTGCGGAAACAATCTCGCTGATGACGGTTCATCTCATTAGCGAGAATCGTGAGCGAACCGTGGTCCCGGATTAGGGGAGCAAATTAGGCGAGAACTGGAACGCGAACAGAGTTCGCGATCTTAGCTGCTACGTCTAGGATAGATGTTTTTGCATCTAGTTGTGCAACGGTGGGTGACGAGAACTGTTGCCATCTCGGACCGAAGCTGACCGCCCTACGGAATCACGCTGTCGAAGCCTGTCATCCCCGATGATTTCGCCGGGTGAAAACCTACGGTTTTCCCCCAAGGCGGCTTCCCCCTTTCCCTCAAAGGAATTCCTCCAGGCAAGCGGAGCTCGCCTTCGAAATATTCATTTGTTGCATGCGTGCAAGTCTTAAAATGAACGCATACTGGAAAGAGGATGTGAATTTGTAGTGGTGCAGCGATGTGAATGGACGATAGCTCAGTATAGCACAAAGGACTGAGCCCTGTCGCAGCTTTCACGAAGTATTTTTCATAAAAATCTCTCGAAAAAATTTGCACTTTGTATACTTTTTGTATTCAGAATATTTTCTTGCTCTATAAAGGAAGATGACTGTCACATCATGAAGCTCGTTCATTTGCAATCACAAGCAGATCATTGTGCTGTGCAGAAGCCACAAACCCCATGCTAGGATTGCTCATCTCGATGCGTCTCCCTTTCGCGCTTCCTCAACGCCGCATTCTTCTCGCCGTCCTCGGCGTCGTCGTGATTGCAGCAGTGGGATTGGGTGCGCGATATTTTTTGAATGCGGCAGTAGCACCGAGTTTGCCTGCAGGAAGTGATGGAACATGCGGAGTGAACCCTACCATCAGGCCGGATTCGAATGGAAACTGTCCCAGTGGTTTTTCCTCAACAGGAGGAGACTATCCCCAGTGTTTACGATCGGAAGGAACGGCATGTAACTGCACTGATCCTTTTACGAATAGCACTGCAGCTAATGGAACATGCGGACCCGCGACATGGAGTGCTGCAGCAGCTGCAGGAACAAGCCCAGGAGTGTGTATGTGCCCGAAAGGACCGGGGCAAGACTGTGTGAATGGATACGAGCAATGCAATGCAGGAGGAAACCAAGGAATTTGTGAAGGACCTGTTGATAAAAGCCACTCGGGCTACAGGTGTACAACGGTCTGTGGAGATGGAGTGAGTAATACACGACCACCTGGAGGATATGTTTCCCTGGGTTTCTTAACTGCGGCAACTGCACTCTGTCACAACACAGGTGGTGTAACAGGAACGTGTGCAGTAGGACGCTGTCTCGGGGCCGCAGAAGAAGGAACACCCTGTGTAGAAGATTGTGATGATGGCCCGAATAACGGAGACAATAAAAACTGTACCTCGAAATGTTTGGTGAACGTGTGTGGAGATGGACTCGTCAATAAAACAATTGATCCAAGCACAGGAAAACAGAAAGAAGATTGTGATGATGGAAATAATAAAGATGGAGACGGCTGCAGAAGTGATTGTCGAATCGAAGGATGTGGAAATGGACAAATTGATACAACAAAAACATATGGCACATGTTCTTCAACGGCAGATTGCGGAATTGGTTTTTGCCAAAACGGTTTCTGCAGAGAGCAATGCGATGATTCGACAAATCAAACTCCTTCTAGTGGTGATGGCGATTGCAATCCCATCACTCAGACATGCTGTCTTGCAACCATCTGCAGACCACCCCAATGCAGTGACGGAATCGATAATGATGGAGATAATCTGATTGATCTTGCCGATGAAGATTGCACGATTGACGCCCCTGGCATCTCCTCTTGGTGGAGCAGATTGATTGGAGCGGTGGATCCACCACCAAAAGTGCCTGCGCCCGGAAAAAACAATGAAGCGGGTGCTGCAAAAAAAATCGCACATGAAACTTGTCCGGCCGATTCGTGCAAAGGAATGGTCGATTGTTGTCGCGCAGGTTGCTACGACGTAGCGGATATCATGTTTAAAGAAGCAGATCCGAAAGGAGTTATGAATCCAGGTTATGAAAATGAAGTGGAAAAATGTGTTGTCTCCTGCATTGTGAATAACACCACAGATAACAAACCTCCGAAGGCTCCGACAATGCCGGCGGACCCTCTCGGATGTTACGACACCTGCAGAAAGGTTCCTCACACACCCGCTATTTGCCGCAATCAATGTGTCCAATTGATTTGTAGTGAAGGAGGGGGTGTTGCGGGTGGAGGAGGTGCAGGTGGCGGCGGAATTGGCGGAGGCGGAATCGGTGGTGGAGGAGTTGATCCACCATTGCCGGGTGGTGGCGTCGTAGGTGGCGGAGGTGGTGGTGCAGGAGGAGGTGGCGGAGGTGCAGGAGGAGGTGCAACGATCACAAACTGTACGGGCTTCTGCGCTGCTGCGGATTGCATCTGTGGACTCAGCTGCGGAGTAAATCCTGGGAATGCGAACCAGTGCGGTTGCTACATTCCAAACGGTGCAGATTGTGGCATTCATCCACCAGCTCCACCTCAGCAATGTGGCAACAATGTGTGTGACCCCGGTGAATCCCCTGCTTGTTGCAGCGATGTGAATTTGCCGAATCAATGTGCGGGGCAATGTGCTGTGCTTGAGTGTGCCAGCGGCGCTTGTGGCGTCACCGGTACCGGTCAATGCGGTTGTATCAATGTTTCACAAGACACTCCGCGCGTCGTGGGTGAATCGGGTGTGTGCGTTGAGGGAAGTTGCCCGAGTGACTGCTCCCCTGTCAGCTGCGTTCCTCCTTCCAATTCTTCTTCGTCACAAACATCTTCGGTTTGCAAACTTGAGTACTGCGTCATCAGCGACAGCGGTAATGCATGTCCGGGCGTTTATACAGGCAGTCTCTGTGAAGACAACAACGGCACACAAGGAAGACTGTGCGTGATGGAAACAACGGATTGTCCTGAGCCAAACGAACCTACTTGCCCCGGAACAAGGGCATGCGTACCGCAAAATGAATGCGCACAGAAAGGAGGAACGGTCGTGTCAGACGGGTGTTTGACGGGAAACCCACAGGAACCTGATGGAGTGATGTGCGTCTTCCGTTCTCAGTGCACTTCTTCAAATTCTTCTCAAACATCGTCCACTCCGACAAGCGGATCATCTTCGTCAGGAGGGAATGCCTCTTCCGGCAATTCTGTATCCGCAAGTTCGCAGGGATCTTCGGGCTCGTCTCAACAATGTCTGCCGGGCGCACAGTGTCCCGACGGACAGATTTGCGGAAGCAACGCACTCTGTCCCGGACCTTCGAGTACCTCCACTCCACGAACGGGATCGAACCCATCGACAGCTTCTGTGTCGAGTAAGGCGATTGCTTGCAATACTTCGACGGATTGCCCTCCTGCAAGTGGTGGAACATGCTCCACAGTGAAAGCGTTTCCATGGTGCGAGCGAAGTGTGACTGCCTATAACTGCATTTCCAATGTCTGCGTTGCACAAAACGCAAAGGCGGCATGTGCACCTGTGGAATGCACGAATGCATCGTCGACTTCAGCGATCAGTAGTTCTAGCAAATCATCATCCTCTTCCGTTCTCTCATGCTCACCAAACATGGTGTGTCCGAACGGACAGATGTGTCCTGCAAACGGAATTTGCTCCACAAGTTCAGCCTCTTCCTCTCTGTGTGTGCCGGGAACAGAATGTTCGAACGGTATGCAGTGTTCCCCAACCGGAAGTTGCACCGTCTTCATCAGCAGTCGATCGTCGAGTTCCGGTCGCAGTTCGTCCTCACAAATCCGCGGCATAAGTTCTCAGCCTCCCAATACGAGCTGCATCGGACTCTTCTGCTTCTTCCGCTCCAGCTCTCCGACTGTTTCGATGTCCACTCCTTCACAAACACAATGTCCTGCAAACATCTGCCAATTGCGCGGGACTGCATGTACAAGCAAGGGAGAAACATGCATTTCATTACCATCTGCACCATGCATGGCATGTGTTCCTCCTGAATTTACTCCACCGGAAGATGGCATCTGCAAAGGCAATGAATGCGACACTCGCTCGGCGGCCTGTACATCGCGCGGACAAACATGCATCAACATTCCATTCGGCACGTGCGCCGCATGTGCCCCGGGAAACGAAGTTCTTGCAGAGGCGATCGGTTGCGGGAATGGATTTCTCTCTGCCGGTGAAGAATGTGACGACGGCAACCTGCGTGACTTCGACGGATGCAGTAGCAACTGCTTGCTGGAGCGCGGAAGTTGCGGTGATGGCGTGATTGAAAAACTTCTCGGTGAACAGTGCGAACAAGAATTGATGGTGCCCGATCTGCCCTACAGCTGTGTAGATTGTAAAATCGTTTCCGATCGATGCGGAAACGGAGTGACCGACGAAGGTGAAGAATGCGATGATGGAACGAAGAACAGTGACGCGCCGGGTGCGCATTGCAGAACAAGCTGCAGCCTCGCACGTTGCGGCGACAAGATCGTCGATACTCCATTCGAATCCTGTGATGATGGAAACAGAATCGGCGGAGACGGATGCTCGAACGTGTGTGTAACCGAACGTCCTGCAGGCAACACAATGACCGCTCAGACATTTGATTTGGGTCTGCCATCCTTCACGCAACCGGTGCAACAAATCATTCAGATCCCTGCAACAATCCCAACGACGACAAGCTCCGGTCCCGGTGCACTAGCCGTCATGGCAGGAGGAGCAGCAGCGGGAGTTGCGTACATCCGAAAAAAGAAGACCTCGAAAAAGTAAGCAGCTCTCCTGAGACTTAGAACAGAGCGAGGAGACTTCCGACAAGGAGACTCCAGAAGTTTTGCTTTGTCATCGACACAACGGTGCCATGCGTGATGGGCACTGCGGTCGCATGAATCAGCATTGCATCTGCAATCGTCATTCTGCCGGCGCACGCTTCGATGGTGACAGAAATGACATACTTACCGGTTGAATGGAACGTTCCAATGCGTTGCCAGTTGGCCCCGCCCCATGTGAGATTGGTCGTCAGTTGATCCTGCCCGACACGCCAGGTGCCCAATGTGGAAACAGGAGTCCACGAACCCGAAGGACGCTCAACAACCTTGATCGGAGAACAGTAATCATTCTGCGGATCGGTCACCCATGTTCCGTACAGTTCATAGTCCCCTTCGGGCACCTGGGGGAAGGACCATGTTGCAGGAAGAGGAGGGTCATTGGTAAGCCAGTGGAACGATTCCGTTCCTTTGTAGGCAGCGGGATTATCGCGCCTGAAATATTGATTCCCTGCTCCCGGGATGAATTGTCCCGTTCCAGCGTCGTCTGCAATCCAAATTCCATCGTCCGGCCAACAGTAGGTCATGCCATCCTTAAACGATTGCATCTGGCGTCCATTCGGACATTGCGACGGCGTCGTAATGGCAGCACGAGCGGCGGCAGCGGAAGACATGAGTGCCGCATAATCCTTGATGATCTGCATGCAGTGGTCATACGTCATCAGACATTGGCTGCCTTGGAAACATCCTTCTGCATTGAGACACCATTTCTGTCCGGATGGTGCGGAAGAACAAGGAGTTGTTTGCCAAGCACCATTGCAGACATAGCCCGTCACGGTCGTCACACTGCTCAGAGAACTCATCACCGAGGATTCACTGCTGGAGGAAGAAGAGATTGATTCACTCGAGAAGGAGCTCGATGAACTAAAACTGCTTTCTGAACGAGCGCTGGAAGACAGAGACAGTTCGCTGAAGATGGAACTCGATGAACTCTCACTTGAAGCAAATGAACTGGAACTGCTGATTGTCGGTACATCACCTTTACGAACAACGAGGAGATAGTGGCCGTTCGCACGACCGCCATTCGACGTGGAAAGCATGATCCAATGTATCGATTGTGTTGTCGCCGTAAATTGTCCTACACGCTGGAAATGAATGTCAGATCTGCACCAAGAATAACCAACGCAATTGGATTGCATCACACGATCCGCAGCGGGGTCTGTATTCTGATCTGCATACAACACTGCAAGTGTTGAGAACGAAGCATCCATCACGCGATAATTCGCCATCGACGTCGCAGGGTTTTGGGGCATCCAATCGGCATACACATCGTAGAGTCCGGGCTTGAGCGCATCGGTCCACCAGACGTGGCTGGATTCCGTCGAACATTGGTACTGCCCATCGAAGGTAGAACAACCCTGGTTTTGACCAGTGAGAAGATCGACAGATCCGGGATATGGAATCACTCTCCTGTCCCCATAGACGTCGCTGCTGACAGATGAAGATGACGATACAAAGGAATCAGCGATCGAGGAGGAAGAAACTGAAGAGGATCGCGAGGAAACACTGGACGACTGACTGCTCGGGGAAACGGGCACAACAGGTACGACCTGCTGAACAGATGATGATGAATCTCGTACGGTCACAATTGAAACAGCGTCGGCCAAGGCATTGGCTGCATCGAAAGAATAAATACAAACATAGAGAGTTTGCAGATCGAAATGTGAATCACGCGTGAAGCGACCGAGATATTGCCACGGCACACTCATGAACATACCGGTTGCAGGAGCAGCTGTTTGATTCACATTGAAGAATGCACGATTTTCCTGTGTGTTGCCCATGAGTACGGGTCCGACGGAATACACCACATCCGTGGAAGCGGATGCATCGCTTGGCCATGTTGCATACAAATCAAATGTTCCTGTTCTCCATTTTGGGTATTCCCAACAGCCGACAAATCCTTTTCCAGATGTGTATCCGGTCAGTCCCCCGTTGTTGCGCTCCAAGCCTGCACGGGTAAAGACTCCACCGCCGAGATTGTTGTCATCGTGCAGTCCTGGACCGATATCGACCGACAAGGCATTCGTTGGTGCAACGGCGGATTGGATTGCTTTGATGGAAGGGAAGGACGATGAGGATCGTACACTTGAAACAGATGGCTCCGGCTGCGTCTCTACATTCGTCACAAGAGGATGTTTCAATTCACCTCCTCCGTACACCGTTGTTTGTTCTGGAGCAGACGGCTTGAGGGCTTTTGGCAAAGCCGGATCAATGAGGACGCTTCCTGCAGGACTGAGCATCAACGCATCGACAATCACTCCCGCTTCGTTCACCGGCCTGAAAGAGACCTGCAATGTTCCGAATTTTGAAACCGTAATGTGAGCGAGTGTTTGCCACTCCACTCCTTCATATGTGATTCCTTGAGAAGGTGCATTCTGCACAACAGTGAAGTTTGTGAGAATGTCCTCTGTATCCTTCATATATGCTATGAATTGACTCGTTTGGTCGTAGGTATTTCTGTAGCTTCCTCCGGTATGTGTCGTGACGGGAACAGGCCATGTTCCGCGCAAATCATAGGTTCCCGGAGGGATATTCTTGAATTGGAACGTTCCCGGATTTTCCGAAATTGCGACGGTGTATCCTTGCTTGTACCCGATTCCAAGTTCGGACATGTCTGCAAAATCATTACCGCCTGCATTCAAAAATTCATCTGAATTTCGATCGTCCGCAATGAGAGGAAACGTGACGGAAACGGCAGAACTGGATTGAGACGATGCACTTGATGTTCGCATGATCGTCCCGGATGGACGCAACATGACTCCGTCTGCAAATGTTGGAAGCGTTTGAGCGCTATTCGCGCTGACCACAGGATCAACGGTGACGTAGACCGTCCCTCCCGAAACTTTGACGCCAGCGACAAGTGTTTGCCATGGCACGTTCAAGTACAACTCCCCTTGTGGGGGGCCACTTTGATCCACGGGCATCACTCCAGCCACTTTTGAAAAATCAGCTTTGTAGACTGTATACGGAACCTTGCGCGGCCCACCGAGATCGGGCCACGTCACAAGCACATCATAAGTGCCATTGGGTACATTGTTGAATGTGTACCAAGCGGGCTGTCCTCTGGTGGCAGCGCTGTAACCATTTCCCAATCCTCCACCCTGCATTTTTATGAAATTCTGATACTGATTGAAGGCTCCTGTTCTGTCTGAATCATCAACAATCATTGGGTCCGACGTAACCTGTCCCAGTACGCGAAAATTCTGTACGACGAGAGAAATGATTCCGATACAAAGAAAAGACAAAACGAAAAGAATTTTCAGCTCATGAAAGAAGCGAGGAAGATCTATCGACTTCTTCATAGAACGATCGGAAGATGAAGAGAAACTGTCGTTCCTTTTTGTTCCGTACTTTGAATGGTGAACGATCCTCCTGCATGTTCCACAATGCTCTTCGCGATTGAAAGTCCCAACCCCATACCATCGGGTTTCACGAGTGCGGCGTTGCTTCCGCGACGGAATCGATGAGCAATGTACGGAAGATCGGACGATGGAATTCCGATTCCTTCATCCGAGATGGAAATATGCACCATGCGACGATCGCTCGTCGTCGTCAGATGAATGACGCTGCCGACAGAAGTGAAATCGATCGCGTTCTGAATAAGTTCCGTAAGAGCTCCGGCAAGCAATTTTGCATCAATGCACACGGTCACATCGGGACCGGCATCGATCGCAAGTTGCGATGAATGCTTCTCAATGATTGGTTGCATATCCGTGCGAACAATCGCAAGAACGTCGGACAGATGCGACACCGTCGGCTCGTCCGATGACTTGCTGAAGTGCGTTCGTTCCGACTGCTGAAGAAGGGAAAGAATTCGATCGATACGAGAAATTCCCTCTTCCGTATCTCGAATGTGATCCTTCAATTGCTGAGGTGTCGGAGTGCCATCTTTAACGGACTCAAGTGACCACTTGAGAATTGTGAGAGGAGTTCCGAGTTGGTGCGAAGTCAGTTGCATCAATCCAAGACGCTCTTGTTCGAGTCGTCGAATGTTTTGCAAACGATGCTTCCAGAGTGACATTCCGCTGTAGACAGCCAAAAAACAACCTGAGACCATCACGAGTACCAACGCTTCGAGTGAAAAAATACTGCGCGATAAACGCTTGAAAGAACCTGCTTCCATATCAAGTCCGAGTACTCCGATCGTCTTTCCATTTCGTGTGCGAATGGGAGCGTATCCGGAGACCAAATCTCCCCATGGATCGGTGGTGACTTCAGAGTCGACGGTCGGTTGTTCGAAGGCGTCTTTCCACAAAGCCGGCGAATCCGATGCATCATATTCATCACCGGGGAACGACGCCTGTTCCGACTGATCCACCACACCGTTTTTATTGCGATCCAATTCTTTTGCAGTGGAAAGCGAGTCGGCATCTGCAAGGAAGATCGTGTGCTTTTCATCGGCTCCGCGAGCCATGATGTATGCGTAACGAATTTGTGGAACGTGTGTGCGAATGGCATTCAAATGTCGCACAATTTCTGCGTACTGAGGTGAATCAAGTGCGGTGCGCGTATCGATGTGCGAGAGAGTGTCCGCATCAAATGCCTGTGCGCCGACGGCGGCAGTTGTTCTCAAAAAATCACGGAGTTCTTTCTGCATAATCACCTGACTTCGCTCGTAGAGTCCGACCGCAAAAAGCGCAACAAATAACATCACAAGAAGCGGCAGTGTTATCAATCCAATCATCTGCCGAGACGACAGATGCCGCACTGCTGTTGTGAATTGGAAGAAGGACATAATTTGTGTTTTCTGGTTATTATAGCAGATTTTTCAGTATTTTACAAAATAAAGAGTCGTCATTTCCTATGTTTTGCACCAAAATTCTGGTGTCTCGAAGCGTTTTTATGGCTAGAATAACGACCATAGGCATGACACGACGAACGTTGGCCCAAAGCGCTTTTCTACTGATTCTTGCAGGAGGAGTTGCCATCGCTCTGCGCGCAAGCAGACTTTCAGGCCAAGTGATCCCCACGTTCGCCTGCGGAGGAAGTGCAGTGAACCTCACCTTTGCCGAAGGAGGATTGACGGCTGCACCGGCACCTTCCATGCCTCCGACTCTTCCTGCGGGATATGTGTTTGATTCCACACACCAAGCATTTTCAAATGCCGGAGTAAAATTTACTGCGCGCGGAACATACCCAGTCTACATTGCAGCAACAAATCCATATAACGGAACGACGGGAAACGGCACGAACAGCGCGTCCGGAGGACCGTATCTTGGTACATGGGTTGGCGCACAACAATCTGGAATAAACCAATATGCAGACAAGGGAATCACAATCGATTTTATTAATCCCGCAGATGGCACAACGGCGAACGTTGCGGCAAACACAGTTACATTTCAACTATTCAGCGCCACCCAGCCGATGATTTATGCGTTTAATGCTGCGGGGCAAATTGTCGAAAATCCTTATGCAGGAAACGGTTGGAACTATGTGCACTTCACCTCAACCAGCCCGATTAGTCGCATTACGATTTCCGATGGAAATCAGGCAGTCGGTGTCATGATCGATGATCTGCACTTCGGTCCCATGAACTGCAACTGGGCAACATGCACCATCAGCGGAGTTCCATCGACCGTTCAACCCGGACAAACATTCACATTTACGGTGAACGCGCAAAACCGAGGAACAACGACATGGATTCCCGGTACATTTGGAATTGTCGATACGAACGGCACCGCTTGGGGCGTTTCTTCAGTCCCTCTCGCAACAGGTGTAACTCCCGGGCAAAACGCTCAATTCCAAGTGAACGCCATCGCTCCTCTGACAACAGGGTCACAAGTGATGTCGTGGCGCTTGAACCAAAGTGGAACGCAATTTGGAGAATTTTGCACAACCTCCAACGTCAATATACAACCGTCCGCAGGCGCTATTGCGAACTCACAGCAAACTGCATGTCATATCGAAGCGCAGCAAAACGTCCTGACCACCACTTGCCCAGGGGGACAAAACGGAGTGCCCCTGTGCGGGAGTGGTCCATTCAATACAACGATAACATTCTCTCGCCCTTTTCCAACGGGGACTGTCCCTCATATTCTTGTCACTCCACACAACCTGTCGGGGGTAAACATAACCCAATCGATCTGTTCTGACGGAGTGGTTGATAAGATAATTTGTCGACCAAAAGATGGCAGTGTCACCAATACAGGATTTATTTTGGAGTGCGGTGGCTCGCCTTCAAAAAATGCATGTGGAGCAAATGTCTACGTCCAAGCCACGGCCGACTGGATAGCGATTGACAGTACTTGCAATACAAAAAGTGATCACAGCGTAGCTACCGTATGCTCCGGAGGAGGCGCCAATGGTTCTTGTCCCACCTTGCCGTACAAAGACATTACATTTCCAGCAGGAGCATTTACTACAGCCCCTGTCGTGCTTGTTGCACCTGAGAAACTCTCGAATACCGCACCGGGAGAATGCCCCAATGGCACGACGGATAAATCGACATGTTACGCACAGAACATTACGACGAATGGATTCCGTTTGTACTGCGGAGGCTCCCCTAATGACCTGGCGGGTTCCTGTACAGGGAATGGCCAATACACTGCAGCCCTTGCAGGATGGCTCGCCAAAGAGCCATCGTCCGTTTGTCGGGCAATCAACGGAGAACAAACATCGACCACTTGCCGGGGAACGACAACGGCACAAGGACAGTGCCTTGGTGTCATCGAGGGACAAGTGACCTTCCCTGGTGGCGCATTCTCCACCACTCCCATTGTGCAGATCTCTCCAAAAGATGTCTCCACAGGACCCACATGTGCAAACGGAGGAACGCAGGGAATTTTTTGTGAAGCAAAAAATATCAGCACCACCGGATTCACCTTTAACTGCCAAGGAATTGCCGGAGGGGCAGGCTCGTCTTGCACCGTTCGCGGAGCCACCAATGCGTCCATCACCTACATGGCAATCGATTCCGGATGTACAACTCCGCCTGTATGCGGAAACGGAAAATTGGAATCTGGAGAGAGCTGCGACGATGGGAATACGGACAACAATGATCATTGTTCCAGCACATGTAAGGTGGAACTATGCGGTGACAGCATCGTACAAACATGGGAACAGTGCGATACCGGTTTTTCCAATGCGAATTCTCCCGATGCCTGTCGCCCCAACTGTCTCAATCCGCGTTGCGGAGACAACGTGAAGGATTCCGGTGAACAATGCGATGACGGCAATGGCAACAACACGGACAACTGTACAAACTCATGCACCACCGCAGCGTGTGGTGACGGATTCGTTCAGGCTGGTGAACAATGCGATGACGGCAATCAGAACAATGTCGATTCCTGTACGAACACTTGTCGCACGGCGATGTGCGGCGATGGCTTCGTACAGCCAGGAGAAGGCTGTGACGATGGAAACCAAAACAATGCGGATGGGTGTACGAACTCCTGCCGATTACCCGGCTGCGGCGATGGCATCGTGCAAGGCTCGGAACAGTGCGATGACGGCAATACGAATAATACGGACGGATGTACGAACACCTGTAAAACTCCCGCATGCGGTGACGGCATCACGCAATCGGGCGAACAGTGTGACGACGGTAACCAAACGAATACCGACACCTGCAGCAACGCCTGTCGGCTTCCGGTTTGTGGGGATGGCGTAAAAGCAGGAGTGGAACAGTGCGATGACGGCAACCAAAACAATACCGATGCCTGTACGAACCAGTGCCGTAATCCCGTGTGCGGAGACGGTATCGAACAAACCGGAGAAGCCTGCGACGACGGCAATCAGGTGAACAACGATGCATGTACAAACTCCTGCCGTCTGCCCGGTTGTGGAGACGGAGTGACACAAAGCGGAGAAGGATGTGACGATGGAAACCAAGTGAATAACGATGCATGTACGAACCTGTGTGCACTGCCCGCCTGTGGAGACGCAATCAAACAAGCAAATGAAACATGTGATGATGGAAATGCGGCTGCAGGAGACGGATGTTCCGCAATCTGTGCGGTCGAACCCGGGTTTACCTGCACCACCGTCGGACAATCCTGTACGACTATTTGTGGCGATGGATTGAAGAAAGGAGCGGAATTGTGTGATGACGGAAACACAACGGCCAATGACGGATGTTCCGCGATCTGCCAACCAGAACCGGGATGGAACTGTCCTGCTACGGGTCCATGCACGATTGTCTGCGGAGACGGAATCAAGTTAGGGAATGAACAGTGTGATGACTCCAACAAATCATCGGGGGACGGATGTTCCTCCACCTGCCAAACGGAACCGGGATTCGACTGTCGTTACGTCGGCACAGCTTGTGCCCCCATTTGTGGCAATGGCATTAAGCAAACACCGGAAACATGTGATGATGGAAACCCTCTGAGCGGTGACGGCTGTTCGGGACTGTGTGTGATTGAACCAGGATTCACCTGTCCGAATGCCGGTCAGGCATGCTCCACCGTCTGCGGAGACGGCATGAAAGTCGGAACAGAAAAGTGTGATGACGGAAACCATGCTAACGGAGACGGCTGCTCCACCACCTGTGAAATTGAACCGGGTTATCGATGTTCGGGCGGCTCCTGCTCGCCGATTTGCGGAGATGGCATGAAATTGCAGGGCGAAGATTGTGACGACGGCAATCTTGCGATGAACGACGGTTGCGATGCGTACTGCACCACGGAACCGGGGTGGACCTGTACCGGATCTCCCAGTGTGTGTCGCCGACCCGCATCATCCACTCAAAGCAGCGTCGTCTCTTCCGTCTCATCAACACTCTCCAGCGCAAGTTCCCTCTCATCTTCCTCGAGTTCCTCATCTTTCTCCTCCTCTCGTTCCTCCTCCTTGATGAGCAGTGTCTCCAGCTCTTCCTCTAGTGAAGTATTCCACCCCGGAGGTGGCAGTTCGTCTTTCCTCCCTCCTGCATCTTCGCTGTCGAGCACACCGATCATCATCGGCCCTCCTCCTGCGCCACGCTCTTCGCAGAGCAGTATTCCCGATCTCGCATTCTTCCCTTCTTCTTCGACTTCCTCCGCTTCCTCCGATTTGACACTCGTGATCATGATGCGAAGCAGTATGCCGACATTCGTTCCAACAGCCCTTCCGCCACAATGCGGAAACGGAGTTACGGAAGTCGGAGAAGAGTGCGATCGTGGAACACTCAATACCAATGCATCGGGCGGACTGTGTCGCATGAACTGCACCCTCGCTCATTGTGGAGACGGCATTACCGATCCTCCGTACGAAGCCTGCGATCGCGGTCCTCAAAACAGTGATCAACCAGGCTCCCTCTGTTCGACAACCTGTCAGGCGATCACTCCGACACAAATTCTTGCCACAAACATTTTCAATTTGCCGGTCACGGTCCAAACAACACCACAGGTCCAGCAACCTCAGCCTCAGTCTCCCACCGTTTTGAATCCGCTCGTCGCCACCTTGCCTACACATGCTCCTGTAGGGGCAACCGGACCGGGCTCACTTGCCGCAATGGCAGCAGGTGCCGCAACCGGCGTTGCCTACATGAGGCGAAAGAAGAAATAGTTTAGTCATCATCTCTTTTTTGCTCGCCATCCAAATGAGGCCTGAGTAGATCGGCTCTACTTGGAATCTGCAATTTTCGAACAGCCTTCGCCTCGATCTGTCGTACACGTTCACGTGTCACTTTAAAAATGTGGCCCACTTCTTCGAGAGTGTAGGAATAGCCGTCGGCCAATCCGTATCGCATTCGAATAATTTCGCGCTCGCGATAGTCGAGTGTTTGTAACACTTCTTCAATTCTTCCGGAAAGCCCACTCTGGTCCACTTGCTTCATCCCCTCCTGAGAGAAGGAACTTTGATCCTCCAACCATTCTCCTGGCTGATTCTCTTCGTAATTTTCATCCGTACTGCCACTTAACGACATTGGGAAGCGGGCCATGCTTTTCCCCACTTTCGCCTCTTCAACTGAGAGTCCTGCTTCTTTCGCAATCTCCTCAATGAACGGCTCTCGTCCCAGTTCCTGAAGCAACGTGCGCGTGGCATTGCGCACCTTGGACATCGTCTCGATCATATGTACCGGAGCACGGATCGTGCGGGACTGATCGGCAATCGCACGTGTTACCGCTTGGCGAATCCACCATGTTGCGCATGTTGAAAATTTGAAACCACGTTGATGCTCAAACTTGTCGACTGCCTTCATGAGTCCCGCATTTCCCTCTTGGATAAGATCCAAAAAAGGCAGTCCTCGGTTGCGATATTTCTTGGAGATCGATACAACCAGACGAAGGTTCGCTTCCGACATTTTCTTCTTTTCAATGGCCAACGTTCGTTCGCAGGAATCGATGTGTTGCAGTTCTTCTTTCAAGTCAGCAGGCATCTTTCCTGTTTCTTCCATCAAACGCATCAACCGATCTTCCGCTTCCAGATACTCGTCGGAATCAGGCAAACTTCTTCCTACAATTTCCTGACAACGTTCCATTTCGGCGCATATTTGATGCAAAGCATTTTGCCAAATTTTCAAATGCTTGGCTCGAATGGGCGTGTCTTCAATCAAACGCGCAGCATTTTCTAAATGCATCGTGGCGTGCTCCTGATTTTCTCCTTTAACGACATATTTTTCAAACATCCCTTCCAGAGAAGCGATATTGATAGGCAATCGTCGCAGGGCTTTGTTCTTCGGACTTCCAACATCGTTTTTTGATTTGTTCTTTTTGGTACTAGCTGCGGACTCTTCGGGAGTCATTTCCTCCGAGGACTCTTCCACATCTGAAAGAACATTGTTGTTCTTGCCTTCAAAAGAACTAATCTCCAAAGCGCGATCAAACGGAAGAACGCCCGACTCCGCCTTCTTTAAATGATGGATCGCTCTTGTAATAACGAAAGGCTGAGAGAGCAGAGCAATGCGGTAGCGTTGCTTTGCTTTTTCGATGCTTTTTGCCACCTCCACTTCTTCCATCGCTGAGAGTCGTGGAATTTCTCCCATCTGACTCAAGTAGACGCGCACCGCATCGGTCTGCGCAGAGAGAGGGATAGATTCATCCAACAATTCATCACCTTCTTCATCGTCGATCTCCGTGACATCGCTCTCGATCTCTTCCTCCTCCAAAACCTCGTCCGATGGTTCCTCTTCTAACGGGCCTTCATCGTCTTCTTTCGATTCCTCCGATTCTTTTTCCGAATCATCCTCTTCTTCCTCATCTTCTTCCTCAACACGGTCGAACAGTTCTTCCCACATGGCCGATGGGTCGCCTTCTTCCAGAGACATAGCGGGGCATTTTGCGCGGTTCTTTTGCCCTATGCAAGGCTTCCTGACGGGGAAAACCACTGCTATTCTGCAATCCCATGCAACGCCTCACCACAGACGAACTTCGCACCGCGTACCTCACGTTCTTCCAGAGCCACGGCCATGCCGTGATTCCGGGGGCGCCGCTCGTACCAGAGAACGACCCGACTGTGCTCTTCACCACGGCTGGCATGCACCCGCTCGTCCCGTACCTCCTCGGTGAACCCCACCCGGCAGGAAAGCGACTGTGTGATGCGCAGCGTTGTGTCCGCACGCAGGACATTGATGAAGTCGGAGACAGTAGTCACCTCACGATGTTCGAAATGATGGGAAACTGGAGTTTGGGCGATTACTTTAAAGAAGGCGCCATCACCATGAGTTTTGAGTTCCTCACGAAAGTCCTCGGGATTCCCCTCGAGAAATTTGCCGTCACGTGTTTCGAAGGCGACAACGACGCCCCGCGCGATGAAGAGTCCGCTGCCATTTGGGAGAAACTTGGGGTGAAGCGAGAACGGATCGGATTCCTTCCCAAAGCCAAAAACTGGTGGGGACCTGCCGGCATTACCGGACCCTGCGGTCCCGATACCGAAATGTTCTACTGGGTCGGAAAATCCGAATTGCCACCTCCAGGTTCAAACCCAGCAACGGATGATCCAAACTGGATGGAGATTTGGAATGACGTGTTCATGCAGTACAACAAGAAGGAAGACGGAACATTCGAACCACTCAAGCAACAGAACGTCGATACGGGAATGGGGCTGGAGCGCGTCGCGGCGGTGCTGCAAGGAGTGAGCAATGTGTACGAAACCGATCGCATGGCACCGATCATGAAAGCAGTGGCCGATCTGACTGCAGGAATCACCACCCCCGAACAGGTACGTCACCAGCGCATCATCGTCGACCACCTCAAAGCTGCAACATTCATGATCGCCGACGAAGTGACGCCGGGAAATGTGGATCAAGGCTACGTTCTTCGCCGCATCATCCGTCGTGCCATTCGCTCAGCTCGACAACTCAACATCGAAGCGACCGGCGACTTCTGCGGACAAATCGCCGAAGAAGTGATCAACCAATTCACCGGACCCTACCCGCTGCTCCCCGCTCGCCGCGTGGCAATTGTCTCTGCGCTCACGCTTGAGGAACAACAGTTCACCAAGACCCTGCAAGAAGGATTGAAGCGCTTCACAAAAGTCGCCCAGAGTGCCAACGGAGGGCTTATCCAAGGGCTCGATGCATTTCACCTCTACGACACGTACGGCTTCCCTCTCGAACTGACAAAGGAACTCGCACAGGAAAATTCCCTGCGTGTGGATGAAGAAGGATTCAAGAAAGCATTCGAAGAACACCAAGCACTCTCCCGCGCCGGGGCAGAACAAAAGTTCAAAGGAGGATTGGCCGATAACAGCGCCGAAACGACAAAGCTTCACACGGCAACACACTTGTTGAACGCCGGATTGCACCGGGTGCTCGGAAATCACATCGGACAGAAAGGAAGTAACATCACGGCAGAACGATTGCGTTTCGACTTCAACCACTCGGACAAAATGACGCCCGAACAAATCGCCGAAGTGGAACGATTGGTGAACGAAGCGATTGCAGCGGACCTGCCTGTCACCTATCACCTCACAACCGTCGACGGAGCAAAGGCCGAAGGAGCAATCGGCGTCTTCGATGACCGTTATGGCAGTGAAGTGAAGGTCTATGTGATGGGTGACCCCGATGCCAAAGTTGCAGGAACCGGAAAGATCGGCGACGGACCCGTCTTCAGCAAGGAAATTTGCGGAGGCCCCCACGTGTCGCACACGGGTGTGCTGGGACGCTTCACGATTCAGAAAGAAGAGAGTTCTTCCGCGGGCGTTCGTCGCATTAAAGCGATTGTAAGCGGAGGTCCTGCCGATATCGAGACGGCGACGCTTCATGGCTAATTGAAGCCATCCTTCGAATATTGCTATAATTTATTATAGTTTTATAATATACATACAAGTTTCTGATCCTTTCGGGAAAGCCTACGTATGGTCAGTGAATTCTACTGGCTACGTGCGATCGGGATGCTTGCTATTGCTGTTTTTGGTATCTGGAAGAGCAGACACGGTGGCCTGTCTGACGGATGGGCAGCTGCAGTACATTCTCCTTCATCGCGTGTATCGCCTTATAAACTTGAAAAGGACTCGCGCTTTCTGCGCCAGTCCTTTTACCTATACGAATCAATAAAACCTGACGTACAATCCGTTCGTGCGTCTTAAAGTACTCCTTCTCAGCGGACTTTTCCTCCCCTCCATTGCACTCGCTGCAACGGATCACGCATTCGATTTCCGAGGACAAATTCCCGGTCGATGGCCCGTGCAAGGATGGACGAGTGCGGTTTCTCAAAGTGATGGACTGCACATCTCCACCTCCGCTGCCGGTGCGATGACCACGATGCTGACGGAGAAGACGAATGCCCAAACACTCGTCATTACAACACTGTCGCCCAAGGCAACCGATGCTCTGTTCCTCTGGCACCCGCTGGGGCAAAGCCCGCAGATGGTCCAAATGCCGTTCGTCATTCCCGCAAGCACGACCCCTACACAAACCAGCATCGATCTTTCTCGCTACTCTCAATGGGACCCCAAGACGGATTCCATCGGCATTGCACTGCCCGCAGGTTCACAAGTGACACTGCAGTCGATTTCGCTTGTGCACTACAACGTCTTTGAACGCGTGTGGACGATGGTGAAGAGCCTTGGAACATTCGATACGTTCGGAACCTATTCCATCAACTTCTTGTGGGGACCGCTCGTTGCCTTCACACCGGTTGAGTTACATCACCTCTACGAAGGTCAACCGCCGTATTCGTGGTCGGTAATGCGCATCGTCTACGCACTCATCGCGCTTGCGATCATTGCGTGGTGGCTTGTGCGTTGGAACGGTCGCCCCCGCCGTGCGCGACGCATTCTCATCACAACGATTGCGATACTGTGGATTTTCTTGGATCTGCGCATGAGTGCTGAAATCATGTCGTACGCCACAAGTGGATTGAATACGTTCGTTTTGCATTCGGAAACTTCATTTGAAAAAAAATTGGAAAACTCCTACCGAACAACACTCCAACATTTGCTTGAAGAAAACAAAGCGTGGTTCACGCAGGAATCCGAATACGTTGTCGTCTCGGACCTGCCGATTCTTGGGAACGCCCGTTACGCAACACTGCCTTCGCTCCCAATCCCCTCTTCTGCAACAGATGCGATTTCGCACACGCACTGGTTCGTATTTGAGGACGCAACCGTAACGATCGATGCAGAAGGACATTTGGTAAAGAAGGGAGTCGTGCTTTCGTCTCCTGGAAGTGTTGTGAAGCAATTCGATAAAAGTACATTCCTCTTCCTGACACACTGATGCTTTCCCTCCTTGCCTTCGGCATTGTTCTCCTTCCGCTCACCGTCTGCGGATGGTTTGCACTCTCACTTCTGGAAGGCTCGCACCCTGTGTTGCTGCGCATGGAACGCTGGACGCTGGGGTTCCTGCTTGGAACAACGGGCGGAATGTTCCTGCTTTTCCTGACACTTCTTGCTGGTGCTTCGCTGACCAGAACAACCATTCTGTCACTGGAGGGAGTGCTGTTGCTCCTGATGGCAGGACTCTATTTTTCCCGACGCACACTTGTCTTCGAACAAGAGCCGCTGCATCACGAACGTGGCTTGCTGCAGGGCTGGACAAGAATTGGGGTCTGGGGACTTGGATTTGTTTCTTTCGCAAAAATAGCCTTCACAGCAGCGACATTTCTCCTGGTTGTCCAACCCTACCTCGACGACACGGTGAGTAACTGGAACCTTCGCGCAAAGGTGTTCTTCCTTAACCATGGACTGACATTGGAATTGCCCGGCGGCGACCTTGTGAACCAGCAGCTCAGTTCCTACCCCCCGACCGTTTCTTTGCTCAAGGCCTCCCTTGCAACGATTGCCGATCAGTTCAGTGAACCGCTTGTGAATAGCGTTCATGTTCTTTGGTACGCTGCAGTACTCATTCTCCTCTTCAGTGCGTTGCGACGATTCTTGCCGCTGTCATGGTCCCTGCTGGGCACCTACCTCTTCGTCAGTTTGCCATTGCCCCTCATGCACGGCGTGAATGCGTATGCCGATATGTTCATGGCGGCGCACGCAACGGCTGCCGTGCTCCTCCTCATCTGCGGACTTGCCTCCGAAGGACAATCGCAACAAACGTTCCTTCGACTTTCCATTCTCATGGGGGCACTGCTGCCGTTTACCAAGAACGAAGGATTGCTCATCCACTTCCTCACGTTCGCCCTGATTTGGTGCTGGAGCATGCTCTCACTGCGATCATCGACCGACTCGTCACAGCATCGACGCACACTCCTTCTGGGAATTTTCGTCTGTGCCGCAATCATTGTTCCGTGGCTTCTGTTTAAGTGGACACACGGACTCACGTTCGGAAATGCAAAGAGCGTGACGGGACTGTCTCTCTCGTTCGAGCCGCTCGTCCTCTACGCTTTCTTCATTCACACGTTCTACGAAGGGAACTGGTTGCTGCTCTTCCCGCTCCTGCTTGGAGTTCTTGGGCTGCGTTGGCGCTCTGCACTTGCAACGCCTCTGCTGCCTCTCACGGTCTTTGTGGGAATCACCATCGTGGGCCAAGTTGCAATCTACGCCTTCACGCCGCTTGCAACGGAGGCACTGCGCCAAACGGGATTGGGTCGCGGGGTGTTGCAGATCGTTCCGCTTTGCACTTTCCTGACAACGATTCTTCTCGCTTCCATCCTCAAACCAGAAACCGACACGCAATCCTGATAAGGTCAAGTGTGCGGTGGATGAATTGGTCGCTATGCTTCCGTTCATGCACACCTGCTGCGCCTATTTGGGTCATCAACCAAAACTCAGTCTTGCCGAGCTTGCCGTCACGCTCGCCGACTTCAAATTCCTGCGAATGGTCGGACCGTCGATCGCACTTTTTGAAACAAGCACGGAACTGAATCAAAAACTTTTGAATACTCTCGGAGGCACGATTCTGTTTGCGCAAGCAGTGGGAGAAGGAAGTTCCGTTCGTTCCGAAGATGTGCCCGCACTCTTCGCCTCCTGTGTCGCAACCGTGAAAGGCAAAGTGACGTTCTCCATCCGCGGACACGGCATGCTGCCCGATCGCATCCGCTCGCTGTACCGCGAAACGAAAGATGCACTCAAGCGCGCAGGAAAGCCCTCACGCTACATCGGAACCGAACACATGCCTGCAGCTTCGGTGCTGCTGCATGAAACGGAGATCAACGATGGAAAGCAGGGTGCCGAACTTGTGATTCTGAAAGAGAAGGATTTCTTCTGGGTTGGCCAGACGAAAGGAGTGCAGAACCCAAACTGGTACACCAAGCGCGATATCGGCAAGCCGGCACGCGATACACGCGTAGGGCTCCTTCCACCAAAACTCGCCCAGATTATGCTCAACTTCGGTGCATGGATGGTGACGTCGAAAGGAAAGAAATTGAAAGACATCACCGTGCTCGACCCGTTCTGCGGCAGTGGAGTGATTCCGATGGAGGCAATGCTGCGTGGATGGGCAGTCCTCTGCTCCGACGCTTCTCAAAAAGCAATCACCGCAACCGAGAGCAACATTGAGTGGCTGCGCAAAGGCTGGAAGATTTTGAAGAAAGATGTCGACAGCTCCATCGAGAAGCACGATGCACTCAAGCCGTTTACGTTCAAAACTCTCCCCGACATGGTCGTGAGCGAAACAATGCTGGGAGAGAACCTGACGAAAATGCCGACGGCACGTGAGGTCACAACCCTGAAGAACGAATGCGACAAATTGGAAATTGATTTCCTCAAGAATGCCGCCGCAACATTGCCAGGCGTTCCACTCGCAATCATGTGGCCCGTGTGGCTGCTCAAGACGGGACCTGTCTACTTGGAAAAAGTCGCCAAGACAGCTCACGACCTGGGGTATCGCATCGTCATGCCTGCCGCTGTCACGCCCGACACGCCGCGTGGAACCTTGATCTACAAGCGCCCCGAGCAATTCGTGGGTCGCGAGATCGTTCTATTGCAGCCAAAGTAAGGATTTGGTGGCCGATAAACGGATTGCACCCTCCCCCCGCATTCATTACACTTCCTGGGCTCTTTCATAGGAAAACGTATTTCATTCCCCTGTAGCTCAGCGGTAGAGCAGGTCGCTGTTAACGACAAGGTCCCTGGTTCGAATCCAGGCGGGGGAGCCAATTGTAATTGATCTCGCCTCTACGCTTACCAGAAATGGTATTGGACGTTTTGGCAAACGAGGCTTTTGCCACAGCATCAAAAGGAGATTTCCATATGATCTCCCATTTATTGTCTGTAATTTTAAGGTTCGAAATGAGCGACAAAATGAGCCTTCGTTTTGGTTCGATACCGATTTTTGGCTCTGCGAAGACACTTTTAGCTTCTCTCAACGCCTGAAGGCTCTGCCATGCACGTTCAAAAGTTTCTTCCTGTTTCTCTTTCGTGTCTTCAATTAGGTGTTGCAGGTCCTCCTGATCCTTTTTGTTCGCATCCATAAGGTGATCGTAATCTTCGCGTTCTGTATCTGTCTCGGGAGGATGTTCCAAGCCTTTGCGTTGAATGTTTAGACGTTCATCTTCTAACTTCTTCAGATTTTTACGATGTTCCTCCCTCTTTTTTTGAACGTTTTTATTCCCGTCCAGCCAAAGCGTGTACAGCTGTCGACGCAAGACTTCGAAAAGCCTTTCTGTTATGTGCAATTTTGAAAGCTGTGAATCCAGATATTCCTGAATATCTTCCGCTTGAATGTTCTTCATCAGTTTCCCTTTTCCATAAAAGTCATGTGAACAGGCAAGGCCTGAAGACCGCTTACCACAGCGATAATAATGATGTACATCTGTTTTGGTTTCTTCGGAAATAGGAGTGCCACACTCTGGACAAGGTTTCTTCTCAGCCGAAGAGAAGCGATGTTTGCAATGGAGGCAGGTATAACGCAATTTTTGTTCGAAAGTCATTCTGGTTGGCTTCACAATGCCATGAATCTCTGTCGTACATTTCCCACATACCAAAAGTTCATTGAGAATATTCTCAATTGAAACCGTCTTTGAAATTGGCTGATGTTTATAACCCTGACCCTGAAGAATGTACTGAGCACGGTCGAACTCCTCTTCTGTAACCATTGCAGGGTGCTTTCCTTCGATCCAATCAACCTTACCAGTCTCTTTGTTCACCTTCTTCACAACTCCCGTGTAATAACGATTGCAGAGCATTCCACGATACGTTGTTTCAACGGGGAGATGTCGGGTTCCACCCCTTTCCAAAACAGTAATACCCAATTCGTCCGCTTCATGCTTCAGATTTGTGACCGAATACTCTCCAGTCAAAAACATCTCCCAAATTGTGCGTACAGAACCCCAAATCAAAGTATCTCTCTCCACCCATTTGTCACCTTTCGTTTCGCCAACGTTGATATATCCGAGCGGTGCCTTGTGCGTTGTTACTCCTTTGCCCTTTTGATGAGCCATGCCGGACGACGTATTCACTGCACGTTGATCATTCTCGAACTTGGAAACTGTCAGAAAGAGAGCCAAGGTAAATTTATCCGTCGGCGTTGTTGTAAACAGCTTATCTTTGGTTTGGACCCTTTTGAGGTGCGCTGGTTTTTTTCGATCTTCAGGTTCAAGCAATTGCACGACCGTGCCTGTATCGACTGCATTACGAGAAAGTCTTGATAGTTCTGTACACAGCAGAACATCGTACTGATTCTTCTGGATTGACTTCACCATTTCATGAAACTTTGGACGACCAAGTTCTTTTGCAGAGGCGTCTTCTGCAATGATGTCTTTGTCTGGATCAAAGACAAGTCTGTCTTCAGGGAGCTGGGCTTTGTTATATCGTTCAACGAAATCAAGAATGTCTTCCCGTTGTCGTGGAATGGAATGGATCTGCTTCTCATCCTTGTCCTTACTGGATTTGCGCAAATAAATGACAGTCCGAAGGGCCATGCCCAGATCTTAGAGAAAAGCTCGTAGGAATGCATTTACATTGTTTGCGGCCTCCTTCAGGGCTTCTCCCTGCAACTCTGTCTCATAGTCCTCCTCCAGAACGATTTGGAGGTCAGCCAGAAAGGCCTGCGGAGATTCGTACGGCTCGGGAGAGCGTTCGACTGTTTTGAGCCTGCGTTGCTGACGTTTTCTTCCCATAACAAAACGCCCCGCAGCTCGCGGAGCGATCTCTTATCGTGCGCTCTTTCTGTTTTTGAAGTCAAACGCTGGGACCAAGTCACACCACAAGTATGTTCAAAAAGAAATTTGGTACCCGAAATCTCTTTTATGGCTCAATAAAGCCACAAAAACGGTGTGACGAAAATGAAATGTGATTTTGAGAAAAGATAATTTGGAGAATCGAAAAACGTATACAACTTCTTGCATACATCACAGCTCCAAATCCAGATGTTTGAAGTTATATGACTGTTGCTTCTTTCGCTCTTGCGCGACCATACGATCTGATTTTTCTGGATCAATATCACTCAATCCATGGTTCGCCTTCAGAAGAAAGATGGCAATGTGCGACTGAAACTTCTTCGAGAGGGCACCTTTCTTCAGCTCCAACTCCTGCAAAAGACGCAATCTTCCTATCGTGTAGGAAAACTCAGAATGAACTCGGGTCCATTCATAGATCGTATCCCGGCAAACATCCAATTCAAAAGCCAACTCTTCAATGAACGGGACATTGTTCGTTGCCTTGCATGTTTGTATGTAGAGTTTGGCCAACTCATTCATGTGTTCGCTGTAACTCGACGGTCTGCCATCCATTAACTTCAATTATAGCAGTTTTAAAGGCTCACTTTTGAGCACTGCCAGATCCAATCCTGTCCCACGCTTCACGAAACTCTTCTTTCTCATATGCATTCGGTTGGAGCCAATAAGACACACGACCGTCTTTCTCTCCACGAAAAGCCAATGCTTTTACTTCTTCCGGCAAGAGAATAAACGATACGGGGCTTCCGCTTTTGAGATTGTTCACGATGATCCAAAAATCTCCCATCACCTTGTCGAGTGTCTGCCCCAATGGCACAGGTGCTCGCTGGCTGAGTGCTTTCACCTGCACTCCAACGTAATGGGATGCATCATTATTGTAGGCAATGATGTCGACACCACGGGCATTGCGTGCTGTTGGCATAACATTCCATCCCCTACAGGAGAGTTGATAACAAACGAAGTACAGCCCCATGTTTCCGGTGATCTGAGATTCTGTTTTTGCCAGTTTTGTTGATGGAGGAGTCATTCGGGCTTTATGGCAACTAGGTGCTTTATAGCACCTTATGAAACGAGTCTCGCCGGGATAGCGTGAAAGATCAAGCAATCCATGGAACAATTTCCAGACATTATGGGCATGGGCGATGTAGTCAAATATCTGCGCGTCTCTCGCCAATACATTGATCGACTTGTGGATTCAGGAAAGCTTCGATGCAAAGAGACTTCCACAGGGAAAGTATTCCTCAAAACTGATGTGATGGCTTTTCAGCAAATCAGGAAGCAGAAACTGAGACAGCCAAAGAAGCGCGTCCGATGAGATCAGAAATCTCAGGCACTCTGAAAACAATGCAATAAACCGTCCCCTGTACGGTGCAGTGTGACGTCGCCTTTGTTGCCTCTACTGTTGAAGTAAGATCCTTTTAATTCTTTGTTATAGAATTCCAGTCGCATTGTTCCTTTGTGTGGTTCCATTCCAGCCTCTGACATAGCACCAGTATCGTTGTCATACGTAAAATAGAGATATTGCCTTCCGCTAATATTCGTAAAGCCTGCAATGATTGGCGTGGATGCGGACTGCCGAAAATACGCCCAAACAGAAATGCTATAGGCGCACTGTTCAATTTCAAATACACATGCATGCTCTTGGTGATCATGGGACGAGACCAATATTCCTTCCCATCGACCGCGTAAGTCGGGCACTTCTACGATTCCAATGAGACGCATGAAGCGGAAATGCCACAAGTACTTCCCGAACACCTGCCAATTGAGGAATGAGAACACCGCAATTGCAGAAGGTGCATCTACGAGCCATGTCCAATCTTCCAGTGGAGTTCCTTTAAGAAGCTGGCTAACACCGTAGGCAGTCAAAATGCCCAGCAGAAGCAAAAATGTCATGAATACGTGATATGCAGTTGTATGCTTTTGCATCATGGATGAAGGTAAAGATCTGTAATGGCATTGATGAACTGCGTGGCCTTTTCGACATCCCATCTTCTTCCATCAAAAAGCGGCTGTTGTTCGTTTGGGCATTTGAAGCCTGTCAGTGTTCCGTTTTCATAAGAGGCAATGAGGAATTGCAGACAGCTGATAAGACGTCCGCTATGACCTCCTGTAATCAAATGGTCACTGACGTTATAGACCAAGGCTTCAACGCAGAAAGATGATGCTAAATCATCAGCGATTACTCGCCTCTCAATCAACTCCGTTTTCATGCGCTTCATAAGTCGTACCAATGGTTTATATCTCTCGCCCGTACTCTGATGTTTCCGTGTTGAATTCTCAATGTGAATTCTCGGATAACTAATGATCGCATCTCCTGTTTCAGAATTATAGAATTTGATCCCCTCAATGAAGTTTCCAGGATAAGACGGGAAACGTGTGTATTTTCGATATTGGAAACACGGGACAACATCCGCTTGTATACGACTGCTATTGGGAGCGACGCGAAGACACTTTCCCCTGAATTCAACATCAGTGGCACCAAATTTACGCTGAAGGGCGACCTGCACATCCTGCTTCAATTGAGAAAATTGATAGTCAGAATCGACATGCGCTTGCTCCATCCTGATTCGTTCATCAGCAGGAAGGCTGCTGCCATCATTGTAATGTGGGGAGTTCATTTGGATGACGATATCGACATCACTGTCATTTCGAATGTTTGTGTCATTCGCATATGATCCCTGCAAGTAAATGTCATAATCTCTTTCATTGAGAGCTGGGTTTTCACGTAGTGCAGCTGCAACCATCTCATAGGTATGAGCGAGTTTATGCCCCTCAGTTGCGCTGGGAGCGCGTGACCAAATTTCCAATTGTTCTTCGCTGAGAGCCATATCGCTGATTCTAGCGCATATATCTGACTCTATGCACGAATAAATATGACAGCTCTTTATGCTTTGCTATACTCCATCCAAATGAAGATGAAGATCCTCACAATAGGCATTGTCGCCACGAACGTTTTGTTCGGACATGTCTGCACGATGCCAATGGCATATGCGGAGCCGATGAATGATGACATGGCAGCAATGGAGGAGTCACATCACGACTGCGATGGGTGCGCACACGATTCACAGGAGAGTCCTTGTGATGGCCTCTGTTTCTCTTCTGGCATTGCAGCCACACCAAGTGGTCCAGCCTTTGTGGCACACGAATTAGCAGTAATGGCCCCAACATTCGTTCCCTTCATTGGACAAGAAGGTTTCAAAATTACAATTGAACCAAAAGAATCTCCTCCTTTGAGAGGACTGAATGACAGTGTTGTTTTAAGGCTGTAGAGAACGGTTATTGTCCGTAAGAATATTTCTCGGATTTTATCTGTTTCTCTTCTTCCTATGTCCGAATCATCATCAAAAGAATTCAATGCAGATGTCTCCATACAAGGAATGACATGTGCAAGCTGTGAACTACTCTTGGAACGCAAACTGAAGACTGTGCCGGGAGTACTCGCTGTATCGGTCAGTCATAAAACAGGGATCGCTACGATCACTGCTGACGCAGACCATCTGCCAAGTGAACATCAGATCTCTTCTGCCATACGAAAGGCTGGCTATAGCCTTGCAGATGATGACATGCCCACCGTTTCTTCTATCCCCTCTGATAAGCAGAAGTGGATGGAGATCGGTGCATCACTGATCATAATCATCGCACTCTACAAATTCCTTCAAGCATTCGATCTTGTCTCCCTGGCCCCTTCAGCGGATGGAGCATTGTCGTTTGGAGGCATCTTCCTCATCGGCCTTGTCGCAGGGACATCAAGCTGCCTTGCGGTGACTGGAGGCTTACTGCTTGCCATGGCTGCAAAGTACAACGAAGTGAATCATTCACGTTCTTCGTCAGAAAAATTTGCACCCCTTCTCCACTTCAATATTGGCAGACTTGTGTCGTACTTCGTTCTTGGCGGTCTCGTCGGACTGCTTGGACAATCCATCACGCTCAGCACAGAGATGACGGGATACATGAATATCGTAATTGCATTCGTGATGCTGTGGATTGCACTGACGATCCTACAAATTGTCCCAAAGGGCAGTATGCCCATACAGCCACCCAAATGGCTTTCGCGCAAAGTTGCCGCTCTCACAGAGAGCAAACATCCTGCTGCTCCATTCCTGCTCGGAGCAGGGACATTTTTCCTGCCTTGCGGCTTCACTCAATCTCTTCAGCTTGTTGCATTAGCATCAGGCAGCTTCGGGCATGGTGCGCTGACCATGTTTGTCTTCGCACTTGGCACTCTTCCCTCTCTGTTGGGCATCAGTGCTGTCTCTGCATCGGCAAAGGGAAGGACGTCACAGTTATTCCTCCGTTTTGCAGGAACATTGGTTTTCATCTTGGCATTGTTTAACTTTCGCAGTGGCATTGCGCTAACAGGAGTCCCTGTCGATGCTCTCTTTAAGAACACTCCAAGCGCAGCGACCGACACAGCTCCGACAATGGTTGGAAGCCTACAAACTATCGCCATGGCAGTTAGTCCCTCTGGTTATGAGCCAAGTCAGCTGACAATTAAGGCAGGTGCTCCTGTACGCTGGAATATCGACGCTACAAAGGCAGCTGGATGCACCAGCTCACTCGTTGTGCCGTCATTGGGCATCAAGAAATCGCTTCAGTTGGGCATGAACGAAATCGACTTCACCGCGCCATCAAAGCCGGGACTGGTAGCATTCAGTTGCTCCATGGGCATGATCCGAGGATCTTTTAATGTGCAATAACCCCTTCCCATTCTTTCTATGACAACTCTCAATTGGAAACCAGCAGCAAAACAGCCTGATTCCATTACTCATACTTCCAGCACAACGGACCCATGGTTTGGTACCGCATGCGGGCTTGTAGGACTTATCATTGGCTACTTCATTGCTCTCCTCCACATTCTATGAAAACAACTGTATCTATCCCCGGCATCCACTGCCCCTCTTGTGCTGCTCTCATTAAAGATGTCAGCAGTGAATTTTCTTCGATCCACTCAGTTGAGATTGATGTGGATACAAAGAAAGTATCCATCGAGCATGATGAAAGTTTTGACATGCAGAAATGGACAGAGGAAATCGAAGCTCTCGATGAAAAGTACAAAGTTCATCCAACCACATGACTTCTCAATGCACCCTTTCCATTACCGGCATGCACTGTGCCAGTTGCAGTGCTCTCATCACTCGTAAATTAAAGAAAACCGCTGGAGTGGAGGATGCGAGTGTGAATCTCGCTACTGCAAAAGCGCGCATCAAGTTCGATTCCAATCAAGTTCACGAACATGATCTGATCAAAGCAGTGGAATCAGTGGGATACAAAGCAGAAGTTCACGATCCGCATGCACATCACGGCGTGGACAGTGATCGGAAACGTCAAGATGACGAGATTGCTGATTACCGTACAAAATTCTTCAGCGGTCTCGCTTTGAGCCTGCCAATGATGGCATTCATGGTGCTCTCATTCCTGCCGAATATATCTGTCCATACAGCACTGATGCCATATATGGGCATTGTCTCTCTTGTTCTCTCAACACCCGTTCAGTTCTGGCTTGGATCAGGATTCCTGAAGGGATTTTGGTCAAGCATTCGTGTGTTCACGTTCAGTATGGATAGCTTGGTGGCTATTGGAACCCTCACTGCATACATCTACAGCGTCTTTAACCTGATTGCGTACGCTGTCGCACATGGAACAATCTTTGGAGAAGTGCCTGATCTCTATTTTGAGGTTGCAGCATTCCTCATCACATTCGTTCTCCTCGGAAAATGGATGGAAGCGCGGGCGAAAGGAAGAACATCCGCTGCCATTCAGAAATTGATGGGACTCCAAGCAAAAACCGCACGGGTACTACGTAACGGAGAAACAGTTGATGTGCCTATAGAAGATGTGGTCGTTGGAGACACTGTTGTCGTGCGTCCCGGTGAGAAAATTCCCGTCGATGGTACGGTGACCAACGGGCTGAGTTCCGTTGATGAATCCATGCTCACTGGTGAGAGCATCCCCGTTGAGAAAAAAGGTGGAGACCGTGTATTTGGTGCGACGATGAATGGTCATGGCAGTATTGAGTTCACGGCTGAAAAAGTGGGATCAGAAACTGCACTCGCTCGCATTATTCAATTTGTAGAAGATGCACAGGGGTCCAAAGCACCCATTCAAGACTTTGCCGATTGGGTGTCTTCATGGTTTGTCCCAACTGTTATCGTCATAGCAATAGCGACGCTGATTGGATGGCTCTTTGCAGGTGCCACAGTCACGTTTGCACTCCTCGCAGCGGTCTCTGTCCTTGTCATCGCTTGTCCGTGTGCCTTAGGCCTCGCAACGCCCACAGGCATCATGGTTGCGACGGGCAAAGGAGCAGAGCAAGGAATCCTTATCCGTGGAGGAGAACCCTTGGAAGCTGCAAACAAGATCAATGTGATTGTCTTCGACAAGACAGGGACCCTCACGAAAGGAAAGCCAGAGGTGACGAATATTCTTGCATTGGACGGGTCCAATGAGGATGTTTTGCGCATCGCAGCAAGTTTGGAACAAGGATCTGAGCATCCTCTCGCAGAGAGCATCGTTGCGCATGCAAAAGCAAAGCACATTTCATTAAGCAGTGCTGATACATTCAAAGCAATCCCTGGACATGGCATTGAAGGCTCACTGAATGGTCAGATGTATTTCCTGGGGAATCGCAAACTGATGGAACAAGAAAAGGTCTCGATCTCTGCACATGAAGCAGCCATCCAAAAACTGGAAGAGGCTGGAAAGACTGCAATGTTGCTTGCAGATGGAAATAAGCTGCTTGGTATTGTCGCAGTTGCTGACACAGTAAAAGAGACTTCGAAAGAAGCTGTGGATCAATTGAAGAGAATGGGCATCGAGGTTTACATGATCACAGGAGACAACCATCGAACTGCACAAGCCATTGCATCCAGCCTTGGTATCACAAACGTTCTCGCGGAAGTTTTACCTGAACAGAAAGCACATGAAGTAAAGAAATTGCAGGAACAAGGAAAAAAAGTGGCCATGGTGGGAGATGGCATCAATGACAGTCCTGCACTTGCACTGGCAGACCTCGGTATTGCGATGGGTAGTGGCACCGACATCGCAATGGAAACAGGTGGCATTGTTCTTGTAAGAAATGATTTGAGAGATGTTGTGACTGCAATCAAGTTAAGTCGGGCAACGATGAACAAGATCCAACAAAATCTGTTCTTCGCTCTCTTCTACAACATCATTGGTATTCCGATTGCTGCCCGCTTGTTCACACACTGGGGCATCGTGCTGCGCCCTGAACTTGCAGGATTGGCGATGGCCTTCAGCTCTGTGTCAGTCGTAACGAACTCACTTCTGCTCAAAGGCTTCCATCCTACAAAGCGCAATTGGATCTCTGACATTGCTCCATTCGTTATGACAATCGGATTCGTTGCAGTGTTCTTCCTCTTCGCTCGCATAAGCGGGACAACATCTGCACCTATGGCGAATAGTCATTCAGGAGAAATGGCCATGGAAAAAGGAACTCTGCATCTCACGGTCCAAGAGGAAAAAGGTGCAACGGATTCAGACATTGCATTCTCTATTCGTGAAGGAGGAAAGATTTTTACAAATTATGGCATCAGTCATACAAAGAAGATGCACTTCATTCTTGTACGCGATGACTTGCAGTACTTCAGTCACCTTCATCCGACAGTGGACGCCACTGGGGTCTGGCACACTGACTTCACTCCCGATGCCGGAGGAACGTATTGGTTGTACGCAGATTTTGTTGATGCGCAGGATGGTTCTTACTCTCCTCGCTTTGAGAAAACATTTGCAGGCGACAAAAAACAGTACGGCCTTGTTCGCAACTTCTCCACAACAAAGACTGTCGACGCTTATCACATCACTGTGCGACCAACGCTTTCGGGAAGCACCGCAACGTTCGCTTACGACATCACAGATGCAGCTGGCAAAGCTGTTGAACTAGAAGATTACCTTGGCGCAAAGGGACACAGCATCCTGCTGACAACCAATGGCGGGTTCACCCATGCACATACAGAAAGTGTACCGCCTGTCTTTACCGTTCAAGTGATACCAGGAACCTTCTATCGCATGTATACGCAGTTCCAGATCAACGGGAAGGTCGTCACTGTCCCCTTTGACTGGCGATCATAAGCTCTGTTCAAATATACCCCCTAGGGGTATAATGAACACATGGTACACATTGTGAGCGACAAGCAGAAACTGTTGAACCGCATACGTCGTATCGGTGGCCAAGTCTCTGGAGTCGAGAAAGCCCTGCAAGACGATCAAGACTGTGTCACGACTCTGCAAACGCTCGTAGCGTGTCATGGGGCAATGAAAAGTCTTATGGCAGAGATTATCGAAGACCATGTGCGCTCCCACGTTGTCGATCCAAATGATAAACCTACATCGCAGCAATCACAGGCAGCAGAAGAATTGATTGAAGTTGTAAAATCGTATCTTAAATAATATGACCCATGCTCACGATCAAAAAATCGGCAAAAGCCACTCTTCTCTTGAACAGCGATTCATCTGGTCACTTGTCTTGAACGGAGGCCTCGCTTTGACGGAGGCAATTGGAGGCATCGTTGTAGGAAGCAGCGCACTCCTTGCTGATGGACTGATGAACAGTGATGACACTGTGGCTCTGATGCTGAGCATTTACAGTGAAAGAAAAAGTAAGCAAGGACCCGATGCACGAAGGACATTTGGTTACGGACGTATGGATGAATTCGCGGGATTCGTGAAAGGAGTACTTCTCCTGCTCACTGCTTTCATTACTGTTCTTCAGGCTTTGCGACTTCTCTTGGTGCCAGAGGAAATCCCAACGACGTTTGTCATCATCATGGGCTTTATCTCTCTTGGAGTGAATTTCTTTTCTGCGTATGTATTGAAAGCAGATGCCTGTTGCAGCACGAATGCAAAGACAACGTATTCTTGCATGAAATATGATGCCTATGGCTCCGTTGCACTCATTGTCAGCGGTGTATTAGCGCGCTTTTATCCAACAGCTTATTTTGACATCGCTGCTGCTCTTCTCATTGCCTTCTTCATGGTGCGAACAGGGTGGGAGGTCTTTAAAGAGGGAACAAGGATGTTCCTTCAATCGGCTCCAATGGATTTCAATATTGAGAGCTTTGAACAGCGGGTACGGAAAATCGCTGGTGTCATTTCAGTTGGCGATATTCATGTATGGAGCTATACGCCATCCAGCAGGCACCTCACATGCAAAGTCACTGTGCGAGATGGTGATGTATGCGTGTGCCACCATGTGATCGGAGAAGTTGAAAAAACCGCAAGGAACATGGGCATACAGCATGTCACGGTGCAGCCGGTTTATACCGAAGAAGACTTGCAGAGATTTTGCGCAATCTCTTAACAAGAATATTCTCCATACTGGAGTATGTAGAATACAATAGTTATACAGACTTTATTGCTGCCACATGACAACAACATGGCGACTCTTGTGAGCAGCGACATGCCAATACCGAGAGGCAACTCCCGAGGATGGGAGCAAGAATATAAACCCAAAGATACTGTAACTGACCCGATATAAGTGCAGGAGCAAGTGAACGGGCGGGATTCATGGATGCTCCTGAAATAGGACCCGCGAAGAGTGCCTCCAGAGCGATTACTCCTCCAACGGCAACTCCTACCATCAAGCCTTTTTCTTTCGCGCCTGTCGTGATGCTGAGAATAACAAACATAAGGAAGAATGTGAGAATGACTTCAAGAACGAATGACTGAAGAGCAGAACCTGCGGGAAGAGTGACTCCGAGTGTAGTTCCAGGGAATAAAAGATGGAGAACGATACTTGCTGCGATGGCACCCATACACTGACTTATGATGTATGGCAGGACCAACCGTGGATTCAATCGTTGTGCCACCATAAACCCTATCGTGACTGCGGGGTTGAGATGCGCGCCCGATACATCTCCCACTGCATAAATCATCGCCATAACGATGAGACCGAACGTCAGTGCCACTCCGACGTGCGTGACTGCTCCATGACTGACGCTATCAATTACAACTGCACCCGTGCCTGCGAAGACAAGAGCGAATGTCCCAAGGAACTCTGCAACGAGAATCTTTTTACTGATCATGGGATAAGACTACACACCTATAACACCTGACTCCATACCACCCAACACTGTGAGAAATACTGGTTATTCTCCAGTGTGGGAACACATAAGAACGTCATTCTGAAGCCCTTAAAAGCTCCACTTCTTCACTCCAAGTCCTGAAGTCCCCTCTATAAACGATGGGGCTTGTGGTGGTGGAGCAGGCGTCTACAATGGTTCGCACAAGGAAGATTCCGGGGAGCCATAAATTAAACTCTGACGACTTTTCCTTTACACGAAGCGACGAAGACGGTTCGAACCGACCTAATGTCGCTTCTGCTAGTTTAGAGATGCTGGCGAAGGGCTCTCGGTAAGAAAAAGCCAAGGAACCATCCTTTAAGATGCCTTTCGAACAAAGAAGGAACATCATCTCTTTCTTCTGTTCCAACGTTCCCATGGCGTACTTAATACCTATTTCTTGTGTGTTATGGAGGAACTTCTCGCAGTCTTCTACCCATGTTTCAGATTGGTTCTTATATGATTCTCTTTGCTGCTCTAATTCTAGCATTTCGGTATTAATTAGCTGTTTCTGTTGAATGTATTCTTCATCACTTAGCAGTGCTCCAGATTTATTTTGAGGCGATAGTTTAAGGTCAAACAGTGAATCCTTTTTTGATTTCAAAAGACCATAGCGTCTTTCTAAGCTCTGACGTGCTGTATTCTGAATCGACGCTTCGGAGGCGTATGTTTTCTTGAGATTCTTAAACACAAACTCTAGAAAGGCAGGAGGGATAACTAATTTTTGTACGATGTTACCCAGTTGCATTTCTAAGTCCTCTGACTTCAACCAGGTACGCTGATCGCAGTCCCCTTTTCTGCCAGTGCAATGATAATAAATATGGCCTTTCTGAATTTCTGCCGTTATTGCACAACCACATCCTCCACACTGAAAGAGTTTTGTATAAGGAAAGAAGTGTCTCTTCATGCCTGCCCCGACTCTCTTTTTCATGAGCTGTTGCACACGATCGAATAGCTGCTTACTGATAAGAGGATCGTGTTGGATGTTCTCCGTATAGACCTTACCTTTTAGGCGAATGGCTCCGTAGTAGTATGGATTTAAGAGAATGTTCCAGATAGTTGCTAGGGGTAACTTCTTGCCATGCTTTGAGCGTAGACCGAGCTGATAACTCAACGCACATAGCGTTTTAAGAGTATGAGTTCCCTTACTGGCTTCTTCAAATATCTTTCTAATAAGTGGACCATTTATCGGATCAATCTCTTCGCGTTTGAGCGGTCTACCAATTTCCATAAGCATCTTCTGTTTCTCAGGGGAGTAGTGGCTACCTGCTATAGTCCCCTTCTTATCCATGTTCAGATAACCAAGAGGTGCTGCACCTGGCGACTCTCCTTTTAGTATCTTTGAGTCAATATCGCGTTTAACGAACTGACTGGTGTCATCAGAACTCTTCTTAGCCATCAAGAAGCTTATGCCAATAGCAAACTTACTATCAGACGTATCAGTGTAGACACCATCGATAGTACGTATCTCTTTTAGTAGGTTTTCGTCTAATAGATACGTGATAGCTCCTCCATCGAGACTATTACGAGAGAGACGCGTGAGGTGATATGTCAGGATAGAATCTGCATCACCGTTACGAATACGATCGAGCATTTCATTGAAGTATGGTCTTCCAATTTTATAAGCAGATTTTTGTTCAATATAAGTATTGATGATTTTTAGGCCGCGTTGCTTGGCATATTCGGTCATCACACGTCGTTGAGACTCAATGCTTAGCTCTTGTTTATCCTCTCTGTCAGAGGACTTTCTACAGTAGAGGAAGTACTTCATTTGTGGGTTGTGGATAATAAAAATCTATATTTTAACAGTAGGAAGAATTGCTGCGGAAGATGCAGTCCGACAATCGCCGGACATGGGGAGGATTGTCGGAATTGCACCTCGCAAAAAAAGGGGGGGCCACAATTTAGTACGATTCATTTTGTAACCACTGTTCTGCCATCCTTTTATTGCAGTTAAGAAGAACCATTACTAATTCCTTGGCGTTGTAGAATCTTTTCTTTTGTCTGTCGTAAACAGAGTCAGATTCCTCATACCATACAAAGCGTGCATCCTCTTCGTCGTCAGGACCCATCATTTCAATGCCACCTTCTCTCATTTCAAAGCATTGAAGCACGTAAAGGACACTTGGTATTTGCCGATGGTTTTTTGGCTGAGTAGCCATAGCTATTGTGGGAATGAAATAATAAGTGCTGCCAACTTTGTAAATGCATCGGCGTACCGCTCGGCATCTTCATCCGAGAGAGGGCTACCGGTTTCCCGGTACCAGAGTTCTTGGAACTCCCTGCGCTGTGCGTTGGTGAGCACGTATTCATTTCACTTTGGATTGCAAGCAAAAGCTACACCGCCCCTACCTGTCAGCACTTTGACAATGGCTTATGTAAAACAAAAAAACGATGCTTTCGTCATACCCGCAGGTCCTACGGCTCTTCTGTAAGCCATTCTTTTTACTGTCAGTTTTTTTGGCTATTAGAGGCCAAAAAAAATACTAAAAACGAAGGGAAATATCTCTCCGCCTTAAAAGAACATATTTTAATAATGATGCCACCATGTCATTTATGATCGACGATACACATGTCATGAAGAGACTTTTTTTGTAATTGATTGACCTGGCTTCGGATCTCCAGGTGCGGGATTTGAATACGCCGTACAAATCGCATAACAATGAATTATGATCCCTGGCAGAAAAAACAAAGAGTAACCGATGAGTGTGAAGACAAATATAACGATTCCAACAAAGATGTCTCCTTTGTAGAGTTGGCCCAAACCTGGAATGAAGAAAGTAAGCACAGCCGCGACACCGGGGCTCCATGACTTTTCAACGACCTGTTTAGGGCCATCCCCTTCCAGGAACTCCCCGCAGTGTTTGCATTTCTTGGCTTCTGCCAATATCTCCTCTGCACAGTGAGGACATTTCTTCATCTGTCGCTCTTCGGCTTTTGTCATAATGAATTGTAGAAAGGAGTATGGTTAAAATAGATTTATGGGTACATTTTAGCACCATCTATAGATGGTTCTCAATATCTGAATACAAACGGAGAATTGCGTCGTGCCAAAAGATATTGCCCGACAATTAGGCGATCGTATCCGTTTGCTTCGACAGAAGCATGGACTAACTCAGGATGAGTTGGCTCAAAGTGCCGGAATAAGTACTAAATACCTTCAGAATTTAGAAGGTAAGGAACCAAAAAGAGCCTCAATAGATACACTTCAAGGGTTAGCAGATGGCTTTGAGATGCCATTGTGGAAGTTCTTGAAGTTTGAAGATTAATTAAATAACTAAATACCCTGGGTTTTGCTATTGTTTAAGTATGCCCGATTTTGCTATTGATCCTTCTCTTTCCAAAAAAGAGAACATTGTGGCTTTCATAGCTCACTTGAAAACTGTCGATTTAGAAATGGCAAATCTTTTTGAGGCGAATGCCCATCTTTTGAATCCATTTCCAGATGCCGCACAAGGAAGAACTGATGTTCGTACAACTTTTAATGAATTAATAACAACTGGCCTAAATTTAATCGCTTCTTCGCCTTCCTAATATGCCAAGATATTTTTTGGCTAAGATTGTAGTGGAGGGTTTTAGAGGTATTAATAATGAAAGCGATCCTTTAATATTAAAATTTAAAACAGATGCTGTTAATTCAATTTTTGCAGCAAATGGAATCGGTAAAAGCTCATTATTTGAGGCCTTGCATTACGCCATTTTTGATTCAGTCCCCAAATTAGATTCGATGCATGGTTCTGAGCAATCTGGGGAATATTACGCTAATCGTTTTCACTCAGCAGGTAATTCAAGTATAGAAATAACATTTTCCTCAGATGATGGGAGTCCTGATGTAGAAATTAAAATTGAGAGAAGTGGTCTAGGCATTAGAACTGTGACTAGCCCTTCGGGGCATAGTAATCCTGATGCATTTCTAATGCAGTTAAGAAGCGATCTACGTCTTCTAGATAATCGAAGTTTCTTACGCTTTATAGAAGATACACCACTATTACGTGGTCGGTCTTTTTCATCTCTAATTGGTCTTTCGCAAATATCTAATTTTCGACAAGCGCTACAGACGCTTTCTTTGTCGAGAAATATTAATACAGATTTTGAATTGGGAGTGTTAAAGCAACAAGAAACAGACCTCAAAACCCAATTGGAGGGATTTGTAACTTCAACGAACACTTTGCATGAACGCATTACAACAAAGAGCATAGGATTGCCGATGGACATACCGACTGTCGTCGCCGCGATTACAGCTGAACTTTCAAAAATTCCACTCTTGAATTCATTCTTTGCAACAGCAGATATTCAGAGTGTGGATTTTGCAGCAATTCAAACAGAAATAAATAAAGCGGAAAAAAATACCATGAGAGTAAGATTGAGTGAGGTCACAAACCAAATTTTATCTCTCGAATCTTTGAGAGCTACAACAGATGAAACTAAAGACCAGGCCGCTCTGAAAGCATTAATTAAGGAAAGAAATATAGCGATGGCACAAACAAGTGGACCATTACTTGGTCAATTATTTACAGCCACAATTGAGGTTTTGGATTCCGATGAATGGCAAGATGAAGACCAATGTCCAGTATGCGACTCAGAGCTAGAAGAACCTCTTAAAACAACAGTCGGTGATAAATTAAGTAAATACGAAAAAGTTGATGATGCAAAAAAGAAAATTACAACTAATTTAACTAATTCGCTTTGGATTAAACGCTTACAAAAAAATGCTATTGATCCTTTATTTGGGATACCTTTGAAAATATCTCTTCCAAAATTTGTTAACACAATAAGCGATGCAGACTTTGAAAAATCCGTTAGTTCATTGTCGGATTTAGATAAACAGAGAGAGATACTTATCGGTAAACTCCAAAAAGAAAAGAAGGATATTGAAGACGCTTTGCCCCCTTCTTTAGTTGAATTGACCCAGAAAGTTGAATTCTCAAGAAGGGTTAAAGGAATAATTATTAATTATGTAGCAATGCAAACAACACTAGCTGCTGTCACTAAAAAAATTGAATTAATAGAAAGATGGAAAAGATTTATCGTTAGAGCAGATTCTGATTTTTCAAATGCAGAACTCTCTTTATCAACAAGTGTAACCACATCTCTAGAAACTGCTTATAAAGATATTTATGCAAATATTACGAATAACCCAGAAATTGTTCCTGTATTAAAGAGAGAAGCGGATTCAGAAGAACTTAATCTTCGCCTTGAAAAATTCTACGGCCTTGAAGACTTATCTGCTATTTCTCTTCTTCCGGAAAGCTATAGAAATGCATTGGCTGTTTCGATCTATTTAAGTGCTGCTCTTCAAGACAAATCAATAGGGAGATTTATCGTGTTTGATGATATAACTTCAAGTTTTGACGCTGGTCATCAATATGCACTTATGGAGGTAATAAGAACTAAGATTGCATATCCTGAAAATCCTGATGGTCCACAGATTATTATCTTGAGTCATGATGGTCTTTTAGAAAAATATTTCGACAATCTTTCAAATTATACTGCATGGCATCATCAAAAATTACTTGGCCTTCCTCCTCGTGGAGCATTACTGCTGCAGCCTCAGGACGCCAATAGACTGAGATCAAGAGCAAACTCATTCTTAGGGGCAGGGAATATTGATGATGCCGAGCCTCTAATAAGACAATATTTGGAATTTAAATTACTTAAAATAATACGATCAGTACAAATTCCAGTGCCAATTGATTTTGCAATAAGAAGCGATAGAAAAATGGTATCGAATTCAATAGAGGCAATCCGAGAGGCTGTAGATCTTAAAACTGCTTGCGGGCAACTTATATTGACTGCTGATCAAGCAAGAGATTTGAGCACAGTTCATATGCCCGCATTAATGGCCAACTGGGTTGCTCATTATGAAACGATGAGCACATCAAGCATTGCCCCAATGGTGCTTTCGGGCGTTCTGGATTCAATTGATAAATATGTAAGCTGCTTCGAATATCAATGTAGTTGCACAGGAACCCCTAAACCACGATTCTATAAATCACTCAGCGAAAAGGCATGCACTTGTTAAAGAATTGTTCGAATTTGTATTTAATTCGAACGATTTTTAACATTTCTAAAACTGCAAATTAACACATAATTACTAATTAAATTGCCCTTTACGTATATATTTGACATATATAGAATATATTGCAAATTATGAAAGAGTTTTCTAAAGAAATTAGGCATGCATTATCTATAATTGATTCCTCTCTCGAGGAAGCTGATGTTCAACGGAAAGATTTAATAGGGAGTATTAGTAAAAAGGCCCGAGTTCGTTCAAGTGAATTACTGAGAAATGTAGAAGCCCAAAAAGTTGCCGAACGTATTGATAGACTTGTTCTTTTTCAACAACTTCTTAGGAACATACGAATGAATTTAACAAATTTTCAGAAAGGTGATCTCAATCTCCGTTTAAATCAATTGAAATCTATTCATAAACTTATTGAGTTTTTGCAGGCAGAAGGACATGGCGGTACAACCGGTTATATCAAACAACCAACTGGTGCAGGCAAGACGGTGCTATTTGGAGTACTGACATATTTATGTGATGTACAAACTTTAATATTAGTCCCAAAAACAAATTTACTAAATCAGACAAAGGAAGAGCTTGTTAATATTGTAGGTATTTCTGAAGAAATGATTGGACTAGTCAGCAGAGATCATAAGGAATACGAAAAGCCGATTCGCATAGCAACCTATCAAAGCCATCGAAGTTTAATGAAACGTGATAAGAAATATAAAAACGCCGTTCAATCATGCCAATTTGTTGTATGTGATGAAGCGCATAGATCTTTGGGTACTCATACCCAAGAAAGCTTGGATATGCTTGATGGTGAATTTGATGATTTATTGACTGCAAAAGAGGAAGAAGCAGAGAATGAAGTTCTTGGAAATCTAGATGAATACACGCCCTCGAGGGCATTAAAAATTGGCTTTACGGCAACACCGAAATTAGCAGAAAAACATGTCCAAGATGCATTCGGTCCTATGATTGCGGAAGAGAAGCATGCTGATCTTGTTCGGGCAGGTGTACTTGTTCCCTACAGAATTGTGCATACAGATGGAACTATTACGGAGGCTGATCTTGAGGATGGATATATGTCTATCGACAAAGAAATCGAACTCCTACGCCGTGAGAATTCATATCATAAATTACTCGATGAATATGCTTCTGTATTGGCGAAGTATAAAAGGACAAAAAAGAAACATGAATACCCTCTTCGAGGAGCTGCTTTCTGTGTAAAAATTTCTGAATGTGATCGTTTCGCCCGCGAAGCAAAAGCACTGGGTCTTAGGACGATGACCGTTACAAGTCGGGAAACAAAGGGGCTATCTTACGAAGAGGCAGATTTACTTTTGGCTAATGCAGAGAAACAACTGATGCAGCAGAAAATAGATCTTATCGTAACAGTTTCGAAATTAGCAGAAGGTTGGAATTTCCCTCCAGCAAATGCAGCAATTTGGGCTAGAGCTTCTACAAGTCCTGCATTGGTAATGCAAGGCGTCGGAAGAACGGCTCGCGCATTTAAAGATGAAAAAGGAAGAAAAAAAGATTTTTCCTATGTATTCGAAACCGATTGGCATAATCAAGACAAGCGCAAGAAATCACCATTAACAATTGCAGATGCACTCAATCAAATGGGCGAAGACCCTTCAGAAATCTGCGAGATGGCTGATGGAAGTGAATTAAAAGTAGACAATATTGTAAAGCTTGACGAGAATGGAACGGTGCTCATAGGCGATCGTTTGGCTATTGCCGCATCAAAATATTCTCAATATTTACAACTAGGTGAAGGAAATTTAAGAAAAGCCATTAAAGAGGCAAGTGTTTCACCAATCCAAAATGTACGAGCCTACAGCAATAAATCACCGGTAGATATTTACTGGAAAGACGAGATTGACCCCCTAATACCGCGTCATCTTGATGAGGAGGGAATAATAAGAATCGATGAAAGAGATGCTGTTGGCATTTATGTATATGCAAATAACCAAGATTTGGGTATGGGTTGGCATGCAATCATTAATTTAATTGAAGCAGCACAATTAGAGAAAATACCCAATGTACGCGTTTTTAGCGGTGGACAACCAGTCGATGTTTACTGGAAAGACGAAGTTGATGCACTGTTACCAAAACACCTTGATGATCAAGGTATTGTTGATATTAATGGTAGAAAGGCTGTTGGCTTAAAGCCTTACGCTAATTCTCTAGAAGAGCCTATTAATCCGAAATGTTTGTATGCTTATGCCCAAGAAGCAGGCATCACGCCTGTATCTGAAGTAATTGTAAGAAGTGGTACTCGTTCAAAGCCAACGACTGTGTACTGGAAAGATGAAATCGATGCTCTTATTCCACAAAGAATAAATGATGACGGTACGGTTAAGATAAATGGAAGAATCGCTATTTGTGTTCCTGTTTATGTAGAAGGAATTATTCATCCAAGAATGGTGACGGAGGCATTAGAAAAGAAAGATATCAAACCAATTGAAGGAGCGCGTGTCTTAAACCATAGCAAGATGGTAAATGTCTATTGGAAATCCGACGTTGATAAGATTTTGAAAGAGAAAGGAAGATTAAATTAATAGAAGTTACTCAATAATGTAGGATTCGTTCTAATCGCTTTAACCACGTTGAGCCAAGAAAATTTGGCAGACGGACCTCGCGTCCGGCTGACGAATTTTTCCTGCTTGCCAGGATGAGAAGTTTATCCTGAGCGAGCCGCAGCGAGACGAAGGGAATCCACAACTCCTTATTATTAGAACCGGTATGATGTCTGAGTTTTTAAGCGAAAAATAGGACTAATTCTTCAGGACTTGAGAGCGTTCCTTCTTAACTAAGAACGTATTTTTTGGCTTAAGAATGCCATATAAATGATGAATACTGTCATAAAACAATATTGCCTATATCGAAAATAAGACTGTTTTTGTAATTTGGGAACATATGAAAAGCATAGAAAATGATCGAGACCTGGCTCCGGCAAGTCAAAATCCATTTGAACGTGAAATTTCTCTCTACGAGAAAGAACAAAAAACAGGCGATATACCAGTTTTAGTAACAGTCCCTGATTTTTATCGAGTTGGATTTCCAAATATCGGACATCAGATAGTGGAGCATGAAATCAATGAACTACGCGGTTTCTACGCATCTCGTTGTTATCTGAATGATGACTACACTGTTGTTAAGGAAAATTCAATTAAACCCGAAATGGTCATGGTCTCCATGAGTTACGAGGGATCTTATGTACGTTCTTTGCGTGTTCTTGACCAATTAGGTATTCCCTTGCGTGCAAAGGATCGTAAGGAAGGAGATCCTGTGGTCGTCTTCGGTGGAAGGGCGGTATCAATTAATCCCCTGCCACTATTTGATATTGCTGATGTTATTGGGATCGGAGACAGTGACCAAACTGTTCGTGAAATTTGCGAAGATTTTCGGATTGCCAGAACCTGCAGACAACAACTGTTCGATCTACTGACACAAAAGAATGGTATCGTTGTCCCTTCCAGATATGATGTAGAAACTTCTCCGGAAGGATATTTGCAGAAATGGGAACCAAAAGAAGGTGCACCTCTTGATATCCACCCACAGAGAGGTGCGGTTTTCCCTCATTCTTGGTATCTCTCATCTGAGACAGACTATAACGACATCGGTTATTATGATGGAAAAAAATTCTTTTCTATGGAAATTGTCAAAGCATGCGCTTCAAAATGTCTATTTTGTGCAGAAGGATTTAACAACGGCAAGATGCGCTTCACTGATGATTCTGAAAACATTACGAAGCTGGGACGATGGGCAAAAGAAAAAGGTGCAGATTTGGTCAAACTCTTCTTTCCTGCAAATTCAACGGTTGAAACAACGAAAAATATTGTTCGTCAGCTTTTACAGGAAGGTTTACAACCCCGCGTAGGATCTGCAAAGGCTGAGAAAATTGATCGAGAGTATATTGAACTTGTGGGTAAATCGGGACAGGAAAAAATTGCGTTTGCACCGGAGACTGGCGACTATGAATTACGAAAGAAGCTTGGCAAGCCGGGGATGACCAATGAAGTACTTGATCGAGTCATTACATTAAGTGCACAGGCAGGAATCCCAAATGTAGATTTGTATTTTATTATGAATCTTGCAGGAGAATCTGAAGAAAGCTTCCAAAAGACCATCGATTTAATAGGTCACTTTCGTGATCTAACTAGAAATTTGGATCTGCCGGGAAGAATGCGAATGTCTGCACCTAATTTCTTCCCTAAAGCTTGGACTCCTTTTCAGTATGCAGCATCAGGCGCGCTCGATACCTACCACGATAAGATTTCAACTCTTCAAGCAACATTCGGGGATGGGGTAAAGGTCAGCAATATGGCTGGCGATGTCGATCTCCTTTCTCAAAATATTATGTCTCGTGGTGGAAATGAGGTCGGAGAACTCATGATACAGGTTTATGAATCCTTGAAGCGAAGAGAGAAAGATACGGGTCAATTTAACGCAGATACCTTCAATGACTGGAGAATTACAATGCAAGCATTGGATATTTCCGAATCTCGATATTTTTCCGAAAAATCGACCGACAAGCCTCTTCCTTGGCAGCATATAAAAATGTACGACGATCCTGAAAAACTAAAGAAGGCATGGGAGGTGTTTCGAGGAAAAAGAATTCATTTGCCAATATTATGACATCAGAAATCATCTCAACGGATTGGATCGTTTTGACCGGGGCGCCCTGTGCAGGAAAAACATCAATCATAAAAGAATTGCAAAAACTTGGCCATCAAATCTGTAATGAGGCAGCCGAAAAATATATCCTATCTCAACGCAGTACCGGAAAAACAACTGCAGAAATTATTCAAAATAGACATTTTCTCATTTCAGAAATTACACGTACTGCACTAGAGCAAGAAGCTGCACTAAAACCAACGAGTAGAATATTCCTGGATCGATCTTCTTTTGATACCGTTGCATATTGCGAAGTGTTTGGAGAAACAATTCCCTATCAGAAAGATCTATTCCGTCGACGATATGCAGGCATATTCCATCTTGATCGTTTGCCACTACAAGAAGACCGTCTTGAGCAAGAGACCGAAGCCTCGCTTCTTGATGCCTCCACCTATCAAAATTATATTAAAAATGGATATAGGGTCATAAAAGTACCAATACTTGCATTTCATGATCGTGTACAATTCATACTTGATCATCTTTCCGATTTAACTGATGAACAATAAACCTGAGGAATCTCGCGTCATTGATCTCGAAGAATTCGCAAAAGACAGCGAAGAGCGTGGGGTCGGGCTCCTGCTTCGTGATTTGGAAAAACGTTTCATTTTTGGCGTTGCCGGTACTCAATTCCAATGTCGTGAGGGATCTCTATTTTTTTGTGGAATCGGCGGACATCGAGAGGCAAATGAGACATGGATCGAATGCGCAAAACGTGAAGCAAATGAAGAAATTGGCGCAACGATTCAAGTCATGTCTTCTACAAAGACGCACAAGATACATAAAGATGGAATTATTGAACAAGTAAGGGTTCTTGAGCCACCACATCCTTTCGCACTTTATGAGATACCAAAAGAGAATGGCAAGACATATAAAAAGGTAGTTTTTGAAGCTCTCATACACTCTGGTTCATTGCAAATGCGCACTGAAGAGATTCGAGGATTAATTGCCATGACCATACCTCAACTTCTCACATCTTCCGAGAATCCAATGACGCTCAAAAGTATTTTGGATAGTGGAGGCAATATCATTGTTCCTCATGTGGATTTTAATGAAAACACACTATTATATCCAATCGGCACAGCCGCAGCTCTCGCGGCGATTTTTAGGAAAGACAACCAATCATAAATGATGCAGAATCCTGCTACCATAAAAATGATGAAGATAGAGGCTCTCATTTTCGACCTCGATGGAACACTCATTGATTCTACGGGTGCCTATGCTGCAGCGGCACGCCAGGCTTTTAATGATTTCCATTTGTCCTACACGAGCGATGAATTTCAGCGACTGGCGACAGGTGTCCCGTTAAAAGTCTGGCTTCAAGAAAAAGGAGTATCCGTCGATACTGCCATTTTGATTGCTGAACAGAGAGACTCTCTCGTACTTGAATCATTACGTGCAAAAACCGAATGGCGAGACGGCGCAAAAGATGCTTTAGAAAAATTGGGAAAGATCTTTCCTCTTGCTATTGTGACCGGCGCTTGGACAAAAAGCATAACTGCAATCGATGAGCGATTGGGTCTTCGAAAATTAGTACCGATTATTATTGATGGAGATCAAGTAAAACCTCGCTTCAAACCGGATCCGTATGGATTGCTCTTGGCTGCAGAGCAATTGCAAGTGAAGTGTGAAAATTCTGCTTATATCGGAGATCAATTATACGACATGCTTGCCGCTCGCAATGCTGGAATGTCATCTTTTTTAATACCTGGCCTTCACACAAAAGTTGAGAATGCATTGTTGGCTGCAACCGATCAACAATGGCCGAATTGGAAGGAGTTTGTCAAAACAATGAATCCGTAGGTTCTAATCGCTTGAACCACGTCGAGCCAAGAAAATTTGGCAGACGGACCTTGCATCCGGCTGGCGAATTTTTCCTGCTTGCCTGGATGAGAAGTTTATCCTGAGCGAGCCGCAGCGAGACGAAGGGAATCCAGGCGGGGGGAGCCAAAATGAAATGGCTTCACAAAGCCAAATAACATTCAAAAAAGTTATAAAAGGGTTTGGAATGGGTCTGTGGCCAATTTTTGATATTCTATGAACACTGATACGAGGAAAAATGCTCGAAGACCCTATCTACAACATCAGCTCCAAAGTCATCGTTTATCCTGGAATGGGAGGATGGCGATTTTTGATTGTTCCTAGAAAAGTAGGCAAGGAAATTAAGGAGCAATTCGGGAAGTACGCTGCGGGCTTTGGCTCGCTAAAAGTAAAAGTGGTAATAGGCAAAACCACATGGAAAACATCTATTTTTCCTGATAAAAAGGCAGGGACATATCTTCTGCCACTGAAAGCAGATGTCAGGAAATCTGAAGCAATAGCCGACGGCTCTAAAGTCAATTTTAGGATTATTCTTTAACCCACTATCTGTATGAGCAAAACACTCACATGCCGTGAGCTCGGCGGAGTCTGCGACGAAACCTTTTCAGGCGACTCTTTTATGGAAGTTATGCAGAAAGGTGCTGCTCACATGATGTTTGATGAGGCACATAAAGAAAGCATCATGGGAATGGAACAACGAACCGGCGAGAATCAGCCGCAGTGGATGGATCGTATGCAGAAAGAGTTTGATGCCAAACCAGACGATAAGTAATTGATGTACAATCCCTACCATGTTCCTCAAAATCCTCCTCGGCGCCCTCGCATACATTATCCCCACCATGCCATATGCCTATTTCTGGCACATGGTTTGGTTCAAGAAAAAATATGAGCGATGGGAATACTTTGGCGGAGATGCGAGCGTTCCACTTGGGTTCACGTCCATGATTATTCAGGGCATCGTGCTTTCGTATGCATATGCAATTCTTCCGATAGAGCATAACTCTTTGGTAAACAGCATGTATTTCTCAGCTATTCTGGGCATTTTCTTTTGGAGCACGCACGTCGTATCTGCAATGGCAAAGCACGGAGCATCACGAACGAGAGGGTACTTTGCACTGGAGACCGTATACCTTGTTGGTCAGTTTGGCCTATTTGGTCTTCTGATGAGTGCTGTCTACGTTTTGTTATAAACAATAAGAGACAAGGAAAGAATCCTCGATTGTAAATACAGATAGCCTGAAGGTGGACTCATGCGAACATATTTCAAAGATCATAATAAAATGGCTTCATGAAGCCAAAATAATAAAACAAAACCATAGGACATTCAGTGAATTGCACAAGACAAACACTCCCCGCAAAAAGGTAAAATATTCATATGCAAACATCATCGATTTCAGTCGTCATTCCGACGCTGAATGAAGAACGAACGATCGGCAATATCGTGCGCTTTGCGTGGCACTCTCCCACTGTCAGTGAAGTCATTGTGGTGGATGACAAATCGCTGGATCGAACGACGGAATTGGCAAAAGAAGCGGGTGCAACCGTGATCACGAGCACCAAATTGGGAAAGGGCGCATCGATGCGCGACGCCCTTCTTGTGGCAAAGGGCGATATCATCGTGTATCTCGACGGAGATATTGAGGAATACCAAGCAGGAACGATTGAAACGCTGACGCAGCCAATCCTTGAAGACAAAGCCGATTTCGTAAAAGCAACATTCCAGCGTGATGCAGGCAGAGTGACTGAACTGGTTGCAAAACCTTTGCTCACAATTCTTTTGCCTTCTTTGGCACATTTTTCACAACCGTTAAGTGGAATGGTCGCAGGAAAGAAAGACTTCTTGGTACGAGTGGATTTTGAGAATGATTACGGCGTCGATATCGGGCTCCTGATAGACATGCACAATCTGGGGGCACGGGTTGTCGAGGCACGCATTGGAGGCATTCAACATAAATCGAAAACATGGACGGAACTTGCTCCCATGTCGCGCGAGGTTTCCAGGGCAATTCTCAAAAGAGCGAATCGGATGAAGTTCTCGAACTTAGGATCGTTGGAAACCATCAATATGGTCCGTAATCAGATGGATCTCGCAATCAAAGAAAGCTTGGTTCATTTGAAGAAATTAGTTGCCCTCGATATGGACAACACGATCCTGCAAGGACGTTTTATTGATTCGGCGGCGGAAGTATTCGGGTTTACAGATCAGTTAAAAAAAATACGTGAGCAAGGAGGAGAGCATGCGGTTCGCACGAAGATGATAGCTCAGTTACTCAAAGGAAAATCACTCGCGGAATTACTGGCGATCGCAGATACGATTCCGATCGTGTCCGATGCTCAAGAGATCGTTTCTCGATTGAAAAAGAGAGGTTACAACGTCGGTATTATTTCTGACAGCTTTGACTGCATCACCAATCATATTCAGCACAAGATTGGTGCGGATTTTTCTCTGGCAAACGAGCTGGAGTTTTCCAAAAGTATTGCAACGGGGGAGGTCAAAATCCCCTCTTTCTTTATGCATACCGAGCACAGCATTTGCGCGCATGGTTTTTGCAAAAGCAACGCGTTGCTGCACGTTGTACGACAAAACGGCATAGAACTTGGAAATATTGTCGCCATGGGTGACAGCGACATGGACCTTTGCATGATTAAATTTGCGGGTATTGGCGTCGCATTTCAGCCACAAAATCTTGTGCTCAAGCAAGTAGCAGATCTGACGATTAAAACTCCAAGTTTTAAGCAGTTACTCCAAGTGGCCCGCTAGGACACATGCCTGAGTTCGAATCGCTTGAACCTCGTCGAGCCAAGTTATCGTGCTAGAATTTGAAGCATGAAAGAAAAAAACTCCACAACGAAGCATCGAATCTTCTCGATGGCCTTCGCGCGCGTTTACCCTCTCTACATCGCAAAGGTCGAGAGAAAAGGACGCACGAAAGAGGAAGTCGATGAAGTCATTCTTTGGATGACGGGCTACACGCAGAAGGGACTCGACAGTCAGATCAAGAAAGAAACCGATTTCGAGTCTTTCTTTCACGATGCTCCAAATCTCAATCCCCTACGCAAATTGATCAGGGGCGTGATCTGCGGAGTGCGTATTGAAGATATTGAAGATCCTCTCATGCGAGAAGTGCGCTATTTGGATAAGTTGATCGACGAGCTGGCAAAGGGTAAACCGATGGAGAAGATTTTACGCACTGCCTGATTATGAAAGTTCATCGCATCGATCATGTCGGCATCAATGTAGAAAATATTGCCGCTGCAAAAGAATTCTTCCTGGCAATCGGTATGAAGGTCGTGGCGGAAATGGAGATGGGAGGCGAATTGGTGGAGCGCGTCATCGGACTTCCGAATGTAAAAGATTCGATGGTGATGATGGGCACAGACGGCGAAGCAATGATCGAACTGGTGCAGTTCCACAGTCCCAAAGATACACAAGGCGTGCAGCACGCATCTGCAAACACGCTCGGCATTCGCCACATTTGTATGGCAGTCGAAGACGTGGATGCAGCAGTCGCTGCTGCGAAAGAACACGGCGGAGAGTTGATGGGAGAGGTGGTGAACTATCAAAACGTCTACAAGCTCTGTTACATCCGCGGACCCGAAGGGATCATTTTGGAATTGGCGGAGAAAATCGGACAGTAACCGACAGGTTACTTGTTTGCTCCTGCACCGCGTTGCACAAGCCCCTCAAACATCGTTGCTGCTGCGGCCACAACAATCGAACCAAGGGTGATCACGACACCCATGGCAAACGCCCCCGTTGCATCGTCTTCACCGTGGTTCAGCATAATCCACACCTCTTCGACCGCAACGAAGCCGATGATCGTGAAGGCACAGTATTTGATGGTACGGAGCGCTTTGACTGTCGCTTCGGAGAAAGCGGCGTTACGACTAACGTATCCCAACAGTTTGAATGCTTGGTAGAGCGCAACGAAGAAAGGAATCGATCCTGCGTACGCAATCGCCAAGAAGGGATCTTGGAAGTAAATTTCAAAGTTTGTGCGATGTGCGTTCACTCCTTCCAGTTGCGGCTCCCGAAGGAGGAGGGCCAAAACGATAACGCCAACAAGTACGATGAAGGTTTGTAAGAAGGCGGTCGTCGCGCGTTGCATGGATGTATTGTTCATAAAAAGAAGTGAAAGAAATTACTTTGATTGATATTCCAAAATATCTCCCGGCTGACAATCGAGCGCCTTACAAATCGACTCCAATGTGGACCATCGAATTGCTTTGGCTTTTCCATTCTTGAGAATGGAAATATTGGCCATCGTAATGCCCACCTTCTCCGAGAGTTCGGTGACACTCATTTTTCGTTTGGCCAACATGACGTCGAGGTTGATGAGAATCATAAGCGTGGGTTAGACAGTTAAATCATTTTCGGTTTTCAATGCTGCTGCACTGCCAACAAGTTTCTGCAACACGGCTGCAAACGTCGCGACAACAAGTGGTGAACAAGCGATTGCTGTTGCAATCACGATGACACCCGGAGCGTCATCGAGATCGGCGAACACGAACGCCATGGGCAGGCACAGCATGTAACACATGCTCATTACGATCGCGCTGAACTTGATGAGTCCCAGTGCCTTCATGGAAGCAAGAGAGAAGGCATTATTCTGATCGATGAGACGAAGGAGAATGAATGCCTGAAAAAGCGCGAAGAAGAACGGCAATGCAGAGAGTGCGAAGCCCGCGAGTGCCGGGTAGAACACCAGCGCAAACTCTGGCACATCGCGAATGCCTGCCGTTGCAAGATACGGAATCATGAACGCGCAGAATGCGAGCACGGCGATACCAATGAAGAGAATCACCATTTTCAGGAAGAGCGTTGTAACGCGAGCTTTCATAAGAGAAAGGAAACGAATGTGCGTTCATTGAAGCACAGGATTTATCGAAATACAATAAAAATGTATTGTTTTTCAATTTATACAGGATGTTCGGTTTGAAACCCTATTTCTTTGCAGTGGCGCCTATCCCGGCAAACCCGGGATTTTTCTCTGCTGTTTTCAACACTTTCTTGAGTACATCGAGGTTGAGGTCTTCGAGCTTCTTAAAACTGATGCAACTTTTACCAACAGTCACCTTCCCCAGTTCCTTCTTATGCGTTTCGGCGACATATTTCCCATCGACTACCGAACAAACATAAATACTGATGTAGTTTTTTTGACTGGCGAGCCCCACGGTGTGCCACACACCCATTTCCTTTTTGGAATTTTTATACGGGAAGGTTCCATACCCAAGCATATTCGCCGCGAAGTGTGACTTGAGGGAGGGCACCGTTTTCTGAATGAAGGCATGAAGGAATTCCATCGCTTCCTTCTTCTCAGGTGGAACAGCCTTCAAATACTCCTTCACGGTTTTCGCCTTCGTAGGCTTGAACATGTTCATAGCTTCTTCACGGAATCGGTCACTGAGAAAATTCCCTCAATGTCGTACTTTCTCCAATGATCGGAGCTGAGCATTTCGACAGGCGTGATGAGACCCGTTGCAGTGAATCGCTCCCCTGCTGAAAAATCGGGTGCCGTTCCTTGTGAGTAGGTGCCGTAGTCGAGTGCATAGTATTCCCCGCTGTCCGTCTTCATTCCGAGTGCGCATTCCATCGTCTGCGGACCCGTCTTGTCTGCATGTGGCAAACACACCTGCGTTCCCGTCAAAGTTGTGCGATAGGACACGACGTCATTTTCATCACCCTGCTTCTCGTTATAGATGTATGCGTTGAAGGCGTAAAATCCTGCAATCAAAAATACGATGATGCCGACGGTGATGAGGAGTTTCTTCATAGGCACAGTATAACAAACAGGATGGGAATTATTAAAAGGGCTCAAAATATGCTATACTAAGTTGATGTCAGAAAAAACAAATCAACACGATGAATTCGTTTATCACGGATCCCCCATTCCGTTTGATCGTGCAGTTCCAAAGCAGAATGTGCGTACGACCGGCGATTCACCGGAAACGGAACGTGTGATTTTTGATGAAGTATCGTTCCATGCAGCTCAACTGCGCGCAGTGGCGCTGACATACACACACGACGACGTGCCCATCATGAAAGATGATGAGAATTCTCCATACTACGGAATGGGAGTCGACTTATACAACAATCCTTTAGAGGTCCAGATTCTTGGAACGGGATCGCTTGAAGATAGTTTACGGTATCTGTACGGAAAGGGTGGATATATTCTGAAATTCAACAAAAGGGACTTCTTTCATATGCAGGGGCTGGGAAATCATGAAATGATTAGCATGAAGGAATTAAAACCCGTTTCCATGGAATATGTTGAAGATCCTGTGGCCGAGATGTTGCAGGCAGGTGTGAAATTTCACTTCATCGATGTGATGAAGTCAAAACAAAAATAGGGAATGTAAACGCAATCCGAACGATTTCAGTGATGTTCAGCTTTTTTCGGGCGTTACTCCTCGCTTACACTGACAACCACATGCGTTTTCCACGTTTTAATTTCGGCATCGCAATCGCGCTCGGCCTTTCCCAGTTGTGCATGTCAACTGTTCCCGTGTTTGCAGATGGATTTATTTCCTCGAACATCAGCAGCTGCGCAGAGCTCCAGGCGATCAGCAACATGGCCGGGCATTACGTCCTCACAGGGGACATCGATTGCACAGGCGTGAACTTTGTTCCGCTGACCAATGATGATGATGATTTTTTTTCTGGCACGTTCAACGGCCAGGGGTACGCTATTCGAAACCTCAGCATCAATGCCGACACGCATGATTCCATTGGACTCTTCGTATACACAAGTGGAGCCACGATTCAAAACCTACGCATTATCGGAGCCACTGTGACCGGTGGCTCCAATCGATCGGGAATTCTTGCGGGACAAGCAGGATTGACCACCATCTCGAATGTAGGCATCGAAGATTTTCACATGACGAGTAACAGTAACAGTATCGGTGGACTGGTCGGTTACTCCTCGTTTAGTACGATTTCCACGACATACGTTTCAAGTGGCGCCGTGATTGCAGGCCTGAGCAACTGGGTCGGTGGAATGGTGGGAATTGTGGACGGAGGAAGCATCACCGACATTTACAGTTCTTCCGTAACCGTGACGGGAGAAGATGAGGTAGGAGGATTGATAGGCAAGTTCTACACAGGAAACGCTAACGCCTCTGTGACAAATGCATATGCAGATGCGGATGTGACAAGTAATGGAAAAGTGGGTGGATTGATCGGCTGGATGGTCGGCGGACATACATGCACTGTAACAAGTGTATTCTCCGTTGGGACCGTGAGTTACATTGGAGAGTCAGGCAGACTGGTCGGGAAGAAGGATGCGCTGTGTACTATTTCCAATGCCGTCGTCAATTACGCAGGAGAAGACCCTGTGGACTGTATTGGCAATGACTCGGATACCGAAACAACCGAGTGTACGACGATCAACAATAACCTTGTCTATTTCTACGAAGAGACGAACGCGCCGTTGATCGATTGGAATTTTGACGATACCTGGAGTGAGGAGACGAGCCGTCTTCCACTCTTAGCATGGATTCCGCCCGATGCACCGACGAACGCTTCTGCGCGCGTCAGCGGAAAAAATGTGACCGTTACGTGGACCAATCCGATCAACGGTGATTTTCAAGCCGTCACAGTCATGCGCAGTCGGACCGGATATCCGGCGAATTTTGCTGAAGGAGACCTTGCCGCTGCGGAAGAAACGGACGGCACATTCACCCAATTCAATCTTCCGGATGGTACGTACTACTACAGCATTTTCGCACTCGACCATGATGGAAACGTTTCCGATGCAGCACATGCCCTCGCCATGGTTGGCGGTTCGAGTGGAACGCCGCAGTGGCTTCTACAGCTGCGCTTGAACAACAACCTGACGCCGGAGGGTTTTGCGCAATCCTCTTCGTCTTCCTCTGTTTCATCTTCTACGACGAGCACGTCTTCTCATCCTGCAGCGGGAACACAATCATCGAGCACTACTTCATCTATTTCCAGCACGCATTCTCAAACAGCTTCGAGTGAATCTACGTTTGAGCAGCGAACATGCACGCGTGTGCTGAAGTGGTTTACAGGAAACGATAAAATGCTTCTGCGCGTGAATGAACGATTGTTGAAGAGATTTGGCTTCTCTTGCTAATGATCAAGAGGATTATTGACCTCGAAATCTCCTCGGGATACCTTGAGTGGGTTTCCTCCCCTCTTCTTCTATGGATTTCTCCAGCATCAACTTCCTTGCAGTCTTCGTGGCCGCCCTCGCTGCCTTCTTTATCGGATTCATGTGGCACGGACCGGTGTTCGGCAAGCAATGGATGAAGATGATGGAAATTCCTCAGTCCAAAGTGGATGCAATGCAAGCAAAGGGCATGGGTCCGATGATTCCACGAATGCTCGCAGCGCTGGTTCAGCAGATTGTAATCGCACTCGTCGTCGCACATCTTGCGACCGCCCTTTCCATCACGGGTGCCGTCCCCGCAATTCTCTTCGCTTTGCTCCTCTGGATCGGCTTCATTGCAACCGTTCTTTTGAATACGGTTCTTTGGGAAGAGCGGAAGATGGAACTCTATCTCTTCAATATCATCTATCAGCTCGTCTCACTCATTGCGGTCTCGTTGATCGTGGTGTTGTGGCGATAGAACTTAATTGATGAGGGGCAGCTTCAAGAACATCAGCACTGCCGTGTCCGGCATTGTTTCATTGGCAATTGCCTCAAACCGCTCCGGTTTCGGTTCATTGCCTTCGTACAGCATGTCTGCGACGATGTGAGAATCTTCCTTGTAACTGTGCTCAAGTAAACTGATTCCGTTTTCATCTTTTGCCAACAATGCCGCGCACATTGTGCGAACTTTCGGTTGGCCGCGTTCAATTTTCAAATTATCCACAATCGTTTTTTTGAGAACAATCTGAGGTTCACCATACTTCGTCACCAAACTATGGCGAAGGCCCAATCGTTCATCATGAATAATCCTTGCATTTAATATTTTAAAAATTGACTGATGAGTCGTCGCCAAAATTTCCAAAAGACTCTGACTGTTTTTTGCAATCTGCAAAAACTCCTCGCGGGTTGGCAAACAATTCATCGTTCGCAAGCATTGAATGATAATCTGCTTCAGAATAATAAATTCGCTACGTTTGGCATTGGAGGCAGCAGATTGAACCACTTGCTTCCACGAAACGGCCAAACCATCTGTAATATCACTTGCATACTTATCTCCTGCGGGTTTCAGTTTCAGGAAATCTTCACTCTCTTGAATATCACGAAATAGATCATTCAAAATGATCTGTATTTTCAAATCAGAAAGAGCATGAACCGTCTTCAGAGCACCTTCTCTCAGGATCAACTGAGTTTCCCGTGTCGTCAAGAAACGCGCGTCACATTGTTGCGCGTCCAATGAAATAATTTTTTGAGGATCTTTGACGGGCGCAATAAGGCCATAGGGAGGATGTTCCGCACTCATCTGCGGAAGCGTCGTGCACACCTGAGTCAACAATCTCGTTTCGTACGCGGCTTTTGCGATCTTGGAACCGCTGGCACCCTGAGGACCTATCTCCTTCAGAGTGCCCGGAAGATCGCCATATTTTGATTTATTTTCGAGTGCACGCAAATCGCTGCTCACCAAGTGAATAGTAGGATCAAAACGCGGTAATGAGTCGCCATATGGCATAAGTGCGCCATAGTGACAAAAGAGAGAATGATAGTAAATGGAAAAAAAGGGGGTTTTCCCTAGGTAAGATTATTCTCCGGCAACCGTTAGAGAACTTGGTCCGCAGTTTAGTGGACATCTTCCCCCTTATTTTTATGCGTAACGATGGTGAGAACAATGGTCAGGGCAATACCAATGCAGAGCCTGCTCAGGGCGGTGCAGAGGGAAATCCTAAGGAAAGAAACGACAAGGCAAGTTGGGCAAATGTCGGAGGAGCAGACAAGGACGATAATAAGTAACCGTCCTTCAAAAGAGGGCTTCTTCGGAAGTCCTTTTTTTGAAGATCAGCATTGACCGTAGTTCGTATATATGTAAGATACTTAAACAATAAGTTCCTTACGGATTTCATGTCCTCTCGAACGCAACACATCGAACAGCTGCTCGAGAGCTTTCAGGCCCTCAAGCGCAAACTCGGCTCCAAGAGCGCGAAGGTTGTCGGGAAGTCGTTTTCGAACATCACCCCCGCTCAGTGGGGCGTTCTGCGGATTCTGTCGCATAAAGAATCGGTGAGTACAAAAGATATCGCCACATGCCTCGAAATCAGCAGCAGCGCCGCCACTCAGTTGGTCGACGGACTGGTCGAAAATGGCTATTTGAAGCGAAAAAACAACCCCACAGACCGTCGGTCGCAATATATCGAATTCTCGCCCAAGGCAAAGAAACAGATGCATTTGTGGAAGAAGAATCACCTCAAAGTCTGGTCCGAGGTGTTTTCCGCATTGAATGAGAAAGAATTGGAGCAATATCTTCGTCTGAGTATGAAAGTGGCGCACCACTCCCCCTCTTCACACGCATGAGTAACGAAACCAAGACAACGCCGGCGGTTTTGAAGAAAAGCAATCGAACACTGATCGGGCTTTTGAAACCATACAAACGATGGATCGTTGCATTGGTTCTCTTTGCGCTCATCAGCAACGCGTTCAACTTGATGATTCCGATGTTGCTTTCGAAGGGCGTCGACTCCTTCGCTCAACACCAATTGAATCTGCGGATTCTCCTGACGCAGTTCGTAGTAGTCACACTCAGCATTTTCATTTTTGCGTATCTTCAAAGCATTGTGCAGACCTATGTGTCCGAACGTGTGGCACGAGACGTGCGCAAAGATGTGTCTGCAAAAATCTCCAAACAGAGTTATGCGTTCGTGCAGGAAACGACGCCTGCAAAGCTGCTCACGAACTTGACCTCCGATGTCGATGCGATCAAAAACTTCGTCTCGCTCGCGATCGTCTCCATCGTTTCATCGCTGTTTTTGATCATTGGTGCAAGCGTGCTTCTGCTCATGCTCAACTGGAAATTGGCGCTCGCCGTCTTGGCCGTCATTCCGATCATTGGCGGGGCGTTCTTCTTCATTTTCCGCAAAGTACGCACCCTCTTCAAGAAATCACAGGAAATCATCGATTGGCTCAATAAGGTCATTAACGAAAGTATTTTGGGTTCGGCGTTGATCCGCGTTCTCAACTCTCAACAGTATGAGTATGAGAAATTCATCGCCGCCAACTCCAGCGCCAAGGACTTGGGATTGCAGATTCTGCGCATGTTCGCGTCTTTGATCCCGCTGATCGCACTGATCGCAAACATGGCCACCTTGATCATCCTTCTGCTTGGCGGTCACTTCGTCATCAACGGAACCATGACACTCGGAGAATTCACCGCGTTCAACAGTTACCTTGCGATTCTCATCTTCCCGATCATCATGATCGGTTTCATGAGCACGCTCATCGCACGCGCAACGGCATCGTACCAACGCATTGCCGAAGTGTTGGACAGTCAAGAGAAGGAAGAGGCAGGCAAAGACACTTCCGACATTCATGGAGACATCGATGTCGAGCATGTGTCGATGGTGTTCGGTGAAAAATCCGCATTGAAGGACGTGTCGTTCTCGGTCAAAGCAAGAACCAAAACTGCAATCATCGGGCCGACGGGAGCGGGAAAGACTCAACTTCTCTATCTGCTCACGGGCTTGATGCCTCCGACATCCGGAACGGTGAAATATGACGGCAAGTCGCTCGAGGACTATGACATGGCTTCGCTGCACCGACAGATCGGCCTCGTCTTCGAAGACAGCGTGATGTTCAATCTCACGATTCGCGAGAATATTGCATTCGGCGACAGCATTCGTGACGAAGATTTGCAAAAGGCAATCGACACGGCGGAATTGAAAGAATTCCTCGATGCCTTGCCGCAGGGTTTGGACACGATCGTTTCCGAGCGCGGAACAAGTCTGTCCGGAGGACAGAAGCAACGCATCATGCTTGCACGAGCATTATCCTTGAATCCAAAGGTGCTGCTGCTCGACGACTTCACAGCCCGCGTCGATACGCAGACGGAGCAGAAGATTCTTGCGAATGTCGCGAAGAATTATCCCGATATCACGCTCGTGTCGATCACACAGAAAATTGCTTCCGTCGAATCGTTCGATCACATCATTCTGCTCATGGAAGGTGAATTATTGGCTCAGGGAACACACAATGAGCTGATGCATCATTCTCCGGAATACGTACAAATTGCCCAATCCCAACGCAGTACCAGCGAACTATGAACTACGCCCTCAATGACACCACAGGCAAGACTGCAAAACCCGCAAGCGCCTTCTCGGCACTCTTAAAGTTGTGGCCGCTGTTGCGACATGAGAAGAAAAATTTGTTGCTCTCGCTCATGGCGATTCTGCTGAACTCGGGGCTCAACCTTCTTGCGCCGCTCATTGTCGGTCGTACGATCGATTCCTCGATTCAAACATTCAATTACCGGGGCGTGTTGGCATCGGCAGCATTGCTGTTTGTGATGTACGTCGTCGCGTTCGTCGCACACTACTTCCAAACGATGTGGATGGGAGGAGTCGGTCAGCGACTGCTGTTCAATCTGCGTAATTCGGTGTTTCAGAAACTGCAGGAATTGCCTGTTGCATTCTTCAACCAGAACAAATCGGGTGATCTGATTTCTCGCATCAACAACGATACGGATAAATTGAACCAATTCTTCTCGCAGGCATTGATGCAATTCGTCGGAAACGCCTTTATCATCATCGGTGCGGGAATTTTCCTCCTGAGCATTCACATCAAGTTGGGACTTGCAGCCTTGGCACCTGCGGCGTGTCTGCTCGTTCTGACGTTGGCTCTTTCCGCATGGATTCGCCGCAAGAACTCTGCGAGCATGAAGGCGCTGGGCGGCATGAGCGGTGAGATTCAGGAAAGTCTTGCGAACTTCAAAGTCGTTGTCGCGTTCAATCGTCGCGACTATTTCCGCCAAAAATTCGATGAAGCGAATGAGGAGAACTTCAAGACGTCGGTCTCTGCCGGTATTGCGAATAACCTCTTCACGCCCATTTACGGACTGTGCAGTAACGCCGCGCAGTTGATCGTTCTTGCGTACGGAATCTACCTCGTCTCCGTCGGCGACTTCACCATCGGACTTCTGATCAGCTTCTTTACCTACGTCATCCGTTTCTACGATCCACTGCGCCAAATTGCGTCTGTCTGGGCATCGTTCCAGGCTGCCATGGCGGGCTGGGACCGTATTTCCGCGATCGTATCGTTGCAATCGGATATGGCGATCGTGGAAGGAGGAACGGCCACTTCCCCTGCTCCGCTTCTTGCATTCAAAGACGTGCATTTCCGTTACCCGAACGGAAAAGAAGTGCTGCATGGCATCAACCTCACGCTCGAGAAAGGCAAGACGTATGCGCTCGTGGGACCCACGGGAGGAGGAAAGACGACGACCGCTTCTCTCATGGCGCGTCTGTATGACCCGAGCGAAGGAACCGTGTTCCTGGAAGGCAAAGACATTCGTTCCTACGAGCCCAGTGAACGCACAAAGAAAATCGGATTCATTCTCCAAGAACCCTTCCTGTTTACGGGAACTGTCCGCGAAAATATTCTCTACGGAAACGACGAGTACAAGAAACTCTCGAACGAAGAGATTGTGACTGCATTGAAGAATGCAAATATGGATACTCTCCTTGCGCGCTTTGAAAAGGGGTTGGACACACCGGTGACCAGCGACGGAGCAAGCATCAGCTTGGGGCAGCGACAACTCATTGCATTCATGCGAGCGGTTCTGAAGGACCCCGATGTCCTGATTCTCGATGAAGCGACCGCGAACATCGATACGGTGACGGAGAAACAGTTGGAAGAGATTCTGCGTAAACTTCCTGCACACACGACTCGCGTCATCATCGCGCACCGTCTCAACACGATTGAGAGTGCCGACGAAATCTACTTCGTGAACGGCGGAGAAGTGACGCAGGCGGGTTCATTGCAACATGCGCTCGATCTGTTGCTGCACGAAGAGAGGCAGAGCTGACGTAAGAATCAGCAAAGATTGTCGTCGTACGGATGACTTCCCTATACTTCCTCTATGCAACCCATCACCCCTTTTCTCTGGTTTGACGACAATGCCGAAGAAGCCGTCGATTTCTATGTTTCCGTCTTCGACAATGCTAAGCGCGGCAGGGTGATGCGCTATGACGAAGCAAGTTCGAAGGCATCGGGTAGGCCTGTGGGTTCGGTGTTAACCGTGGATTTTGAAATCGAAGGACAGAAGTTCGGAGCGCTCAATGGCGGACCGATCTTCAAAATTACTCCGGCAATCTCATTCTTCATTCGATGCAAAACCGAAGAAGAGGTGGACCGCGTGTGGAACAAGCTGGCAGAGGGTGGATTGGTCATGATGGAACTCGCCGAATATCCATTCAGTAAAAAATACGGCTGGCTTGCCGATCGCTTCGGCGTTTCGTGGCAAGTGATTCTTGAAGAGAAGGAACAGAAAATTGTCCCCTCTCTCCTGTTCACACAGGAAAAATATGGAAAGGCCGAAGAGGCGATCAACTTCTACACGTCCATTTTCAAGAATTCGAATATTATCCGTCTCGCAAAGCGCAGCGCCGCAGAAGCGGTGAACGGCGAGAAGGAAGGAACGCTCAACTATGCACTCTTTACGTTGAACGGACAGGAATTCAGCGCAATGGAAAGCGGAGGTCCTCACAAATTCACATTCACCGAAGCCGTCTCCTTCGTTGTGAATTGCGATACGCAGGAGGAGATCGATCACTACTGGAACGCTCTTTCGGCATCGCCTGAATTTGAACAGTGCGGATGGCTGAAGGACAAATACGGAGTGTCGTGGCAGATTGTTCCTTCGATGATGGACGAGCAAATGGCAGAAGGAAGTCCGGAACAATCCAAGCGCATGATGGCGGCAATGCTGCAAATGAAGAAGTTGGACATACAGAAGCTTCAAGACGCCTTTGATGGGAAGTGATATTCTGCGCACACCCCTCCCCCACTCTCATGTTCAAAACATTTCTGAAAGGCACGATCGCCATTCTTGCAGGAATCGCCTCGGGCGTTGTGCTGTCGATCGGAACGGACATCATTATGGAATCCGCAGGCGTCTACCCCAGCTTCGCAGATCAAATGAACGGCACGCAGTTGACCACGTTGCAGCTGCTGCTCGCAACGCTCTACCGCAGCTTCTACACGGTGGTAAGCGGCTTTGTCTGTTACAAGCTGGCGCCACATCACCCCATGCGATATGCAAAGGCGCTGGGAATCATTGCCGTTGTCGCGAACGTCATGGGACTGATCATTCTGCCCGATGCATCGCAGATGTGGTACCCCATCGCACTTGCAGTGCTCGCATTCCCCTGCTGCTACTGGGGAGGCAAAATCGCTCAGCGACGAAAATCCTGATGCACGAAGAATCGTCGATGACGAGGTGTAATACTTTTGCGTTGAATCCACGTTTCTAATTTTTGAGGGTTTTGCCAATCCTTCGCTTCCAATCCATACACTCCCTCTGCGTAGTGGTCGAAAGATTCCCCGTCGAACATACGCACGGACACCGTGAGCGATTCAGGGCTTGTGGTAATCAAGTTGTAACTGTTCGGTTCGCTGCGAAGACGCTTCGAAAGAGCGGTGCCGGCCTGCACCATCAGAATCGACCGCTTCGCATTGGGATGGAAACGACGAACATCGTTCACGAATCCTTTGTGCAAATGACCCATCAGCACGACATCCACTCCGCATTCATCCAACGCCTGCACCGCGGTTTCCGCACCCGCCACAACACGAATGCGTTTGTCGGGTGAAGACGCAACAAACGGATGGTGTGTGACGAGAATCTTTCGAAGGCTTGGGTCGACGTTCTTGAAAAATTCAATGATGTGCGTGATTTGCTCTTCGTTGATGCGCCCGTTCTTCCACGTGAACGAGCGGGCCGTGTTGATTCCCAGGACCGCCATGTCTTCGTTGATGAATGTAGGGAACATGTCGGTCGTCACCAACGTGCGATAGCCGCGGAGCGGATGCACGAAACGTTTCCATACGTTGAAGAGCGGAATGTCGTGATTCCCCGGAACGATGAGCTGCGGAAAAGGAAGGGTTTGCAAAAATTCATGAGCCGCCTTGAATTGCTCATCCGTTGCACGTTGCGACAAGTCGCCGCTGACGATGACGAGAGAGGGATCCTGCCGAAGAAGATCTTCGCGCAATGCGGTCACGACCTCGGAAGTTTCGGTCCCGAAGTGCAAATCGGAAATGTGTGCGATGCGACTCATAGAGAAGATGGAAGGAGAACAGAGAGAACACGAGGACGAATGGAGTACGACAGCGGAAGTGCCATGCGATGAATCTCCCCATCGAGCGCTACATCAAGCCAAGAACGCATCATTTCGATCTTCACTTCTTCCGAATGGAGCAAAATGAAGTCCCGCTCTTGGTTCAAACGATGGAGCAACATGTTGATGATCATGCGGATCATTCGGTATCGCGTGTCACACTTGAGGATATAGAGCGAAAGCTCTCCGTGATTCAACGAAGAACGCTGCTTCAGTTCGAACAGACTCATTTGATAGTCATTGTTCCCGACGAAGACGAATGGAGAGGTATAGACATGAGCGTGTTCATCGGTTTTTACGCTCACACTGATGAGAGGAAAACGATGCATCGTGTGCAAAAAGGCCCGAAGCATCGCATGTAATTTTTTACGACCCCACACTTCACGCTGCTCATCGCGATGACGGACCATCGTCGTGTAGAGACCGATCGAAGAATTATTCAAAAAGAATTTGCCGTTCACTTCACCCAAGTCGATTTTTTGCACCTTGCCATTCGCAATGACATCGAGTGCCGCATCGAGATCGAGAGGAATTCCGACATCTTTCGCAAAATGGTTGAAGGTTCCAAGCGGCAAAATACCAAGAGGAACAGACCACGGATTCATGGCATTCACGACCGCGCCGATCGTTCCATCTCCTCCTCCGGCAACAATCACATCGGGATTGTTCTTCAGAGCGAGTTGCACATTCGTATGCATCTCCCCCTCTTCGCAGAGGACAATGTCAGACTCAATATCGCGTGCGTTGCACCCGTCGGTAATGCGTTGCACGAGCGAATCCGCTCCAAGCAGAAGCGTGCCTGCCTTTGCATTCAAAATGAAAGATGCCTTCATAGAAAATCGCAGAGAGGAGCCAAAAAGATGCGGAGGAACTTCATGGCTATTCTGACGCCAGACACGATGGAACCTTACTGATTTCCCCACTCAGAAACGCTCTCTTTGATGTACGATGGACCCCTCATGCATTCTTTGACTCTTGTCCGGCGAGCAGTGCCCCCGTCCTTCATTCCATTGATCGAGCAGATGCGATTTTTCATCGAACCGGAGATTTCGTGTTCACGCTTTTTCAAGAGTGCATGTGTTGAGAAAGATGGCGCACAAACCGAGCTGGGTTCCTTTGTTGCACAACATCTTCACGGTGGTTTATTGATCGATATTCCATGCGGGCTCGATACACCGCTGTCGAAAGAAGATGTGGCTGTAGGACCATTGGTACGAACGCTCGGCGCACAGGAATATTGGGAAGTTGATTTGATGAGCGATGTCATAGGCGATCGCGTACCGAAGACGATCGATGTTTTTCAAAACGGACACTACAGTCTTCAGGAGAAAATCAGCGATGCGGGAATGCGGACATTGGAGGGAATGACTATCGCAACGATGCAGGATGATGTGCTTGGATTCATCGCAAAGATCTCGGATGACAAAAGGAATTTCCCCATCGCTCTTTATATTTCCGCGTTGCAGCCGGATGCCACTCTTTGTCAAAACATCGATTCGCAAAAGGAAGTGATTGCCCCCTACCTCAACGCGTTGTACGACGAACTAAGTCGTGTAACGCAGAAGAACGATCTCGTCATTCTCAACTCCAGCACGATGCTCGTGACCGGAGTGGATGAAGAGCGTTTCCCCTTCATCCACCCGGCCATTGCGCTTCCTGCGCGAGGATTGTCACTCATGCGACGGTGTCCTCGCGACAAGGTGCATGTGTTTCTGAGAGAACAATAAGGTTTAGGAAGTCTGATAATCGAAGGGGACTGTGAAGAGCTTTCCCTGTATTTGGAACTGAATATAGATACGGTAGAACGTATGCGACTCAAGCTCTGCATTGAACTCAAGCGGTACGCTTTCTGCGTGAGCATGAATAAATCCACCCTCTTGCGTCAGAAAAATCGCATGCGCCTTTGCGCCTAGATAGTCCTGGAGAGCAGGTGCTTGCCCATCGTCTTGATCGATAATAGAAAGGGTGAAGGATATACTGTGCTCGTTCAATGTAGGCTTCAATTGAAGCGCAAATCTATCCTGCATTTTTGAGAGAGAAAAATCTTTTTCAATTCCGTATGCCCCCTTGTCACCCGGAACAACGTATTCGAAGAATGGATGGTAGGAACCTCCTTCACTATCAACGAAATCCGCATAGACCCTATAGGTCCCCCCATCCGTAAACAGATTCTGATGCCAGATCCCTGACGTATCCATTAGGGGATGGAAATGCTCAAAGTTCTGTAAATCATCCCGAACAACGATTAAGTGCATTTTCTGCGTATGACTGACTCCGTAGTCCAGGAATACGTTCCTTCCTTCGTGAATCGAGAAAGCGACATCATTCGGCGTTTTGCCCCTTTCGAGATGGATCGTAAGCGCACGACCTCCCTCTTGCATCACCATTTCATGCCCGTCATCAGTCATCGTGACGCCATGTGCCTCATCTGCACTGATGCGCGCGAAGAGGAAAAATACCGCTGTAAATCCGATCGTCATCACAAATGGAGCGATGTCCGAAAGAATGTTCCGTCGCGTTGGAGAAAATCCTTTGAGCAACAAAGAGTTTGTAACCACGGAGACGGAGCTGAACGCCATTGCGAGACCGGCAAGCTCCGGACGCAACACGATATCCCAATGCATGAACAGACGAGCGGCAATGGGAATTCCGATAATGTTATAAAAGAGTGCAAAGAATAAATTCTGTTTGATCTTGCTCACCGTTGCGCGACTCAATTTCATTGCAGTCACCACATCTCGAAGGTCATTCTTGACGAGAACGATACCCCCCGTCTCGATCGCGATATCGGTCCCATTGCCCATGGCAATGCCAAGGTTAGCTTGTGCAAGGGCCGGACTGTCATTGATGCCATCGCCCACCATTGCAACTTTCATGCCTTGCGCTTGTAATATCTTCACCTCGTTTGCCTTTTCTTCGGGTAAAACCTCGGCTAAAACACTGTCTATACCAACACTCTTAGCAATCGCATTCGCGGTACGCCTGTTGTCGCCCGTGATCATATAGACCGCAATGTTCATTGCGCGAAGAGCGGCAATCGCTTCTTTCGAAGTCTCCTTTACTGTGTCGGCAACTGCGATGATACCTACGATATCTTTGTCATGAGAAAGATACATCGCTGTTTTTCCTTGCTCTTCCAATATTTGCATTGTTGCTTCCATTTCTTCAGTGGAGATTTTTTCTATCTCCATTAATCTTCGGTTTCCTAATTTGTAGCTCGTTCCATCGATTGAGCCCTCCACGCCATAGCCAGGAATCGCTTTAAATCCTTGGCTCTCTCCAAGGGTTAGCCCTTTCTTTGTCGCATCATTCACAATACTTGCTGCAAGCGGATGCTCGGACCCTTGCTCCAAACTTGCAGCGATTCGAAGGACTTCTTCTCTTGTGATTCCAAACGCAATGATGTCAGTCACTTCTGGCTTTCCTTTTGTGAGCGTACCCGTTTTATCAAATACGATTGCATTGATTGAATTTGCAGCTTCCAAAGGTTCGCCTCCACGAATCAAAATCCCCTGCTCTGCCCCTTTTCCTGTTGCCACCATGATTCCTGTTGGAGTTGCGAGCCCCAAGGCACACGGACAGGCGATGACAAGCACCGAGACTCCAGCAAGGAGAGAGAAAGAAAGAGTCGCACCTACAATCAGCCAACCGACAAGAGTAAGGATAGCAATGATGATCACTGCGGGTACGAACCACGAAGAAACATTGTCTGCAAAATTCTGAATGGGGGCCTTCGAGCCTTGTGCCTCTTCGACGAACTGAACGATGCGAGCGAGCGCTGTTTCTGATCCGACTTTTTCAGCATGAAACTCAAGAACCCCATTTCCGTTCATCGTTGCTCCAAAAACACGATCTCCTTCTTTTTTCTCCACGGGAATACTCTCTCCCGTAAGCATCGATTCATCGACAGATGTGTGTCCATTGATCACCGTTCCATCAACCGGAATTTTCTCTCCAGGGCGAACCACCACCGTATCGCCCACCAATACTTCATCGATGGAGATATCGACTATTTGTCCGTTACGAATAACGCGAGCGGTCTTTGCTTGCAATCCCATGAGTTTTTCTATCGCTTGGGACGTTCGTCCTTTTGCCCGCGCTTCCATCCATTTTCCCAAAAGAACAAACGTAATCAGGAATGCGGCAACTTCAAAGTAAAGATCTTCAATCTCACCAAACAGCGTCCCATGACGAAGAACATACAAAACAAGATTGGAGACACTATAGATATAGGCAGTGAGTGTTCCGATTGCAATCAAGCTGTCCATGCCGAATGTCAGCATGCGAATGCTTGACCAAAATCCTTTGAAGAATCCTTTTCCTAGCCAAAATTGCACAGGGGTTGCAAGAACAAGAGATGCAACACCCATGGAGGGCATAAGAAGTGCATGAAGCGAAAGCTGAGGAAAGAAAGACAGAATCATGAATCCCATCATGGGCAGACTGAGAGCAAATGCCTTCAGAAATTTTGAACGATAATTCTCAATTTCTTTCTGTTGTCTCTTTCGATCCAACTCCACTCCGTGATGATCGTGTTCGTCACGCACTTCCGCTCCATATCCAACTGATTTTACTGCAGCAATGAGATCTTTTTCGGATACGGCCGCTGGATCAAAATGCACATGGGCTTTTGCAGATGCCAAATTGACGTTCGCATCGGTGACACCCGGTGTCTTTTTAAGCTTTCGTGCAATAAGAGCACTGCAACTAGCGCAGTGCATTCCGGAAATGGCGAGTGTGCATTGGTTCATCATGAGAGTGGGTGAATACCATACGTAGGATCCAGTGCCTCGATTTCTTCGCTCCATTTCTGTATAGAAAAATCATTATTGTGATGAATGGTCACAATTTTAGAATCAATATTCACATCGACAGTTTCAATAGATGGAAAATCAGAGCTGACATCTTTGATGAGTGCCGCGCATGATGGACAATGAATGCCGGGGATGGAAACTTTCGTGATCATAGAATGTGAAGAAGAGAAATGCCGTACCCGATAACAACACCGAGAAGCCCAAGCGCTATGCCCATCCATGGGTCATTCGCTTCTGAAGACGATTCTTTTTTGCGAGGTTGTGTAGCCGTTGGTTTCCAATCAAGAGGTGACATAGGAGTAAAATGGGGAAGAAACAATATTATTGGACAATAAAGGAACCTCTCACCATTCCCATCGAGCAACTGAATGGAACTTGTCCCGGAGTGGTCGGAGCAGTGAAGCTGATTTCATTCATTCCCGACTTGAGAGATTGTCGAATGCCGAGTGATGGAACGACGATCGTGCTTGTGCATCCCGTCGCCTCTTTGCCATCCACCATCCATCGCACAGCCTGTCCCGCCTTAATGACGATCTGACTCGGCTCATAGGCACTCGCAGTCACCTTCATGGCAACATTCTGGACACTGCCAACAAACGCCGGAGCAGGATTTTCTGCAACCGGCACTCTCTTGAACATTGAATCAAGAGGAATGCCTGTAAGGGCGAATCCGCTGCGGAAGTTAAAGAGTGCCAGTACAAGAACAAGCGTGCCCGCAAAACGAAGGAATAATTCTGACGATCGTCCCTTTGCCGTAGAGGAAATGGCACTAATGCCAAGCAAAGACGGCAATGTTCCAAGTGCAAAAATTCCCATGGTCATCGCTCCACTCACGAAACTTCCCGATGCCAACGCCACCAACTGAAGTGATTGCGTAAACCCGCAAGGCAAAAAGAATGTCCCTGCTCCAAGAAGAAACGGCGCAGCAGGATGTCTGCTTTCCGTCAGTGCGGCTATTTTTCTTGAAAGCCACTTCGGAGGCGTCACGAAGCTTCCTCTGGGGACGATTTGTAAAATAGAAAGAGCAATCCACAACATCACGACCGCAATAATCATGTTCATATATGCGGTCATTTGGATACTTAGCGTAATCGATTGTCCGATGACGCCGACAACTCCACCCAGCACGACATACGACACGAGTCGACCGACATTGAAGTGCGCCAGGGGCATGAATTTTTCCCATGAAGAATGGGAACGATTCACCTCATTGTATTTTGCCGCCATGGCCAACAAAAGCCCTCCTGTAACCGCAAGGCAGCTGGATGTGCCGGCCACAAGACCGATAAGGAAAATACCGCCGAAAGACAATGCTGTGTCCGCAGTGGGCGCAAGGGACACCAGATCGAATGCCTGTAAAAATTTATAGAGCGCAATGATGACGATCAGCGATACGCCGATCTCCATCCATTTTTGTTTGTCGTCTGAAACGGTTGTCACTGTCGGCATTTGCTCATCCGTCAAACTGTAACCTGCTTTTCGGACTACTGCTGAAATTTGTTTCTCGTTCGGGAGATTCTTTGCATCAGCAATGATTGTTGCGGTTCCTGTTTTATGATTGACGGAAACCTTCAGAATACCTGGAACCGTCTTCAGCTTGCGCTCCAAAAGCAATTCACAACTTGCACAGGTCATTCCACTAATTCCAATAGTGGCTTCGAATTGTTGAGATTCCGACATGGTATTGAGAGAAAATAGATAAAACAAAAACAGGAAAACCTGATACTTGCTTCTCTCTACAACCTCAATACGACGCCCTCTGCGTCGTTACCGGGTGGTGATGTACACTTCGTATTGGTACAAGTGTGTACCGTATCGGTGATAACAACAAACGGACAGTCACCTGAAGGAACCAAGGCAATGACTGTATCGTTGTTCGGAACGCTCTCTCCTGCTGCGGAAGCCTGCGATATGCAACAATCGGAACATGGACCCTCGGGGCAGGGAACAGTATCAGTATCACCGGAGCAATCGTTACAATGCTCGTGCGCTTCAGTAACGTGCACATCATGGGCCAATGCCATCGGCATCATGCACACATGACCGACCACTGCATTGGTCACGATGGCAAGCGTGAGAACAATTCGAAACATCGTGGGATAGTATAGCATTTCTGCCAAAAAAAGGCAGAGAACAACTCCCCAAAGCCCTTCGATCACATCTCCATCGTGCGCGTGTATTCGGTGCGATCCAGTTCGAAGAGAGGAATGTCGTATTCATCTCCATATTTCGAGATCAACTCTTCCGAGAGTAACCGATCGACACCGTAGGCGCAGAGAGCGAGGAGATCTTGGTGAGAGGACATAGAAAGGAAGGAAGGGATTACGCTTTCAAATGCTTATTCACGATGTCCAACAGAATCCTGAGTGTCGTCTCGTTCTTGGTGCAGTACTCGTCGGCTCCCAATTCAAGCGAACGGATTTTGGAATCCGTATCATGAAAATTCGTCAGGGCGATGATGGGGAACGTGCGTTCTGCTTTTGGAAATTTTTGGAGAACCTGGAACCCATCAACCTTCGGCATACGAAGATCGAGAAGGAGAAGATCGGGTGCCGCTTGATTGATCATCTCGATCGCCTCTTCTCCGTTTGCTGCCAATCGAACGGAAAATCCGTGCATTGGAAATTTTTTCGCATACAAATTTCGTAACACGACATCATCTTCTGCAATCAAGATATTCAGTTCCGCCATGGGAAATACGGTACAAGATCTTCGAAAGAAGACAAAAAGAAACGACAACTACGCTTGACAGAATGGCTCAAAAAGACGATCGGCATAAAAAAGAGGCCGCTCCGGCGGCCCCTTTTCGGTTCAGAGAACGAACTGATTACTGAGCAGACGACGTCTGATCGTCATCGTTGTCCTGATCCATCATCCAGTGGTGACCACCGAATGCTGGACGAGCAGGCAGCGTCACACCCTTCTCGGTAGCGATCTGTTCAATCGTCTTACCGCTGTCGAGCGCAGCCTTCAATTCGTCTGCTGTCATGCCGAGTTTTTTAGCAAGCATATCTTTGCCTCCGTGCATTCCCATCATGGGACGAGCTGGAAGAGTGATGCCCTTTTCCGTTGCAAGCTGTTCAATCGTCTTGCCGGAATCAAGCGCAGCCTTCAATTCGACGTCCGTCATGCCAAGCTTCGTCGCAAGTTCTGCCATGTCGGGTCCGTGACCACGCATCATTCCGCCGGGACCGCCATGGCCTCCGAATGGCATCTTGAAGTTAGGATTCGCCTTCATCACCGCTTCGAATGCGGTGCGCTCATCCTCATTTGCCTTCTGTACTGCGGTACCACGTTCAGTGTCATCACTGATTGCAGCTGCGGCGGTCAATGCGCTCTTGTGCGCCGTCACAATGCTCTTTGCGGAAGAGACCACCGTATCAACATTCGTGAGAAATGCGTCGTCGTTTTCGATCATCTTTTGGACATTTTCCTGTGTTGGAACAGGACGTGTCTTGCCTCCGAATGACATTGTGCCTGATGCGGCACTGCTGACCTGTGCGAGGACAGGGATGGCAATTGCGAGAGAGGACATTCCGGCAATCACTCCGAGCGTAAACTTGTTCTTCATACTGTACTGGGGGGAAAAAATAGAAGTGTCGTGTCGCGACAGGTGCCACTCTACGGAGGGTGTCTTAAGAGTGGATTAACGATGTAGAATGGGGTCATGCCAACCGCTAAAGAGCTGCCGATTCTGGCTTTCTCTGCAGCAAAAGACTTTGAGAAGTGGCTGGAGAAGAACCACGATTCCTCACCGGGGTTATGGTTACACATGTATAAAAAAGACTCGAAAATCCCATCGATCACGTACGCCGAAGGATTGGACGTCGCCCTTTGCTACGGGTGGATCGACGGACTGAAGCGGAGCAAGGACACAAAATCGTGGCTCCAAAAATTTACGCCGCGACGGCCTAAAGGCCTGTGGTCAAAAAACAATCGTGACAACATCGCTCGACTGATCAAAGAAAAAAGAATGAGACCAGCCGGCTTGAAAGAAGTGGAAGCCGCAAAGAAAGATGGACGATGGGATGCTGCGTACGACGCGGCAAAAACATCCACTATTCCGAAATATTTTTTGAAACGATTGCATGAGAATAAAAAAGCGACGGCATTTTTCGAGAGTTTGAATAAAGCGAATTTGTATGCGATCACCTGGAGACTTCAAACCGCCAAGAAACCCGAAACTCGCGAGAAACGTATGCAGGCAATTCTGGAGATGTTGGCCAAAGGCCAAAAATTCCATTGAGAAAATGGATCCCGCCAATGGCCGTTGAGGCACAGAAACGCTAGTATTGAGCCCTGCTATGAGTACGCTTTCCCTTTCCCTCTCGGCTCTGCTGGTGTTGTCGACTGCCGCAACGGTTGTTGGGTTGTCTGCGTACTATTCCATTCGAAACAAACACGAAGCATTTTTTCAATCGTTCTACGATAAAAGAGAGTTCCCGACGATGTTGCTCCCGTGGGTCTACGTATTCTCAACACTCGCTATCACGATTGTCATCATCGCTCTCTTTATTTTTCAACCGTCCTTTGCCTAACCATGACCGATTTGCAAAACAGCAAAGGCGAACATGTCGTGTGGATCACGAAGGAACATTGGATCAAATATGTTCGGCCGTGCTTCATTTACGCCCTCCTCATGGGAATCAGCTTCCTTCTTTTCTCGCTTGCGCAGGCCGGCAATGCGAACCAAGTGGCGCTTTCCTACGTTTTCTTTTTCTGCGCGATTGCATTGATTCTCTTCACGCACCATTGGTTTTTCTGGTTGCTGCTGGGTGAAATGCAGGCGCGCATCATCGTCACCAACAAGCGCGTCATTTCCATTCACGAACGCCTGTTCCTTCGCGATGACATGATAGAAATCGCATTTGAAAAAATGAAAACAGTGGAAGCGCACAAAACAAGCTTTGTACAAAATCTTCTTCGGTACGGAACTCTTCAATTCGAAACTGGTGCAAAAATTACACTCGTTCCGCACCCAAACGACGCTGCGAAAAAAATACAACAAGCCATGGGCTTGCGCTGAACCTCTCTCCCGACACACTTCATGACCAATTCATCATTCGACGTCGCCGTCATCGGCGGAGGACCCGCAGGCATGATGGCAGCGGGGCGTGCGGCGGAATTGGGAGCAACGGTCGTTCTCTTCGAGAAGAATGCGGGTCTTGGGAAAAAATTGCTGATCACCGGCGGAGGTCGTTGCAATATTTTGAATGCCGAGTTCGATGCGCACAAACTCGTTGATCGGTACGGGCACAAAGGAAAATCCCTCTACTCTGCGTTCTCCCAATTCGACGCACAGGCAACGTGGGATTTTTTTGAATCACGCGGACTCAAACTCAAAATTGAAGCGGAAAAACGCGCATTCCCCGCAAGTGACAAGGCGGAAGAAGTCCATCGCACCATGCTGACGTATTTGCAAAAAGGAAATGTGGAGGTCCGAAGCGGATGTGCCGTACAGGGTTTTGAAATCCAGAACGGAAAAATCACGGCGGTTCTCACACCGACGGGACCAGTCACTGCAAAAAATTTCATTCTCGCAACGGGAGGAAAGTCGCATCCGGAGACAGGATCGACAGGAGACGGATTTCGATGGACGAAAGAAATGGGGCACGTTGTGGAAGACTCCGACCCCGCACTTGTTCCCATTGCTCTCAAAGATTCTTGGCTTCCTGAAGTGTCGGGAATTAGCGAGAAAGCGGTGAAACTGACGATTGTGCAGAACGGGAAGAGGGTCGATTCCAAAACGGGGAAAATGCTCTTCACACACGTCGGCGTCAGCGGGCCTCTCGTATTGAACATGAGTAAAAAAATCGGCGAACTGCTGAAGAATGGGGACGTGACACTGTCGCTCGACCTCTTCCCTTCGATGGACCTTGGGACACTCGATGCCCATGTCCTCGCGATTTTTGAAAAAGCGAAAAATAAAATGATCAAGAATAATATCGGTGATGTCGTGCAGCCTCGCTTGGGCCAGATTCTCCTTTCTCTCTGCGGCATCGATGGCGCAACTGCTCTCAACAAACTCTCGCGCGAAGATCGCATGAAGTTCGTGCGTATCCTCAAAGACATCCCGCTCCATGTCGACAGTCTCCTGGGTCCCGACAAAGCGGTTGTGACCGGAGGAGGAGTGGATCTGAAGGAAGTCGACTTCAAAACAATGCGCTCCAAACGACTGCAAAACCTGTTCATCGCGGGCGATATGCTCGATTTCGATCGTCCTTCAGGAGGATTCAGTCTCCAAATCTGCTGGACCACGGGGTTTATCGCAGGAACAAGCGCCGCCACTGCGTGACGCCCGATGACGTTTGTGGACCGTTGTGCCCTGCGATACGATTCGAAGGATGGAAACGTTGCATCCCCTCGCATCCGAATTGAACGCCACGCTTTCGTCGCAACATCCCGCACTGTTCTCTCTCCTCTCTACAAAAGGACGAGAGGCCTTTTTCCCACGCCTGGGAATTTTGAGCCAAGCGGCAGACGCGGATGGAAAAGACATCAATGCAACGATCGGTATTGCGCTAGAAGATGACGGAAAGCCCACACGGCTCCACGCAATTGCGGATAGCATCGCACTCCCACCCGAAGAAATTTTCCCCTATGCCTCTGCATTCGGAAAAAAGACATTACGACAGGAGTGGCAGAAGGAACTGCGCCGCAAAAATCCGAGCCTGGGTTCCACGCCCATCTCCCTCCCCGTGCTCACTGCCGGACTCACGCATGCACTCTCCGTTGCAGCGGCACTGTTTTTGGATCCTGGAGAAAACATTCACTTGCCGTCTCCGTACTGGGACAACTACGAACTCGTGTTCGACGCAACGTACGGCACAAAACTGACTACGTTCCCCCTATTTCACGGAAACGGATTCAATATCGTAGACATGAAGCATCTGCTCGAAACCTCTCAAGGAAAGCAGGTACTGTTTCTGAATTTCCCCAATAACCCGACCGGATATTCTCCTCTCATCCGTGAAGCGGAAGAGATCATCGATGTCATTGTGGAGAGCGCGAAACGCGGCAACCGTCTTGTCGTCATGAGCGACGATGCGTACTTCGGGCTCACGTTCGAAGACGATGTGTATCCTGAGTCCCTGTTTGCCCGTCTTGCATCGGCACATGAAAATATTCTTGCGATCAAAATCGACGGAGCAACGAAAGAAGATTTTGCATGGGGACTGCGTGTGGGATTTCTCACCTATGGAATCAAAGGACTCACACCCGCATGTGCAGGTGCGTTGGAAGAAAAAACAGCAGGCATTGTGCGTGCAACGGTGAGCAGCGGCTCCAATGTTTCGCAAAGTCTTGTGCTTCGTGCACTGCTGTCATCAGACACCCAACGAGAGAAGTCCGTAGCCTTCGAATTATTACATGAACGCTTTTTGAAGACGAAGACAATGGCAGAACGCAGTGAGTATGCCCCGTTCTTCACCCCTCTCCCCTGCAACTCAGGTTACTTCCTCTGTCTGAAGTTGCGAGAAGGGCTGGATGCAGAAAAAGTGAGGCAAACATTACTACGAGACTATTCCACGGGGGTTATTGCGATTGATGGACTTTTGCGAATTGCATTTTCTTCTGTACCTACACAATACATCGAGCAACTTTTCACAAACATTTACAACGCATGCAAGTCGCTCTCGCTTCCCAATTGAAGGGTTTTTTCTTACTCTGTTCCCAACATTGTTCCGAATTTGTTTCGGAACCTACGAATATTTCCCACTCTTCTCCCACTCACCATGAGATACGATCTCTCTTCAGTCCAGAAAACTCTCGGACCAGTTCTTGCAACTGCAATGATGACCGCGCTTCTTGCAGGCTGCGCTACGCAGGACGCTGCACCAGGCGATTCGAACTCCAGCGGCGCAACGAGCTCCGCTCAGGCAGCCGTCGGTCCTAAGAAGTACGTCGACGGTACGTACTCCGCTGCAGGCAGCTACAAGTCCCCTGCCGGAAACGAAACAGTGGATATTTCCCTTTCCATCGATGCTCAAGGAAAGATCACCGCTGCAAAGTTCAAGGGCAACACACAGAATGCACGCAGCAAGGAATACCAGGCAAAGTTCGCTGCAGGATTTGAAAAGGAAGTTGTCGGAAAGTCGATCGACAAACTCGCACTCACGGTCGTCAACGGTTCTTCCCTGACACCAATCGGATTCATGGACGCAGTGAAGAAGGTTCAGTTGGTCTCCAAGGCTTCCTAAAGAATTCTTTCATTCGAATCAAAACAGCTCCGCGGTAAACCCCGCGGAGCGTTTTATTTTATGCTCCCGGTTCATCAGACAGTATTCGAAGGAGAACTCGTTTTCAAAACACTCGGGTTCGGTGAGGAACAAACAGGTGGCAAGTCCATCCGCGAGTGCAGCGTTGTCGGCCATCACCCAACTCGCAACGACCTGCTGAGGAGACTGCAGCGAAGTCGGATCAATGATGTGATGATAGGACCCCCATTTACGGCGGTTACTTCCCGACCCACACATCGCTCCATCAGTCATTTCGACCACGCCAATCGCCTTTGTCGGGTCGCCCGGATGTTCTAAACCTGCTCGAATTGTCTGTCCGTTTCCTTTATAGTAAATGTCTCCGCTGCCATCGACCAAGAATCTCTGCATCCCCTTCTCTTGCAGAAAGGCAGCAATTTTATCGACAAAAAATCCTTTGCCGACGGCGCCTAGATCGATGAGAACGGAATCGAACAGTTCGATGTGTCCGTCATCTAAAATCGTGATTGCATCGTGTAAATTTGGAACAGGACGAATCTTTTTTTGCGTTTGAAGTGAGTACTCCGCATCGTACCCAAGATCACTGATGGCAAACCCCACGAGCGGATTGCATTGCCCACGGGAGCAATCGAACAATCGTTCGTACAGACGAAGCATGTCGATCAAATCTTTCGGAACGGGAACGACTCCTTGTTTTTGAGACAACTCCCAAATCAACGATGTCTTTTTGAAACGTGAATACGTGCGGTCGAATTCCTGCGACTGTTCAATGATTGTTTTGCTCAACCCGTCGAATACTTCATCGGAACATTCGTCCCACACCGTGATCATCCATTTCGTTCCCATCGACTCATACCCAAAATGACGAGGGTCTGTTTGCATCATGCTCTACGAAGACGACGGAATGCCCACACATGCACCGTGAGTAGTAACAGGACAAGCACCACCATGACGGAGAATGACCAGTGCGAAAGCACGGGCATCAGATCTGGAATCCATTGCAGGTTCCAACCGATGAAGAGTGGCAAACCGAAGACGAATGTCGCAAGCGAGAAGCACTGGAATAGATAGGCAACCCAACGATGTTTCTTGGCCAAAGCGGGAGAACCGCTGGTTGCATCATCGATGAGATAGCAGAGAAGAATAATCGTCGACGCAGTCGTAGAAGTGAGACAGAACGGACATACGCCAGCCAACTCCAACACGCTCGCAAGATACAAACGGTAGCTGAAGACAACTCCGGCGAAAAAAATCAGACCCACAAACATCCTTGCCGCGCGACTGAAATGCGTACCAAGGAGCATGGTGATTCCGTACGCGACGGCACCGCTGTACCACAGCATGCCGAGCATGGGATTTGGGACTCCCGGAATATAGTGCCCCCAAGGACCCTGCACCGTTTTCGTACAGCTGATGAGACTGTTGATGGTGCATGGAGTGGGCTGTCCGGGATGCATCAACACCGAAAGGTATTCCAATACGAGGTAGAAGGAATCAATCATGCCGATGAGCGCCGCAACCGAGAGCAGTGCAGCGGGCAACCAGGAAAGAGAATGTGCGGATTTTTTGGAGGGGGTCATGCACAGAGACTAGCGCGGATGCTGTCCCTCTGCCAAATACGCCATTCGGGTGATTTGCTATAAATATCAAATTGTAGTATAATATTTCTTATGGGAACGCTCAAAAACAAATACCTTCAACTGCACAACCGCGAAGCACTGTTGCTGCTCGGCATTGCCGTTCTTGTGTGCGCCCTGCTCGCCTCGTTCCAGCTGATGAGCAAGCCCTACGCAACGCTTCCCGCAGATCATGTGTACGGTGGACTTCCCTCTCCGCGCACCTCTTCGTCTTCCTTGAGTGTGCGCGTCTCTTCCCGCTCGTCCTCCAAGGCGTCCGTCTCTCAAACAATTCTGCAACGCAGAGCAGCCCGCCTCTCATCTGCTCGAAACCGCTAACTGTTCGAAAAACAATATTTCTGCTATACTAAACCGATATGTCGACACAGATCACCATCCAGCAGAGCATTCAAATTCTCTACGAATCGGGGATGAGTTTGACGCAATCGACAACATTGATCGCCACGTACGGCAACGATGAAGATGTTCCATTGAACGCAATCGACTCCGGTGAGTATAAGTACGTGCAGGGACTGTAAGCGTTCGAAGATTTACCGAAATTTTACGAAGCGTCGTTTCGATGTACACTGACGACCGATGCGCAAAACGGTTTTCGTATCGGCCACATTGATTGTCAGCGGACTTCTCTCCGCGTGCGCTCCTCAAAGCGAAGCACGACTGATGCCCGGAACGGCAACGAAGTACACCACAAGCAAATCCGCATCGTCAAAAGCATCGGTTCGTTCTTCTGCGCGATCCGTTGCACTGTCTTCGAGCAGCAGCTCCGTTTCGTCGGTCGCTGTTCCCTTGAAGAACTGGAGCATCCCCATTCTCGTCTATCATCACATTCGCAAGCAGGAAGGATGGAGTAAGGAGACATGGAGCTGGAAAATGACCGTTACACCGCAGACGTTTGAGAAGCAGATGCAGTGGCTTGCGGATCATCAGTACACACCAGTCAGTCTCGACACATTCGTACAAATTGTGAAAGGAGAACGCACCGGACCGCAGAAGCCGGTCGTCATCACGTTCGACGACAGTAACCTCAATCAGTACGACGTTGCAGTTCCTATTTTGGAGAAGCATTACTTCACGGGTGTTTTTTACTTGATCACGAAGTACCTCGACAGCCCAAGTATGATCAATCGTGAACGCGTGCTCGACATGCAGAAGCGTGGCATGGATATTGAAAACCACACCGTCGATCACGATGCACTCGCCGAGCTGAGCGACAGTCGCTTGGATTACGAACTGACGGAAAGCAAGCGCGTACTGGAGGAACTGCTCGGTCACCCGATTCATCACCTCGCCTACCCGCTCGTCTCTCAGAATGCGCGCGTGCGGGAGCACATGGCCAAGGCCGGCTACTGGACCGGGACGACGATGGATCCTCGAAACGCCAATGAGACGGACAGCCTTCTGAAGCTGCCACGCATCATGATGACGGATGACACGAATCTGCAGAGCGTTCTTCCTTAATAAACCTCTTCAAAAACACCAATTGCGGCTTGTTAAGTGAATCAAAAAACGGTAGGTTGCGTATGCCGTTCTATGCGACTTCTCATCATCACACAGAAGGTCGATTCTCAAGATCCTATCTTAGGGTTCTTCGTGCGATGGTTGAAGGAATTGTCCAAGAACGTGGAAAGCATCACAGTTATCGCACAATACAAAGGAACGTACGATTTGCCCGCAAACGTTCATGTACATTCTTTGGGGAAGGAAGAAGGGAGAGGGGTCGTCGGCCAGATCCTGCATTGCTGGAAACTCATTTGGAATTTGCGCAGGGACTATGACGTCGCCTTGGTACACATGACTCCCATTTGGGTCGTTCTGAACGGAATTCTATGGAGACTGCTCGATACGCCGATTTTCCTATGGTACGAATCCCCTGGCCGACGTTGGCCGTTCCATCTATCGCTCTTCTTCGTTCGAAAAATCTTCAGTGCCACTCCACTGCGACTCACGCATCACGAACAGAAGAACGCGGTCATCAATCACGGAGTGGATACCGACTTTTGGAGAGAGGAAGGAGTTCGCGATCCACACCTTGTCGTCACCATGGGAAGAGTGTCGCAAATCAAGCGCGTTGAATTGATCATCGAGTGCTTCGCATCACTGCCGTCTCACTACCGCCTCATGATCATCGGAGGACCCTTCCTGAATACAGATCTTCCCTACTATATGAAGATTGAGGAGATGATCTGCTCACGACAACTCTACGATCGCATCAGCATGCATTTTTTGAATGCAGATCATGCGCGACGCATGCTCGGCCAAGCACAGTTGTTCCTGCACACCAGTGCGGGAACGTTGGATAAATCGCTTCTCCAAGCCATGTCCTGCAAGACATTGGTCGTTTCTTGCTGCGAGACGTCTCAATCCATTCTCCCTCCTGCCTGCAAAGCGACTCCTCAAACTTTTACGAACGTTGTCATAAATCTTCTTCAGGACACCACTCACCATCAAGAACTGCGTATGCAATTGCGTGCAACCATTGAACGTCATCATTCGCTGACGCAACTGGCAAGGCGACTGACAAATGAAATGTCCACCGTCTGGAACTACTGGCCAGTCAGACTGTCGATGCCACTGGGATTCTGTCTCTTGCTTGCAAGTTGCACGTCAAAAGTGACGGGGTGATGGTGTTGTTTTTCTTTGACTAAAAAACGTTTTATTCTGAAATGCCGCATACGGCCCTTTTAATTGATCAAATCGAAGGTGTAGAGTGGAGTCCCTCTCCCCCTTCTTCATGAATCGTTCTTCGGTACGTCTGTGCACCTTGGCGCTCGGAACGTTCCTCCTCTGTGCATGCCAGTCGAATGCAGCCCCTTCAAACGATTCTTCCTCTTCTTCGGAGAGCTCCATCAATTCACCTTTGTCTTCAAAATCCACAGCTGTTCGCCCTGCCGCTCCCGTTGCTCCGATTGCATTTGTAGATATCGCAATCAAAGACAGGGCATTCACTCCGAGTGCTCTCACGATTAAAAAGGGAACGCGCGTCACATGGACCAACTACAATTCCGTGACCCACTCGGTCACCGCAGACAATGAAGGACCTCAAAGTTCCGTCCTCAAGCCCGGACAACAGTTCTCCTATACATTCACAAAAGTCGGTACATTCCCGTACCACTGCGCCGTTCATAAAGGAATGAACGCAACGATAACGGTGACGGAATAGGTAAGAAAGTCTTGCAGCCAAAGCGCGCTCACGCTCGTCGGAATGATGCTGGGACATCGTGATGTGTCTCTCTGGTTGTGGAACGGCGTCTTCACGATTGGAAATATCTACATCCTCTTCATTCGAAAGTTCTACGTACTCCCCAACGAGAACCTCGCATAACAAAAGAGGCCGCTTTGACGCGGCCCCTTATGCCCTTTCCTTCTCCGTGTACAAACATATGTATTCATTTTTGCAGTTCCGAATGGAGGCGCATGCGCCTGCTTCGGAACTGTCTGCAGTATAGGAACACCCATTTAAGAGCAGATTAAGACGCATTGTTGGCTTGCAGATGCCAAATTTGTTTGCGTGACAAAAATACGAGAACTCCGACTAATATGACGCACCCGATAATGAACGCTTGGAGCTCGACAGAGAGACTTCCCACGTACGAATAGAGAAACGCCGGACCCGCCAACGACGCAACCGACACGATGAAAAAGTGCAGACGACCGACCTTCGTGAAGAGTGCGAGGGTGCAGCTGCTCACATCGGCAGGAAGAAGAATACGAATTGCGATCATTCCGAATACTCCTCCTTTCTTCAGAAAGGCCGACGCTTGATGCAATCGTTTCGTGGAGATTGCGCGCACGATGAGCTGTCGCCCCAATCGACGACTGACTTCGAACACGATCTGCGATGCGGTCACCCAACCGATGAGGGTTAACACTCCCGCAACGGGCCACCCCCACAGAATGGACGCGACCGGAATCCACGCCATGGGACTTGCAAACGGAATGATGACGAGCAACGTCGAAATGAGAAGGTAGAGTGCCATTCCCCATTTTGAATGTTCCACAAAGGTTTGGGGTGCTTCCAGATTATTCTGTACGACAAATGAAATTCCCAAAAACATCACGACCGCCATCACGATATACCACGGATTGATCACGCGTTCTTCCATACCAGTAGGACGCCCCGCTCTGGCTTTCCTTACGTCGACTAGGCAGCTTTCGTGAAATGGATGGTGAATGTCGTTCCTTTGTCTTTCATGCTTTGGACAGAAATGGTCCATCCGTGAAGATCAACGATTCGTTTTACGAGCGCGAGACCCAACCCAAAGCCGTCTCCGGAACGTGATTCTTCCACCTGGTAGAAACGATCGAAGATATGCGGCAAGGCATCGGGGTGAATGCCGATTCCCTGGTCTTCGATGCTGAGAGCATTCTTCTTCAAACGCACAACAATCGTTCCGCCGGAAGGCTTGCTGAATTTCATCGCATTGTAAATCAGGTTGCTGAGAATCTGTTTCACGAGCGCCGCATCTGCCTTCACCATCACTCCGGGTTGGATATATTTCTCCAGTACAAGATGACGTTCATCGGCAAGAATCGTGTGTTTTTCAATCGATGTCTCCACCAACTGTGACAGGTCGACCAATTTTTCATCGATGATGAATTTGTCCAATCGTGCCAGTTCCAGCAATCGCTCCAGCAGCACCGACGCTTCTTGCAAATCTTCCTTCGCAGAGACGATTCCCTCTTGGTACTTCTTCGTTTTTAATGCAAGGTCGAGCGATGAGCTGAGTGCCGCAAGCGGTGTTCGCAATTCGTGGCTCGCATCCTGAGTGAACTGCTCCAGGCGCTGCATCATCTGCTCTGCGGGGCGCAGACTGCTGCGCGCAAAGAACAGTCCCACAACGTACGTCAGCAACGAAATGACGAGGCTGACGATCACGTACAGAAAGGCTCGATAGGGCAAATCATTCCTCTGCTGACGATTCAAATCCGCCACTTGAATGTACCCGATCAACTGCGACCCCTGCATGATGGGAGAGGTCTGTACCAGATATTCGTCATTCTGAACGACAATTTCAGAAAACGGTTTCGCGAAAGAAAAAGGAACGGTCTCGTACAGAATGCCGCTGTAAATGCTCTTACCCGATGCATCAACAATACGAATGCGATCTTTCACAATCGGCTCAAGATTCGGACTCATGCCATCCATCCCCTCCTGCAACTGCGTGACGACGCTGTGGGTCAAACGATCCAAGCGAAAACGAGCCTGCTCACGGGCATTGCGAAAATCGGCTGCCAAGAAAGCCACTCCGTTGGTCAAAAGCAACACGAACACGAACGCTGTGAATTGCAGCGCAATGCGATAGCTGATTCTGCGGAAAATCATGGGGGTCAATCGTTAGGGATGAGATATCCCTTGCCGGGGACGGTCTCAATCACACTCTTTCCGAGCTTTCTGCGCAAGTAGGCAATGTGCACATCGACCGTCTGTGAGAAGAGCAATTCGTCACGACCTCCCCACACGTGCTCAATGATGCGAGGACGATCCTGCACCACGCCTTTGTTGCGAAGGAGGAATTCGAAGAGAGAATATTCTTTCGGCGAGAGTGCAACTTTGCGCTCGCTCTTCCACACTTCACGCGTGTTCGTGTCGATCGTGATGGCTCCAGTCGTGAGTTTTACCTGTTTCTCGGCGGTGGTGCGACGCATGAGCGCCCGCACGCGAGCCAGCAACTCATCCAAATCGAACGGCTTTCCCAAATAATCGTCAGCTCCCAAATTAAGACCGTGCACAATCTCCTGCTGCTTCGTACGAGCGGTCAGCATAAGGATCGGCATGTTCTTCTTGTTCTGTCGAAGCATGGAACAGATGACGTACCCGTCCATTCCCGGAAGGTTAATGTCGAGGATCACCAAATCGACTTCCAGGGTCATTGCTTTCTCAAACCCGTCTTTCCCATCATGAGCAACGGTCACGGCGTACTGTTCCAATTCCAGGAATTGTCGAATGTTATCTGCCAGCTTTTCTTGGTCTTCAATGAGGAGAATATGCATTGGATGTATGATAAGGATAAAGGGTTAAGAAGGCATTAAGAGGAAATGCTATCACCAATGAAACGCTGCGTCCTTCGTATTCTTTCATTGACAATCCGCCATAAGGCCAACACCATGGACTCATGCGCACCTCCCCCCTCCCTTTCGTTCTCGCCCTCGTTCTTGCGTCCTGCACTCCTGCAGCTCAAGCACCGACGGCACCCTCATCCGCGGGCTCTTCCTCGGTTGTGTCCTCCGCCGTCTCGGTCGGTTGGGTTTTCACACCGACACGCACTGGGAAAAACTCTGAACCGTTCGGCAACGTGACGGTACAGCTTTCGGGAGGAGTGGAAAAACAAATCGCGCTCGGAGAATTTTTGGGATCCTGCACCACCCAGACGCCTCAGGTGACGGGAAAGTTGGGGAAGGATGTTGTGACATCGGCTCTCTGTTGGTTCGCAGGTGGTGGAGATGAGTTCCTCGTTCGCAAGACGGGCAACGCCTTGCAGGTCGAACACCGCACAGTGGACGAAGGAAGCGATGACGAACCGGCCGTTCCACAGCAGTTCAAAGCGATGGGAAACCCCGTCGTTCTCCCCACCGGAACAACGGTGAAGTAATTTGAAAGTGTTGGAAGAGGCATTTCTTGCCATTTCTTTAAAAATTGCCAAAACAATAATTTTGATGTAAAATATCAATAAATACACAAACATCTTCATGACTCATTCTCCAAAACCCTTCTGCGTTCGCAGGAGCGTACTCCTGGTGGCGATGCTGTGTTGCAGCATTACCTCTTACCAATTGGTGACCGCACAAGTAACCGCATCAACAAGCAAGATTCGCATCCCTACATGCGACGAAGTAGGTTTGTGTAATAAAGGAGAAAAACGTGTGATCATCGATGAAAGTAATGCACTGAATTCTTTTTCACTCAGTCGTGCAATGGCTGATGGATGTCGTGTAAAGAAAAAAGCCAAGCGCCATACGAGCCTCGTTTGTCCCGCGGGAGCGATTGTCCCAAACGGACGTACTGAACGTATGTTCCGGATTACCGATATCAAATCGAACACACAAATTCTTGCATCTGGTCTCCAGCAAACAGGTATCACCGGAACGGGAGTTATTGTCGCGGTTCTCGATACAGGCGTCGATACAACACACCCTGAATTGCAAAACGTCATCATGCAAATTGCAAACTTTACGACGGAAAGCGGATCAGATTTGGTAGGACATGGCACGCACGTTTCTGGAATTATCGCAGGACAAGGGATTCAAGGGATTCAAGACGGATCGACGGTGAATCGTGTCGTTGGCGTTAGTCCAGGTGCAAAGATCATTGTTGGAAAAGTTTGTAACAGCCAAGGATGGTGTGCGGAAAATGACATTGGCGCAGGTATTGAATGGGCCGTCTCACAGAAAGCTCGCGTCATTAATCTCAGTCTTGGTGGCGGGTCATTTTTGGGAACATGCGATACAGATGCCATGGCTCAGGATGTAAACTGGGCGGTGGATCAGGGGGTTACAGTTGTTGTTGCAGCGGGAAATGCGGGGCAATCTGGAGAAGGAATTGCAACGCCGGGCTGTGCATCGAAAGTTATCACCGTCGGCGCAGTTGATGGAACGGATGTACGTACAGCATGGTCACAATTCGGCAGTGCATTGGATATCGTCGCTCCAGGAGTGAACATCCTCTCTTCGTTGCCCTGCTCTATTGCTGGAACATGTCCGAATGCAGGATACGGTTGGTGGAGCGGCACCTCCATGGCCACTCCTGCAGTCACAGGAGTCGTTGCATTGATGCTGCAAACAAATCCCACTCTTGCTCCTGTCACCGTGCTTTCGCTTTTAAGATCTTCAGCAGTAGATCTTGGAACGAAGGGATTTGATACATCCTATGGTTACGGACGAGTCGATGCTGCGGCTGCAGTCTTTTCAGCAGGACACATCCCGTCCTCGAGCAGTCTTTCAAGCATCAGTAGCTTTTCAAGCTCTTTGAGCAGTTCCAGCACTGCAACAACTAGCAGTGCAACATCAAGAAGTTCCATGCGCAGTTCCTCCTCTATTTCGTCATGGACAAGCTCATCGTTCTCGTCATCCCTCTCGTCCTCGTTACGCAGTTCCGAAAACTCATCCGCTCGCGATTGCATTCCGTCAGATTGGCATTGTGAAGATCAGGGAGAGTGTACAAACGTTGGACAAATGGTTCGGTGCGAACTTGCCAACATGCGCTGCAATCGTCCTGAACTGGTTCGTCCTCCGCTAGTTCGTATTTGCTTCCCTCACAGCAACGCAGGTGAACGCGATGAGATGCACGGAAGTGGCGATGTTCACAGCGAGCGAAGCAGAGAAAGCGAACACTTCAACGTCCCGCCCCCACCCCGCTCCCCGGAAGCAGGCAATGCAGAAAAACCTCGTCAGGATCAGCGTGATTCAGGGGGATTGTGGGAGTGGCTTAAAAAGAAACTCTAACGGTCAAGCTTCTCCATTGCTTTCATGATTGCATCCATGGCTTCTTTCTTGCCATAGATTTTGTCGATGCGAACCCACTTGCCCGGTTCGAGCGCTTTGTAGTGTTCGAAGAAGTGAGAAATCTGCTTCTGAGTCAGCTCATCAAGATCGGACACATCGTCGATTTTGGCGTTCAAAGGGTCGACCTTCTTTGCAGGCACTGCGATCAATTTCGTATCTTCACCGGATTCATCTTCCATTTTGAGCATTCCGATGATGCGTGAAGGAACAACGCAACCGGGGACCACGGGAGTTGCTGCAATGAGGAGCACATCGATCGGGTCGCCGTCTTCCGCAAGCGTGTGCGGTAAAAAACCGTAGTTGAACGGGTACACCATCGACGTGTGCAAGAATCGATCCACGCGAACCGCGCCGGACTCCTTATCCATTTCGTACTTCACGGCGGAACCTTGTGGAATTTCCACCACGACATTCACATCGTCCGGAGGAGTGCCGATGGAGAGTTTTTTGAGATCCATGGAGGGGTAGTGTAGCGCTTTTTCCAGGAACGAGCCAGGTCTTCATCCCAAGATGAAGCCTTTTAATCGACATTCGTTGCATCGGAATGAATTGGGTATACTTGCGTACTTTGAGCACCGTGTACGCACCACTCCCCCTTCGTTGGCATGCCGTGTTGGCAGTCCTTGCCTTGCTGACCGGTGCAGGAGCTTGGATTTTGGTGATGGTGATGGAAATCGCATGGAATGCGCCTCCGCTCGATCGCGGGCAATTGTTGCTGCAACAAAATATTCAGGTGCTCGATCGCCGAGGAGGACTGCTCTACCGATTTTACAATGATGAGAACCGCTCCTCGCTGCCTGTCGGAGAAATTCCGCTGCAGCTGCGCGATGCGATTGTGGCCATCGAAGACAAACGGTTCTTTACGCGCACAAGCTGCATCGATGTTCGCGCAATCATCCGCGCCTACATTCACAATCAAACGTCCGACACCGTGCAGGGCGGGTCCACCATCACACAGCAAGTGGTGCGCAACCTGTACCTCACAGCGGACAAAACACTCACACGCAAAATTCAGGAGGCATGGCTTGCCTGCCGCATGGAACATACGTTGAGCAAAGAAGAGATTTTGACGCTCTACATCAATCGCATCGGGTTCGGAGGACCCGTCTACGGCGCCGAGCAGGCCGCCCAAACGTTCTTCGGGGTGTCGGCATCGCAGCTCACACTCCCGCAAATCGCGGTCATTGCGGCGTTGCCCCAACAACCGACATCGTTTGCGCCGGGAGGAACACGCGAACGCACGACGGTCGATCACGACATTGTGCAGCAGGTGCGAAAGGGAACCCTGTCTCCCAAAAATATTCCGAAATCTGCAGTGCGCATCGGGCTCCTCGGCCGCACCATCGCAACTCCTCAGGGTCCGGCATATGTTCCGGGGCGTGCGGACAATGTGCTCGTGGCGATGCTCGATGCAGGCATGATTTCTGAAACCGCAAGCGCCCAAGCACACAAGGCGCTCGAGACGATCCACTTCAACATTCAGCCACGCTCTCTCACGGCTCCTCACTTCTCTCTATGGATGCGCAGCTCGGTGGAATCTCTCCTCTCCCAGGTCACACATCCCGATTTGTGGCGAACGGCAGGGCTGACGGTGCAAACGACTCTGGACCCCGCACTGCAGCGCATTGCCGAGGAGACGGTTCGGGAATACGCACCGCTGATGGAAGAGCAGCAGGCAAAAGATGTCGCGCTCGTTGCGCTCGATCGCAACACCCGACAAATTCTCGCCTACGTCGGCAACAGCGCAAACGACTCCAACGCCCAAACGAGCGCCATCGATATGGCGCAGGAACCGAGACAGCCGGGCTCCAGCTTCAAGCCGCTGCTGTACGCATTTGCCTTCGAGCACGGACTCACCCCCGATTCGTACGTCTACGATTCTCCGCTGACGATTGGGAATGATCAGCCGAAAAATTATGAAGGAGGATTCCGCGGACGCATGACCATTCGCAACGCACTCGCGCAATCTCGAAACATTCCCGCAATCCGCACATTCCTCGATTTGGATGACGAAGACGGACTGTTGCACTTCATCGCGCGGGCGGGCGCACCGACTCCGCTCATAACAAAGCAGCAAGCACTGCAAAAGAATTCGTCCTTCCAATACGGCTGGCCACTTGCAATCGGCAGCGCGGAAATTCCGCTCTTGGAACTGACTGATGCATTCGCAACGATAGGCAGCCAAGGCGTTGCCCTTCCTCCCAAAGCGATTTGTCGCATCACCGACCGCTCGGGCACGCCGGTCACACTCTCTTCTCCAACGGTGCCCGTCCAAGCGATCGACCCTGCCGCGGCAATGGAAGTCGATGACATTCTGCGGGACAGCGACGCGCGTCCCGACGGGTATTGGCGCGATATGCTGACAGTCGGTGACCTGAACAATGCGGCCAAAACCGGAACAAGTAACCTCTGCCTGCAACGCACGCTCGGCGGAAAGTGCATCGACTACGGGGTGGGAAACGTGTGGACGCTTGGGTACACGGACAATCTGGTGGTCGGTGTGTGGGTGGGAAATGCGGATGGAACATCCCTCACGGTCACCGCAGACGGACTCACCGTTGCGGCGCCTATTTGGCACGCGTTTCTCGAGAAAGCGCAATCGGTTCCGTCGGGCAGCGTCGCATGTCAGTGAAGGATGCTGTAGACTGCTCCTCTATGACACTCATTGACTCCCTCCACTGGCGCCACGCAACGAAGAAATTCGATGCACAGAAAAAAGTATCGGACGCAGATGTTTCTGCAGTTCTTGAAGCCGCTCGTTTGGCTCCTTCTTCCTACGGTCTGCAACCGTGGAAGTTCTTGGTCATCACCGACCCTGTCATTCGCGCAGCATTGCGCGAAAAGGCATGGAACCAGGATCAAGTCACCGACGCATCACACCTCATCGTTCTCTGTGCAAAAATCAAACTCGATGAGAAAGATGTCGAGCACTACATCAAAGCAATCGCCGACACGCGCGGCTTGCCTGTCGATGCACTCGCAGGGTTCAACGACATGATGCTCGGCTCCATCGGCCGCCAAAGTGCGGACCAGATGAAGACGTGGAATCAGAAACAGGTCTACATCGCTCTCGGAATGCTGCTCGCCGCCTGCGCAGAGAAGCAGATCGACAGTTGCCCGATGGAAGGATTTGATGCCGCGGGTTTTGATGAACTCTTGGGACTGACAAAAGACAACCTCACTGCAACGGTGCTGTGCCCCATCGGGTACCGTGCCGCCGATGAAGTGGCCCCAAAGAAAGTCCGCTTCTGCGCGGAAGAAGTGATTGAGCGACGATAAGTTACAGAGTTGCCGCTCTCTTCAACCGATCGTGCACTGCCAGCCATTCGTCTCCGAGTGGCGGGTTTTGCACAAGGATACGATCGATATCCTGCTCTTCGAGCCGGTGGAGTGCCGCATACAAGCCGGCGCTGTACCCTGCGGCATCGTCGGGAAGTCTCTCTACTGTATACATTTTTTGTGCAGGTATTTCGTCTCCCAGTAGTAAAAATCCCGTTTTGGGATCTTCCAAATGAATTTCCTCTTTCGACATAATCGTCAATGGAACGCGCGGAGCATAGTGACGCGCAAGCATGCCCGGCGACACGAGCGGTTGTTCCGACGACGCGGCCTCCTGCTGCATTGTGACGGCGGTGACCGCAGAGAGCATGTTCATCGTAATCAATCCCGGACGACAGATGCGAACAGGGGTTTGCGTACAATCGACCACAGTCGATTCAAGTCCGCCTGGGACTGCTCCCCCATCGAGGATCAATTCTATTTTTCCATCCAGACCCTTGCGCACGTGTTGCGCCGTCGTCGGTGACAAGCTGTTCGAAACGTTCGCACTTGGGGCAGCGATAGGAAGTTGCACCGCTTCAAGGAGAGCGCGTGCGACAGGATGCTTTGGAATACGAATGGCAATCGTGGGTCCTCCTCCTGTTACCACATTGGGAACGGACGGCGCTTTGGGGACAATCAACGTGAGGGGTCCGGGCCAAAATGCTGCAGCAAGAACATCTGCCACTGCCGGCCAGCTGCTGGAAAGTTTTTTTGCCTGCTCCACTGTCGATACGTGCACAATGACCGGGTTCGTCGAGGGTCTCCCTTTTGCTGCATAGATTTTTGCAACGGCAGATGCATCGAGTGCATTGGCTCCCAACCCATACACCGTCTCTGTTGGGAACGCGACAATCTCACCTCTTTTGAGAATGCTTGCCGCATCATCCAACGCCTGCGTCCACGACGCAGGGTCCGGGCCGAGGAATGACACACGTGTTTCCATAGCGGACAATTGTCCTTCCAGATCCCCTCTCATGCAACTGTTCCTACTTCTTTTTGGCGTGCGTATGCTGCTTTTTTGCAGGCATTTTGGCACGAGAGAGGAGGAGCGCACCTGCGATCACCACCACAAGGACAACAATCACAATAATCGGCATGGAGAGTGCAAAAGCAGGAGATGCCGTATTCTGCTGAGCGGTCACAGATGAAGGGGCAACGGGCTGCTGAGCCACTTGTCCCGAACGCAACGGAGGCAACCCCGTTCCTGGCGCCACATCCACAGCGGATGCACCGCCATTCATTGCAGCCAAAGAGAATGCGCGGGCCGTTCCTACGATCGATGTTTTAGGCCAGAGAGTGTAGGGAATCGTCATGGTTGCCTTCTTTCCATCTACCTTGAAAGGAATCGGTGTTGTGAGCTGAGCCCAACGACCATCAGCTGGATTAAACTGCCACGTCATCGTGTGCCACTTGGTGGATGTTCCAAACAAGAGCAGATACACACGATCGCTTCCTGCGCGGAACACCCCATCTTTTGCGTTGTTATCGGATTTTCCATCGCTGTCGAGGAATAGGTCGAAGTTCACAGGGATTCCGGGATTCTCAGGAATTGCCGTTCGCACCGTGAATGTCGTCAGCCATCCGTCATCCGTTGGCACGACCGTCACGCGGGTGATGTCGGGGACATAGGTTGGAACACCCTGTCCACTTGTACGATCGAACACAGTCACGTCATCGGCCGTGGCCGGGTCTTCGATAGTCACTCCGTTCGCACTCAATGGAACAGTTTGAAACACTTGTCGTTCAGGCGTCATGTCGACTTCGCGAAGCATGTCGGCTGCGGAAGCGGTCGTGAGGAGAAGACTGAAAAGGAGTGAAAGCATTGGAGGAGAAGGAAAGTGAAATGCATCGTACAACGAACCCGACATGAAAAGGCTTGCGGTCGTGTGTGAGAGCATGTCTGACACGAAATTATTGTTGATGCTTCGGCAACAGAAGCATGGCATCTCCGAAGGAAAAAAATCTCATCTTCTCTTTCATTGCCCGGGCGTACAGGTGAAGCACCTTCTCTCTGCCTGCAAGTGCGCACACGAGCATGAGCAAACTCGATTTTGGAACATGGAAATTGGTGAAGAGCCCTGTCGCCAGACGAAACTTGTATCCTTCGCGGATGAAAAGTTGTGTCCACCCGGATGGACGAACGATCATTCCCTTTGCATCACAGGAAGACTCCACTGTTCGTAACGCCGTGGTTCCGACAGGAATAATGGGCAATCCCTGTTTTTTGGCTTTCTCTAGGGCTCGGGCTGTTTTTGTAGGAACGGTGTACCACTCGCTGTGGAGTTTTCCGGACTTCAGGTGTTCCTCCGTAAGTGGCAGGAACGTGCCCAAGTGAACATGCAGTGTTACATGCACAATCGTGACGCCCTGCTTTTGCAGCGCCGTCAGCAAGCGAGGGGTAAAATGGAGTGATGCGGTCGGGGCCGCAATCGAACCTTTCGTTTTCGCAAAGACAGATTGATAGCGTTCGCGTTGCTGCTTCAGAGTGAGAGGTGAATGTTTGATGTACGGAGGCAGCGGCGCCTCACCGTACTTCATCAAGACAGCATCAAATTTCTTGGCGGGGAAAAGGGGCTCGATGATCCATTCCTTTTCTTCCGCTCGCACTACCTTGAACCGATACGTCTTGTTCAGATGGAGAATTTCTCCCTCCGGTACGCGACGATTCAAAAGCGCCTTCAGCTGTGCACCTTCTGTGACCGTAAACAGAGCCTCCACCTTTCCTCCCGTCGAACGAAACAGCGGTAAGCGTGCGGGGATCACTTTCGTATCGTTGAGAACCAAGACCGTTCCCTTGGGAAGGTACTCCCCCAATTGACGAACCGTTGTGAGAACTTCTCGATCGTTCTCCTCATCCCACACAAGCAATTTTGCGCTATCTCTAGGGCTCGCAGGCTTTTGCCCAATCAATTCCTCCGAGAACGGATAATCATAGGGAGCCAGTGCTTCTTCCAAAGATGACATAGAAAATCAGGAGTTCTTGTCTTCGTGTTTCAGCAACCACTCCTTCCTCCATATTCCCCATGCGTACCCTCCCCCATCTTCTCCTGCGGCCACAATGCGATGACACGGAATAATGATACAGAGTGGATTTCGACCGATTGCCGTTCCCACAGCACGCGCCGCGTTCGTATCGCCAATGTCCGCTGCCACCTGACCGTAGGTTACGGTCTCTCCCCAGGGAATCTGGCTGATGCTGTCCCAGACTCGTTGCTGAAAATCGGTTCCCACAATCGCAAGAGGCAGATCGTTGAATGTCTTTCTCGATCCTGCGAAGTATTCCTGCAATTGCTCGGCGGCACTGCGCAGCACGGCATTGCCTTCGACCTGTTGCTCCACCAATGCTTCTTCATCCTCCAAAAATCCAATCGAACGCACACCCTCTTTCGTCCCACCGATGCGGAGTTTGCCCAACGGGGAATCGATGGTGAGTGTGAGGATATTCTCGGGCATGGAGAGAGCGTAGGGGAAGGCTGGTATACTGTCACTATGGAGTCCAAAACAGCGCTTTCGGACAAACAAAACCGCTCTTGTACAGACCGTTGCCCCATCTGCAACGGACCTCTTACCGAGCGACGCCTGAAGAAGCACTGCGATCGATGTGGAGTGCTGTGCGAGACGTGTTGTGATGGTGGGAGAGAATAAAAAATGGCCACCAAACTCCGAAGAGTCTGGCGGCCGAGGGTGCGTAACGGGGATCGAACCCGCAACCGCCGGATCCACAATCCGGAGCTCTAACCAATTGAGCTATACGCACCATCTAGGATTGATCGTACAATCAATGGTTCGGACTCAACAAGGCATACCGCTTTAGTGCGCTGCATCTCCTGTGCAGTTTGAGCATGCATCGAAGCTCCTAAAAATTTTAAACAGAGCTCCTGATACCCTCCCTCTCCGTACTGCAACCAATGCGCAACGCGGGCGATTGTTGTGCTGCTGGCACCGGTCTGCAACGTAATCGCTCGATACGGAATCCCCTGCCAGACTAACCGCGCGATTCTCCATCGTTCGGTCATGGCCCTCAACTCTTGTATGGAACACAAGTCACGTAAAAATCGTTCACACTCGTCCATGCTCTGCAGTGACAGAATTGCTCGTTGCAACTCTCTCGTGTGCTCGTTGTGATGATCAAACTTTTGCGCGTGCATATGCCATAGTGTTCCTTCTCTTGCGAACTCTTTATAGAGCTCAGCTCTCTTCGTACTCTACACAGTGCTAATGAACCGCAGCACTAAAGCAAAAAGAGCGTTCTACATGCCTGCGGTACACAAGCCATTATTCCTTCATTTCGGCCTGCTTTAGCGCAATAAAGCATTGTTGCGTTATCTGGGTACGTATTGTGAAGCATCCCATACCTGTAAGGATTGCTTCACGTTCTTTGGCACCAACGGAAGGAATTTTTTCAGAAAGGCACATCGGTATGGTCAGCATTATTACGGATCACATTGATCAGGCAGTTGATGCCTTCAAGCGGCATCATGGATTACATCATGTCATTGCATTTGCAGGAGGAGCAGACACAAAGATCCCCGGGATCCCCAAAGATGATCCTCTGCAATTGCAACACGAACATGTTCAGAAGGAACGAGAGCGTCGCATTGTTCGCGAGGCCCTCAACATGCTGCAGCACGAACGAATCGCAGTACTGACAGGAGGAACAAAGTACGGATTCCCGTGCACGGCATCGGAAACGGCAAAGGAAATGGGGCTGCAAACAATCGGCGTGTTCCCAGGAGCCGCAATCGAGGGAACCAAAAAACGGATTCTTGAAGATATTCTCGATTTGGCCATCTGTGTTCACCCGCACTATGGGTTCAGCGCATGGGGAGACGAAAGCAGTGTTTTCTGCAAACTCCTCGACGCAGTCATTGTGTGTGGTGGCGGAGCCGGCACACTCATTGAAATGGCTCACATTTTGAAAATGAACGAAAGCCTGAAGGACAAAGGACTTCCGCTCAAGATTATCGTCCCTATCTACGGCACAGGAGGTGTCGCGGACGGGCTTCCGTTCGTATGGGGGAAGCAGGAAATTAAAAATGCCTGCATGCCTCAGCATTCCGTACAAAACGGCCTAGAGGCTGCGGAGTACATCAAAAACTCTCTTGATCTCTTTCCTAAAATTTCGGAGTAATGACCATGATTGTTCCCGTCCACAACATCCCCGGCTTCAAGGAATTTTTGCCGGAGGAACAGATTGTTCTGGAGCGCATGAAGCGCGTGATCGCCAAACACTATGAACTCTTTGGCTTTGCACCTATTGAGGTGGCGGCCGTTGAACTCAATAGCGTGTTGTTAAGCAAATCCGGTGAGCGCAATACGAAGCAAATCTACGGACTGCATTCACTGAAACGAGTGGATCAAGAGCATGGAAAGGCAGAAAAAGATTTTTCTCTGCACTTCGATCTCACTGTTCCTCTTGCCCGATACGTTGCGATGAACCATGGAAAGCTCACGTTCCCCTTCCGTCGCTACCAGATCCAAAAGGTTTGGCGCGGCGAAAAACCTCAGGAAAAAAAAGGGCGTTTCCGTGAATTCTATCAATGCGACATTGATGTGATTGGCCAAGGAGAACTCGATTTTGTGCACGATGCCGAAATGCCGTTGGTTATTCAGGGTATTTTCTCTGAACTCAATATCGGCAAGTTCATCATCCGAATCAATAATCGAAAAATCACCAATGGCCTGCTCTCGAGCATGGGCCTTCCGGAGACCTACACCGGAGGAACCATTGATGATGACAAAGGAAAACTCGATCCGACTGAAAAGGAACGCTTTACGTTCAGCTTGCTCGATTCTCTTGAAAAGGTGGGGAGTGCACTCGTCGAAGAGGCATTTACCACATTTGTGAAGTGCGAAGCATCGACTGCGCGTGAACTGATTGCATTGGTCACGCATATGGAACCTTCGCATCAGCAAATGCTCGACTGGTTGGGACAACAAAGCCATCGTGGCGAGGTGTTCATGACTGGCGTTACGGAACTTGGCAATGTGATCGGTCACATGTTGTCATTCGGCGTGTTGCCGGAAAACTTTGTGATCGATCTTGGAATCACACGAGGACTCGATTATTACACCAGTACGGTGTACGAAACGACTCTCGTGGGACACGAAAGTATCGGCAGCATTTGTTCCGGAGGACGATACGACAATTTGGCCAGTACGTTCATTGATCAACAGTTGCCTGGGGTAGGAATTTCAATCGGTCTGACCCGTTTGTTTTTCTTGCTTCAGCAAGACAAAGTCCTAGCAACAGGGCAAGAACCGCAATGTTGTTCGAAGGTGTTGATCTGTAACATGACGCAAGATTTGCAGGTGGAATACTTTAAAATTGCAGCAGAGCTGCGACGTGCGGGAATACCGTGCGAAATTTATTTGGAAAAACAAGAGGTAAAAAAGCAGACGAAGTACGCGTTTAAAAAACGCATTCCCTACGCTGTGTTTCTTGATCAGCGGCGTAAGGATGCAGGCGTCTGCACCGTGCGAAAATTCAGCGGGGAACAAGAAGATATTCCGCTGGAACAGCTGGTGCACTATCTGAAGTAACAATTTCCTTCCTCTCGCCCAAAGGGCGGCCTCTAGTCAGCTTCGGCTGACTAGAGGCTTTTTAGCCTCCCACTCCTTATGAACTCAACTTTAAAAATCACCGATCTTGAAAAGGCATTTGACTCCATTGCTTCGAAGGAAACGGACGGTGTGCCTGGGGTGCACCGTATACTTGGTAAAACTGCTGGTCCTTGCGCAGCAATTTCTATGATGACTCATGGAAATGAGCCAAGTGGACTTGCTCCTTATTGGGATTATTTACAAAACCCTTCTCTCTATACACCAGAACGTGGCGAGGTGCTTTTCATCTTGAACAATATGGAAGCAGGGCATGAGTACTTCCACAATCGTGGAACTGAAGATGCTCCCCATTCGCGCTTTAAAGATGTAAACATGAACCGTTTACCAGAGGAGGTGGCACAACTGCTCAACGATACGCGTAGTGAAATTAAACGAGCTTTGGCATTACAATCCATTCTCGAAAGAATAGATGCAGCACTAGATATTCACAGCACAACACAAGAGTCTGAACCAATGATTCTACAGATTAAGGGCGATATCGATTCTCTTGTAACCGATATGCCCATTCAAAAGGTTATTGAAAATATTGTTCCTATTCAAATTGGGATTCCTATTGGCTCACTTTATGGAGGAGAGTCAAAAGAAATCCCCGTTCTTGAAATTGAAGCAGGATCTCATGAAAATCCACAATCTTTTCAGTTAGCGATCCGTGCATCACTTTCATTTTTACTAAATATCCAAAAGCATCACGATCAAATAAATACAGCCTCCGGAACAGCCGACAAAGAGCGTGAATTCTATCGTGTGTCAGGTTCGTTGATGTTCCCGAATGAAACGTACGAACTACAGAGGCCTTTCCCTATGTTCTGCCAGGTGCAGAAAGGAGAAATTTTAGCTAAAGGCAATGGCAATCCATTGACTTGCTTTCAGGACGGCCATGCAATATTTGCGCCTAAAAAGTCAAAACCAAGCAACATTAGCGAAGAAGTTTTGTTTATTACCGATCCCGTGCGTCGTAGTACTGTTTTAGCACGTTGACACACTGTCATCTCATGCGTACCCTAAGCAGGAATGTTCATCACTTCGAAGAGCAACGGGCATCATCACACCCATACCCCCTAACGGGAGGCGGTGTTCCTGTTGCCTTTTGCAACTCACTCGCACTCCCTGTGTGAGTTTTTATTTTTTATTTAATTTTTATTTATGAGCAACAACGAAAAATCATCGAGCGATAGTATTTCTATTCGTACTCAAGACGATACTAAAAGGGTCGCCGCACTGCGCACTGTTGCAACCTCTCAAGACGCAGAAGTTGGCCGTGAATCCTTACAAAAACTATATGACTGTTCCTCTTCTGAGGCGAACTCAATATGGGAAATTATACGTATGGGAAAAATGAACCAAAAAAACACAACACTCGATATGTTAATAATTAATATTATTCGAAGCCTACGAAGTAATGACCCTCTTGAGTTACAAATGTCACAATGTATTGATAAAAAACCAGATGTGAGAATGAATAAATTCGATATGTTTTGTAATCCGGCTGAATCTAGACCATCCAACATTAATCTACCTAATGGAGCAGTCCAAGGAATGGAAGAAAAAGGTTGGCAAGAAGCGCGTAGATTGCAAAATCTGACAAATGCAAAAATAACGATTCTGATTGGCGATCAGGATTTTTTTACATTGGATCGTATGAATGAATGGGCCAGCAATGATACATTGCTCAAACTTCAAGAGGAGGTCTCTGCTCTAAGAATTTCTACAGAAGAAAGGGTAAAGGATTTTTTTGGCAACACAGGTAATGTAGATCAATGGTCCTCTTTCTATGGTCAAAACGAATTCCAAAATGAATTACTTAAAGCAGAAGAATCTAAAAGTAAATGGCTTACTGGAAAATTTTTACGCACAAGCCAGAGGCCATACATGCGCAGCTGGGGATACCCAGAAATAGCCGAAAAAAAAGGAGTGTCTGAAGCAACACTAATGAATTTTATTGAAAGCGACATTGTGCGAACGGCAGCGCAATATAGAGTCGAATCCAGGATTATTATGAATCGAAATGCTATTCAATGTTGGGCCGAGACATGCGGAGACCCCATTTGGCCTATGACAATCTCTAACTATGATAATGCAGGCTCCCCACCTAGTATTTCTTTGCTATAAAGATATATGAATACAATCAAGACCATTGGCATTGTTGCACTTTCATCTCCGACTATTGGTAAGCGAAAAAAACGTGTTCGTGATTCAATTGCTTACCTGAAAAAACAAGGATTTATGGTTGAAATTGGTTCTTCAGTTTTTTCACAACAAGCTTATCGATCTGCAGATATTGCTACACGCACTTCAGATGTCATGAATTTTTTCATGAATCCAAAAATTGATTGCATCATGTCTACAACTGGAGGATACAATTCCAACGATATTCTTGAATTTTTAGACTATTCAATCATTAAAAAAAACCCTAAATGGTTTATAGGATATAGCGATATCACCTCATTAAATTTAGCTTTATATAAACAATCAAATATCCAAACAATAAATGGCCCGATGCTTGTGGATTTCGCCGATGACCCGACAATATTTAATAGACTATTTGCTTCCATCGATAGCAAAACCAATGATTTCACATTTGCAGAAAAAATATGGGAATGGGAAAGGGAAAATAAAAGAGTGACGCCCAAGCCGCAATTTTTGCCGAATAAAAAGAAGACCTGTAGTGGAAAATTGCTTGCGGGTAATTTGAGTACTTTTGTATTACTATTGGGAACGAACTACATACCGGACACAAAGAACTCTATTTTATTCCTTGAATATGACATCTGTGAGACTGAAGCTTTAGCAAGTCTTCAGCGTATGTTAAGGCAAATAAGACAAAATGGTATTTTTGAAAAAATAAAAGGATTGGTTATCGGAACGTTGCCGGAAAAAGCAAAATCAGAAGAAGCTTCTTATTGGGGGATTCGAGATATCCTCAATGAAGTGACAAAAAGTTACGATTTTCCTGTCTTGTTTAATGCGCCCTTTGGTCACCTTTATCCATCCTGGATTCTAATAAATGGAACAACGGTAAAAATTAGAACATTAGGAACTGACGCCTGTTTTGAGACGGGTAAATAATAAATTAAAAAGAACAAAATTCCTTCCATCCTTTGCAGTTCAAAACATTCTTTTTCTGTACCCATGCCCTGCGTGCCTGAGACACACCATACGCGTACTGGAGCCCTGCAGGATCATGCGCATCACTGTCAAGAATGATCATGCAACCGGCTTCGATCGCCTGACGGACAAGCACATCGGAAGCATCCAAACGCTCTGGTGAACAGTTCAACTCGACTGCCACATGGTGTTTTGCGCAGGCTGCAAAGACCTTTTGAATATCGAATGGAATACCGGGTCGTTCACCAAGCAAGCGCGCGGTCGGGTGTGCCAGAACTTTGACAGATGGATGCGCAATTGCCTTCAGCAGGCGCGCTGTCTGCTCGGCCTCTGTGAGATTGAAGTGCTGATGGACGGAGATATTGACCCAATCAAGCTTTTTGAGAACTTTGTCTGACAGATACAAACTGCCATCGATGCCAATATCCACCTCTGCACCCGCAAGAATGTGAATTCCGGCTACAGCCTTGCGCGCATCTTCCACAGCACCCAAGTACTCCTCAATATTTTTCTCTTTAATTCCCTTCACCATTCCCATGGTCGACGCGTGATCCGTCATGGCGATGTATTCAAACCCTTTCTTCTTTGCGGCTTTTGCCATGTCGATCATCGAGGCATCGCCATCGCTAAAGGTGCTGTGCATGTGCAGGTCCCCACGCAAATCCTCTTCCTTTAGCAGCTCAGGCAACGCATCATCTACTGCAGATGTAATTTCTCCTCGGTCTTCACGCAACTCGGGAGGAATCCACGGCAAGCCGACAACTTTGTAAATATCCTGCTCCGTTTTGGAAGCAACGAGTTTTCCCTTCTCCTTTGCGGAGCCCTTGTGGATGCCATATTCATTGATTGTCATTCCTTTCTCCAGCGCCATCTGGCGAAGGTGCACATTGTGTTCCTTGCTGCCGGTGAAGTAGAGCAATGCCGCTCCGAATGCGTTCGCATCCACAACGCGCAGGTCGGCTTGAATCCCCTCTTTCAAAATCACCGATGACTTCGTTTCTCCCTGACCCAAAATGCGTGCAACTCCCGGCAAGGTGCAGAATTTTTCCATAATCGGCGCTGCGTTTTTGGCGGATACTAAAATGTCGATGTCACCCACGGTCTCACGCGCACGGCGCATACTCCCTGCAATCTCAATCTGTTCAACGCCCTTCATTGTTTTCAACTGAGCGACGATTTCTTCCGCGAGCGGCTTTGCCTTGGGCAGCGGCAAGCGTCGGCCCAGCTCTTCGCGCACGGCGATTCCCTTCGTAATGTTCTCGACCGACTTCTCTCCCCATCCTTTCAATTTCTCCAGCTTGCCGGACGCCACCACCTTCTGCAGGTCCTCGACCGTTTCCACCTTAAACTTCTCCCACAGCAATTTTGTTTTCTTGGGACCCATTCCTTGAATCTTCATAATCTGCAACAACCCTTCGGGCACGGTCTTCTGCAATTTTTCCAGGTATTCCAATTTACCCGTCGTGACCATCTCTTCAATCTTGAGCGACAAGTCCTCGCCGATTCCCGCTATCTCCTTGAGAGCATCGGTCCCGCCCTGTTCGTAGATGTCCTTCAGCTCCTTGGGGTACGACGCAATTGTCTGCGCAGCACGGTCATAGGCACGAATACGAAAAACATTCTCGCCCTTCAATTCCAACAGTTTGCCAATTGTCGTCAAAACGTCGGCAATGGAGGCGTTGGTCATGGCCTCATACTACCAATTTCTTACTTCGAAGCGACCGGAGGCACTGTCCCTTCCTTCATAGGCTCTGCAATTGGCAAATCAACAAAGAATTTCGTTCCTTTGCCCTCTTCACTTTCGAACCAAATCTTTCCGCCCTGGGACTCGATTGCTCCCTTTGCGACGTACAAACCGAATCCGTTTCCATCCACCGCTGCAACGTTACTTGCACGATAGAGTTTGCCGAAGATCTTTGCCTGGTCCTGTTTTGGAATTCCCATACCGGTATCGACCACGGAGCAATGCAGAACACCGTTACTAATCTCTGCCTTGATCGTGACCTTTCCTCCTTCCGGTGTGTACTTCACTGCGTTGGAGATAAGGTTTTCGATCGTCATGTGGCTAAGGCGCTTGTCGATGTAGCCCATCACCTTTTGATCAGGAATAGTTGCTGTGAAGACCTGCTTCTTGTCTTTTGCTTTCGGTTCCAAAACATCGATCATTTCTTTAAAGAAGTCATGGAGATCGATTTGGGTCTTATCCACCTTCATGCGACCCAACTGAATGCGGGATACATCGAGGATCATACTGACGAGATCGGAGAGGTTTCCAACAACTCCCTGCATCGTCTTCATTTCTTCCTTCTGCTGATCATTCAATGGGCCTAGGTCTCCATCCATAAACATTTCAAGATTCCAACGGAGTCCGGAAACTGGCGTAGCCAACTGGTGACTGACAAGACCAAGAAGCTCGTCTTTTTGTTTATCAAGTAACTTTACAATTTCTACCCTTTCATTCCAAATCCTTCCAATATAAATCGCCAAGCCAAGAATCAGAACGAGAAGGAAGATAACGAACGAAACAAAGGGCACGAATGTCGAACTAATGAGGCGCAACAAATCACTAACTTCAACATCCACTACGAAAGTTCCAACTACATTCTCCCCATCATATATTGGAGCATAGGCCGACAAAAAAGATCCCCATGTATCTACTGTCACCTCTTCATCAACAGTCGGTTTTTCGAATGCTGGCCCCTGTAGCATTGGAGCATCTGTAGCGTCATACGGCTCACCAGGAACAGTAACGTCTTCATCGTCAATCACTCCATCTTCATTAAAATCCGTAGTTGGCTCGATGGAGGTCGCATCGGCATCAATAACATATTGAACCTCAAACTTATTTGGAGTTTGAGTCATTATATACACATATTGAATATCTTTATTTGTATTTCTAATAGCCTGAAGTTTTTTAATTGTATTTTGATAAAGAGGCGTTCCCACTCCTTTAATGCCCAATTGTTTTAATTTTGTAATATCTGCTCCATCAAATTGCAGAGCGGCCACCGCTGTAGTTGCAGTAAGTTTTTCGTCGAGTCTCGCTCTTAGTAAATCTTTTGTGTACGAATAGAGATAGAAAGCAACTATCGCAGAAAGGACAATGCATAAAACACTCGCAAGAATGTGTTTATTCTCGCTAAGACAATTCAATATTCGTGAGCCAATTTTGTTATTTTTTGCTTCCAATCACCTCATTATAACATTTTAGAACTAAAAAGTACACAGTACGAACCTGGACGCTAGAAGTTTGGAAGGTAATTAATTATCGCTTACTTCAAACCACCATAATTCATGATAATAGCTGACCCCATAGCCAGAAAACCTGCTCCAATCCAAAAATAAATATTGAATGTAGTTCCAAAAATCAAAAAGGAGAAAATTAATACGAAAAATGGGTAACTAATTTCAAAGACAGAGGCCACTGATGCGCCAAGGATCTTAATGCTTGAGAAAATAAGAAGATTCGCAATTAAAGCCAAAGTTTGAGCCAGAAACATTAATTTAAAGGTACCACTATCAATGCTTGCCAATGCTTTCAAACTTTTATAATTCAAAAAAAGAGGCATCGTTACAATCAAACTAATTAAAGCATTCCAAAAAACTAAAGCCCCAGGAGATATATTAAGAAGCACTTTTTGATCAAGTGTATAGACAAGCCCCCAAACTATTGATGCGCCGAGAGCGAAAGCAAGACCAAGGTACATTTGCATCTATTATACAATAAAAACAATATTTTGTCTAATTTTCTGATTTGTCTTGAATGGCTGAAAGATACTTCAAGAAATGACCTTTATAGCGTTTTTTTATCTCTGGCAATAAACAATCTGATTTGGAAATAAATTTCCTACAAATTTTTGAACGACATTTACATTTAAAAGGCTCTTCAAATCCGTTTGGGCTCATGAGGGTGGCATAGTCGAGAGTTAATTCTTCACCACTCTTGATATCCTTACGAGCTGCAATTGTGTAATCATCAATATACCAACAATTTGGATCGCATGAATGATTCATTAAAAATGAAATATCTTTATTGAAGCCATAATAAAAATTCCTCCCACCCTGATATGCGAAATGAAGGAATTTTCTAATCTTATTTATTCCCCATTTTTTAATCTCATTAATTTTATATTTCGGGAATTCATTTTTTTTCATTGAATGAATATGCGTGCCTTTTGAAATTTCCTGCAGAGCGAAGACACCTCTGCTATCAATTTTGCTTGCCTTAGATTTTGCTAAAATTTTTAACAAGGAAAAGAGAACCGCTTTTTTATACTAACAAAGATTAGGTGTTTTTCCTAAAGATCTTTGGACGAATATTTAACAAAATTACAGAAAAAATTACAGATGTGAAAAGGAGAAGGAATAATGCTTTCAAAGTTGTTAGAAACCTTTCAAAAACCATTTTTCTTACCTTTATAAGATCATAATCAATTCCCAAAACCGCTACCGGTTTTTGGCCATCATCGAGTATTGGAGCGGTGCCAGTCACGAAAACCCCCCACTGATCTGGGGTATCACCCTCATCATAGAGGGGGTATTTCAAAGAAAATTGATACATTTTGGGAGACATAATTCTAATATTATATTTTTTACCAGGTTCAGAAATTTCATCTTCACTACTTAGTACTCCATCGCTATTCATATCGATTAAATGAGGAGAATCAAAATTTGAATCCGCGTCTGCAATAAATTCCCAAATTCCATCCTCGTCGGTAGATCTAAAAATATATGCGTATTTCACATCCGGATTTTGTTTACGAATTTTATTTAATTGATTAAAAACAATTTGATATTCAGGCTTCTTCATATCATCCTTCGTTTTAATTTTATCTAAATTTATAAAATCGATTGTCGGAGCAGCAGTTGCAGCGATCGCCATTGCTTTTTGTCCCACTTCTCGCATTCTTTGATTTAAAGTATATTTATATGAAACTAATAATAGGAGAATTGAAAGTATTAAGAATACTATAAAAATACGTACAATCTTGCGCATATTTATTAATTCAATTAATTGCTTTAATATTGGCCGATTGAAAGCCGCCAATCGAAAGATTATAAATATAATAAATAAAATTAGAAAATAAATGATAGGTTGAATACTCGCGCTTGTAAGTTTTTTAAGCGACGCGCTTGTCATATCAATGCACAACAATGCAACTATTTCTCCCTTGGCATTTTTTATTGGTGCATACCCGCTAAAAAATGTACCCCACTTATCTGTATATGATTTATGCGTAGCAGTTGGCTGAGCATATTCATGATTGGCTAAAACATCTATGTAAGATACTTCATAAGGTACTCCTGGAAAACCTAAGGTATCCGCATCGTTAATTACACCATCTTCATTCGTATCCGTTGGTTGATCGGGATCCACCGCATCTGCATCTGCAATGAATTCAAATTTTGAGTTATTAGGATTCGGACGAATTAGATATACATAAAAAATATCAGAATTTCTGCGACGAATTTCTTGCAATCGAGATACAACTTCTTTGTAAATTGGACCTTTCACATCATCAATATTTCTCAATTGAATTAATTTTTCTGAATCAAATTCAACCGTTGCGGTCGTTGCTATCGCAGTTACTTTCTGCCTAATAGTTTCTATATTTAGACGAACTGTGCCTTGATAAATTCCATAGGTAAAAATTGCCGCCATTACCGCACAAATACCCATCGCAACCAAGCTCTTCGGTCCAACGAAAAATTCTCGCAACAAAGAAACTACTCGTGTGTATGGAGAAATAGGTTCGGGCTCATCTGCAATCGGCGGAATAACTGCATCATTTTTGATTGCAGTTTTTGATTGCAACTTTTTTTGCCACAAACGCTCGAACATATCCTTCTCTGTCTTCACCATTTCCGGGTAATGCAAAAACATTGCTGAACGCTTATTGAAATCAATGCATGCAAGAGTGTTGTTGACGATATATTTTTCGAAATTGAAGGGATAGCTGGCGGGATCGACAAGGATCGACTTGCGATATTCAAAGGCATCTCGACTTTGAAAGCGTCGTCCCAAAGGCGTGTCATGGGCCAAAATACGTAGGAATATGCCCTTCTTGTAACGATCGCGGAACCATTGGACTTTGAATTCACGAAGCGGATCTTCCTCTTCCTTCCAACTCACGGGCACATACCCAACAATATCCTTTTCTCCGTATTCCAATAATTTTTCATATGCCTGCTTGATTCCACTCAGCCCGTCAAAGTGCTCTACGTGTGGGCGGGAGCGCTCACGCTCAAGGGTGAGAATGAATGATTCGAAATTTGAATATCTGCGATCCAATTCCTCACGACGCTTTTGCGTATCGTTCTCCATCCAATCCACAATCGATTGCAACGACCCCACGATGTACTTTGGTGTGTCGTTAATCACATGACGTTCAACAATATGACGACGGAGAAGTTTCTTCATCGCTTGATCCAGCACGCCGGTACTCTTTCCTGTCTTCGACGCGATCTCACGCAACGTCATCCCCTCTTCTTCGAGAAGGTGGTTGAGGATCAAAATCTCCGTCGGCGAGAAGCCAGCTTCTTGGAGGGCAGTTTCGATGGCTTGGGGGAGGGCGACCATAGGACAACCGCATATCCTACGGCATTTTTAATAATTGACAAATATATGCATGCATTTCGCTATACATTAATGGAATTTTCAGCATTTTAGACGGGCGTTCAGAAGGCGGTAGAACGTATTTCATGGCTTTCGTAAGCCACTAATAGAACATCGTTCTCTAGGGCGTGGTACGGCCTCTTACGGCAGATGCATGACATGGAGTCTGATGGTGCTATCACTTTCCCCCACACACATGAAAAGGAATGATCTCTACGTCAGTCTTGCGGTTGAAGAATTGGAATCTCGTCGATTAAACACAGCATCTCCTATGGCAGCTGTAGCGGCTGTCCCCGATCCAACCACCGTACCCCCTGCCCTCGTCAGCTCTATTCAAAATGAAATTATCCTAAAAACTGAGCAGGCAATCAGTAATGCTATTCAGATGGAACAACGAGAGGATGCAAATCGTATTCCATATGCGAGACTTTTTTTGACTGCAGAAGAACAAGGATATTCCTCCACTGCTTTCAGCGTACACATTCGCAATCCCGCTGATCAAAGTTTGGTATATATGATTCTTGATAATGGAGATGGAAGTAAAACACAAAAATCCGTCACACTCGACCACCCCGGGGGAACTAGAGACATGACTTGGGATTTTCAAATGTTTCGAAATTACAGTAATGGAGGAGATATGAAGATCAGTTTGCTTGATGCAAAAACTGGTAAAGTGCTTGATCAAATTGTTCCCAATTACAGTCCATTTCAAAACCGTCTTACGATGCCAAAAGATCAACTGCCTTTTGATGTAATAGAAAAAGGACGAACGATAGAAAATCCTATTACTCCCGATTTACAAATTGCTCGTATCGATGGTCCTAACGTTCTTTTTACAGTCTCATCACCATTCGACCAAAGCTACGTAAGCACAACCGGACAAGGTGGATCGCTCTCAAACACAACGCTCTCTCATCCTGGTGGAACGAATTTTATTTCGAACAGCATCACATTTAATACGAGCAATCCAACAGGCAACTATGAAATTCAACTCATGGACCGCCCATCCAACGGATTAGTCCGCGATAAAGTCTCAGTGTATTGGGATATGAAAACGAAAACTCTTTCACTTAAAAATTCTGCCGATGGTGTTGTAGCCAAAGCCACAGGCGAAACTCCTGAAGCATTGCGTTATCAGGAAATGATCGCCGTCAAAACAATCAACGTGAGTGATACAAATATGAATTATGTACAGGGACAAGTGCTTCTCGAAAACACTTCAAAATTATCTGGAAATCAACAACTGTTGATTAACAGTTCTCGTTTCGAGCAGGAATTTTTCTATAAAACCTTCCCACAATATCAATCTAAAAACTGGGATGCAGAAATTACAAGGCGTTGGAATGCCGCAGGAAGAGACGCGACGCGTGGTCGTGTCGAAGAAGGATTTCATCATGAACGCATAGACACCATGAATAAATTTTCAAAATGGGTTGATGGGTACAACAACTACATGGCAAGCGCCTTGCAGGCAGGGATGAAGGCCCTTGTCGCCATTCGAAATGGCACACCGGAAGATGCCAACCTTTACAAAGAGTTAGACACAATATTAGGAAAGGCTAGCAGTTATGCCGTCATTGGAGATTTGCGTGCACTCGGAGTTATCATTCCGAACCGTGGAACAATTATGGGAATTTGCCAGCAAATGTTCTCTGATGAATGTGCTCGATTCATTCAACAGCAGAAGGATATGGCGCAGCTTGTTGCTCGGGATAAATTTTTTGCGGAAATGGGTGAGCAAGGAATGAGGCAAAATGAAAAAGGTGTATGGGAAAAGATTCCTGATATTAAAACATATGCCGCGGCACCGACCACAGAAGTAAGCCGCAGAATGCAGAATATTCAGAGGAATATTGATTTGGCATTAGCTCAATATGACAATAGTGATCCGCATATCTTAGCATTAAAAACCGGAATTCAGGCAGCGCTAAAAAAGGTAGATGCCGTCCGAGACGTTGCAGAAATTCTGAGTGCATCGAAAATAACTGATGCCATTCGTAGCCCGCTGCTCACGTATGCAGGTGATGAAGTAAACGCAATATTAAAGCCTTTCGTTGATACGAATACAGCAGATATCGGAAAGGTGATCGCAACGAGCGATAAAAAATTCGTCCTTCCCGATGAACAGATCAAGCGACCAGAGAGCAAAGTTGTTCGCACCTTTGACCTACAACAGGACTCGATGGTGAATATTTGGTTGGATTCCAACACGAATGGAAATCTACTCCTCACGGGTGGACCGAATAATATTTCCTATACATCAGCAAAGGCCGGAACAAGCGGTGAATCGATCAGCAGTGTGCTGCCCAAGGGCGTATACACAATCACTATCACGAGAACTCCTTTCTTTACTCAACCAAGCGGTCTTTCTTTTGTACAGAATTCCGCAACTGATCTAACAGACACAAAACTACATATGGAAGCGTCAAAATATAATAGTTCGAAGATTGAGGGTGTGATGAGTATGGAAGGAAACCCGAATGTGTTTCCGGTGAGGATGAGCGTTGCAGCATTTGATCAAGGTGGAAATCGTATTACAAAAGATCCAAATACAGGAAAGACTATTGAGATAGATCCAAATAAAATTACTTTTATCGTAATACACGGCAGAACAGACAGTGAAGGAAGTGGCCAAATGAGTGAATTAAGTAAAAGTATTTATAACTTTACGAAGGGAATAGGTGCTCAGGTGATCACGATCGATTGGCATGAGGCAGCAAATGATTTAACAAAAATTCTACTAGCTAATAAAGTTGATATCGGTGAAGCAGATTGGACTCCGATCGTTGCTCACTGGATTGCCAGTCAAATACGCTCTATTGGTATTGACCCTGCGAAAATTAATTTACCAGTTCATAGTCATGGCAGCTTTATCGCATTCTTTGCAGCCAAAGAGCTAGGGGGAGTCAATTCAATTCTTGCACTTGATCCTGCTGCAGATGCGCCTCTCGTGAATAAGGTCAACAGTACTCAAATCGATTTTAGTCAGGTCTCTAAAACTTCTTGGGTCATTGAAAGTAGTGTCATCGGCTCTAATGCACGCTCGGTTTCAGCCGATTATTCCTTTTATGTTGATAGTGGAATGAATAGGCTCTTAGACCCAATACAGGCTCACGGTTACGCCGTATCAAGTGCGTCGGCACTAATCCAAGGCAGTGTGTCAGAAAAAAGGAATGATCCGTTTTATACACCATTTTTTTCTCTTTCGCATTTGCTTGACCACACCGCGCCAGGTTCCGGGAGCCGCCAAGCAAATCTACTAGGAATAAAAATGACCACAGATGCCTATCCTTCTGGATCTATAGAACCGCAGGCATGGCAAAAGGGATTTGAAGGATTTATTTCCTGTGACGTGTATCAATCGATCGACCCTCAAACGGGACAAGTTTGGTACAAAGCCAAACCTATTTCTTTTACGGTAAAGGACGCAAATCAGAATGGAAAAGAGCAGGGATTAAATATCGTTCAACCTCTCACTCCAACCCAAATTCGGTAGCCACATCACATTATATTTCTCATGGTACATTACTTCACATAATCCATGCCGCTCTCAACCATTCTCCATCGCTTCTTAGGGTTACATTTTTTGATTAAATTAATACTTACTCTTTTTCTTGCAGTGATTTGTTTTATTCTTTTTTGGATCTCCTACGATCTTTTCTGGGGAGCACTTGGTTATTACACAAATGCAGATATCGAAACTGTTATCGATGTTTCAGTAAAAACACATAATCCTCAAGAATGCACGAAATATTCTCCTCTATTTGATCTGGGCCCACAAAAAGGAGAACAGGTACGTTATTGTATTTATAAATCAGCGCAGCTTTTGAAGGATCCAAATATTTGTGAATTACTGATGCCAAGTGATTATGGACTGGATTGCATCGGAACTATTTGGGGAGGATTAATTGATAAAAGTAACTGTCATTGGTATGAAAAAGACTCAATTCGCTGTTTTGAAGAAGAGACATTAACTCCTCACATAACTGTCTGCGACCCTATAACTCAATCAAAAAAATTTCCGGATGAGTGTATTCACAGAATTGCTTCACATGATAAAGATGCGACCAAATGTGATGGAATTAAAAATGAAGAATTAAAATCCATTTGCAAGGTACGCATTGAAACGTGGCAAAAATATCCTCAATTGCGCGACACTATTTATTTTAGCCAAGATTGATTTTTATTTCCCCCCTCCCCCATGCACCCTCTTTCCAAACTCATCATCGGCCTTGGAATCATCGTCCTCTTTCCTATCGGGGCAGCGGCAGCAATCCCCACATTAAGCGAAACGGCCTTTCTTGATACATCTATCGGACGATTGGTCATGCACTATCCTGCTGGTTGGAAGTCGCAAAATGACAGAAACAGTGTGCAAGCAATACAAATAACCGACGCCAACGTATTGAAACCATGGCTCCAAAACGGTGTGTACTTAAGTGCAAGTAATTTCCTCCCACAACAACAGCCAACGTTAGATTTTATCCGACGATCATTTAATTCGGATTCCGCACTGCAAAACGGTATTTCGATCGGAGATTACTACATCCCTTCTTTTAAACTTTCAGGTTCGGGAATGACGGTACTTTCGGGTACGCCTGCAATCTATTGGGATTTTACAACTGACCTGCTCGGCCGACCGGTAAAGTACCGTTGGACGGAGGGTGTGGTGGATGGAAAAAGAGTGCTTGCACTTTTTAGAACATCCGAAGATGCATTCACCGGTATGCAATCCACAATTCAGGCGTTGCAAGATGCCATGACGTTCTCCGCAAAGAATTCTGCTACGAGCAGTAAATCACTCCCAAAGCAGACACGATTTTCTTCATCATCTATTTCAAGCTCCAGTCATAAAACTCTTTCTTCTTCGAGCACGCGAAAAACTCCTCTAGCCAAAAGCTCATCAAGCAGTCGCTCGACGAGATTTCGACGCTGAATCTAATCCTCCTCACTCAAACTTTTTCCTTAGAAGAAAAGACCCTTAAAATGCTTTAAAGCCTAAATTGAAGCTATTTATTCGATTAAATATATTTGACTAAATTTATAAATAGTGTTTAATAATATTCTATGTCGCCGTTACCTTCGTATTTGGAAAGTAGGGCATCTGAGGATATTTACGTCCAAAAAGACGACTTGTTGCCTGCGCGAAAAAGAACTTTTTGGAAAAAGAAAGATGAAAAGAATTGGCTTCGAATAACGGCTCAAATTGATTCAAACGTTACGACCGATGATAACGTTGAGTGGAGTCCGGCATTTCTTCAAGAATTTGAACTTGTACAACGAACCATGTGGCAAAAAATTCGTAAAACTGAAATAGAAGGTGCAATTCTCGGTCCTAATAACGAAGATTATAAGGCAACAAGTGGGCGCAGAGAGGTAACTCTTGCATGGTCAAAAGAAGAAACCTCTCCTTTGAAAACAGCAATCGAAAAACATATTCACGAAGCGAGAAGTAAATTGATTTCGTTGGGTTCTTCATTAGGCGTTATTGATGGAGCGCCCCCTATTGTTTTATCGTTAGATATGAATGAACAATATGGCCCAAGCGAAAATGTATTTATTCCTGCACACGAAACGAGAGAGAAGGTTCAGAAAGGAATGGATTTTATTTTGGGCCAAGTTCGAGAATTCTCGAAAGAAGGCGAGCAACCCTCTACAAATTTACTTAGGAATTTAAAAGATTTTCGCAAAACACATGCTCGCTGGGCAGAGATAAAAGGCCGAAATATACGCTCTCTTGAAGATGGTCGTAAAAATAGTGCATGGATGGCCGTTGTTTCTAACGACAGCGAAATCCTTCAAGAGCAAGTGCATGCAGCCCTTGTACGACGTGAGCCCGAGGGCATTATGCTTATGCGCATTTTACCTATCGATTTTACAAAAGAGTGGGCCGGCCTCATTGGAATTCATGAACTGGAACATCTTGAAAATGCACTCACCGGCAAAGAGCCTGAAAACCCAACAAAAGAGCAATATGTTGACGGAGAGATCAGGGCATTTTCAGTGGAGATTGCAGGAGCGGATATTCTTTCAAAGGGAAGTTTCTTGCGAGGCATTGATGCCGTAATCGATGGATATAACCTATCTTCTATTGAAGATGTGATTGCAGCGAATAATTCACCTACAATTTTGGCATTAGCCAAGAATTTAGATCGATATATTACCTCCAGCCCACCACTGAGTAGATCCGAAGCAGGTATGCGTCTTGCATTCTATTTGGTTGCAGTCGGTTTTCGTATCGCTGAACGCCTGGGTAAAGATGATGAAGCCAAAACACGCGAACTGAAGAAAAAATTAATTGAACAATTTTATGCAAAACAATTAGGAGAAATTGACAATAAAAAAGAATCCGTTCTTCGCAAGGAGCCAACACCATCACCCAACGAACCAGGATCTCTTGATGAAGCGTTAGAAATGTTAACCACGGCATTGAAGACAAGAGATTGTTCTCTTAAAACTGTTCCTGAAATCCAATATCAAGAGGTGATAAATACAACCTCTAGGGAGTTTTTGGCTTTTGGTTCGTCTTTGGAATCTGCCATCAATTCCTTACCCCAAGAAACAAGGCAACAAAAGGCATTGGTCAGCATGCTCAGAATTCCCTTCCAGCTCGAATATAGAAATACACAAAATCCACTCCGGAATGGGCTTGTGGCAAAACGCATTTCCTTAGAAATGGGGATGGAAGATCCAACCTTTCTTCTACAGGCACAGGCAGACCCTTTTTATGTTTCCTATGATGTTTTACCAATCGATGATTCAAAATTTTTAGCAGGTTTTGCGGGGACAAGACGCACGATGGTGTTACCCGACGACATGAAGACCGCGGGTATTGTTGGACAATTAGCCCAATTTCACGAATACATTCATGTCTATCAACATGCAGAGCGCAGGAAACAAATGGGCCTCGTTCCATATTTAAAATTTTGTTCCCAAAGCGACAATGCAATCCCATTGATAGATGAGGTGCAAGCATATGGATATGAAATAGAAATTGTAAACCTTAAAATGAATGACCGTTTAAGAAAGGCAGGAATGGCAGGAATACAAATTCCACCACGAGAAATTATGGAGGAACTGGATATATCCCTTGAGTATGAAACTGCGATTACATTCATTTCTCTTTTGGCATCTCTCTATTATAAAAATGGCGGAGTAGGAAATGACCCTACCTATCCAGAAGAATATGTTCATCTTCTTATGAGATCGATGAAGCATGATGGACAAACTCCATATCAGTTTGATGAGCAAGGAAGGCCTCAGAAAATTTAATAATTTCTGAGGGCAATCCTCCTCACTCTGCCGACTTCTTTGCGTAGGCGAGGAGAGCGCGGAATGCTCGTTCGATTCCCTCTTCGTCCATGCCGCGTTCGGTTGCTTCTTCGACAATGCGGTCGAGAACTTCCTGGTCGCTCTCGCGATCGGCTTCTTCATCTTGAGGGGTTTCGGCATCGACGTAGAGTGCTTCCAATTCTTCCAAAGCATCGAGCACGGTGCGCAGCTGTTTGAGGGCTTCCTGTGAATCGCGGATAGTAGTCATGCGCGCATGTATGGCGATATTGACGAAACATTGCAATTGACAGTATTTTCTATTGTTGACTCGCTCCATGCAGACGCACAAAAGAAGGGGCGCTACCATGGGTGGCATGGATCGCTCCGAAGCCAAACAACGCATTGAAAAGTTGAGAGAGGAAATCTGGCGTTTGAACAAAGCATATTTCATCGAAAATCGCTCCGATGTGTCGGAGGATGTGCGCGATGCTCTCAAGCAGGAACTGATCAAGTTGGAGAAAGAGTTCCCGGAACTGATTACGAAGGACTCTCCCACACAGCGCGTGGGTGCGCCGTTGGATGGTCGTTTGCCCAAGGTCGCACACCTGACTCCAAAAGAATCGCTGATAGACGCCTTTTCTCATGAGGAACTGCTCGATTGGATGGAACAGATGCACCGTGCGCTTGGTGGCGAACAGAAAGAGTTTGAGATGATCTGTGAACTCAAAATCGACGGACTGAATATCTCGCTCGTGTATGAACGCGAAGGAACGAGCAAGACGTATGAAATGCGCCGTGCTGTGACGCGCGGAAATGGAGTCGAAGGAGAAGACGTGACACACACGGTCCGAACGATCGAGGCGATTCCTCTCACGGTCACTGTAAAAGCCGCCGGTGACTTGCCACGGTACATGGAAGTTTCCGGAGAGGTCTTCATGACGAAGGCGGCACTGGAGCGAGTGAACCGAGACCTGGAAGAAGGAGACAAGTTTGCAAACCCTCGCAATGCAGCGGCAGGTTCGGTGCGACAGTTGGACCCACAGGTCACGGCGCTGCGCGATTTGCGCATGTACTGCTACACACTCGACGAAACGAGTGCAGAGGCGTTGGGATTCTCGTCTCAGCAAGAAGTGCTGGAAGGATTCCAGTCACTCGGCCTGCCGGTGCAGCCGGACTTTTTTGTCACGAAAAAATTGGAACAGGTCGAAAAGCTGTACGAAAAAATTCAGAAAGAACGCGAGTCACTCGCCTATGACATCGACGGAGTGGTGATCAAAGTGAATGACAAACGATTACAGCGCGAATTGGGGTCGACGGCGAAGGCTCCCCGTTGGGCACGCGCCTACAAGTTCCCGGCAGAACAGCGAACGGCCCAAGTGCTCGATATTCACCTTCAAATCGGCCGAACGGGAGCGATTACGCCGGTTGCGATCCTCACACCCACGCAGCTTGCGGGCACCACCGTCACGCGCGCGACGCTGCATAACCAAGATGAAATCGATCGACTCGATGTGCGCATTGGCGACACGGTGATCGTGCGCAAAGCAGGCGACATTATTCCGGAAGTGATGGAAGTGTTGCCGCACCTGCGACCGAACGGAACGAAGGCATTTCGTTTCCCCAAGAATTGTCCAAGTTGTGGAACGGAATTGGTACGCGAAGGAGAAGACGTTGCAACGCGCTGCCCCAACCCCAACTGCAGTGCGGTTACACAGGAAGGAATCGAACACTTCGTCTCGCGCTATGCGTTCAACATGGAAGGACTTGGGAAAGAAACGATCGAACAATTGCTCTCCAGCGGAACCATCAGCGATGCAGGTGACTTGTTCTACTTGCACGCAGAAGATTTGATGAGTCTCCCTCTCTTCAAAGAAAAAAAGACGGAGAACATTCTCACGAGCATCGAGCGCGCACGCCGCGTGCCACTCGATCGATTCATCTTCGGACTCGGCATTCGTCACGTGGGGCGCGAAACCGCCGATCTTTTGGCCCGTCGCATTCCGTGGAACCTCACGACACTCACGGTAAAGCAGAAGAGGGCGGGGCTGTCCCCTTCCCTGTTCCCAGGGATGGATGAAACAGAGGAGCAGAGCATTCGCGGAATCAAACCGACCGCAGTGGGAAGCCAATTGGCGCAGATGAGCACCGAGGAACTGTCGTCGATCGACGGCATCGGCGAAACGGTGGTGGAGTCGCTCCACGAGTGGACCCACGATCCGAAGAAACAAGAACTGCTGCAAAAATTGGAAGACGGAGGAGTGCTGTGTTTGCAACTGGAGACATCGACCGTCGAACAGACATTCACCGGCATGACGTTCGTCCTTACGGGAACACTCCCCACGCTCGGCCGCGAGGAAGCGAAACAGATGATCAAAGATCGCGGAGGAAAAGTGAGTGGCAGTGTGTCGAAGAAAACGAACTACGTTCTTGCGGGTGAAGAGGCGGGTTCTAAATTGGATGACGCAAAGAAATTGAATGTGACGATCATCGATGAAGCGGAATTCATGAAGATGCTTCAGAAATAATAAAACGGCGCATCACTGGGACGCGCCGTTTTATTTCAAAAGAAATTACTTCGTGACCGGCTTGCTGAGGTCGAAGGTGATGGAGAGCGTTGTCTGCGCAGGCATCGTGTTCGTTTCAGGATCATAGCTGTTGCTGGAACCTGCACCGTAGTAGCTGCCTCCGTAGTCAGGAGAGGTCATGACGGAGATGTTGGACACCTTGGAGAAGGTGACTCCGAGCAACTTTTCGTACAGAGCCTTCTTGTCGGCGAGCTGTTCGAAGAGTTCATCGTGCATCTGCTCTGCGTACTTTGCGGAGTAGATCAAACGAGCGTCCCATGCGACGGAACATCCGATTTCTTCAACACCGTCGGCAATGCGCTGTGCAGAACCGTTCTTGATATCCATCACAGAGACAACCATGTTGCCCGTGAACTGTGTGGAAGAAGGAGACATCATCGGGTCCATGTACGACGGATACATGTTCGGTGTGCCGTTGCGGCGAACCTTTGCGTCGCTGCCGACGAGTGTCTTGATGGCAACAAGTTGGGAAGAGAATCCCTGGCGAAGATCGGCCTTGGACTTTGGTGTCTGCATATCGCACGAGACGGACATGTTCACCACATCAGGCGTTGCGAGGTGGTAGACCGTTGCGTCGACGTACACGCTGCTGCTGTCTGCAGGAGAAAGCTGCATGTCTGCTGCGAATGCAGGCGTTGCAAGCAGTAAACCTGGCAAAAGGCTGAGAAGGAGTCGTGTTTTCATAGAAAGAATTGGGAAGAAAACAGGAGGTTATTCTCTTCTGAACCCTTGAATTGGACAAGAGGGCGTTTTTCTTGGCCATCTTCCATTGCGCGAATGCCCGAATTTCCGTATAAGGAGGCGCTTCTGTGCGGTCCAGGTTAGGTTCGCTTACCACGCACCAGGACATCCCGATATCTCCGATTCCCTCCTTTTCTATGGAACTGCGCTCAATCGCCATTATCGCCCACGTCGACCACGGAAAAACCACGCTCGTCGACCAGTTGCTCAAGCAGGGCGGCGCCTTCGAAGCGCACGAAACGGTCGGTGAATTGATCATGGACAGCAACGACCAGGAAAAGGAACGTGGGATCACCATCTACGCAAAGAATGCTGCCATCAACTACAAGGGCACACGCATCAACATCGTCGACACTCCGGGCCACGCCGACTTCGGATCCGAAGTGGAGCGCGTGCTGCGCACGGTCGACTGCGTGCTTTTGATCGTCGATGCACAGGAAGGACCAATGCCACAGACGAAGTTCGTGTTGAAGAAAGCATTGGAGCTTGGTCACAAGCCAATCGTCGTCATCAACAAAATCGACAAACCAGCCGCTCGTCCTGCAAAGGTCATCGACCTTGTGTTCGATCTCTTCGTGGCACTCGGTGCAACGAACGAACAGCTCGACTTCCCTGTCGTGTACGCAATCGCACGCGAGGGTATGGCAAAGAAGAACCTGACCGATGAGAGCAAGGATCTGACTCCCCTCTTCGACGTCATCATGCAGCACGTTCCTGCATCCGTTCGCCGTTCCGACGTTCCATTCCGCATGCAGCCAAGTTCGCTTGGTTCGGACTCCTACGTGGGCCGTCTTGCAATTGGACGTGTGGAGGAAGGAATCGCAAAGATCGGAGACAAAGTCTTCATCAAGAGTATAGATAAGCCAGAGCGCCAGGCACGCATCACGAAACTCTTCCGCATGGAAGGTGTTCGCCGCGTGGAGATCAGCGAAACGATCCCCGGAGACATCATCCAGCTTGCAGGAGTGGGCGACATCAACGTGGGAGAAACCATCACAACCGACCAGAATGCAGAATTGCTCCCAACGCTCCGCATCGACCCCCCAACCGTCACGATGACGTTCATGGTGAACAACTCTCCATTCGCCGGAAAGGAAGGAAAGCTCCTCACCACGCGTCACATCCGCGATCGCTTGATGAAGGAATGCGAAACGAACGTGGGATTGCAGGTGCAGGACATTCCGAACTCCGACAGCTACCAGGTTTCCGGTCGTGGAGAACTCCACTTGTCCGTTCTCTTGGAACAGATGCGCCGCGAAGGGTTCGAGCTCCAGGTCAGCCGCCCAGAGGTGATTATGCAAGACGGTCCAAACGGCAAAGAAGAACCGATTGAGCAGGTGCTTATCGATGTGCCGGAAAACTGCAGCGGAACAATCATCGATCTCCTCAGCCGCCGCAAAGGACAGATGGTGAACATGATCAGCAACGAAGGACACGCACGCTTGGAATTCATGGTGCCGACTCGCGGACTCCTCGGTTTCCGCGGAGAGTTCATCATCCAGACGCGCGGTGAAGGAATTTTGACCCACTCGTTTGCAATGTACGAACCATACAAGGGTGAACTGCCGGGCCGCACAAACGGTTCGATCATGTCCATGCTCTCCGGTGCCGCAACGGCATACGACTTGTGGAACGTGCAAGAGCGCGGAACATTGTTCATCACTCCAGGAACACAGATTTACGAAGGTATGATCATCGGAGAAAGCTCAAAGGAACAGGACATGTCCGTGAACGTCATCCGCGGAAAGAAGCTGACGAACACACGTGCATCCGGAAGCGACGAAGCCGTGAACCTCACACCTGTGCGTCCCATGGGTCTTGAGGAAGCTCTCGAATACGTTGCCGACGACGAACTTGTTGAAATCACTCCAAGCAACATCCGTTTGCGAAAGAAGATCCTCAACGAGAACGAGCGCAAGCGCGCGAAGTAAGCGATGTGTTATCCTTTGTATATGAATAAAGTCTCACTCTCAGGAGTAGCACTTGCAGCATGTGTTCTCGTGGCCGGGTGTAACACAGCCGCACCCACGAATGACCCTGTGGTCGTTACTTCAGTAGAGTCGATTCTGGACCAGCAATTCACGTCCGCAAAATTGGGTATTTCGGGTCGTTACCCATCGGTCGTCTATGTAGACAGCTGTAAAAAGAATCTTGCCGTAAAGGCACAAGAGACGGACTCATCCATCGATTTTGTCATGAATCAAAAGGATGCGAAGGATTGTTTTTCCTCAGATGTAGACCTTGTGTTCAATCGAATCTACGCAATGCGTGTGCAGAATATTTCAGATGTGAAGAAGTTCATCGAGCGTGTTTTCCCGTCGCAGAATTGTGTGATTGATTCTCGAGAGGTGATAAACGATGACATGACGGCCGTCTTCCTCAAACCTACGACGCCATCGGATGATCTACTCGCCTGCGGAGACGTACCGACCTGGAATACGAAGGCCGGTGTGATTATCTTCAGTCGGCTTGGAAGTAAAAATGGTGGAGGCTACCACTGGCTCTCTGAAAAAGAGATGCTCTTCCCAGATGGATCGATGGAGAATGGCTATGACTTCCTCATCTGGAACAGCATTCAATTCCTCGACTAATCTCAGTTTTTTGGGATCACATACTTCCCCGGAAGACTGAGACGATACTGTTCGATTCCTTTATCGAAGGCTCGAAAGAATCCTTCCGTCTCCTGGAAGGAATACTGCTTTGGATGGGAACCGACGGTATGGAGCGGATAGATATACGCAAGAGTTTGCCCAGGTTCGAATACGAGGCCAACAGCCAATCCCGACGAGCGGGATGGATCTGTTTCGTCGAAGAGGAAGTTCCCTACGGAGTAGAACACGGGGACGGAACCGAACACTTCCATCTGCTGAATGACGTGAGGACCGTGGCCGATGACAGCGTTTGCTCCAGCATCGATGAACACCTGCGCAAGCTGCTTCTGTCGATCCGTCGGTTCCGGCGAATACTCATCTCCCCAATGAACCGAAACGACGACAAAATCCGCCTGTTTCTTCGCATCAGCAATTCGTATGGCTGCCTCTTCGTCGTTCAAGAATCCCCCGCCATCGAAGAAACTGCACAGTGCAATCTTCGAATCAATACCGGGGCGAACGACACATGATTGTGAGATCGTTGCAGATGCGATGCCTGCATTCTTTAAAAAATCTTCCGTATCCGTTCGACCGATCTTTCCTTGGTCATTCGTGTGATTATTCGCAAAGGATGCAGTGTCGATGTGCATTTGTTTTAAAATCGACAATGTTTTTGTTGGATCGAAACGGAAAGAGATTTTATTGGGAATTATTTGCGGCTCTTCATGAGTGGTGACCGGTCCTTCCAAATTCAATGCTTGCACCGTGCTTCCGTAGAAGAAGCGATTTTCTTTTCCTGCAATCGCATCCAACACCGATTCAGATTTGGTCACTCCACGATCGACAATCGTATCTCCGACAAAGAAGACACTCGCTGCCTTCTGTGTCATGGGCTTTCCTTTTCCAAAGGCCAAAAAGAAGTGACTGGTCGTTTCGGCTAATTCGGGTTTAGCCCCGTACGAAGCCGAATTCGTGTGTTTTTGAGAGAGGATTTTCTGAACACCGCGTTCCTGCAAATACGATGCAAGTGCCGTCAGAGAAGCCGGCGAATCGACTTCCAATTTCTGTATGGTATCCAGATCCCCATTCAAGAGCGCATGCAGAGAGGTTTGATCATGAAAATCCGCAACGTTCTCGGACAGATAGTGAGAGAAGTCGACACTCGCAAGGACCAACGCATCGGACGGAAGAATCTCTGCCAATGTTTTTCCAAGATTTTCTGCGCGCTCACGTGACACACGAACCTTCAGAATAATCGGAACAAGTTTCGCATCGGGGAAGGTGCGCTTGATGAATGCGACTTCTGCAGAAATGGAATGCTCGTCGGTGAACGCCATTTCTTCTTTCGAAACTTTTCCTTTTTCGACTAACTCATCGACGATGTCCGTATCAGAAGCAAGATTTCCATACGGCGTGTCGTAGGAACCGTCCGTCGTTTGAATGTCGGCCTTTCCTGCCTCGAAGTGATTCGGACCGATCACCACGACAACACTGGGCTTCTGATTCTTGAGCGAATCGTAGAATCGTGCGAACTCCGGCCCCACATAGAAATGATGGGGAACAACCGCTCCATACACTTGTTCTTGTATCAGCGGATGTTCACCTGCCTCTGCAACTGTATAAAAATTCTCGTACGTTGCCTTGTCGAAGAAATAGGAATGGAACACCGGCTTCTCAACTTCCGTCGCACAGCCCGATAGAGCGCAAAGCGCTATCAGGCTGACAAACGACGAATTGAATCGTTGCATGTTAACGAATGGAGCACTGTGTAATCTCGTCTCCCTTTGCATCTGTCGAGTGCAACACTCCTCCCCATTCGACGACCGTAAATCCTTTGCGTTCAGGCGTTGTAAGTATGAGCGGTTCCACATCGATTGGTCCTTCGAGTGATGTGAAGTCCATGAAGACACGAATCACCGTATCGGGCGTTGGAGTGACAGTGAGAGGTGCCATCGTCTCGAACTGACTCTGTGGAACGAATGTGATGAATGTCCACGGACTGGCGGTCAATTTCGGTTCCCAGAACGCGAGGAAGTCCGCAGTCTCAATCGCATTGAGCCCTAGGGTATGCAGTTTTTCGAGCATCACAGCATGAACGTTTTCACGCGCGACGACGAATCCTTTGGTTGGCTTTGTGTACTCTCCTCCATCCCCTTCCCAGAACAAATATCCGTATTGTTTCCCATCGGACAAGTTCGTGAGCACGCTCTGTGGGGTTGCACGCACGTTCCATCCATTGCCGTACGCAGGCTCAGAGACAGTGAGCCCTCCGACAGGCTTCACCTGCACATTCACATCCTGTTCTGTCTCCGGGTAGAGGTAGATCACTGGCTTTCCGCACTCGGCACCGGACTGATACTGCTCCTGTTGGAATCGCAGCATACGTCCGAGTGGATCCTTCACATAAATGACAGGGTAGTTGTCATAAAAGGCCTGTGGAGTTGGAATGGGTGGAGCACCCTCCCAGTTCGGGAGCGATGTGTACACAGTTGCGAGATCGGTCACACCGATATTCTCTTTGAACTTCGCAAGCTGCTCGGGAGTGTGTTTCTCACGATAGACCGCTTGGCCGTTCTTTAGTTTTCCGATTTTCTCCAACGCACTGTCATCGATGGTCGAAAGGTCGTAACAGAATGTGGACATATTGCAGCCCTTGGTCACGTGACTTGCATAGGCATGGCTCATTGTTTGGCCGTTATTGAGCGTTACTTCCAACACATTCGGCTGTGAGAAGTAATCCTTCAATTCAATATCGTAGATCGCCTGTGTGCCATCGAGCCCCTTTACTGCAAGACAACCGTTGTCGCCCTGGTACACAGGTTGTCCCAATTCTTTGCTAACGAAGAATTGCGTTCCTGCAGACGAGAACATTTGAGAGGCATTTTTCACATGTTTCAATGTTGCGTTTGTTACATTTGGAATGACGAGCGGAGTTTGAGGAATTGCTTCGATGGTGTGAGCGCTATCCAATTGCGTCTTGAACAGAATGTTCGTGTTTGGAGTAAAGCGGATGAATCGTCCATCCTTTGTGCGGACAATGTCCTCCGGCTCGCTTGTCGAGAAACACATATCAAAAGAAGCGATGCAGTTATCGACAATTGCCACGATTACATCACCTCCGTCGTAGTCCCCGCCTTTCACCGTTCCTACTTTGAAATACTGCATTCCTAGCGTGATGTAGTTATCAACTTCAGAAGGACCACTCACGCTATTTGAATAGATAGCATTCTTTTGGACATACTGAACCGTTCGATCGTATTCATCGATACTCTTCAGATAGGAGATCGCTGGAAGTTCCTGAGGAGTCGACCATTGCACATTCAGTGCCGGACGAGCTGGAAGAGTTTCCTCTGTTCGATTCGCGTAATATTGAAGGAGGAATACTTTTTCGACGTACTTCTCTCCTCCTGTCAGGTACATGCGGAAGCGATATTCATTCACTCCGCGCTGCAAATTTCCTGCAGAAACGGATGCTGTGTATTTCCAATCCGTATCTCCAGGTTCAAAATTCTTCACCTGATACACATCCCGATCGCGCTCATCACCGTATCCGGGCGTGTAGATTACGACCAACTTTTCAAATGTCGGAGTGTTCGTGCCTGTGAAGTCGATTGAATTTTGATCGTAGAGACCGTATCGCAAATACGGGTCTGTAGGTTCAGGATAATTGTACGATTCAGGAGTGGAGAGCGCGAAATTGTTCGCATCAGTCGGATCAATTTTCGTTCCTTCTCCAGTGACTGCGATTGCAGACGATGACATCGTGGAAAGTGAACTGAGGCTGGAGCCGGACGAAGACGATGCTCCACCGTCCCCACCGGCAGGACTGCAGGCAGCGAGAAGACATGTCAGGGATAGAAAAAGGAGAGGGCGATGGGTGTTCATAGGCTCGAATTTTGCATGAGAAGTGGGCAAGACGCCATGTTATCTACGGTTCCATTCCTGTAACCTCTGTCTATGACGACGTTCCAGCTGGAACATTTCTCGGCCTTCAAAGACTTTGCCCTGCTCGATACGGGTAAAGGCTATCGCTTGGAACAATGGGGCGATTATCGCCTCGCTCGTCCGGACCCACAAATCACGTGGGATCGGCACCTGCCGGATGACGAATGGCAGCGTGCAGATGCAATCTTTGAATCAATCGGCGAAGGAGGCGGCTGGAAGACGCGTGGGCACCTGCCGGGTGCCTGGGTGATCCAATTCACCATCCCCGGCACAAAGGACGATATTCTCCTCAATGCACGTCTCACACCGTTCAAGCACACAGGAATCTTTGCCGAGCAGGCAGCAAACTGGGAGTGGATGGCAAAGAAGTTACAAGGAAAGAAGAATCGAAAGATTTTAAACCTCTTCGGATACACAGGAGCCGCCAGCGTGTTCCTCACAAAACTGGGTCACCATGTCACACACGTGGACGCGAGCAAGCCCGCAATCGGTTTTGCAAAAGAGAACCAGGAACTCAGCAGTCTCTCCCCTGATTCGATTCGTTGGATTTTGGATGACGCCGTAAAATTTGTACTGCGTGAGCGCCGTCGCGGACAATTCTACGACGGCATCATCATGGACCCGCCTGCGTTCGGTCACTCACCCGACGGTCGCACCTGGAAACTCAATCAAGATCTCCCCTTCCTTCTTGAGAACGCAGTGGAGATTCTCACTCCCGATGCGGACTTTCTCCTCATCAACGGATACGCAACGAACTCCTCCGCACTCTCGCTCTACAATTTGCTCGAAGATTGTTTGAAAGGAAAAAGAAAGGGAACGATTGAGTTTGGAGAGTTGTGTCTGCAGCAGAAAGATAAGCGACTCATCTCCACAGGAATTTTCACGCGTTGGTGTCAGTAACAGGTGAAAGCCTGCTCGGTGAGGAGCAGGCAATCATCGGTGTTCGGGCGACGGAGGAAGAAATGCATTCTCCTCCCCCTTCATTTGTCGGCGATGACAAAGGCTAACGTGCCGATAATGAAGAAAAGACGAGCGAGCACGGGACACCGGATGCCGTAGTCGTCCCATTTGTAGGAGATCCAAACTCCCAACAGGAGAAAGAAAACTCCAAAAACTATAAGCATGACTCTCATCGTCAAAATCCTCCGTTGACTGTTGAAGACCGACAAAGGGTATTATGATCTATTTTGGGATATAAGCAAGATTCACGACACATCTCTGTGTCCTGAATGACTGACTAAAGCTGATATTTTTCTGGTGCCCAGGAGAGGACTCGAACCTCCACAAGATTACTCTTACACGCCCCTCAAGCGTGCGCGTCTACCAATTCCGCCACCTGGGCACTGTGGTGTAAAACAACGAGGGAACAGCAATCCCTGGCAACGCAAAAGTCGCGAGAGCCCAGGCAGTGTAGCAATCTTTACAAGTAGTTCAATGCGGTCTGCTGCCCTGTTTTGAAGGTGGAGGAAGTTTGACTAATTTAACAATTTGTTCTATTTTATCATTATGTCCGAAGGGCAACAATTTCAGCCACAAGAGCAAAATATAGCCACAACGCGGGCATTGGAAATGCTGCGCCTGTTGTCCGATTGCGAGCACGATCAAGGTCATCGACACATTCAGCAAACCCGCACGTGGTGCTACCACGCATTGGGCAATCTTCTGCGCACTCTCACACAGGCCTCCCCAAGAAATGATGCGCACTATGCGACGATCATGTCGCACGCGCTGCGTTTCAATCGGGAGCACTTTCAATTACTCCAGAGAGGAAAAACAACGGAACACGCATTCAGGGAACTCAAAGATGTGAGTGCATTAATTGAGGAAGGTCATTTGGGTGATTACATGGCAACACTTCAAAAGGAACAACCACTCCTTGCCGGAATGGCGACCAGTCTTGCAATGCTCTCATCGGAGAATGATCCACTGATCACACGTCGCATTGAGGGATGGTTCCATACAGTGTTGGAATGTGCGGAAGCAACGGAGGCATCGATCGATACTGTTTTCTCTCGATTCCAAAAAAATGTTCCCGCAAAAGCGAGCGGCTATGACGAGACGATCTCCTTCCTGGAGAACTTTAAAAACGATACGCAGGACATCGTCCGAGCATGCATTCATGCGGGGTGCTCCTTCGCTGTGCATGCCCAACAAGAGGATTGCGCGGTGTACATGACCACAACGACCTCCCCCGCTCAAACGATCGGCCAGGGTTACCACTTTCGAACGGAGCTGCAGGATATTTTGAAACTCCCTTTGTATCAAAAATACGCAAGCAGCGTTGCACGAGCGGGAGTGCAGGGCCGCGAAGTCACCGCCCCTACGTTTGTCAGCGTTGCCGACATTGTGAACTTCATGAAATTCCTGAAAGAGTATTGGCACAGCTTCGAAATGGATTTGGATCGACCAACAGGAAAGAAACACTTCCAAGTGAATCTGCGTGCAGGTGGAGAAAGACTGTCATTTGAAAACCGACGACATTTTCAAGACTTCAACATGCGTGTGGACAAGGAACAAAGAAAGCACGGGCTGTCGCTCGACATCGGCGGAATTGACCCCACCCGCTCACTCGCCTATGCACGCGAACTTGGAGAAAAGAGTCAGCATGCCGAAATCGTGATGGCCTACAGTCGCATTGTGGACCAGGAGGGGCATTTGTCGCGCATCGAAGACCCGACCGTTGCACTTCCCCGCGGTGCGGCAAAGCACCCCTATGCCTCCATCACGCTCAGTCAGGAATTGCAGGAAGGAGAGCAATACGCGCTTGTAGCCGCAGCCGTACAGGAAATTGGAGCCAACGCCGTGCTGCACCATGGCAGCCATTTCACGCACCACATCCGTCGCCGCATCAATCAAGAACAGTACTATGACAATTTCGGTGACATTGCGAGGAACGTCAAAAACGCAGCTTCTCTGTAGACGTTAACTCATCGATGACTCTTCTTCGACCGTATCTTCTTCCGTTTCCTCCTGCTTCTTTTTCTTCTGAGGAACAGAACCGTCGAACGTGAAGAGGAATTCCTCGAGGGACATCGTCTCTTTCTTGAGGAGCAACTCTGCCAATTCCTTCAATTTTGCTTCGTGCTTCTGGAGCATTCCCAATGCACGTGCGTACTGCGTATCGATGGTCACCTTCACGAAGTGATCGATCTTGCGTGCGCTCTCTTCACTGAAGTTGCGGGACATGCCTGCGTCGGCACCGAGGTACGCCGTGCCCTGACGCTCACCGTAGGCTACTGCGCCGAGTTCATCGTCCATTCCGTAGACCATCGCCATGTTGCGAGCGATTGCAGAAGCGCGTTCGATGTCGTTACTGGCACCCGTCGTGCTGTCTTTGAAGATGAGTTGTTCTGCAGCGCGTCCTCCGAGGAGCCCGCAGATTTCATCGAGGAACTTGCGCTTGCTGACCGTGTACTGGTCTTCCTGTGGCAGGAACCACGTGACACCGAGGGCGGAGCCGCGAGAGACGATGCTGATCTTGTGGAGTGGGTCGCTGTCGGGGCACAAGTGACCGACGATTGCGTGACCGAGTTCGTGATACGCCGTAATTTCCTTCTCATGTTGATTCAACTTACGTGACTTCTTCTCCGGACCCATCGTCACTTTCTCGAGTGCATCGATAAGGTCGCGCTGCACAATCATCTTGTGTGCGCGGCGTGCAGCAAAGATGGCTGCTTCGTTCATCACGTTCTCCAGGTCTGCACCCGTCATGCCCACCGTCTGTTTCGCAACGTTACGCAAGTTGGCACCCTTCGCGATCTTCTTGTTGCGAGCGTGCACTTCCAAAATCTTCACACGCGCTTCGAGGTCCGGCTTGTCCAAGAACACGCGGCGATCGAAACGTCCCGGGCGAAGGAGGGCGCTGTCGAGCACATCGGGACGGTTGGTGGCCGCCATGACAATCACGTTTGTGCCCTGCTCGAAGCCATCCATCTCCGTAAGGATTTGGTTCAACGTCTGTTCGCGTTCGTCGTGTCCTCCGCCGAATCCTGCGCCTCCGCGCTGGCGACCAACGGCGTCAATTTCGTCGATGAAGATGATGCATGGAGCATTGCGCTTGGCGCGAACGAACAAATCGCGCACGCGACTGGCACCCACACCTACGAACATTTCGACGAATTCACTTCCTGCAATGGAGAAGAATGGAACACCTGCTTCTCCAGCGACTGCGCGGGCAAGCAATGTCTTTCCCGTTCCCGGTGAACCGACGAGCAAGACTCCTTTTGGAATCTTTGCTCCCATGTCGAGGTACTTGCCCGGGTTTTTGAGGAAGTCGACGACCTCCTGCAAATCATTCTTCGCTTCTTCTGCTCCTGCTACATCCACGAAACGCGTCTTCACTTGTGTCACATCTGCAACACGGGCTTTCGATTTTCCAAAGGAGAGGGCGTTGCTCTGGCTTCGTGCAATGGAACGGAAGAGCCAGAAGATCGCTCCGATGAGCAAAACGATGAAGATCACATCAGGAAGTGCCGCCATCACCATGTTCGTCGTTTCGCGGTTTTCGACTTCCACCACTGTCGGGTTTGTAGGATCGTTCCATCCAAGCTGACTAACGGTGTCGAATGTCTCTTTGTAGGACTGAAGAACCGTGCCGCTTTCGGTAAATGCATAGACCTGGTTATCGCGAATCAAAATGCGCGTGAAATCATTGTGTCCGTAACCGGCAATAATCTGACTGATCGATACGTGCTTCGCTCCTACGAGTTTACTCTCTTCATCGCGCGCCGGTGCCGACATGTAGTAAAACGACATGCCGATGAGCCCTGCGAAGAGAAGCAAGGTGAGCAGCCACTGCTGCCGAGGAGGACGAATGGAAGAAGAGCTCATTGAGCTCCTATTTTAGCGATTTCTGCGGTTGGAGCCAGACAGTTTTTCGGAAACTACTTTCCAAGACGGAACCCCGCCGCCTCGGCCTCTGCAGGGGTTGCAAAGTACACACGGTTTGCAGGAGCAATCGACTTGGCCTGACTGCTTTGGAGTGCGTAGTACTTTGTCCCTCGCTTGGAAGCGACGAACTTCATACCGGGAGGAATGGTGATGGTGATGCGATTGGTGAGAAAATCCCCCGCTGCAACAAGAAAGGACCCGCTCGCATTGGGAATCGCCTGCGTCGTTCCAATGAACACACGCCCGGAACCGGTGATGCGCCCTGCAATGCTCCCATCGCGCATGCCATCGACTTCTACCGTACACACACGTGGTCTTGCGTCCTGAACGAGAGTGAGGAGAGTCGAGGAATCCACGGTGGAACGAATCCATACTTGCTCCATCACTGCGCCTGCACAGAGTGCTGCACTGCACGCGAGAATAAGGCGAGTGGACGGATGAAAAAGAAGAGGAGGAAATTGCATACGACCCACTCTAAAATATGCACAAAAAATACGATGAATCGGACATCCGACACATCGAATACATGGCTTCTTTCTGCAATTATTGATGTACCTTGTCACATTGGAACATGAATGGTTTGCAGTATGAATACATTAGTAGTTCAATAGAGCTATGGATCAAGATCACCACCACTACGACGGCGAAACGCAAACGGATTCATCCAACACCTTGGCCTATGCGTTGGGTGCCCATAATTATGACCACGAAGGTGTGGGCAATATCGGTTTGAAGGCGCACAAAAAAGCGGTCGATACGCTCAAGGGAAAGAAGGAGGGAGCACGACGCCTCGACCCTACTGAGCCAACGGAGGAAGAGAATCCAGATGCGTAAGTGTCCAACCGGAATGGATACCGTGTGTGCTGAGGTACCCGTACGGTAACTCGATTGCGTACATCGCCGGTCGCACCGGACGGAATGGAGGACAAGGGTCAGACGTGCAAAGCGGCATGCTTGCCGATGACACGAATGTTCCTGCGTGATCGAAGAACACGATATCGAGTGGGATCAACGTATCCTTCATCCAAAATCCAATCGGTGCCTCGACCTTGAATCGAAAGAGCATCCCTTTCCCTTCGGGCAATTCGGTGCGATCCATCAACCCTTTCTCCTGCTGCGCTGGCGTGTCGGCCAGTTCAACCTGAAGAGACAACTCTTCTCCTGCGGGCGACTGCAACGAAACGGTGGGAGTCGATGTTGTCGCATGACATGCACACAGAAAGATCGTCACGGACAACGCAAAGAATTTTTTCATGAGACGCGGAGAGAAGAGATGGCTGCTGCACGGTCCTTTGCCGCGAAGATGAATTTTCCTGCAACGAGATTGTTCGCACCGGCCTCGATGCACCTCTTTGCTGTCTTGTCGCTCACTCCCCCATCCATCTGAATCATGAGATTCGGAAATTTTGCTCGCAATGTTTTCACCTTCTCCAGCACCTCCGGCATAAATTCCTGTCCTCCGAATCCCGGGTGAACGGACATAATGAGCACCAGATCGACTTCTCCCATAACGTCATCGATTGCAGCGAGTGGGGTTTCGGGATTGATTGCAATTCCGGCGGTCGCCCCTCCTTTGTGAATGGCTTCCAGAAGGGCTCGGCGTGAATCGGTATCTTTGACCGCCTCGGCATGAAACGTGATGTTGTGCACCGAAAGCTTGAGGAATTCCGCAATGCGATCAGCGGGATTTTGAACCATCAAATGAATGTCGAGTGGAACGGACGTGTTGATGCACGCAATCACAGGCGCGCCGAAGCTGAGGTTAGGAACGAAGTGACCGTCCATCACATCCACTTGAATCCAATCGCAGACAGACGCAACGGAATCAATCTCCTGCTGAAGATGACCCATGTCTGCCGACAGAATCGATGGCGTGATGAGAATCTTCATAGTGTGGGTTCGATATCGGCGATGCGCGCGATGTGTCGTCCGCCTTCAAATGGTGTCGAGAGGAAGACGTCGACCATTGCGCGTGCGGTCGGGGCATCGGTAAAGCGGGCGCCGATGGAGAGTGCATTCGCGTCGTTGTGCGAGCGAGCCAGTTGCGCAATTTCGGGCGAATACCCAAGTGCCGCGCGAATGCCTGGAACTTTGTTCGCTGCGATCTGCTCTCCGTTGCCACTGCCACCGAAAAGAATGATGGGGCAGTCCTGTTCCAATCCTGCGGCACACGCTGCACGCATAATTGCCGGGTAATCGACCGGCTCTTCTGAAAACGTTCCAACATCGATCACATCGATATGTTTATGCACGAGATGTTGCTTCATTACCTCTTTCAAGCGGAACCCCGCATGGTCCGTGCCTAGTACGACGCGCACTGGGTGGTTCATGGCTTCTATTATAGCGTTTTTTCGCCCGATGCAGAAGGTGCGCTTCGCTGCTATCGTGGTGCGGCATGTCTCGCAAACACCTCATCGCAGCCAACTGGAAAATGCATTCCGCCCCTCAGGGATTCGATGCAGAGGACAGCCCGTACCGAAATCACGGGGACTGTGACATTGTCGTCTTTCCCACCGCGCTCGATTTGGCCCGCTGCCGCGACGCGGAGTTGGTGACAGGTGCCCAAGCCGGACGACCGGAACAGAGTGGAGCCTTCACCGGAGATCTCAGCATTACGATGCTCAAAGAAGCGGGTTGCCGCTATGTCCTCTGCGGTCACAGTGAACGCCGACGACACCATGGAGAGAGCGATGCCTTCGTCATCGAACAGGTGATCGCCGCAATCGAAGCGGGAATGCACCCCATTCTCTGTGTCGGGGAAACTAAGGAAGAACACGATGCAGGAAAAACAAAAGAAGTGTTGAAGCGACAGATCGGAATGATCCACACGATGATCACACCGAACCTGGTGCTTGCCTACGAACCCATGTGGGCAATCGGATCGGGAGTTTCCGCAACGCCGGAGAAGGCGCAGGAAATTCATGCGTATCTGCGCGGACTGCTGGCGGAGAGCACGCGCACGGAAACACGAATTCTGTACGGAGGGTCCGTCGATGAAAAGAACGCCGCAGCGCTCCTCGCACAGGAGGACGTGGACGGATTCATCGTCGGAGGATGCTCGCTTGAACCGCGAACATTCGCTTCGATCGTGGAGATTGCACGCGCGAATTAACGCGTCTTCTCGATTGCTTCAGCAACGCGCAGCAAGAAACTTGCCGCGCAGAGTTCGATTGTTTCAGAAAGACACACTCCGAGCAGCAGAACAACCGGCACCTTGATGAGAAGCGAAACGGGAACCACAAAGATAATCAGACCAAACAGTCCCACAATCGCACACACGGTGATAACCAAAATGATGTCGAACACAACAATACGCAGTGCGACACTGAGCCAAATTTTCTCCGTCTGCTTCAAGCTTTTGCGAATGCTTTCAAGTACCGGCGTGCGGTCGCGAATGACGTAGAGCAGTGCAGCAAGCGCGCGAGACACGATGTAGAGCGTCCACAGAACAACAAGAATCGACACGACCCACTGCCACTGCTGTGGGACGAAGAATGCCATGATCAAGTAAGGAATATTGGAGATGAGCATGAAGAGAATGCACAGCCCAACGAGAGGGAGCAACACACGCCAGAAGCCCGACTTCGACGGACCACGAGCCCACGTGAGACTCCAGAGACGATTGAAAATTCCTGCAATAATCAACACAACGACCGCCGGAAACACAATCATGATCATGGCACGGAGATTCATCGGATCTGCTTCGGAGAATTGTCCGTACGCAACCGCCGCATATATGATCGCAAACAACGAGAGGAAAATCGTGAGTCCGAACAACACTACGGGCACCATCGCCTTCTTGAAGTTTTTTCGTACGTAGGTGCCGCTCGCTTTGAGCAGCTGTCCGATGGATGGAAATTTGGCAGTTGTCATGAGGGAGAAAGAAAGAAAAAAGGATTACGCTTTTTTGGAAACGGGGTTTGCAAGAATCGTGCGTGCCAAGAAGACACCGAAGACGACGAAGAACACACTGACTCCCTGTTGTACGGCAGCCATAGCCCATGTACCGATGCTTGGTGCCGCAAGTGCGACGGCCCCGATGACAACCCCCAGCAGAATGGATGCAATGAATGCACACACGCCCACGACCAAAAAGTTTCCGACAATCTTTGGCCAGTACCCCTGCGTCTTCTCCATGCTCATCGATACACTTTCGACGATTCCTTTCTTCTGTTCAATCATGAGGAGTGGAGCCGCAATGAAGCGTGGATAGAAAATGATTGCGGGAATCACGCCGATGAAAGGAATCCATGCGAACGAACGCAAGAACATCCAAATCCAGAGACCACACATCGGCAGCGCGTACGTCACCATTTCTTTCAACAATGTTCCGACATCATTCGTGGCACGAAGAGCAATGAGGAAGTAGTACACCGACGCGATGACACCGAAGAGGATGGAGAGCAGAAGCCCCAGACCGAATGTCGGAGCGAGTGCGAACATACCCATGACCTGACGTCCGACCATTGCCTGTCTTTCTTCTTCAGTCATATTTGCAATCTGTGTCTTCACCTTGTCACCCATCTGTTCGGCAATTTGCTGAGCACCGGTGCTGTCTCCCATCTGCAATCGGCGCTGGTATTCGGCCATGAGCGAAGGGTCGACCCCCAGTGTTTGCATCATTTCCGTGGAACGATCGGACAAACGACTCACCATCGAAATTTTCATCGAACTGCTGATTGTTCCAAATACGAGCGCACCGAGAAGGATGGGCTTCCAGTGTTTCTGATAAAAATTCACACTCTGTGTAAGCAGCGTACCGAGAGGAGAGGCAGCCATAAAAAGGAAAGGGAAGAGGAGAGTCGCAAATTGCGACTGTAGGAAAGGTCGCCGTCAGACTAGCATTCCGTACGAAAAGAGCATGCAAGCACACCGAAGAGTGCAATTCTTCGCAAGTCGATTACGCACGGACCCACTGCCCCGCTCCCACCGAGCGGACCGCTCCTTTCAATTCAAGCATCGTCAGTGCGGCACTGACTACCGACGTTGCGAGTCCCGTCTTGAGAACGATGTCGTCTGCAATCTGCGGAACGGAACTCAACTGATTCCACACCGACTGTTCAGTGGGGTCATCGGACGTGAACACCGATTCCGTCGCTGTCGGTGTAATCACCCCCATCTCCTGCAACACGTCATTGGGCGTTGCCACCAGCTTCGCCTGACCGCGCGCAATCCACTGATTACTTCCTTCATATGTTGGGTCCGTGATGGGACCCGGAATCACAAACACATCCTTTCCCTGTTCCAGTGCAAAGTCCGCGGTGATAAGCGCTCCGCTTTTCGCGGGGGCCTGTAACACAACAGTCACTCTTGAAAGACCGGATATGATGCGATTGCGCGCAGGAAACGTGTAACGACCGGAATCCTGGCCGAGTGGGAACTCTGAAAGAATAAGCCCACCTTTCTGAATAATTTCTTCCATCAATTTTTTCTTACTGCTCGGAATAGTCATCATTCCCTGTCCCAGAACAGCGATATGTTTTCCTCCTGCGCGAAGCGTCTCGAGTGCAGCCTCGGTATCAATCCCCTCTGCGAGTCCGCTGACAGTCACAAGCTGCGCCTGCACAAATGCAGGAGTGAAAATTTGCGTCACATGTTTTCCATACTGATTCATCTGTCGCGTACCAACGAGCGCAATCGATGGTCGATCGGCAATCGACAGATCTCCTTTCGCATAGAGAAAGACAGGAGGGTCAGGAATGTTTCGTAAGGGAGACGGATACGCACTGTCTTCAATCGTCAGAAATTGAATGCCGAGCGTCGTCAGTTGTCGCTCATAGTTCTCCATATTCAATTCCTCGAGACGCATGAGCGTGTCGCGCACCGTTTCCTCACGGCAACCGAGTGCGGAAAGAAGTTCTTCGCTCATGTGCTTGAGCGCCTGGTCCAAGTCTCCATAGATCGCCAAAATGGCGTCATAGCGCGTCTTGTTCAGAACCCCGAGTGCCGACCATGTAAGTGCCGCCCTGTTCATGTAGGCGCATCCTAGCAAACTCTGTCCCTAAAGGGTCTTGTAGGGAGCGGCGTTGGCCTTGTACACTCCCAGCCCGACTCGATCGGAGACGTTCTTTCTGTCTGCAGAACACACTAGGCCACCTTAGCTCAGTGGTAGAGCATCGGTATCGTAAACCGAGGGTCTCGAGTTCAAATCTCGAAGGTGGCTCCATTCGGCTTCGTCTGTGGACGATGCCGGAATCGCTCAAAAAATAGAGAGACTCTAGCCACGGCATAGCTCAAGGACGTAGCCGGGCGGTCATCGACTCCATAAGAATCACGAATCTTTGTAAAATTTTCGTTAGATTACCTCTTTCATCTGACCAGCTTCATTCGCTTGCCAAAGTTTTTTTGTCGCAACGTCTATCGCCGTAAGCCAACCATTCTCATAACAGGCAGTGTCGATGCAAAGTAGATACCCTAAATCGAGCACTTGTTTTTGTGTCGTATGTCCAAGAACTGCAATTTTTCCTGACATATGAGGACCTGGCACGACATCCTTTAAAGAAAGCCAGCGTAACGTTCGTTCATCTTGCTCGGAAAGAGGAAGATCAGGACGGTAATTGGCATGCACAAAAAAATGAGTGTCTGTTTCAAAGTAGGAAACACAAGTTTCAAGAAAATGAATGTGGGTAGAAGGAATCAGGCGCATATCTCCAGTTTCTCCATAAGAATCCAACGCAGAAATTCCTCCGTAATTCATCCATTCTCGAAAGGCATTCTTATCAGTTCGTGAGCGTAACATCATTTCATCATGGTTTCCTAAAATGGAAACGACTGTGCACACACTTTTCAAATCGATGAGTTGATCGATCGCCCCCTTAGAATCCAATCCTCGATCGACATAGTCACCCAAAGTCACAATCACATCTCCTTGTTCAGGACAGATTGCATTTAGAAGAGCACTGAGAGCCAGAGAACAACCGTGTATATCTCCAATCGCAATCATCCGTGAAGTCATGGAGGGATTCTGAGTTTTCTTTCTGGTTTATGCAATAAGCCAATCTGGCAGCAAGACACGAACACCATGTTGGGACTCATCTCCTGCTATCAATAGAATCTTACCGTGACTTCTTTTTCTTCTCCGGCAATTCTTCGTACGTACAAAGAATCAGATTTGTCAGTAACTCACGATCTTCCCATAACTCTTCCGAGATTCTGAAGTATGGCTTGGACCCGGGGTAGGGTTCTCCTTCTTCAACGGTACCGAGTAATTCCTCGCCGCTTTTCGTCGGCTTCAGGAAGAACTGATCATCACAAATGAGCGCGACAACTTTGTCGTTCAAGTAGAGCGCATACTCACCGAACATTTTCCGAACGCGCACATCTCCTGCGCCGGAGACCTGATCGACCAAATAGTCCGCAGTCGATTGTTTGGTTGCCATACGGACATTCTACCACTCATCAGTTCTCGTCGGAGCCTGTACCGAGCAATCTCTATAAGCAGTTCTCGTCTACGCTCGAACTGATAACTCACTTACTCTATCGAGGTGCTCGAACTGACATATACACTGCGCTCATGGCTCCCCTCTCCTTGTGGCAAAAGATTCGCATCGCGTGGTTTGCGATCTTTCATCGAAAGACCCCGCTCCTCGCAAAAATTCTCCTCGGCGGCGCAGTGGGCTATGACCTTCTTCCGTTCGATGTCATCCCCGACTTCCTGCCACTTCTGGGAGAATTGGATGACCTCACACTCACAATCCTCGTCGTCCTGTTCTTCCTCTACCGCACGCGAACAGTGCGAAAAGAGATGGAGAGGGATTTCATCGATGTATAAGGCGGCTTTTCTGCTATAGTCCCTTATCGTGCTCTCACTTAGCATCCTCATCGTCTGCTTCATTCTGCTTTCGGGCATGTGGGCAATGGTCGACACGGCTGTGCTGAGTGTTTCGCATGCGGAAGTGGAAGAAATGATCGGGAAAAAATTATACGGAGCGCGTCCGCTCAAGACGCTCCAAAAACATCTCACCAAAACGATCATCACACTCGCGATTCTGACAAACATCACCAACATTCTGGGACCCGTGTGGATTGGGCATTGGGCAGGAGAACTCTTTGAGAGCGCTGGCATTGGAATCGTCACGGCAATTCTGACATTTGGAACGATTCTGTTTTCAGAAATTATTCCCAAGGCCATCGGTGCACACTACAGCCCAACCATCAGCCGTTGCTCCGCTCCTTTGATTCGTGCGGCCGTGTGGGTACTCACACCGATCGTCTGGGTGCTCGATCATTTCGTGAAACTGTTCAAGAGCGGTGAACGTCACATTGGAACCGAAGAACAAATCCGTGCGCTCGTGAATATGGGAGGAACCGCAGGGCACATCGACTCCGACGAACGAAAACTCATTCACCGTGCGTTCGTTCTCAATGATCGCAAAGCAAAAGACATCATGAAGCCGCTGAGCGAAGTCATCGGAATTCCCATGAATGCAACAATGCGCCGCGCGGCAAAAGTGGTGTTCGACAATCCGTACTCCCGCTACCCGGTGTACGGCACTTCGATGGATGACATCGGCGGAGTGGTATTCAGTCATGAAATTTTGCAGATGATGGCGGACGATGAAGAGAAGAAACCCGTAACGACCGTGCTTCACCCCGTGTTGTTCGTTCAGGAGTCGGAACGTGCGGATGATTTGCTCAATTTGTTCCGCAAAAAACAGATGCATCTCGCGATCGTACAATCGGGCGTGAAGACGATCGGTGTTGTCACATTGGAAGATGTCCTTGAGGAATTGGTGGGCGAAATTGAGGATGAACGCGACGCCGCGCAAGAAGTGTGAAAGAGTTTGTCTGTTCGTGCGTTAGAGCAGATATCCTTTCCCCCTTTTTTCTATGGCAGACAATGACTCCAGCGGTATCACCGCCATCGTCGCAATCATCGCAATCGTCGTGGTCCTTGGCGTTGCATACCTCGTCGTGCAGAACATGCGCGGCACATCGGCTCAGCCTGCAGGAATCAATGTGAACCTCGGCGGCAGCGCAGGAAGCACGAAGTAACAGTGCGACCCCTCTTGCAGGGTACTCTTTGGGTGCCCTGTTTTGAGGTAAATGCTTGCTTTCATCGAATGATTTATGTACTAATGGTCCATGGATCAGCCGAAGCGTCCCAAAAAAGAGCTCTGCGAACTCCACTTCCACATGGGTCAGTCCGTCGAGCCCCATGTCCTTTGGGCGATCGCGCACGAACAAGGAATTAAGATGCCTACGAAGGATTACTGGGACTTTTACGATCTCGTCACACTCAACAAAAAGAACGTCACCTGGGAGGATTACCACAAGCTCTTTCACCTGACAGAGCTTATTCAAAGCTCCCCCGTGGCCATGGAGCGCGCCGTGTACGAAGTGGTGATGGGTGCGTACCGCGTGAACAACATCACGGTGTTGGAGCCAAGCTTCAACCCGATGTTCCGTAACCGCAGTGGCGAACGCGATTTGGATCAAATCATTCTCGCAGCGCTTCGTGGAATGGAACGTGCACTCGTGGAATTCCCCCAAGTTCGCGCGGGACTCATGCTGCTGCTCGATCGACGTCTTCCAAAGGAACTGAATGAAATCATTGTCCGCAAAGCGATCAAGTACCGAAGCCGCGGTGTTGTTGGTATCGACATTGCAGGTCCGGACCCAGAGAAGAAGTTCAAGTACGAGGACTACAGCGGGCTCTACGCACATGCTCGCGATGCCGGACTCAAAACAACCGTGCACACCGGTGAAGATGGTGACTCGAAGGAAATGGAGCACGTCATTTCCGTTCTCCCACTCGATCGTCTCAACCACGGATTCCGCGCCTACGACAATCCGAAATTGATGGAGAAGGTGCGCAAAAAGAACCTCACGATGTGTTTGTGCCCAACATCGAGCCTCAGCCTCAAATTCATCAAGGACGGCAAACATTTGGCAGAGATCCTCCGCTCGCTCTACAAGCACGGCGTAAAGTTCTGTGTGAATACCGATAACCCATCCATGCTCCGCACAAACCTCGCGAAAGAAATCGACCTCATGCGGAAGTACAAGTGTTTGAATGAAAAGGAAATCGATCAGACGATCCAGTGGGCGTTTGAAGCAAGCTTCGTTCCTACCAAGCCCGGTCGTAACCTCTACATCTGATATGCCAACCTCTCACTCCCAAATTGCACTCGACGGACTGACCTTCGACGACGTGCTCCTGCTTCCTGGTCACGTGACATTCCCTCGCGAGTACGGAGACCTTTCGACGAAGATCGGAAAACTCACATTGAAATTGCCGATCATTTCTTCGCCGATGGACACCGTGACAGAGGAAGACATGGCCGTTGCAATGTCGGAGGCTGGTGGCCTTGGAATCATTCATCGAAGTTTGAGCGTTGCGGACCAAGCAGCGATGGTGAAGAAAGTGAAAGCAAAAGGAGCAATTGTGGGAGCTGCGGTCGGTGCAGGTCCTGATTTGGAAGAGCGTGTGAAAGCGCTTCTGGCAGCCAAAGTTGATGCCATCGTGGTCGACAGTGGCCATGGCCACAGCCAGTACATTCTCGATGCTGTGAAGACGGTTCGAAAGTACTCCAAGACCGTGACGCTCATCGGAGGAAACATCGCAACGGCCGAGGGTGCAAAGGCAGTGGTGAAGGCCGGAGCAGATGCAATCCGTGTCGGAGTCGGACCCGGTTCCATTTGCACCACACGCGTCGTGACAGGAGTCGGTGTTCCACAACTCACGGCAATCATGGAGGCGGTGAAGGCGGTGAAAGGAAAAAAAGTCACACTGATTGCAGATGGTGGAATCAAACAGATGGGTGACATGGCAAAGGCCCTTGCCGCTGGAGCACACGCCGTCATGCTCGGCAGCATGCTCGCCGGTCACGACGAAGCACCGGGCGAAACACAGGAGATCGATGGACGCACATTCAAACGTTATCGCGGCATGGGTTCCGTCGGAGCAATGCAGAAAGGTGGAGCAGAGCGCTACGGACAATCATCCAAGACCGAAGCAAAGAAGCTGATCGCCGAAGGAGTGGAAGGACTGGTCCCCAGCAAAGGGCCTGTCGCACAATTCCTCTACCAGGCCGCAGGCGCACTTCGTTCTTCCTTCTACTACGTTGGCGGAAAGAATCTCTCCGACTTCCACAAGAAGGCAAAGTTCGTGAAGATTACGCAGGCGAGCTTGAAGGAAAGTCACCCCCACAGTCTCAGTAAAATCACGGGGGCAGGAGAGACGTACATGGGTGCGTAGGAGTTAAATTATTCAATAAGGCACGTTTATCGCGTGCAACGCCAAAAGTAGCATCCGCATGCTCACTTTTCCCCTTTCTTAAGCCAAAAAATCCTGTTTTCCATACCCCAAAACCGCCGGACCCTTGCTATAATTTCATGATTCTGTTATAAGGCGCGGCAGGAAACGAGCCGCCCACCAGGGCAGCCCGGGTCCGTTTTTTGGTTGTTCCATGAACACCATCGGGCAAAAACCCTTTCTATAACGTAGGAGAGAAAGATCATGTACACACGACTCCTGGGTGGGCGCATAGCCATTCCAGAGAACGGAACAGATCCGTTCCGAATCAAAAAAGGAGACTTCCAATTCGAGCAAGCGTGCTCGAAACGGTCTCACACCGTAAACGGGCATCCGTTCAGATTGGAGCACCATTGGAATGGGCTCCATCTGATAGCCAACAATCGGACGGAATTTGCGGGGACGCACATCCGTCTTCAATTGTCGCACTGCTTCGTCGAAGGGGTCTGGATGACCCCGGAACTCGACGCAACCGACTTTCAGCTCCCCATCGTTTGTGGCGAAATTCATTTCTATAGCAAATGGAGTCTGGGGAAAGTCTTACTGAAGACCGAATTGGAATTGCCAACAGGAGAACGCTTCTGGACTCCATTCGTCGATGAAGTGTCCGTTACCGATCGATCACGACGATTGATCACGAAACAGGATATGAAAAAACCTGGAGTGCTCAGCGTGAGCACTGCCTGCAAACACGTTGCCAGCATGACCATTGGCGCTCGCCATTGGCTCAAGTACGGCAAATAATGCCCGATGGAAGAATAACCCGTCCCTAGGTGCGCAGTGCGCACCTGGGGACACTTCCGATGTGTTTAAATGGACAGAAAGGCCTCTTTGATAGTTGCTGAAATAATGAAAATATGTCATTTTATGCGACCAATTCCTTTCGAATTGGCGATCTTTCACAGGAACGAATTCCGACGGTGGAACGTTGTGCATATCGGTGCCTAATGTTCCACTTGTCGGTCGAAGGTTGTCTTTGATTGATTTTACAAGTGGTTCACAAAAAGGAGTTTTTCTCATGGCCCTCGTCTTTCACCCGTCCATCGAGCTTGTACAGCACGGTGGAAAATCTCTCGCTGAAGCACTGACCTACGCCAAAAAAATCGGTGTTACCGGCGTGCAGCTCAGTCACTTCCACCTCTTCCCGGATTCAAAATGGCTCGACGTCCAATCGATCCAACAAGCAATGGAAACCGCCGGCATTCAGCGCCTCGATGGCATCAGCGCTCACTGCTTGCTCTGGGTCCACGGCACCGCATGGACAGGCAGTCCAAGCATTCGACAGTTCATTCCGAAGTCGCTCTGGACAGAATCGACAGACGCGATCGAACGATGGGCCGAGGAACGGATCTTGGAATTGCTCGACCTAAGTGCCGAGCTCGGCAACAAGGTGATCCCGATGTTCTGGGGGCTCTACCACGGCCTCGAAATCGGCTCCGGATACCCCTGGGGCATGTGGAATCTCCCTAAGAAAGACTTGATGAAGGAAGGCGACGAGCGCTTCGTCACCAAGACTCTGGGGATTCGCCAGCGAGCGCGCGATCTTGAAATTTCGTTAGCTCACGAGATCCACCCGGGAACGGCGGCGATGTGCGCCGACGACTTCCTCAGTCTCGTTGACCTGGTCGACGATGATGAATGTATGGGCGTGAACGCCGACCCCAGTCACTGTTGGGAAGGCGAAGATTACGAAACTCGTTTCTCCAAGGTCGCAAGCTACGTCACGGCCTGTCATGTGAAAGACTTCATTCGGGTCCCTGGTCGTGCTCTGCGCAGTATGCAGAGCAACTGGGGCTATCGAGGAATGCAATTCACGCGACTTGGCGAGGGCGAGGTGAACTTGTCTCGTTACGCTCAGTTGATGGTCGAAATCAACTATCCGCAACGGTATCGAGATATCCAAGGCTTGGCGGCCAATCAAACCGTCCCGCTCGTGGGAGAAGCAGAAAGCGCTCACTACGAACTCGATGAGGTGTCGGCGCATGCGACGGAATTCATTCGAGATACGCTCTGCGTCGGCTACACAACGCAATCCTTCGAAGAAGGCATGAAAGCCTAAGGCGTTTATGCCGGCCTGTTCCTGTGAATCCCCCCTCTGTCTTCCGTTGTATGGAAGTAAGGGGGATTTGCTGTGTCTTGAGAAAAATCGCGTTTTCTGCTAAGATGAGGAGATTTCCAAACACACACATATGACCATCGAAACATGCGTCGCACATGCGATCAAAAGTGACCTCGACATCGTGGAGGCTCTTCCTGAAATTCATGAGCTCCCTGTTGAAGAAGTCGAGACGTATGTCGAACGCTATGTGGTGAAGGTGTATCAGAACATTACAGACGTCATCAATGATCGTGGCGATCGCTATCTCCGCGCTAAGGACGCTCCAGGGCTCTGTGCTGCGTGCCTGGAACACGGAGTGGGATTGCCAGCTCGCATGCTCCTCAAGATGTGTCAGACGATTGTGCAGCTGCAAACACTCGATGCACGCTTCATCTTGGACAACGACGAAGGGGCAAGCCTCTTCTATGTCAAAATGGCCGTCTAAGCGGCGTTAGGTCATCTTCTTCACGAACTCCGCCAACGTGTGCAACATCCCCTTCAGAACGTCTTTCTGCTTCATTTCGTGGTGTGCGTAACTGACTTGCAGCTTCCCCTCTTCATCGAACCATCCGTAGAACACGAAGTTTGGGCGACCGACCTGTTTTGTCAGCTCGAGAAGTTTGTCGTGAAAGTGAGGCGTATCGGCCATAAAAAGGAATGAAAAAAAGTAAAGTTAGCCGCAGTTCGTACAATCATCGCGAACGATACTTTGAGAATACGGCTTCAGACGAAGGAGTTGTTCGATAGAAACTTTACCAATCGACCATTCCGTACATGGCTGGGTTGTACATTGGAATCCAATCGACTCTAGGACTGACTGAAAAGGAGGAGAAGGTGGGACACGAAGAATGATGCGTGAGCCCCACAAATACATTGCATCTTCGCCGCCAAATGTAGATTTCAATCGTTCAGATCCACACTCTGCTGCCGTAAAAATCTCTCCTAGATCTGTAAGATGATCGTACGTGGGACTCCTGGGATATGTCTGCCTTCCCATTCCTCCACCCTGACCTGGATCAATACAGACATCAATTGTTCCGTACCCTGATTGTTTCACCAGATCATCGTAGGTGAGGTAGAGGGATTCGGGATTCTCTTCCGCGCGATACATCATTTCTGCCATCTCCCCACGCGTGAGAATGGAACCGAAATTTTGAATAGAAGAAGGAATCAACTTCGATTGAGCGATGGTTTGAACGTACTGAGAAAACCAATACTGCCTCTTCGCTTCCTGGTCATCTATGACATTGAAACGGAGGCTCGCAATAATCTTTGCAGCTTCTACGAAAGAAATTGGTTGGGCAGGTTTAAATGTACCATCAGGGTAGCCCTTGATTGCGTACATTCCATGATAGGACGACCCATAGCAAACGTATGGCGCAAACCACGCAGTCTTTGGAACATCCTTAAAGCTCAGCGCGTCAGTTTCAGGATCAGTCATACAGCCCTTTATATCCTCATCCGATGACGTGCTTTCCACCAGAATTTTTAAAAACTCCGCTCGATTGACTGTCGCATTCGGTCGAAACGTTCCATCGCTGTACCCACCTACGACTCCTCTCTCTTGAGCATATTCAATCGCTGCTTTATAGGGATACGAGTCGTTCACATCCTTGAATGATGCAAAGACCGACAAAGGAATCGTCAGACCCAAGACAACGAAACAAAATCGGAAAGAGGTGTGCATGGCTGCAACTGTACCATACAGATCGCAGCGCAGAACAAACGAACTTTTTAGCGCTTGGAGAACTGTGGAGCGCGGCGTGCACGGTGCAAACCTGGCTTTTTGCGCTCTTTGATGCGGCTATCGCGGCGCATGAATCCTGCGCGCTTCAACTCGGAGCGGAACTCTGGGTTATTCAAGAGGAGGGCTCGGGAGATACCGTGGCGGACTGCATCGGACTGAGCGGACTTTCCGCCGCCAAGCACCTGAGCGTCGACATCGAACTTGTTCTTCTGTCCTGTCATTGTGAGAGGCGCAACTGCATTCTCGATCTGGAGTCCCGCGAAGTACTTCTTCATCGGCAAACCGTTGATCGTGACTTCACCTGTACCGTCAGCAAACAGCTTCACGCGAGCAACTGCTGTCTTGCGCTTTCCTGCGCTGTAGAAGTACGGCCGTGAGGATTCAGAGTGCGTTGCCATGGATTAGCGGAGAGGAAGTGGAGCTGGCTTCTGAGCGTCGTATGGGTGCGCTGCATCGGCAAATACGTGCAAGCGTCCGAGCATTTGGCGAGCCAAACGGTTCGGTGGCAACATACCGCGAACGGCGTTCTCAATGACGAAGCATGGGTTTTTGACGTTCATGATGGAGAGCTGTGTCACCTTCATGTTTCCTGGGAAACCTGTGTGACGGTAGTACGTCTTGCGCAGACCCTTCTTTGCAGGAAGAGCGAGCTTTGCAGCGTTGATAACGACGATATGGTCACCGCAGAGCTGGTGAGGTGCGTACGTTGGGCGATGCTTGCCCTTGAGGAACGTTGCTGCCTTCACTGCAATCTTTCCGATCGACTGCCCTTCGGCGTCGATGATGTGCCACTCTGGAGCCGATGGCTTAATGGTTGAAGTCTTCATGATGCTTTAGCGGAAGTTTTCTTCGCTGCTTTCTTTGCGGCTGGCTTCTTCTCTTCTGTAGGAGCCTCGAGCTGCATATCGACAAGCTGAAGATCAACGAGTGGGGCGCCATCTCCTTTGCGTGCACCAACTGGGATTGTGCGTGTGAATCCAGATGGGCGTCCTTCGTAGCGCTGCAACAACACCTCCATCAACTTGCGGCTCGCATTCTTGTCCGTCACCACTTCGTTGATGTAACGAATGGCAACGTGCTTCTCGTTGCGCTTTGCCTGAGCGATGAGTCCATCGATCAACGGCTGAACCACACGAGCGCGCTTGAGTGGAAGACGAATTGTCTCGTACAAGAGGAGGGACGTAACCAAGTTACGTTCCATGCTCCTTGCGTGAGCTGGTTTCTTATTGATCCGGTTGCGGGCTTGACGGTGGTACATGCGTGAATGGGACGGGGAGAATACGGGGTAGACGGGGCTAGAGCAAGAGAAAGAAAGAGGCTTTTGCCCTGTGTTTACTCGTCAGATTCGTTGGTAAGGGTCAGACCGCGTGTTGCAAGCGTTCCTTTGACCTCATCGAGCGCTTTTGCGCCGAATCCGCGGAAGTTTGCGAGCATCGCTTCTGTGCACTTTGTGAGCTGTTCGATGGAGCCAACACCCGCATTGATGAGGGCATTGAGAGTGCGTGGGGACAAGTTGAGGATCTCGATCGGTGTGTAGCTTTCCTTCACAGGTGCTCCCCCGCTGCTTACTTCCTCGGTCATGACGCTGCCTGTGCGGCTGAAGTCGGCCATGAACTCAGGCTCGATTGTCTTCTGAGGGTTTGCGAAGTACTGGAAGTAGCTTGTGAGGAGCTGGCTTGCGAACTGCACTGCCTCTTCTGGAGAGAGTGAGCCGTTTGTTTCGACATCGATGATGAGCTTCTCCAAGTTTGTGCGCTGACCCACGCGAGATGGCTGCACATCGTAACGAACCTTCGTGACGGGACTGAAGACTGCGTCGATGTGAATGAGACCCGGTTCGTGGTGCTTCTTGTTGCGCTCGGAGGATGGCTCGTATCCCACACCCTTCTCGACGGTGATCTCGAGTTCGAGGGAACCGCCCTTCTCAATGTTGCAGAGAACGAGGTCTGGGTTGAGGAGTTCGAGGTCGGAGCTGATTTCCAAATCCTTTGCTGTGACGACGCTTGGACCCTTCACATTCAACTTCACAATCTCGTTGTCCTTGCCGTGCTTGCGGAAGCGGAGCTGCTTCAAGTTCAACACCAAGTCGACGACGGACTCGCGGACTCCCTTTACCGTTGTGTATTCATGCTGCACACCGGAAATGCGCACTGCAGTAGCAGCGGCACCTGGCAAACTGCTCAAAAGAGCGCGGCGCAAACCGTTTCCCAACGTCAAACCCCAACCTGGAGGGAGAGGAGCGATAGTGAAGGTTGTGCGATGCTCACCTTTTGGGCCAGCCTGCGTGGAGAAAATCGGCAAGCCGATGTCTTCCTGAATAATATGCATAAGGGAGGAGGAAGAAGAGAAGGAAGTTCGAAAAGAAGGAACGGTTTAGTTACGAGAGTAGAACTCCACGATCTGACGCATGTCGAGCGCCTGTTCGGCGTCGGCAGCTGTCGGGAGCGCCATCACCTCGACCTCGAGTGACTTCGGGTCGACCTTCAACCAATTTGGAGCAGGGAGTTTCTCCGTGCGTTCCAAAATAGTAACGAATACCGGGGAGCCCTTCGTCTGCGTGCGAGCAGAGATCTTCTGACCAGGCTTTACACGGAACGATGCCGTTGTAACGCGCTGACCGTCGACCTTGAAGAGACCGTGACCGGCGAATTGGCGAGATTGGAGACGCGTCAGGGCGAAGCCTGCGCGGTAGAGCACGTTGTCGAGACGTTGTTCCAACAATTGCTTGAGTGTATCACCCGTCATACCCTTCGTGCGAGTTGCTTCGTCGTAGAGGCGGCGGAACTGCTTCTCGCTGAGTCCGTAGATGAAGCGAGCGCGCTGCTTTTCCTTCAACTGCTTTGCGTACTCACTGTCGCGGGAAGGGCGGAACTTGGCGTTCTTTCCTGGCCCGAACGGCTTTCGTTGCATGCTCTTGTCGTACTTATCAGAACCGTAGAGGTTCATGCCAAGACGGCGGCAGCGGCGAGATTTGGAACCTGTGTACTTCATGGGCGAGGAGACAAAAAGAGAAAAAAGCGAGGGGAGTTTAGACGCGGCGGCGGCGTGGCTTCTTGCATCCGCCGTGTGGGATTGGCGTCACATCAATGATTGCGTCGAGGTTGAGTCCTGCTCCCTGCAATCCGCGGATTGCCTGTTCGCGTCCGGGACCGATGCCCTTGAGTTCCACTGTCACAGACTCGATACCGAATCCTGTGACCTTGGAGGCAGCTGTCTCAGCAGCGACTTTTCCTGCGTATGGCGTGGATTTGCGTGCTCCTTCGAATCCGGATGATCCAGCACTTGCCCATGCGAGAGCGTTGCCCTGCAAGTCGGTGAACGTCACGATCGTGTTGTTCTCGCTTGTCTGAATGCACACGCGAGCTTGCTTGATGGTGCGCTTGCCTTTCTTTGCCTTCTTTACGGGAGCAACGACAGCTGCTGCATCGGTCGTTTCGGTGGTTGGGGTGGCTTCAGCCATGGGAGTGAGGAGACAGAAGAGAAAAAAGAATCAAAGGGAAGGTGGTTTACGTCTTGGTCAACGTGGTGCGACCGGACAAACCTGTCTTGCGCTTTCCGCGCTTGGTGCGTGCATTGCGGCGGGACGTTTGTCCGCGCACAGGGAGCTTGCGGCGATGACGCATCCCGCGCCATGTACCGATGTCCTGCAAACGCTTCACATCAATGTTTACTTTGCGAGCCAATTCTCCTTCCGTCAGTTCCTTCTCGATGCGTGAACGCAAACGAGCTTCCTGATCCTCAGTCAATTTCTCAGCCGGAGTTGTAGGATCGATCTTGAGCTCACCAAGAATGCGCTTGCTGAGTGGGCGGCCAATACCCTTGATCGCCGTGAGGGCGATGACAACGTGCTTATGGCCTGGGAGAACGACACCGGAGAGACGAACCATGGGACGAGTGTAGAAGTGTAGAAGTAGAAGAGTGTAAGAATGCTGTCAGATCGAGCGGAGACGAGATTAACCTTGGCGCTGCTTGTGCTTTGGAGTTTCGCAGACGATGCGGCGCACCATCTTTCCTTTGCCATTGCGACGGATCACAAGCTGGCACTTGTTACAGATGGGTTTGACGGAGGATCGGACTTTCATGATCGAATGGAGGAGAGATTACTTAGAAGGTGGTGGAGGCGGGGGTGCAGTCATCGTTCCGTCATCGTTCACTTGTTGATCGCTTCGGTAGCGGTAGACGATGCGTCCCTTCTCAAGATCGTACGGAGTCATCTCCACTCGCACTTTATCTCCGGGGAGAATGTGCACTCGGTGGACGCGCATGCGTCCCGCGAGGTGACAGAGCAACTGGTGATCTTTGGCTTGGGGACTCAATATTTTCACCAGGAACGTCGTGTTTGGATACGTCTCTACGACGAGCCCGATGAGTTCAATGACATCCTTCGGCACAGAGGGCAATTGAAAGGAAAACTACCCAAAAGGGCCCGGAAATCCTACAGATCGCGGTAGGCTGCTGCAAGCCTTGGCATGAGGAAAACTCCTCCTTACATCTAATTGATATTGCTAAATTTCATTTTTATGTTAAAGTAACAATATATACTAAAAATACCAATGGAACTATTCCCTTTGCTCGGAATTATTGGCATGTGCTTCGTTCTGACGGCGTTCCTGCTCATCAATGCACATAGACTAACGGCAGATTCATTGTTGTACGACGTTCTCAACCTCGTGGGATCAACGTTCCTCGTGATCAGTGCATGGGAAGCGCATGTGTGGTCATTTGTTATTCTCAACGGAGTGTTCGTTCTCTACTCACTCAGAGATATTGTGTTGGAAGATGTGCGGACACCCCACAAAATAATTCGAAAAGCGTAAGGGTTCAGAATAAGCGATCTACTCGTCGAAGATCCGCAGGAAGAGAACTCACTCCCTCTCGATCTTGTGCTTTGTGCAACAAATCAAAAACCCGAGCCGCAGTCACCAATTCTATTTCCGGAGACGTCTGCTTCTCCACCGTCTCCCCTGTCGATGATGATTCTTTTTCTGACATACGAACTACGCGAGAATTTCACATCCGTCTTCTGTGACAAGAAGCGTGTGCTCGAAGTGTGCAGACAGAGATTTGTCTTTCGTCGCAATCGTCCAACCATCGCTTCCTTCGACGACCGACGCGGACCCAACAGACACAATCGGTTCCACAGCGATCACGGTGTTCACGGGGAACTTTGCACCGGCACCTGCTTTGCCGACATTTGGGATATCGGGGAATTGATGGAGCGTGCGACCCAGGCCATGACCCGTAAGAGACGGAATGCATTTGAATCCGGCACGTTCCACAATCGATTGAATCGTAGAGGACAAATCCCCCACCGTGATTCCTGCACGAAGAATATGAACGGCCGCTTCGAGTGCTTGCTCCGTCACGGTCAATAATTTCTGTGCAGCGGGACTGATGTTCCCAACCGGCACTGTGATGCACGCATCGGTGTAGAGACCGTCGACAATCACACCACAGTCGATCGACAGGATATCTCCATCTTTCAGAACGCGAAGTCCCGGCATGCCGTGCACACACTCTTCGTTGATGGACGTGCAGAGTGTTGCGGGAAAGCCGCTGTAACCTTTGAATGCAGGAATTCCACCGTGCTTGCGAATGAATGCTTCGGCAGCGGTATCGAGATCTTTTGTTAGCACGCCCGGCTTCACAAGAGAGGCGGTGTAGGTCAGGCACTCACGCAAAATTTTTCCTGCTTTGCGAAAGGATGCAATCTCCGCCGGCGTAAAAGTCTGGATCGTTGGCATGATATCTTTCCTTATAGCGCAAGTGCGCTGACAAGTCTTTGAAACACCTCATCGATTTCTCCGTCCCCCTGCACCTGAGCTACTTTTCCTTGTGCACGGTAGGCCGCAATCACCGGTTCCGTCTTCTCGTGGAACAATCCCATGCGGCGCTTGATCGACTCGTCACTGGCGTCATCGGCTCGCTTCTGGTCGACTGCACGTTTGCGAAGGCGCTCAATCACCTCTTCTTCGTTCACAATGAATTCGATGCAACGGAACTCGCGGCCGCAACTCTTCATGATCTCATTGAAATCGTTCATCTGATCCTGATCACGAGGCACTCCGTCGAAAATCAACTTTGTCGTTGCGGGGTGTGCTTCGATCGCCTCCTTCACGACGCGCATGATGATGTGGTGCGGCACCAAATGACCCTGGTCAATGAACTCCTTCACCATTTCACCAAGAGGTGTTCCCGATGCGGCGATACGACGAAGTTCTCCTCCTGCTTCGAAAATTGTGTATCCGAAGTTTGTCGCTAACTTCTTAGCCTGAGTCCCTTTGCCTGATCCTTGAATGCCAAACAGAACGACGTCCATGAGAGGAAGAGGATCAGACCAATTTGTCGTAGTCGTGCGCCAACATTTGGGCGTTTACCTGACGGATCAATTCCATCACGGTACCGACAACGATGATCAGTCCAGAACCGGAGATCAAAAGGTCACTGCGAGTGAGACCGGAGTAACTCGTGAAGAGCAACGGAATAACTGCGATGAGACCGAGGAAGATTCCACCCCACAGATTCAGGCGAGCGCTCGTCTTCTCAAGCATCTTTGCCGTCTGTGGACCCGGGCGAATACCAGGGATGAATCCGCCGCGCTTCTGAATCTGTTCGGCGAGGTCACCCGGCTTGAACGTGACGGACACGTAGAAGTACGTGAAGATCACGACGAGCAGGAAGTACCCGATGATGTATGCGAGGCTTGGGCTCTGTGGGTTTAAGTACGTTGTGATGAATGTCACCACTCCCTGCATGCTCGCAACGTTCGTGAGCAACTGAGCAATGATGCTTGGGAACGTGATGAGCGAAATTGCGAAGAGGATTGGAATCATTCCAGCCTGGTTCAAGCGAATGGGAATACCACCCTGAGCGCTGCGGGAAGAACCTTGGTTTGCGTAGGTAATGGGGATCAAACGATGAGCGTCGGTGAAGAGCACCGTTGCGATGAGCATCAACACAGCAACGATCGCAAACAATGTGAATGCACCGATCTGACCCTGACCCGTGAGCAACAAGGAAGACAAGTGTGTCGGAATGCTCGTGACGATTCCCATGAAGATGATGAGCGAGATTCCGTTTCCGATTCCCTTCTCTGTGATCATTTCACCGAGCCAGAGGAGGAACATGGAACCTGCCGTAACGTAGAGCATAGGGAGCAACACACCTGGGAATGTCACATCGACGATGTGCACACCCTGACGGTCGAGGAGCACCAAGAATCCGTAACTCTGAACGAATGCGAGTGGAGCGGAGAGCCAGCGCATGTAGCGGTTGAGCTGCTGCTGTCCCTGCTGTCCTTCCTTACTGAGTGCTTCGAACTTGGGGAAGATGACGGTGCAGAGCTGGATCACGATGGATGCGTTGATGTACGGAGAAAGTCCGAGCATAAGCACGGAGAAGTTATCGATCGCTCCTCCTGTGAGTGCTGCGAACACGCCGAGAGCACCTGTACCGGAACGAGCATCCAAGAATGCGCGGAGTGCCTGTGGATCACCACCCGGCACGCTCAAGTGCGCAACGAAGCGATAGATCAAAAGGATTCCGATCGTTGTCAGAATGCGACCGCGAAGGTCCTTGGAGTGCCAGAGTTGTCGGAGGTATCTAAGCATGGGGAAATGCGCAGTGCGCGCGGTGCATCGTCAAGGAGAAGGAAGGGAAAGTCAAGGAATGCTGTTAGGCAATCGTGATCTTTCCACCTGCCTTGATGATTGCATCCTTCGCACCCTTGGATGCAGCGGCGACTGTGAGGTCGAACTTCTTTGTCAGAGGACCCTTGCCGAGCAACTTGATACCTGTGTTTCCCTTGCTCATTCCTGCGGCGCGGAGTTGCTCTGTGGAGTACGTTCCTGCAGCAAGATTCTTTTCAAGAGAGGCAATGTCGAGCGCCACGAATTTCTTCTGGCGAGGAGGCGTGAAGCCACCCAACTTTGGCTGACGACGAATCAATGGAGTCTGTCCTCCTTCAAATCCGAAGCGGCGGCCCTTACCCACACGTGACTGCTGACCCTTCGTTCCGCGACCTCCTGTCGTACCTCCTCCTGCGCTGTTGCCACGAGCAACGCGTTTTGGGGACTTTTTTGAACCGTGAGCGGGAGAGAGTTTGTGGAGCATAGAAAGAGGGGTGGACCCGCAGTACGGGTCGGGACGGCATAGTAGGCACCAAACAGGCCGACGTCAAAGGTTTTTTGGCCCCAATGCCTTTCGTAGAACAGGGCCTTCTGCGCTATTTGCTATACAGGACTGGAATTGCTGAAAGTGGCTTATTCCTGTATAATAATGGGATTTCTCTCTTCTTGTGCCAGACGACACACAAACCCCCAAACCGAACGACGATCACCTGCCACAGGACCCTCCTGTGGTCGAAGGCAGTGATACACAAGAAATTCATCCAATGATCGACCTTTCGGCGGCAACTCATGCAACACATAACGCATTGCAGGGGCGACTTTCTCTGGAGAGAGGCAATGGCAACGGTTCGATTTCACCTGAACTTCTCGCTCTTGGAAACGCATTCTTGGAACAGGGCGATGTAAGCCGCGCATTGCAAGCGTGGGGAGTGAATGTGGCTCTGGATAGACAAGGAAATTTGGATCTTGCAAAGCTTGCGTGGGCAAGGAATGTTCCTGTGGAACATGCGTTGACAGTGGCAGCTCAGTTTTTGCGAGATGGAAAATATCACACTGCAAAAACAATTTTTGAAGCTATGAAGAGAATTGCGCCGGATCGCGCAGTCGAGATCGACACACACATGCGAATCGCCTATCGCTCCAGTGGACAGGTGCAGATTGAACACGGACTGTTGGCCGATGGAATGGCAATGTTCCGCGAGATCAAAGAAGACGCACCGAAAGAAGCGCTTGAGCTCGGCGCAGCAAGTGCCGCACGCGATGGACGTTTTGACGCATTCATTGAAGCCTATACGCGTGCACATGCAGGCGAAGACATCGACGGTAATCCTTCATTCCAGGAATTGCTGATTGAGTGCGGACAAGTGTGTGCAGACAAAGGCAACCTTGTTTCTTTGCAAAAAACATACAAGCGTATTGGACGTGATGTGCCGGCAATTCTTCTCAAGAGCTGTGGAGATGCGTGCATCAAACTGAAGCGCGAGTCCGACGCCTGCAAGGCGTACACCGAAGCAGGTGCAACACAGCAACTGCTGCTCCTGGCACGAGAGTGGGCACAGAATCCAAACAAACCCGTCAGCCTGCTCTGCGATGCATTCTCGGGCGCATTGGCGCATGAAGAACTGATTGGACTGGCTCAAAAATATATCGATCTACAGCTCTTCTCTGGTGCATGCGAACTTCTCAGTGCGGCACGCAAGAGTCCCAACTCTTCTGTTGTTGCACAAGCAACACCGTTGCTTATTGCAGCTGCAGAATCCTCTGCGAAATGGGGTTCGCTGGATGAGCTTTGCAAGGTGATGAAGGAACTTGGCATGGAAAGCCGCCTCATAGAATTGGCTCGAACGCGCCTGGAAGAAGGCAAGTTGGACGACGCAAAACAACTCTACAAAGAAGCGGGCGAGAAGTTGCCAAAAGATCAATTGGCGATCATTGCGGGCAAATGGCTGAAGCTTTCCAAGGAATCGTATGCACTGTATCAGCAAATGCCTGTGGGTCGCGCAAAGGATGATGCGCTGAAGGCTCATATCGCACAGAAAGCAGTCGCTGATGAATATTTCGATGCACTCACAGAAGAGGACGCACCAAGCGTCCTGCCCGAGGAGCATCTTTCGTAACGATTCCGCCCATGCGTCGCGCTCTTCTCCTCATCGGCCTGCTGGCGATGACATGGAGTTCTTCCGCGCATGCACAGAGTGAGGTGCTGACGCGTGCGCAAGCGTCGCGCTTACTCCTGCTCAATCGCACAGACAGCATTCCCCTCTTTCCAAACAACGGACGTTTTGCCGACATCAAACCTAAAACTCCTGATGCTCGCTACATTCTGGCGGCGGAACACTATGGAATTCTCACCGCCGATGACCACGGCTATCTGCACCCGGAAGGAGCGGTCGATCGCGCGACATTCTTAAAAATGATCGCAATGACATTCGGCCTTCAGCAACATTTGCCACACGCATTCTCCGACGTGCAAGACAGCGATTGGTTCGCTCCGTTTGCGGGAGTGGCACATCAATACGGGTTTTTTGAGACAGACGGCGCATTGCGTCCAACTGTGCTGATGAACGCCTACGAGGCAATTTACGCGATCGCGCTTGTGCAGAACTCTGTCATTCACCCCAACGATCTTGAGGAAGGAGCGATCTCCAAAATGCAGGCAGACGACAAGTTGAATATCTACGTCGTCATTTCCACAAAGCAACTGCACACACTCTTCGTCGACAGTTCCACAGTCGCCACCCAAAGCGACCGACAACCGAGTGTCGGTCTGGACCAACTGCGTCAGCAGGTGCTCGACCTTGTGAACGCAGAACGTGCGAAGGTGCATGCCGCTCCACTCATCTTCAATCGCTTCCTCATCGGTTCCGCTCAGACGTATGCAGAAGATATGAACAAACTTGGATTCTTCAGTCACGTCTCGCCGACGGGGCAGACGTTGAAAGATCGTATGCAGTTGAGCGGATACGAAGACCGAAAATACGCTCAGTCCTGTCACTGTATTCCCGGCTACAACCTCGGCGAAAACTTAGCTCGTGGGCAGAAGACCGCCCAAGAGGTAGTCGACGCTTGGATGCAATCTAAAGCGCACAGAGAAGCCATTTTAAACCCTTCCTACAAGGAGACCGGTATCGGCATTGAGGGAGAGTATTGGGTCCAGCACTTCGGAGCTGTGGTCATGCCCGAGATAGAAAACGGGGCATAAGAAAAGCGCAGGTCGGTGTGACCTGCGCTTCTCGGTTACGAATATGACCAGGCGGCATGCCGCCTCATCTTATTTATCGAACGTCCTTCTTCTTCGCGATTTGGGTCGCTGTGAGTTCCGTGACGATTCCGTCGATGGCCCACTGGAACTTCCGGGCTTTGCGTTTCGAGCCGGTGACTTTCGTCGCAAGTGCAATCGCCTGCTGGAGGCAATCTAGATGCATGACGGCCGGGTGAGGCGCTTCAGCATCGTGGGAACTTTCCAACAACAACACATCGCCGCCGAACGGCAGACCGAAGAGTTTCGAGGCGAAGGTCTGCGAAACCGTCATGCGCGATTGCCGGGCTTGCACGGAAGCAAGAAGACGCCACGCCAGAACTCCGATGCAAAGATCGACGGCAGTCATGTCGATGGAACGAAGTTCCAACATCAGCCGACGGCAACTTTGCCGATTGGCTTCGACATCGATCCGAAGCGACTGACAGACCGCTGCGATCGGCGCATCGAACTGCTTCAGGTAAGTTTCTTCGTCGACGAGCCGCTTGGCACGAGCGTCGGGGTGTTCGACCCCATACTCGCGGATCAAGTAGTTCGTCACGGGAATCTTTCCGTCAGCCATCGCTTGCGACAGCGCATCGGCGTCGAATCCGATATGCGCGTTCGCACACGTTGTGACGACGCGATCGAGGTGCGTCGGCCAGCTTTCGCTCAGTGCCGCGAACCGTTCCTGACCGATCATGGCCTGCAGTTTGCCGATTTCATGACTCAATCGGCGATCGCGCTTGAGCACATCGGGATGGAAGATGGCACTCACGAGAGCCGTCGACCACGCTTTGAACTGTTCCGACGTCAGATTGATCGACGGCAACGCGTCGAACAAGCAGAACACGCGAAACGCTTTCACGAGGTCGATAGGGTCTTGCTTCAGCCCGACGTCGAGGCGTTGTTCCGGGTGCCCATCGGCGTCGTACAAGACGACGGATACCGTTGGGATCCCCCGTAGGATATGGACGAACGCCTTCGACTCGATCGAGCCGGAGAGTTGCCCTTGCAAGAAGGTACGCACGATGCGTTCCCCTTCCCACAGAACGGGGGTGTCTTCACCGAATTGCGATGCACTCACGTCACGGTTTTTGCGACCTTGGTCGCGAGAAACAGTACTCATGTTCAGCTTTCCTTCAGAGTTGTTTGAGAAACAGTAGTAAAAAAGAATGCTCCTTGTCGCTCTCCTCCATTGAGCTAAAGGGTAAAAAGGACGTTGATTGTGAATGAACGTAACCGAATATCGTTCGCTTCCTCAAAAGCGAACGCAGGCACTATACTTTAATTTTCATTTTTGTCAATATTCAAGAAAGAGGCTTCGGTAAAGCCTCTATTGCTGCTTTCGCTATTGTGGCTTACGCCTGTTCAGCTCCTTCGTCTGTTGCGCGGCGTGCCTTTGCGTTGTGCTCAACAGCATCCTTGCGGGACACCTCTTTCACGGTTGGCACAGACTGCTCCACAACTGCAACTTCGTCGTCTTTGATTTCGACGCGCACTCCTGCGAGCGTTGCGAGTGCCTTGATGGTGCACTGAGCGTTCACGAGCTTGTTGCGGGTTCCAAATCGCTTTCCGAACACGTTACGAACTCCTGCGTGGTCCAAGATCACACGCAATGCTCCACCGGCGATGATTCCTGTTCCTTCGCTTGCAGGGAGAAGACGGATCTTTGCGGACTTGTGCTTGGAATCAACCTGGTATGGGATCGTTCCCTTCACGAGCGGGATCTTGATCATCATGCGCTTTGCGTCCTTCGTTGCCTTCTGGACTGCAGCCTGCACTTCGTTTGCCTTTCCGGTTCCGAGTCCCACCTTTCCCTTCTTGTTACCGACAACAACCACTGCGCGGAAGCGCATGCGGCGTCCTCCCTTTACCACGCGTGTCACGCGATCAACGCTGAGCGTTGTCTCGGAGAATTCGCTTGGCTCACGGTCACGGCGACCGCGATGTCCTTGCCTGTCGGGAGAAGAAGTCTTAGCCATGGGTAGGAAGCTGGAGGGAGGGGTAGAATTAGAATTTGAGACCGCCTTCGCGGGCGCCATCGGCGAGAGCTTTCACGGCACCGTGGTAGCGGTAGCCATTGCGATCGAAGACAACGGTTGTAATGCCTGCGTCCTTCGCCTTCTTGGCGAGGAGAGCGCCGACCTTCGTGGCTCCAGCAACGTTTCCGTTTGCCTTTGCCTCCATCGTGCTTGCAGCTGCGAGGGTCTTTTGGGCAACGTCGTCGATCAACTGAGCAGAGACGTTCTTGAGAGAGCGATAGACAGCCAAACGTGGGCACTCTGCCGTACCAGAGACTGTTGCACGAATGCGCTTCTTGCGAGCGAGCCGGAGTTGGAGCTTGGTGAGTTTCATGGGGATTAAGCAGCGGACTTGGAAGCGGCGGCCTTACCGACCTTGCGGCGGATGGTCTCGTCGGAGTATTTGATACCCTTACCCTTATATGGCTCTGGTGGTTTGAGTTCGCGGATCTGAGCGGCCGTCTGACCGACAAGCTGCTTGTCGATACCGCTGATTGTGATCATGTTCTTGTTCTTTTCGTCCTGCGTGATCGTGACTCCTTCTGGAATCGCGAAGTGCACAGGGTGGGAGAATCCAAGTTGGAGTTCGAGAACCTTTGGCTTGAGTGCGGCCTTGAAACCGACTCCGATGATCTCGAGTGTCTTTGCGTATCCAGCAGATGTGCCCTGGACCATGTTTGCAACAATCGCGCGGGTCAGACCATGGCGTGCCTTGGACTGAGCCTCATCATTGATGCGAGCGATGACCACTTCTTTCTCGCCAACCTCGAGGCTGACTTCTGGGAGAAGCGTGTATGTGAGAGTGCCCTTCGGTCCTTTGACCGTGACAACTCCTGTCTTCACCTCGACTGTTACGCCGGAGGGAAGGGCCACTGGTTTGCGTCCGATTCGTGACATGGTTAGGAGATGGTACAGAGAACTTCACCGCCAAGCTTCTTCAACTTAGCGTCTTTGTCGGTCATAAGACCCTGGCTCGTCGTGAGGATGGCAACGCCGTATCCACGAAGAACAGGTTTGAGGTCGGTGCTCTTGGAGTACACGCGTCGTCCAGGCTTGCTGACGCGAGAGAGTGTCAGCGTCTTTCCGGGAATGAAGGTCACAATGATTTCCTTCTTCGTTCCTTCACCCATCACGGACACATCCTGGATCCACTGCTGGTCCTTGAGCACTTCTGCAAGCGCCTTGCGGAGGTTGCTGTGTGGGATGCGACACATGCTGTTGCGTGCGCTCTGTGCATTGCGCAAGCGAGTGAGCATGTCGCCGATGGGGTCGTTGACGTATGTCATAGAGGGATTTACCAGGAGGATTTGGTGACGCCCGGGATCTCGCCGTTAGAGGCAAGTTCGCGGAAGCAAATGCGGCAGATGCCGAAGAATCGCATGAACCCGTGGCGACGCGAGCACAATGTGCAGCGGTTATACACACGAGTGGAGAACTCTGGCTTCTTCCCTTCGGCTTTCGCCTTGAGGAATGCTTCGAGTTTACGCCGTTGGCTGATAACAATGGAGATGCGAGCCATAAGAGGCGGGCAGTATGGGGGGTTTAGCTCTGAGAATCAACAGAGCGGGAGGGTCTAAATGGCATACCAATCTGTTTCAGGAGAGCGCGAGCGTTCTCATCGTTGCCTGCATTGGTGGTGATTTGAATCTGGAGTCCGAAACTGCGGGCTCCATCCGTCGATGGCACTTCAGGGAACACGGAGTTCTCCTTGAGTCCGATTGCGTAGTTTCCGTGTCCGTCCAACTTTGTTGGGAGACCGCGGAAGTCGCGGATGCGTGGGAGGACGTAGCTGACGAGGCGGTCGAGGAATGCCTCCATCTGGTGACCGCGGAGAGTGACCATGGCTCCGACGACGAGACCCTGACGAGTCTTGAAGGCGGCAATAGCTTTCTTTGCGGTGCGGAGTGTTGGCTTCTGGCCTGTAATGCGCTTGAGACAATCAATGATGTACTCCTGCATTTCCTTTCCTTCCATCTTCGATCGGTTGATACCGACGTTGACGACCACCTGTGTGAGGGCAGGAAGAGCATGGATATTGCTGATCCCAAGCTCTTTTTTGAGAGCATCACGGATTGGTCCGCGGAGCCGATCATGAAGGGTTGCGTATGCCATGGGGGTTATGCGCTTTCGCGGGAACGGCGTGGAGTAGCTTGAGGATTCGGGTGTTCAACGTGGCTTGCCATCTTTGCGTCCTGGCTTTCAGCGGCTGCTGGGTCTGCGGACTTTCCGCCGCGCTTCCAGAATGGCTGAGCCTTGGATGCACCTTCTTCAGATGCCTTCACTGCCTTGTCCTTGATCTTCTCTTTGTCTTCCTTGGACTTCACAGGAGCAGTGATTGCGGCTGCCTTGATGACTTCACCGCTGACTTTCGCAATGCGAGTCTTGAAGCCGCTCTTCGGATCGATCTTGTAACCGATGCGTGTTGGCTTCTTCGTCTTTGGGTCGAGGATCATGACGTTACTTGCACTGAGAGAAGCTTCGAATGTGATGCGCTGACCTGCCTGCTGCACGGTCTTCTTCACGTGACGGACACGCATGTTCATTCCTTCGACAACCACGCGGTTCTTGTCGGCAATCGTGCGCATGACACGACCGCTCTTTCCCTTCTCTTTGCCGGCGATGATCAGGACGAGGTCGCCCGTGCGGATTTTCATAGAACGTCGGGGGCGAGGGAAATAATTTTCTGGAATCCTTTGAGGCGGAGTTCACGAGCAACCGGTCCGAAGACGCGAGTACCCTTTGGGACCAAATCCCCTTTCTGGACGATGACGCATGCGTTCTCATCGAACTTGAGCGTGCTGCCGTCTTTGCGGCGGATGATTTGGCGTGTGCGTACAACCACTGCAGTCTCGACCGACTTCTTCTTCACTGTTCCGCGTGGATCTGCATCCTTGATGGATACGATGATCAAATCCCCTACTCCAGCGTAGCGTCGGCCGGTTCCTCCGAGCACAAGCACGCACATCGCGGTCTTTGCACCCGTGTTATCGGCAACCGTCAGATAGGTATATTGCTGGATCATTTGGAGGAGGAGTCGGAGGAATCAGAAGACTGTGGAGCCTTCTTTTCGCGGTGGATGGCGGAGTGGACAGCAGCTTCATCTCCCATTTCGCTGACCTGAGCGACCTTCTTCGTTACTTCTGTAACTTTGAAGTGCTTGAGCTTGGAGAGTGGGCGGCATTCTGTAATCGTGACTTCGTCCCCGACGCTGAGCTGCATACCGTTCGTGTCTGCAAGGAACTTCTTGCTGACGCGGAAGCGCTTCTTGTAGATCGGGTGCAAGACCTGACGATGCGTCGTCACCGTAACGGTGTTCTGCATCTTTGCCGATGTGATGGTGCCGTGGATCGTGGTCATGCTGCTTTGGGGGCGGAGACTTTAGCGGTTTTCTTGGCTTTCTTCAATGGTGCAGTTGCTCCAAGTTCCTTTTCGCGAATCACCGTGAGCAAACGTGCGACTTGGCGCTTTCCGGTCTGATACTTGTGCGAATCCTTTTCAGCACCAAGCTTGATTGCAAGGCGCTGCTTGCTCAAGATCGTGCGCAGTTCTGCAACTTCCTTCTTCAGGTCTGCTGGTTGCATGTTGCGAAGCTCGGTGGCGGATGCAGTGTGCTTCATGGAATTAAGCGGCAAGGAGACGAGTAACAATCTTGGTCTTCATCGGAAGCTTGTGTGCAGCAAGGCGGAGTGCCTCGCGAGCGGTTGCCTCTGGCAAACCGTCCATTTCGAACAACATCGTTCCGCGGTACACCACTGTTGCAAAGTATTCGAGTGAACCCTTTCCTGCTCCCATCGGTACCTCGGCAGCCTTGCGGGTGACGGCGGTGTGGGGGAAGACGCGGATCCACATTTTTCCACCGCGCTGAGCGGCGTGCGCGATCGCTTTGCGAGCAGCTTCGATTTGGCGTGCTGTCAGCTCTCCTCCGCTCATGGCCTTGAGTCCAATGGAACCGAATGCCAACTGAGCACCACTCGTTGCATTGCCACCGAAGCGGCCGCGGTTACGTTGTGGTTTGCGCCAAATGATTTTCTTCGGTTCTAACATGGGTTATTTGGAAGCGGCGGAAGCATTGGTAAGAGCTGTCGATTGCATTTGTTGAACGTTCTTGAAGACCATTCCCTTGTACACCCACACCTTGATACCGATTGTTCCGGACTTCGTGATGGCGTGGCGGACGGAGTACTGAACGTTTGCGCGGAGAGTCTGGAGTGGAATGTTTCCATCCTTGAACATGTCGTCGCGAGCGATTTCTGCTCCGTTCAAGCGACCGCTGACGCGGACTTTGACTCCGAGAGCTCCTGCCTGGACGGCCTTTTCAACAGCCATCTTGCAAGCGCGGCGATACGGCATGCGGCGTTCGATCTGACCCTGAATGCTTTCTGCAATTACTTCTGCATCAGCATCTGGGTTGCGGACTTCTGCGATTTGAACATCGAAGAATCCACCGAACTTTCCTTCCAAATCTTTCTTGAGGTCTTCGATTGCAGCGCCCTGCTTTCCGATCACGACTCCTGGCTTGCTTGTAGCAATCGTGACAGCTGTCTTCTTGGCGCGGTCGATCGTGATATCGCTGATACCTGCTTCCTTCAACTTTCCCTTGAGGTAACGCTTGATCTCCACATCCTGCTTCAAGTAGTCGCGGAACTTCTTTCCACGTGCGAACCAGACGGAAGGCCACATGTGGGTGATTCCGATACGGAAGCCGTTGGGGTTAACTTTCTGACCCATAGTTAGGAAGAATGTGAGGAAGATTCGGAGGAAGTTTTCTTGGCAGCCGCCTTCTTTGCGGGCCTGGATACTACTGATGCTTTGGCGCTTTTGGAAGCCTTTTCGCTGCCTGGTGTGCGAACTCCCAATTCCACCGTGATGTGACTCATGAACTTCGTCATTGGGCGCATACGACCGCGTGCCATCGGTACTCCGCGCTGGAGTCCTGTGCCCTGGTTGACGACGATCGTCTTCACGTAGAGCTGGGACACATCTTGTTTGTCGTTGTGGGAAGCGTTTGCAACTGCAGACTTCACGAGCTTCTCGACGAGGCGAGCACCCTTCTTATGTGTGCGCTCGAGGAGAGACACTGCGCCTTCCACGGGCATGCCACGCACCAGCATGGCGATCAAGTTCGCCTTCTTTGGAGCAATGCGCGCTGAGTGGAGATAAGCTTTCATAAGAGTTGGAGGCTAGAGGTTATTTCTTGGGAGCGGCAGCAGGAGCAGGAGCGGCGTTTGCTTCCTTGGCATCGGCCATCTTTCCGCCGTGGTTCTTGAATTTCGTTGTCCAGGAGAATTCACCGAGTTTGTGACCGACCATCTGTTCTGTCACGTAGACAGGAGTGAATTCTTTCCCGTTGTGAACTGCGAAGGTGAATCCGACGAACTCCGGTGGGATATCGCTGTCGCGAGCCCAGGTCTTGATGATCTTCTTTTCGCTACGCTCGACCATGCCCATCACCTTCTTCAGGAGATTTGCATCGATGTAAGGGCCTTTTTTGAGCGAGCGAGACATAAGGGGGAGAAAAAAGAGAATCGTGAGTTGTAAGGGGAGTGGTTTACTTCTTCTTGCGGGAAGGTCGGCGGCGGATAATGAGGTGCGAAGACTTTCGCTTGAGACGCGTTTTGACACCGAGTGCCTTCTTGCCCCATGGAGTCTTTGGAGCCTTGAGACCGATAGAGTTGTGACCTTCTCCTCCTCCGTGTGGGTGATCCACCGCGTTCATAGACTTACCAAGCACTTCTGGGCGGCGACCCATCCAACGCAAGCGACCTGCTTTTCCGATGTTGATGAGGTTGTGCTCACCGTTTGAGAGGGTTCCGATTGTTGCTGCGCACTGCTTGCGGATCTTGCGCATTTCTCCGGACGGCAATTCGATCAACGCGTGGTCACCGTCGATACCGACGAGTGTTGCGGATGTTCCTGCGGAGCGAACGATCTGTCCGCCGCGTCCTGGATGCATTTCAATGTTGCAGACCTTGTATCCCACGGGGATGTTCTCGAGGTGCATGCGGTTTCCGACCTTCACCTTCGTGCGCTCACCGGCGACAACCTGCTCCCCTACTGCAAGACCCTGTGGAGCCAAGATGTAGCGGCGCTCTCCGTCGACGTAGTGCACAAGCGCAATGCGTGCGGAGCGGTTTGGATCGTATTCAATGGACATGATCGTTGCAGGGATTCCTGCCTTGTCTGTCTGCTTGAAGTCGATGATGCGATAGAGCTTCTTGTGTCCACCACCGCGGCGGCGGCTCGTGATGCGACCCTTGTTGTCACGACCGGAGCTGCGCTGCTTTCCTTCCGTAAGACTCTTGAGAGGCTCCGTGCGTGTGATCTCCCCGAAGTCCGCCACCGTCATGGTGCGGCGTCCGGGAGTCGTTGGTTTCATCTGCTTGAGCGTCATAATTAGGCGGTTTTAACTTGGGTAAGATCAAGTGTTGGGCTCTTTGGAGTGAGCGTCACAATCATTTTCTTTGCGCGCTTGCGCTTCGTCACCACTTTGCCTGCGCCGACTGCGCGAGACTTTGCAATGACCCGCATCACGCGGATGGACGCTGTCTCCACTCCGTAGAGTTTCTGGAGTGCATTCTTAAGATCAATCTTGGTGGCCTCTGGGCGAACGTGCAGCGTGTAGGTGCGTGCAGTTGCCTTGCCAATCTCTGCCTTCTCAGTGACAACGGGGCCGACGATAACGGATGTGAGTTGCATGAGAGATTAGGAATTCTTTGGGGAAGACTTCTTTGCGGCTGGCTTCTTTGCAGCCTTTGGCTTTGGCTCTCCGTCCTCAGCGAGAACAGACTTCTTTGCGAACACCTCGACTGCGCGCTCGACTGCACCGGTCACAAAGATGATGTGATGTGCACCGAGAACGTCGATGGGGTTCAAGTAGGAAGCGAGGAGAGTTTTCACACCCGGGATGTTGCGCGTCGACTTCGTGAGTGATGCGTTCTTCTCGGATGTCACAATCAGAACTGGGCGGCCGATGTTCACAGACATCTTCTCAAGCATCGTGTGTGCTGCCTTCGTCTTGATATCGTCGTTGAATCCTTCGAGACCCATGATGATCTTCTTGTTTGCCTGAAGGGTCAGACAAGCGCGGAGAGCTGCATGGCGCATCGCCTTTGGCATTTCGCGTTCGAATGTGCGGAGATTGCGTGGACCGAAGGCCTTTCCTCCTCCGCGGAGCACTGGGCTGCGAACAGAACCGCGACGAGCGCGACCTGTGTGCTTCTGCATGTAGAGCTTGCGTGTGGAACCACGAACTTCGCTGCGTGTTTTGACGTGCGCGACGTTCTGCTTTGCGTTGCCCTGTTGGAGCAACACAGCCTGCTGGATGAGTCCGTGATGGATTGGCGCTGCGAACAGCGTTTCTGGGAGACTCATCGTCCCTGACTTGGTGCCGGTTTTGGTGAAGACATCAATCGTCATAAGAGAGGGATTACTTTGTGGATTCGAGGGTAAGGTAGACATGAGAACCGTTTGCTCCAGGGACTGGTCCCTTGATCGCAATGATTCCCTTGGCTGCATCGGAGACCATCACCGCACGATGCTTGATCGTGAGCTGATCGACTCCCATGTGTCCGGCCATTGGGTGGCCCTTAAACACGCGTCCTGGGTCGGCACGCATACCGATCGAACCTGGTTCGCGCTTGAAGTGAGATCCGTGTGAGCCAGGTCCTCCTCCGAATCCGTGACGACGGACAACTCCCTGGAATCCTTTTCCTTTCGTGATACCGATCACAGTCACCATGCTTTCGACCGGCAAAAGATCAACTGTCAGAGACTTTCCTGCTTCCATTCCGTCCAAGTTCTCAACACTCCATTCCTTCTGCTTTGCGTAGCGAGTGAGTTCCGTTCCCTTGCGTGTGCGCCATTGCTTGGCACCGACACCCAAAACGATTGCGTTGTAACCGTCCTTCTCCGTTGTCTTCACGCGAACGACTGTGTTTGGTTCCACTTCCAAGTACGTCACTGGAACCGTCTCCCCTGTTGGCAGGAAGACGCGAGACATACCGACTTTCTTGGCGATAAGACCAGGCATAAGAGTGAGAAGCGTGAGCAAGTGCTCGTAAGTGACTTGTCGGTTCCTCTGGCTGGATTGGTCCCTAGGGACGTCCCGCTTGAACACAAGTCGATCACTGACCAAGGAATTGGTCGTGAGCTGGGGGACTTTAAGGATTAGAAACGATACCGTCAAGGAAAATCTGCATGAAAAGTACTGAAAGCATTTGGGGGCCTTGAGGGAGTTCCCCTCCCCCCGTTTCAAGTGACCCTCCAGGATTGCTATATATAAGGAAGTCGCCATCCAAAAAGGCGCGACAAACCACCTGCCCCACAAAGTGCGGGGCGGGCGGTTGTTGTTGCCATCCGAAGATGACCGTCGGTTCAGGTGAGTTCTATCCGAAGAAGAAAAATACCCATAATCGGAATAGCGATCGACAATCCTGCCATCAAGCCGACGGCGAACCACTTGTACTCCTGCTGAACGAGAAGAAATGGAGGCACCGCGATGGTGAATACACATATTCGGAAATAGTTTTCCTTTGTCGGCAGGATCAAGCCGTAGCTGCATGCGTAGGGAAGAATGATCCACCCAATCGCTGCAATAACGGCGAGCCCTGTAAGAAAACCCACACCGATGAGCGCGTTCTTTTTCCAACGGATTCGATACATTTCCTGCATATATTCCCTTTCAAGAGATTGTTCCTGAACCGACACTGTCGAAGAACGACAAAATATAAAATAACCAATTTACTATTGGACGTCAATTTTGCCCAGCAGGTAGCGTTCAAACTGCTGAACCTATATTCTTTCGAGCGATGGAACCCATTCGCCTTCAAAAATTAGAAGAACTGCGCAAGCGCGGCATCACACCGTATGCTGCAAAATTCGATCGCAGTCACGTGTGCAAAGATGGTCACGAATCGAAAGAAGGTACTGCGCTCAAAATCGCCGGACGCATCGTTCTGTGGCGCGATATGGGCAAAATGACATTTGCGACACTGCAGGACCACACGGGTCGTTTGCAGATTTTAATCCGTCAGGAATTGGTGGGAGATGAGGCGTATAAAAATGCGAGTAAGCTCCTCGATCTTGGCGACTTCATTGGAGTCGAAGGAAAGCGCATCACGACAAAAACAGGTGAACCGACGGTTGAAGTCGTACGTTGGCAGATGCTCTCGAAGTCATTGAGTCAGCCACCGGAAAAATGGCATGGAGTAGTCGATCGCGAAACGATTTATCGACAGCGATATCTCGACACGATGAGCAATCGTGACAGCTTCGATCGTTTCCTCTTCCGCAGCAATTTCATCCGCGCCATGCGCCAGTTCTACTGGGGCAATGATTTTACGGAAGTGGATTTGCCGGTGCTCGTAAACTCCGCTTCCGGAGCGCTTGCAACACCATTCACAACCCACCACGAAGCGCTCGATTTGGATGTATTTTTGAGAATCGCTCTCGAGACACATCAGAAGGAATGTTTGGTGGGAGGATTCGACCGTACCTTCAGTATTGGTCCTGTGTTCCGCAATGAAGGAATGGACCCCAGTCACCTGCAGGAATTCACGATGTGCGAGCACTATGCCGCCTACTGGGATTACGAGAAAAACATGGAATTCACGGAGCAAATGTTCCGTTCCATGCAGCAGACGGTCCCCGGAATGTCGGGCACGATGAAGATCCCCGATCGAGATGGGAATTTGCAGGAGGTGAGTTTCGCAAAAGAGTGGCCCCGGGTCTCCATGCGGGACCTGATCATGAGCGATTCTGGCATTGATATCGATACTTGCGATTCTGCTGGAGCCCTGCGTGAAGCCATAAAGTCGAAAGGCATTAAGCTGGAAGTCGACGTGTCCAAGCTGGGTCGTGGCAACCTGATCGACCAGCTCTACAAGAAGGTCAGCCGCCCCAAAATCATCCACCCAACATTCGTCACCAAGCACCCTCTCGATCTGTCCCCTCTTGCACGCCGAAACGACGAAAATCCTGCAATCACAGACCGATTCCAGCTTGTGGTCGGAGGATGGGAAATTGTGAATGCCTACAGCGAATTGGTTGATCCAGTCGACCAAGCAGAACGCTTTGGAGCCCAAGCTGAAGCCAAAAAAGGAGGAGATGCCGACGCCCACGGCAAGGATGATGAGTTTGTGGAAGCGCTCAGTTATGGCTGTCCTCCCTGCTCCGGTTGGGGCATGGGAATCGACCGCATCGTCACCCTTCTGACAGCTCAAGAAAACCTGCGCGATGTTGTGCTGTTCCCGATTATGAAACCGGAACAGACAGGATCGTCCAAGGCAGCAAAAACAACTCCCAAGAAGCTCCCCGCAGACAAAGGTGCGCATGAATTGCCCGCTCCACACGAGATGCTTCTGCAGAATGTGGAGTACGGTCACCTGCTTCCTGCTGCTCATCAACTGGTGTCCGATCACACGAACGAAACGACTGCCCACCTGATCGCCACGGGGGCCGCGATGGAGGCGCTGGCAAAGAAGTTCGGGGGCGATGCCCAGACCTGGAAGGTTGCCGGCATGCTCCACGATTTGGACTGGGATTCCTTGGCAAAGGATGCAGAAGCTCACTGTGGTAACACGCTGGAACAGTTGCTCGCGACCATCAAAGCGCCTGAAGAATTGTTGGGAGATATCCGTGCGCACTATGCCGCCAAGTACGGTGCCGACTACCCACTTGATACAATGCTGAGGAAGTCGCTCTACTGTGTCGATGAACTGACCGGCTTCATTATTGCCGTCACCAAAGTGCGCCCAAGCAAACAGATCGCCGATGTGGAGGTGAGTTCTGTAAAAAAGAAGCTAAAGGACAAAGGCTTTGCTGCTCAAGTCGATCGATCCCAAATCAACCGATGCGATGAGCTTTTGGGAATCACCCTCGACGAATTCATCGACATTACGTTGAATGCGATGAAGACCGTCGCAAAGGAATTGGGACTTTAAGCTTTTGGCGCAGTAACGTCGTCATCCCATGTAATCTTGAGCTCTGTTGGAATGCTTGCTGCCTTTAATTGTGCAATAAGCGCCTGGACGGAGTGCAGGACATGGAAACGCTGATTGATAACGATATGCTCGCCTGTTTCAACTAAACCAACTGTTTCGCCATGTCGAACGTGATTTCCACGAGTAAGAACAATCTCTTCGATGCGCTCACGTTGATCCCCGGACATTGTTGAAACTGTAAACTGAGCCAAATGAGTTCCTTCCTTAAAGATAGAATCACTATTTTCTACGGTTTCTACTCCTTCATCTTGTGTAAAGATGGCAGAAGATACGAAATCGGCGCTTTGGACGTCTGATGACATACGGTATGGGTGAAAAATACGGAGCGCCCATACTATCGACACAACTAAACTTGTCAAACAAAAAATGTATTCATATTTTTTGGCTTTTACAGGCCATCTAAATAAATTGATCACTAAATCTCAATCACATCTTCTCGCTTTGGCATAAGAACCGAACATCCGGGGATATTCTTGGTAATACGCTCTGCAAATGGCTGCATTTGAAGGATATCTCCATGGACAAGCACAATCGTCTTCACTCCTTGGACAGCACCAACGTACTTATCCAAATCGTCGCAATCCGCATGACCCGAGTAGGCATCGACGGAGACGATTTTGGCACGCTTGCGGTACATACGATCGAAGATCTTCACTTCCGTCACGATTGGATCAACGACTTTGGCACCCAGAGTGCTTTCGGCCATGTACCCCACCGCGAGCACGGTGTTGCGCTCGTCTTCCAATTCATTTGCCAAGTGATGGCGAATACGACCGGCTTCGCACATGCCGGACCCCGCCATGATCACCATCGGACCCGGCGTTCCGTTGAGCGCTTTGCTTTCTTCAACAGATTCCGTGTATCGCACGAGGGAGAACTGGAACGGATTGTGTTGGCGACTGAGGAAATCCTCGAACATTGTTTGGTCATAGCACTCCGGATGTTTCATGAAGACTTCGGTCACGCGCGATGCCAACGGAGAGTCGATGATGATCGGGATTGCAGGAATTTCTTTCGTGTCCCAAAGCACGTGGAGGTCGTAGACAATTTCCTGTGTGCGCTCGAGGGAGAATGCCGGAATGATCAATTTTCCTCCGCGCTGCGCAGTCTCTAAAACGGCTAGTTTAAGCTGTTCCCGAGCCAAATTGATCGGTGTGTGATGGCGATTGCCGTACGTACTTTCACAGATGAGAAGTTCCACCGGCGGCATCTTGGCAGGATCGCGAATGATCGGAAGATTGCTGCGACCAAGGTCGGCACTGAACCCAATGAAGCGTGTCTTTCCATTCTCCGTAATTTCGATATGCACCATCGCTGCTCCAAGGATGTGTCCGGCCTCCAAAAAATACACGCGCATGCCCGGAACCACCTCGATCCATTCGGTGTAATTGTGACCCTTAAACAGCACCATACAGTCAATTGCGTCCTGTTGGGTATAGAGCGGTCCATCGGACTTCATCATGCTTTTGTCGAGGTGCTTCTTGAAGAATTCTTCATCCATTTCCTGCACATAGCCGCTGTCACTGAGCATCACTGCGGAAAGGTCTTTTGTTGCGTGTGTGCAATGAACCTTGTTTCGGTATCCCCTCTTCCACAGAAGTGGAATACGCGCAGCGTGATCGCCATGTGCGTGACTGAGCACTACGGCATCGATATCGGTGGCGGGGTTGAACGTGAATTGTGAGTTTTTGACCGCAGTCTCCGCGCGGCGCCCTTGAAAGAGTCCGCAATCAAAAAGAACGCGTCTCATTTTTCCATCGGGGCCCGTAAATTGCACTTCATGACAGGTTCCTGTCACTTCTTGTGCGGCTCCGTGTGGAATGATTTTCATTTACTCTTAGTATAGCGGTTTTTCGCTTGTACGGCGAGAGGAGTCATTGGTTGCAGCCTGACACTCGTGATCAAGAAGCATCGCAATGCTTTCATGCAGAGCAAGAATTGCAGGGTCTGCATTTGCAAGGAGTCGGACACGAGCCCATGCACGATCGCGCAACTCCGTCACTGGCACTGAATTATCTGTAGGAATTTCATCTGCAATTTCTCGCAAAACTTTCAATGTTTGAGGGTCGGCACCTTCCACTTTTTCAAATTCATGCAGTCTATTTTGCGCATTCTTTTTGCTCGCAGACAGGAAAGGTTCGGGGGATTTTTTGCCTTCTCCATCTTTTTTTGCAAGCGCTTGCTTCGTTTTTTTATACTGACGAACATGCAACACGCGAAACAATCGAGAGCGATTTTTCCACTGCAATATTTTTTGCGTACTCTCTTTCAAAGAAGACACTCCTTCCTCTTGAGGAGATCTTTCGACTGAGTCGTTTGCCAAAACAGGAAGACCCATATACCCATGGTATAATCACTGCGAATTTCGTCAATCCGTCTTCTAGAGGCTTATAACCCAACAGAAGCCAAAATCTCCTTCGTCTCGCGATCGGTTAATTTCCTCAATTGACCCGCCTTCAGAGACATATCCATTAACGTCATGATACGAATACGCTTGAGAGTCAGAACCTCTCCACCGACCTTTTCGACCATGCGGCGGATCTGGCGGTTCTTTCCTTCGGTGAGGGTGATGCGGAATTTATTGGGACCCATTCTCTTCAATTGAACGGGTTTTGTTTTGTCTCCCAAAATGATCATGCTCTCGCCAAGTTTTTTGAACTGACTGTCGTAGAGCGACTCGACGGTCGTCACTTCGTATTCTTTGTCGTGATCGTAGCGAGGATGCGTCAGTCGCAGGGTGAGCGGTCCGTCATTCGTCAGAAGGAGTAATCCCTCACTGTCTTTATCGAGTCGGCCGACAGGAAACACTTTGCCCAAAAGTTCTGCGGGCAATTCCGTCGCCAGTGTGCGATGACCCTCGAGTGATGCATTGCTCGTCACAACCCCCACCGGTTTGTAGTACAGGAGGTAGAGCATTTCGAGGCGGTCTTGGACTACTTTGCCATCGACTTCGATCGTATCGGTTTGCGCATCGGCCTTCTGCCCCAGTTCGGCCACTTTGCCGTTTACCTTCACGAGACCAGCCAAAATGTACTCTTCTGCCTTGCGACGACTGGCAATGCCACGGGCCGACAGGATCTTTTGAATGCGCTCGAGCATGCGGGGATTCTACTCTTGTTCACTGTCCTTACCCATGGTCAAAAAGGCTATAAAACGCATCATTTAGCCTTTCTTTCGTTTCAATCTGTCCTACCATATATCCATTCTTCCCATTATTCTCATGTCAGCAGAATCACTCAATCAACGCGAAGCGGCGCCTCGAGGAGATCTTGAAAGGCCACATTTACCCATCGGAGTTGTAAGCAGTGATTTTTTGAATAATGCACATGAAGTATTGGGATTGAGAGAATGGGTGAATACACCTTCTCAAAAGAAGCAGGAGCCTGAGCAAGCTGCATAAGAACGAAACGATACGTACGACAAAACAACCTCTCTTTGAGGTTGTACATCGTTCACAACGATCATCTTTGACGAGGTCATTGATTGCTCTGTCCTGGCACTGGCCTACTCTTGCGGCCCAAATGGACCACTACCATCGGCGCTGGAGGGCTTAACTGCCGAGTTCGATATGGGATCGGGTGTGACCCCTCCGCTCGTAGCACCAGGACGCAGAAATCAATGTCGTCGAAGAGAAAATGATGACCGACAGCGTGGAAATTGCTCGTTGTATGAGCACATTTCGCCCGCCATGCCATAGAAACAGTACGCCGATGCTTCGTTAGCTTTTGCGACTAAGAAGATGACGACAGAGAAACAATGTTCAATTACCCGTTAGTAACACTCGGCTGAATGCATTACTGCAAGTACACCTGTGTCCTATCTACCTGGTCGTCTTCCAGGGGGTTTATGGGGAAACGCAATCTTAGGAGGGGCTTCCCGCTTAGATGCCTTCAGCGGTTATCCCGTCCGAACATAGCTACCCTGCAGTGCCGCTGACGCGACAACAGGTACACCAGAGGTTCGTTCACTCCGGTCCTCTCGTACTAGGAGCAAGTTCCCGCAATTATCCAATCGATCACGGAGGATAGAGGCCAAACTGTCTCACGACGTTCTGAACCCAGCTCGCGTACCGCTTTAACCGGCGAACAGCCGGACCCTTGGGACCTTCTCCAGCCCCAGGATGCGATGAGCCGACATCGAGGTGCCAAACCAGTTCGTCGCTGTGGGCGCTTGGAACTGATCAGCCTGTTATCCCTAGAGTAACTTTTATCCGTTGAGCGACAACCCACCCACGTGGTAAGAGCACTATAAATAATGCTCGGTTGCCGGATCACTATCACCGACTTTCGTCCCTGCTCGACTTGTTGGTCTCACAGTCAGGCCGACTTGTGCGATTACACTATCTTACCGATTTCCATCCGGTAATAGTCGACCATTGCGCGCCTCCGTTACGCTTTAGGAGGCAACCGCCCCAGTTAAACTACCCAGCAAACACTGTCTCCTGCTGCGTTTCACAGACAGGGTGAGCTTCATCGGAATGTGAGGGTGGTATCTCAACAACGGCTCCACCAGGGCTGACGCCCCGGCTTCAAAGCCTCCCACCTATCCTGCACACACAGACCAATGACGCAATGTCAGCGTATAGTAAAGCTTCATAGGGTCTTTTCGTCCTTCCGTGATCAAGACGGCATTTGCACCGTCATTGAAATTTCACCGGGCCTAGCGTCGAGACAGTGCTCAGATCGTTATACCATTCGTGCGGGTCGGAACTTCAAAGTGTTGTTCCCCTATTGGTGAGATAGGACTCGGGTGTAAACCCAAGCGCACGGAACCGATACCCTTGCGGGTCGTTTGTTGTTACCGAGTGGGCATTTCCACTCCCCTTTGTCGCCAAAGGGATCGGACTTTATCATGATCCATAGTCGCTCATGTGAGCGTACGGACCTGTGGCGTGAAGTCTCTGAGGATTTCGCGGCGAAGCCCGAAGGCGAAGCCGGATCTTTCCTGCTGATTGTCCGCACTCCGTACCTTGCGGCATGGGAGATACTCGGATGTTCCAGCATATGGCCACATTTTTCACTAGTGAACGGTACTGTTCACAACGATCTACAGCAGAGTGTTTTGATGATCACTCCAAACATATGATTTCTTCTCGGCTTTCTTCGCGATTGCTCATGTGCGTGTGTCTATACGCGGACTGCACGAACTCCTTAGTGCTCACGATTGCTCGTGATTCGGGCAAGTGTCTTGCGACCACCCGACAAGGAATTTCGCTACCTTAGGACCGTTATAGTTACGGCCGCCGTTCATCAGGGCTTACATCGGAGGCATACACCCCCTTTGGTGACCTTCTGACACTGGGCAGGCATCAGCCCCTATACGTTGCCTTGCGGCTTTGCAGGGACCTGTGCTTTTGGTAAGCAGTCGCCTGAGCTCTTTCGCTGCGCCCCGTCATGAGACGGGGAGTCCTTATCCCGAAGTTACGGACGCTTTATTGCCGAGTTCCTTAACGCTAGATGACCCGTTCACCTTGGTCTACTCGACCACCCCACCGGTGTTGGTTTGCGGTACGGTTTCATGACACTCTCATAGCGACGGTTTTCTTGGAAGCTGAAAGGGATGGACTCATCCTCCTTGCGGAGAGTGATCGTGATTTGCGCTCGATTCAACCGAGGGATTTGCCTCCCGGTCTCAATACCTTGCGCATTCAACGTACAGTCAATACATACGCTCCAATCTTCCTGCTCCGTCACGCCGCTATTCGGTTACGCACATCCTTTCCTACAGACATTCTCCCCGAAGGGAGTAGAGGCCAGTAAGACTATCAATACGTACCCGTGAACGATTGCCACAAAGTTCAGGAATATTAACCTGATGTCCATCGGTTACGCCTTTCGGCCTGGCCTTAGGACCGACTAACCCCACGTCGATGACCGTTGCGTGGGAAACCTTGGGGATTCGGCGGGCAAGTTTTTCGCTTGCCTAGTAGTTACTCATGCCAACATTCTCGCTTCCATGCGCTCCAACGGACCTCGCGGTCGCGTCTTCACTGCTGCATGGAACGCTCTTCTACCGCGCATGAAGACCGAAGTCTTCATACACCCACCGCTTCGGTATGTAGTTTCGCCCCGTTACATTTTCGGCGCACAGATGCGTCGACCAGTGAGCTGTTACGCTTTCTTTAAAGGATTGCTGCTTCTAAGCAAACCTCCTGGTTGTCTACGCACCTGCACCTCCTTTTCCACTGAACTACAATTTGGGGACCTTAGCGAATGGTCTGGGCTATTTCCCTCACGACGATGGCAGTTTGCTGTCACCGTCTCACTCCCGTTTCCTAAAGATGGGTATTCGGAGTTTGTCAGGATTTGGTAGTTCGAGATGAACCCCGCATCCAAACCGTAGCTCTACCCCCCATCGTGCGAAACGAGGCTGCCCCTAAAGGCATATCGAAGAGAACCAGCTATCTCCGGGTTCGATGAGCTTTTCACTCCTATCCACAAGTCATCCGAAGTTCTTGCGACAACCACCGGTTCGGTCCTCCAGATGCCTTTCGGCATCCTTCAACCTGCTCATGGATAGCTCACCCGGTTTCGGGTCTAGTGCCAGCGACATATATGTTCGCCCTATTCGGACTCGGTTTCCCTGCGGCTCCGGGGGTTTAATCCCTTAGCCTATGCCACTGACAGCAAAGTCGTTGGCTCATTATGCAAAAGGCACGCCGTCACTCCTTGCGGAGCTCCGACTTATTTGTACGCATCACATTTCAGAAACTATTTCATCCCCCTTCCGGGGTGCTTTTCACCTTTCCCTCACGGTACTATCCGCTATAGAGCTCTGCACCTGTTTAGCCTTGGATGGTGGTCCACCCGGATTCAGGCCGGATTACACGTGTCCGACCCTACTCAGGAACTCCTTATCGTCTACATAGATTTCGCTTACGGGGCTCTCACCCTCTATGGCCGCCCGTTCCAGGGACGTTCTTCTATCTATGTAGTAATCGAATGTCAGGGTCCTACAACCCCATACCCGAAGGCATGGTTTGGGCTATTCCCCGTTCGCTCGCCACTACTGGGGGAATCTCTAATTTGATTTCTTTTCCTCAGTTACTGAGATGTTTCAGTTCACTGAGTGTCCTCCTCACGCTTGCGCGCGGGTCAAAGGCAATTATGCCTAGGGAGTTTCCTCATTCGGAGATCTTCGGCTGATAGCGCCTGCCTAGCGGCTGACCGAAGCATATCGTTGCTGGCCACGTCCTTCGTCGGAGTGCAGAGTCGAGGCATCCATGTGATGCGTTGAGTAACATTGTTTCATAATTCAAAACATTGCTGCTTTGAACTGTACTGTTTCTGTGACATGCGCGAGCAAAACGTGCTCACACATGTCGGTTTAAAATTTTCTCTCGATGACCGTTGTTGTGAAGGGGCATCGATGACGCAGCACACCCAGGCACTTGAACTGGAAGAAAGGAAAATCCCTTCGACTAGCTCATGCGTTTTTATCCGTTTTGGGGATAAAAAAAGCGGGTGGCTCACGCACACCCGCAGAAATAGTTTTTAGACTCACTATTCCTACGGGTAGACGTGAAGCTTCATAGAGCTGGGAGATTCTATCGAGTTCGGAGAGACCGTCAAGGAAAAAGGAAGGAGATTTTTTCTCCTTCCTCTGACCCTGTCTCGGGCACCCCTGTTAGGCGGCCACGACCTCATCCACGTGATCATTCGCCTGCTCGTCTGCACCTGCTTTAGGAGCTAAGAACACCAGATTCTCCACAATCACCTCCGTACGCTGCTGCTTCTTCTTTTCCTTGTTCTCCCAACTGTTGGTCTTGAGGTATCCCTCCACGTACAAGGGACTGCCTTTCTTCACCGACTTTCCACACACCTCCGCAAGGCCACCCCAGGTGACCAGGTGATGGAACTCGGTCTGTTTCTTGCGCTCGCCACTCTGGTCTTTCCAGGAGCGGTCGGTCGCAAGACCGAATGTACAAACGGACTGGCCTCCAGTCGTATTCTTCAACTCGGCATCGTGCGTGACGTTTCCGAGCAACATGATCTTGTTCACAGATCGCATAAAAAAATGGGGAAAGAAATGAACGGACCCATCGTAGGAATCGACGAGTGCTTCCGTTGCCGCTTCGGAGGCGTCTTCCTTTCTAAGGCTCAATCGGATGCGGTGTTCCGTGGTTCTCACGGAATATGGAACAAGCCTGGTAGGATGGGCCTATGTTCGACCGTCGCCTGGTTCTCGGCCTCCTTATTGCACTTCCTCTCATCGCCTTTGGCGCCTGTTTGAGTGCAGAGTTCGTGACGTGGGACGATACGGTGCTGATCGTGCAGAATACGTGGATTGCTGGCCTTACGCCTGGAAACATCTACCACGCCTTCACATCCTTCGATCCCGAACTGTACGTTCCACTGACGACACTCAGCTATCAACTGAATTACGCAATCGCAGGACTAGACCCATGGATGTACCACGGGACAAACCTTGCATTGCACATTGCAAACACTCTTCTTGTTTTTGCGATTGTTCGACGACTTGCCAGGAACGAAGTTGCTGCGATCTTCGTTGCGGCTATTTTCGCCGTACATCCATTCAATGCGGAGACTGTTGCCTGGGCGAGCGCACGTAAGGATGTTCTGTCGGGCACATTCCTCTTCGGAAGTTTCTTGTTGTGGCTCATTGCACAAGAGCGAAGCGAACGTCGATATCTCATCCTCAGCATCGCGTGCTTTGCAGGCGCACTTCTTTCCAAGGTCAGCGTCATTTTCGCACCTCCTCTGTTCCTCCTTGTCCCATGGCTCATGGGCGAGCGGCTGACAATGCGCGGTGCCATGCGAACGGCGCCTTTTTGGCTTCTGAGTGCCATTGCCGGAGCCATCGCCTTCTTTGGAAAAATTGGCCAAGGTTCGATTTTGCTCGAGAAAACGCTGATCTGGTGTGCGTCCGTCATGTTCAGCTTGTGGCACATCATCGTCCCCTATCACCTCTCTGCGTTCTACCCCTACACACAGGCAGTCTCGATTCAAAATCCTGATCTTCTCTTCTCTGTCATCGGAATCATTCTGATCACCATCGTCTGCATCGCGTCTGTTCGATGGAGCAAATGGCCGCTCTTTGCATGGGCATGGTTCATCGCATTCTTGGTTCCAAGTTTTGCAACACTCGCACGCAGTCAGAATCAGTTGTGGGATATTTACGTCGGGTCCGATCGCTATGGATATATCGCCGCACTGGGACCACTCCTTCTTTTGGGCTTGTGTTTCGTATGGATCGAGCACCGATGGTCCACAATTGCATGGGCAGGATTAGGGGTTTTAAGCATTCTCTTCACAGGGCTTTCCATTCGCCAAACGCTCACATGGCACAATTCAGAGTCCTTCTTCCGCTACAGCATCGAGGCTTCACCAAATTCCTACTTGGCGCACACCAATTTGGGAACAATTCTCGTACAGAAAGGAGATATCCAAGGAGGGGCGATGGAGTATGGAGCATCACTCGCCATCCGCCCGGACAGCATTACCTACTACGATTTGGGACTTCTCTTGGAACACGTGAAGAAGCCGGATATTGCCCTCCAGGCGTACCAGAAATCCGTGGAACAGAGTCCACTGCAACGCGATGCCTTCATTCGCATGGGTGCTCTTCTGTCTCAGCAGGGGGACTTTGCCGAAGCGCTGAAAGCACTGGAAGAAGCACTCGCATTGGACCCAACGGATGAAACTGTAATTCGTGCAATTGAGGGAGTGAAGCAAGGAAAGGCGGTATTGGAGCTTGTGGAGCAAAATTAGAGATCTATTTCATTCTTCAATGTCCATTCTTTGTCCGTGCAACAAAGAATGGACGAAGAAAATGCGGTCGACGCAATCGCCACACTCCACTTGCCCGCCCACTGTTCCGCGGTGCGTCGACGGATCTCACTATTACTTCCAAGTTACGAATCCAGGTTTCTTCTTTAAAGGAGTGTGTCCCGCCGCCTTTGGGGGTGAAGGGGCAGCCCCGACGAGCGAAGCGAGCGCGTCGAGTGTTTTCGCCTGAAGCCTTGGAAGGCGAAAACAGGAGACCCGGGGCGATGTGGAGGAGCGATAGGCGGCGGAGCGTTTCTTTCGTTCTTTCTTGTCGCCCTGACAAGAAAGAACAATTTATGAATTACAAAAACGGGCCCCTTTTCGGGACCCGTTTTGAACGCTGGTTTTGAACCTATTAGGCGTCGTTCATCGATTCCTCAGAGACGCTGTCTGCCATTTCGTCTTTCTGACTTTCGCCGGAGGCTTCGACTTCAGCGCCTTCTTCGACGCCGGCAATGACTTCCTCGTCCTCTTCGAGCATGCCGTCCGTCAGCTCAGCGATCTGTTCCAATGGTGGCATGAGGGACTCTTCGCTCTCCTCTTCAGCATCAACACGGCTCTGGAGTTCAACCTTCTCGATCTCATCTTCGTCAGCGAGCAAGCGCTCAGCTGGAGCGACTTCTTCCTTGAACTTGAGCAGATCGACCTTGAGACCAAGAGCCTGGAGTTCTTTGACCAACACGTTGAAGGATTCAGGGATGGATGGGCGTCCGATCGTTTCGCCCTTCACGATGGATTCGTAGGCCTTTGCGCGACCGATGACATCGTCGGACTTGATCGTAAGCATTTCCTGGAGCGTGTACGCAGCCCCGTACGCCTCGAGTGCCCACACTTCCATTTCTCCAAAGCGCTGTCCTCCGTGCTGTGCCTTTCCTCCGAGTGGCTGCTGCGTAACGAGAGAGTAAGGACCGACGGAGCGAGCGTGAATCTTGTCTTCGACCAAGTGGAGAAGTTTCAACATGTACACCATTCCAACCGTTGTGCGGTGTGCGAATTTTTCCCCTGTGCGTCCATCGAGAAGCTGAACCTTTCCATCTTCTGGAAGACCGGCAGCTGTGAGGAATTGAGCGATTTGATCGGTGGAAATACCGTCCAATGGAGGTGTGGCGATCTTGATGCCAAGCACTCCACAAGCCCAACCAAGGTGGGTCTCGAGGATCTGTCCGATGTTCATACGGGACGTCACACCGAGTGGGTTCAAAATGATATCGACGGATGTTCCATCCTCCAGGAATGGCATGTCTTCCTTCGCAACAATGCGAGCGACGACACCCTTGTTTCCGTGGCGACCGGCCATCTTGTCTCCAACCTGCATCTTGCGGGTCTGGGCGACGAAGACTTCGATCTGCTTCATGACTCCTGTTGGCAATTCATCACCCTGTGCGCGATCGAAGATATGCACACCGACGATCTTTCCTCCTGCTCCACCCGGGAGGCGGAGAGAGCTGTCCTTCACATCCTTCGCCTTGTCTCCGAAGATGGCTTGCAGAAGCCTTTCTTCCGGTGTCAGTTCGGTTTCACCCTTTGGGGTGATCTTTCCGACGAGGATGTCGCCTTCGTGAACGGTTGCTCCGATGCGGACGATACCGTCTGCATCCAAGTCCTTCAGTTTTGCTTCACCGACGTTCGGGATATCGCGCGTCACAGTCTCTGGACCCAGTTTGGTTTCGCGCACGTCTGTGATGTAGGACTCGATGTGAATCGAATCGAAGTCACCGCGTTCAACCGCACGGTCAGAGATGATGATGGCATCTTCGAAGTTGTATCCCTGCCAGGACATGTAGGCGACGAGGAGGTTTTGTCCAAGAGCCAATTCTCCATCCTGCACCGCAGTTCCATCTCCGATTGCCTGACCCTTGTGTACCTTGTCTCCACGCTGCACCGTTGGGCGCATGTGGAAGCATGTTCCCTGGTTTCCACGGAGGAAGGTCTCGAGCTTGTATGTCTGCTTGCGACCGGACTTTTCGATGATCGTGATTTCGTCGGCGTCGACGGACGTCACTTCACCGTCATCTTCCGCAAGAAGAGCGTGACCGGATGCGCGAGCTGCAATGCTCTCCATACCCGTTCCGACGAGCGGAGCCTGTGGGCGGATGAGCGGAACGGACTGACGTTGCATGTTCGTTCCCATGGATGCGCGGGTGTTGTCGTCGTGCTCCAAGAATGGAATCAAGGATGTGGAGATCGAGAGAATCTGCTTTGGAGACACGTCGATGTGCGTCACGTCCTGCACGTTTGCGAGCACGGGATCGTTGCGGCGACGAGCGGACACGCGGTCCGAGACGAACTCTCCAAATTCATTGTAGGCATCGGCTTTCTGAGCCTGAGCGATCACCAGGCGGCGCTCCTGTTCGGCGTCCATGTACATCGTCTTTCCTGTCACGAATGCGCGCACAGGCGCTGTGACCAATCCTTCTGCCTTGCAGAGGCTGCAGAGCTTCTTCGCGATGTCCTTCGTCTTAATCACTTCACCTTCTTTGAGGAAAATCTTGCGACCATCCTTGATGTCTTCACCGACCATGCGACCCACCAACTTATCTGGATCGAGTGGCAATTCGTGCTTCACTTCCTGGTACGGAGTCTCGAGGAATCCGTAGGGGTTCACACGAGCGAATCCGGCCAAGTGCACAACGAGACCGATGTTCGGTCCTTCTGGAGTCGCAATAGGACAGATGCGTCCGTAGTGACTTGTGTGCACGTCGCGAACGTCGAAGCTTGCGCGCTCGCGGGAGAGTCCACCTGGACCCATTGCGGAGAGACGACGCTTGTGAGCAAGTTCGGAGAGTGGGTTCGTCTGATCCATGAACTGGGACAACTGAGACGAAGCGTAGAACTCGCGCATGGAAGCCGTGATTGGGCGGCAGTTGATGAGCTGAGTCGGCGTAACCGTTTCCAAATCCATCACCGTCATACGATCCTTCACAATGCGCTCTGTGCGAGCAAGACCGACGCGGTACTTGTTCTGCACCAACTCTCCAACGGAGCGAACGCGGCGGTTGCTCAAGTGGTCGATATCATCAGCTGCACCTTCGCCGCTGTTGAGGCGAATAAGTTCGCGGATGATTTCGATGAAGTCCTTCACCTGGAACACGCGGTGTGCTTCGTCGCTTGGAGTCTCAACACCGAATCGGCGGTTGAGTTTGTAGCGAGCGATCGTTCCCATGTCGTACTTCTTGAAATCGAAGAAGAGAGAGTCGATGAGCTGCTTTGCATTCTCGGCCGTGGCGTAGTCACCCGGACGGATGCGGCGGTAGATGCTCTGGTAAGCGTCTTCAACCGTTGCAGCTGTGTCCTTATCGAGCGTGACCTGGATGAAATCGTGATCAGCTTCGAACTTGATGTCTTTGAACAAATCCAAGATATCTGCATCCGTTGTGTATCCGAAAATACGGAGCAACTGCGTTACAGGGATCTTGCGCTTGCGATCGATTTTGCAGGTGATGACACCACGGCGATCGGTTTCAACCTCCAACCACACACCGCGCTTTGGGATGATTTTTGCAGCGTGGTACTTTGGGAATTCTGTCATTGGGGAGAAGAACACACCCGGTGAGCGCACCAACTGGTGCACCACGACACGCTCAATTCCTCCGACGATGAATGTTCCGCGCTCGGTCATGAGTGGAATCGAACCCAAGAACACATCCTGTTCTTTGATTTCGCCCGTCTCCTTGTTGATCAACTGAACGTATCCCTTCATGGCAGCCTCGAACGTGAGGTTGCGGCGGCGGCATGTGTCGGGATCGTACTTTGGTGGATCGAAGGTGTGTCCGAGAATGCGGAGTTCCATCTTGCGACCGGAGAAGTCTGTGATTGGGCTCACTTCTTCCAAAAGTTCCTTGAGACCGTCGGTCAGGAACCACTTGTAGCTTTCGATCTGCATTTCGATGAGAGATGGCACGTGCGTAATTCCCTGATCATTTGTGAGGAATACGCGGTTCTCCACCATCTTGCTTGGCTGCAAGTATGCAGGCAAATCCTTGAACACCGCAGGAACGCGACCGTTCGCTGCAGGAATGTGTGGAACCAAGCGTGGGAGGATTTCCTCTCCAACATCCATCTCGTACTTTCCGCGTCCCATGTTCACCTGGCCCTTCGTTGCCTTCGTGATGATCTCCTTCTTTCCCACCATCACTTTCTTTGCGGCAGGTGCAGCTGCCTTCTTCTCTACTTTTTTCACTTCAACTTTCTTTGGAGCAGGCGCTGCCTTTTTAGGAGCAACCTTCTTCTCTACTTTTTTCGGTGCCACTTTCTTCACCACAACTTTCTTGGCGACCTTCTTTGGAGCGGACTTTTTTGGAGCCGCCTTTTTGACGACTTTTTTTGGAGCAGCCTTCTTGGCTGGTTTCGTTGCCTTCTTGGCAACTTTCTTTGCGGGCTTCTTGGCCATGGAGAGTGGGGAGAAAAAGTCTAAAGAAAACAGCTCTGCGACGGAGTTCGTACGATCACGGTGTCAGTTCGAGCGGAGCGAGAACTTTGCACATGAAGACACGAAACATCGTACGCAGCGCTCAATACTCAATCGAAACCAGCTGTGACGCGAGGAATTGTAGAGAAAAGCATAAAAGGGTCAAATTTTCTGTACCCTTTAATAAAGAAGAGAGATTGACATATTTACTATATTATATTTAAATAAACATACTGTCCGATCCATTTATTCTTTGGAGGTTCGCCCCATGGCGAAAAGACGTAACAGCGGCAACAGACTCCCCGGCAGCGAAGATCGAAATCTGGGAGAACCGATGTTCCAAGGCTGGCAAGGTTGGTCCTTGGCGTTCGCAATTCTCACCATGATCTACGTGAGCATTCGCGAAGGCTGCCGCTAAAAGCAGCCAACAACGATCGGCAGATCAAGGAGCTTTGCGCATAGCGCCAGGCTCCTTCGACTTCAATACCCATTCAATGATTATTCCCGATCGTATTCCGACGGCAACGCCTGACCTCTTTCGAGCGCTCGCTGATAATCTTCGCGGCGTTGGCGAACACGACGATTCGCCTCAATAGTTGCTTCATCTTCGCGCGTATCGTAATCCGGTCGACGACCTCTGCTCGAGACGGCTCCATACGGATCAAACCCCGCAAGTGACCCTGCTTCCTTAGGATCGACTCCGAACTGCCCGCAAATGTCTTCCCATTTACCCATACGGGTAATGTAAATCATTTTATACATCCGTCAAGAATATGTTGATGGAATTCTAGATCACTGTATGAATATCCGTACGACCCCAATGGCTGGTTTTTTGATCTCCTTTGGCAATTCTAAGCGCCTCATGAAATTTGCCGCTCACAGAAAGCACATCAAGTGCAGCGCCATTTCGATGGGCCAAATAATGCTCCAGAGGAACCTGCATATGTCGTAACTGACGATCAAGAGCTGCTCTCAGCAACAATTGCCCTTCAATATTCGGGTCGCACAACAGCGCCGTTGCGGTACGGACAGACCAGGCAACAAATGAATAGGCGGCATCCTGATCGCGCGATGGCTCTTCTACTTTCTCAATACCCAACTCTCGAAGAGTTTGAGCATCCTGCTGAAGCAATTGTTCGTGCGTAAGCATACTAAAACAATACAATATTAATTGTTTTAGTCAATTACTACATCTGTCCATCCATATACCTGGCCTCGCAATCCTTCCAGTTCACGACGTTCCAGAAGGCTTTCACGTAGTCCGGGCGCTTGTTCTGGTACTTGAGGTAGTAGGCATGTTCCCACACGTCACATCCAAGAATCGGCGTCTTTCCTTCGGTGATGGGGTTGTCCTGGTTTACTGTGCTCATGATCGAGAGCTTTCCTTCGTCGCTCACAAGCCACGTCCAACCGGAACCGAATCGTGCTGCGGCTGCGGCTGCAAACTGCTCCTGGAATTTTGCGAAGTCTCCGAACGTCTTCGTAATTTCTTCTCCCAACTTTCCCGATGGTTGTCCCCCACCGTTCGGTCCAATCATCTCCCAGAACATCGAGTGGTTTAAGTGACCTCCACCGTGATTGCGAACAGCGGTGCGAATGTCTTCCGGCACCATGTCCAAGTCGGCCACCAACTCCTCAAGCATTGTGTCTTCCAACTCCGGATGCTTTGCGAGCGCTTCGTTCAATTTATCGACGTATGTTTGGTGGTGCTTGTCGTGATGAATCTCCATCGTCTTTGCGTCGATGTGTGGCTCGAGAGCGTCGAAGGCGTATTCCAATTGCGGAAGCGTGTGCATGGTTGAGGGGGAAGTGTCGTTGAGACGCCCTGGATGGTACCGACTTACGGAGACGATGTCATTGCTCTCCATTTGTCAGATTGAGGCATTTTGATAGGCTAGGGTGCGCTATTCGCCGTCCCCTGCCATACTGCCCGCAATGGACATTCGACTTGCCAACTCACCGGAAGAATTGAGCGTATACGATGAGTGGATCTCCGCGCATCCCAACGGATCCCTGTGGCAATCGCTCGCATGGAAAACGTACCAAGAAGCATTGGGGAGGAAGGTGCGTCTGTACACCGCATACGAAAAAGAGCGCCTCGTTGGAAGCGCTCTGGTGACGATCGATCGAACGAGTTTTGGATTGAGTGTGTGGGACATCCCCCGCGGGCCGATCACGGCAGCTGGCAGTACGCAGCTGGCAGTACGCTTGCTAGAAAAAATAATTGAAGATGCAAAAGCTGATCGTTGCGTCAGTATTTTTCTCTCCCCGCTCACCGACCCTACTGCATACTGCATACTGCGCACTGCCTCCTCTCCTCGTCACGAACAACCCGACGCCACGCGCATCATCGATCTTACAAAAACAGAAGAGGAGATGCTCGCGCAGATGAAACCGAAGGGGAGGTACAACATTTCTGTCGCACAACGATCGAACTTGACGGTGCGTTCTTCGACCGACATCGATGCGTTCTACCGCCTGCTCAAAGGAACAGGCGAACGAGATCAATTCGGTATCGGTCCAAAAACACGTTATAAGGCCTTTCTAGAGCGTTTACCTGGCTCCTTCCTCCTTCTGTGTTACCTGAAAGAAACCCCGGTTGCAGGGCTCTTGGGAGTGGTCCATGGCACCACCGGAATCTACTACTACGGTGCCTCTGCCTACGAACATCGCGCTCTCATGGCGCCGTACCTTCTCCAATGGGAAGCAATGCGTCACTGCAAATCCCAAGGGTGTGTGCACTACGATCTCCTCGGAGTCGCACCGATGGGCGCAAGCACTGACCATGCATGGGCAGGTATCTCGAGCTTCAAAGAAAAGTTCGGTGGAGAGTTGATCTCGTATCCGCACGAACAACAGTTGGTTCTGCGTCCGTGGATAGCAAAAGCGTTGCAGTTGAAGAGAAAATTATTGGGATAAGACTTCTCGCTCCGCTCGAAGTGACACAAAGATGAACGCCCGCAGGCAACATAACGAATCGTTCCGAAGCGGAGCTTTGCTTCGCTGGAGGAACACCTTTGAGGGAGGGGTGATTCGCGGAGGGGAACCGCAGGTTCCCCTAAGCGCTTTAACCAAAAAGCCCCCTCTTGCGAGGGGGCTGATTGGATGTATCGCGCGGGATACGAATGACTCAGGCCCTATTAACCACGGTATGTGGTAGAGAAGACGCTGACGTCATCGGACTCAACCCAGTTGAAGATCGCGATTTGCGTGTCCTGATCGAGCCACTGAATGTGGCTTGTTGCAGAACTGAACGTTGTGTTCGTGATCGTGTTGAAGTTCTGGAGAGAGACCTGGAGCGTAGACTGGTTCGTTCCTGTGTTTGGGTTCGTGATGGAACCTTCAAGAACGAATGTTGCGCTGTCGTTCGGGTTGATTGCTGTTGAGATCGCGCTGCCAGAGACAGCGAGGTTATCACAGCGAACAACGAGAGCACCGGATGATCCGGTTGCACCGACTGTCGTACAAGCAACGCGGCTCGACGTGTCCTTCGTGTTGTAGATCTTGAAGGCAGAAGAGTCGAAGTCAACGTTCGTAGCAGTGATGTTGAAGATCACGCCAGAGAGTGTCCACTTGTTAGGACCGTTGAACAAGTTGCTTGCAGCCATTGTGGTGAAGCGGAATGCACCGATCTGCTTACCAGCACCTGATGGAACAGCTGTGCCGTCTGCAGGACCTGCGTTCACGATAGAGGCGAGCTTGGAGAGAACAACGTTGTTGTTGTTTCCAACAATGTTGCTGTTCGTCGTAGCGCTGTCTGTACCGATGAAGATTTCTCCGTCAGCAGACGTATCGCCGCCGTTAGCGGAGAGGTCGTTGCTGGACTGGAGACCACGAGCGCGGACTGCTCCGGAACCTGTGGTGCTGTTAGAAACAGCTGTCTTCGTGATGAAGAAGGCGAGAGGTGAAGTGCTGGACTGTGCACCTGCGTCGTCTGTCTTCATGCGTGGGCGGACCAAGACTGCGATGCGCTGACCGTCTGGGATCACCAACTGGTGGCTCTGCATGTTTGCGCAGAATGTCTGCACAGTTGCGTTGCCAGCACCTGGGTTGACCGTCAAAACCTGGTCAGAGCCACAACCGGAAGTCGTAGCCGTAGCGAATGCTGTAGCGGAACCTTCCTTGTAGAGTTCGAGGCGATCCACGGAGGAAGTTGTCGAACCGGAAGATGTCACCTGGAGGTTTGTAACATCGACGTCTTCGTTCTGAGCGCGCATCAAGATGCGGAGAACTGCGTCACCAAGTGTTCCACCGAGGAGCTGGTGAGCGCGAGCTGGCGTCGTGTCCTTAGAAACGAAGAGGTCACCCTGGCTAACCAAGATGTAGTCCGTCACAGTTGCGTTCGACGTTGTGACGATGAAGTCAGCAGACGTGGAGCACACAACAGCGCAAGATGTGCTGCCGTTGATTGTGTAACCGGACAAGCTGGAACCGTTATCAACCTGTTCTGCCTCGATGAAGCCTGTGGAACCGGAATCAAATCCGATCTTGAGGTCACCGTTGACGAGAGAGGAAGCGATATCAGCGTGCACTTCGAATGTCGTAGCTTGTTCAGCAGGGATGACGTAGCCACCACCTGTGAGGCTATCGAAGGAAATCTTGCTCGACTGAGCAGACTTACCCTTTTCGATTGCAGTGTCGACCTTTCCGTCACCGTCCGTGTCTACCCACAAGGAGTAGTTCTGGCCGTTGAAGAGAGATCCGCTTGTAGCCTTGAAGACTGCCTTGGTGAACAAAATGTCCTGAGCTTCACCGGCGCGAGCCTCGAAGCGGAACAAGTTGACGTCCTTGGAGTTCTTCACAGCTGTGTCTGTAGCAACAGATCCCTTCACAGCAACGTTAAGCTGTGGAGTGGAAATGCGGTGGAAGTTGCCTGCGATGTTTCCGCGTGGGCGAACATCACCGACAGAGTCACCTGTGGAAAGACCTTCGACTTCCATCTGGTAGTTCTTGGAAGCCAAAGAGTTGATTCCGGTCAAACCGAAGTTACAACCATCTGGGTTGGAGGACAAAGAGTTGTCTGTGCCCAAGATGGACTGTGGCTCACCACAAACGATTGCCTTGAACTTGTCACCGTTCTTTGGGTGAGAAGTAGAACCGTTGTTGATGAAGTCAACGCGGAGTTCCCATGTTTCCTTGCCCTTCACGACGAAGTCGTCGAAGCGGTAAACCTGGTACGTCTGTGTTGCTGTGGAGTCGCGATCCGTCGTGTTGGAAGTCTGACGAACAGCAGAGATTGTCTGGCCTGTCGTCTTGTTGCGCAACTGGACGTTCTCGAGAACCGTGCTTACGTCGTTACCAACACCGAGACCTGCACCCGTAGATGTCTGGCCCTGGATTGCAACGAAGAGCTTCTTGAGATCAACGGACTCACCACCCGTCGTGAAGACGATATTAGCGAGCACTGCGTTGTTGTCATCGCGTGTGTACTTCTGCTGGACAGGACCGTCGACTTCGACAGTGAACTGACCTGCATCGATTGTCACTGTTGTAGCGCTATCGGTTGGGATTGTGACCTGGGAGCCGTAAAGCTGGCCATTCACTCCGTAACCGTAGAGGCTACCGACTGCGAAGAGGTCAGAAGACTCTTCGAAGTGCATGACAACTGTGTTTGAAGCGCCTCCGGAAACGTCAGCCACAACTTCCATTGTGATCTTGTCACCCTGGAGAACTGTGAATGGAGGATCGAAGACGAGTGTGACGAAGTCGCCAACAGTTGAAGCTGCTGCGTTCGTGAGCACTGTGCCGTCGGAGCGGCGGATCTTGATGTTCGTGATGTCGCCATCACCAGCAGAACCGTTCTGCTCGAGTGTCATGGAGTAGATTGTCTGATCTTCAACAGAGTTCGTGTTGAGTTCGAAGCGACCAACGACCATAGCCTTGTCGCCTACTTCAACCTTATCTGGTGTAACTGTGCGGTAGCTAACAGTGATCTTTCCGCTTGTCACAGCAGCAACCTTGAATGTTGCACCGCGCAAAGGGAAGTTTCCTGTTACTGCCTTAGCGTTGGAATCAACGTCTGTAGGCAATTCAACCGTCACGTTGTGCTCACCAGAAACAACTGCTGTGGAGTTGAAGTCGGCCATGATGTCGACTGTCACTGTGCCACAAGCTGGGATGTTGAGCTGGCTTGCGAAGCGAAGATCGGATGTCTGGTTCTGGCTGTCGATTGTGCGCTTGCGGGATACGCGAGCACCGTCAACGGAAGCGTAGAGACCGTCGATGTCCTGCTCGTCACCGAATCCTTCGTGAAGGACAGTGAGCTGCTGGAGAGAAACGGAATCGTCGCAAGAAGCCGTCATATCGATGGAAGCCAACGTCACACCAACTGCGCCACGAGGAATCGTGTCACCGGATGGGTTGTTCGCAGCAAGAGAAACCTCGAGGGTTCCGTTGCCCTTTGGAACGGACGTGAATCCAGAGAAGTCTGCGGAGTCAGAGAACATGTCACCGTCGGAAGACTTCATGTCTTCAACGGAAACAGTGTACTTGTCACCAGCGGACAAACCGGAGTCGAGCGTGAGCTCAACAACGGAAGAGCTAACCTTAGAAACGGAAGAAACGGTCACCTTGGATCCGTTCTTGTTCGTCACTGTGTAGTTAGACTTGTCCATGGAAACAGTAGCGTCGACGTCAACTGTGAATTCGACTTCCACTGTTGTTGCTGATGTTGCAACTGCGCTCTTGATCATTGGGGATGCAGACGTGGAACCTCCACAGTCCTGTCCGTATGACAAGTTCTGGTCGACGCGGTAAAGCATCGTGACCATTTCAGCGCGGTTCATCATGTCAGATGGGCGAACGCGTCCATCGTTACCCTGCAAGACGCAAGCGTCTGCAGCAGTCTGGATTGCGCTCGTGTACCACTGGCCGGATGGGTTATCAACGAACTGAGGAGCGTCACCCGTCGCCGTGAGCCCGAAGGCGCGGACGATGAGAGCTGCTGCTTCAGCGCGGTTGATGGAAGCACCTGGGCGTGCGTAGCAAGGGTGGCTGCCGTAGCAGTTGCCATCACCTTTTACCCATGCCTCTTTGCCTGCTTCCTCCATGTATCCGTAGTACCAGGCTCCTGGAGCTACGTCATCGAAGCTTGGAACAGCTGGCGGAGTGGAAAGGATTCCACCGTTGAGCTCGACCAAGAGCTTGATGAATTCTGCACGGTTGGCTGTATCGCCACCGCGGAACTTAGGCTGGGTGCCGTCAAGGTAGCCAGCGTCCGTGAAGGACTTGACTGCCTCTCCGTACCAAGCCCCTGCTGGAACGTCGCTGTAAGCGGCGACTGCGGAACCCATGAGGGCGACAGTTGCTGCAACAGCAGACACTCCTGCGAACATTTTCTTAAAAGAAACGTTCATAGAAGGGGAGAAGAAAAAAAGAAATAGAAGATGTGATCTGTGTGTAGTTGATGTCAGAGGAAGGATCGCTTCGTTAGATCGACGGGTGTCGGTGTTGGGGAGGGCGACAAACTTTTGCGCATCTCCTTACAACTAAAGAGGGATACACACGACGCCGCCGCGCACGTGAGTGCGGGAAGCAATTCAACAACTGGAGTGAGCACGACCCCCGCAGCCTTATATATAAGGAAGTGGAAGTGTGGAAAACTTGTCATTCCATCCGTAGATGGAAAGGCGAGCTGCCGAGTTGTGAAAGATCCTTGACACAGGACCTCACCCCCGTGAGGAGGCGGATCAGCGGAGATGGTAGCGATAGGCATTACTGCCCCGCAAGCACCTGCGCACTGCATGTGCATGAGTACAAACGGCCAGGGAAGCCATGTGTTACGCATGGTCTTGGAATGGAAATGCTATTGGAGGCTTTAAAATGTCTTAATTTGACGATTTCTCGTTTGAATTCTTGGTCAAAACGGCGTTTGGCCGAAGGAAATTGCCCCCTCAATTGTTGTTGAAATTATTTGTTCTTATGTTCGAAATGAGTTTGGCTCGGGGCCGCTATTTTTAGTTAGGTAATATAAATTAACATTTTGTTAAGTAAACTTGTCTTTTCTCGCCATTTTTCTCAATAGAAATGTCTAAAATAGGCTATAAGTGGCAATAAAGAAACCCAATGGCGAACACGGGCAATCGGTGTGTTTCTCAGAGAGAAACACACCGACATCTGATGACCCGATTGATACATCAATCTACTACGCTCCTTTTCTGCGGTCTGCGCGTCGTCGACCACGATCGGTTCGAGGCGGCGGATTGTGCTGACGCACAGGAGGAGTGGAAGGAGTCTCCTTCGGCACTTCGTCATCATCGGGCTTGGGAGCCCTTTGAATTGCTTCGTAGACTTCGCGTCGATGGACGGGCACCTCTTTGGGTGCCTCAACTCCGAGTCTCACTTTGTCGCCGCGAATTTCGACGACGACGAGAGTGATGTCGTTGTTGATCACGATACTTTCGTTCTTCTTCCGTGACAGGACCAGCATGGCTGGAACCTCCTTGAGTAGATGAAATGAAAAACCGGGGGACCCTATTACAATCGAACACCGACTGCAGGGGCCCACAGAGTACAGAGCGTTTTTGCTACGTCAACTCAACCTGACTAGAGCTTTCGAATACGCTGTCCTTCCTTCACATCTTTCACTTCGTAGCCCTTCGAAAAAATGGCTTCACGAAGCCGATCGCTGGCTGCAAAGTCTTTTGCATTTCGTGCCGCTGCGCGCTCATCAATCAATGCTTGAACATCCTCAGGAATCGACTCGTCATCAATATCGAAACAGCCGAATGTTTTGCTTACCAACTCTGCGAATGTTGCGAGCTCTTTCAGTTGTTGATGATTCAACTCTCCTCCGGTGTCGGTGTACTTAAAATAATTTGTCATTCCTTCAAAAATGACCGCACGCGCGTTTGAAGTGTTGAGGTCATCATCCATCGCCTCTTTGAATTTTTCGAGCGCCTCGCACGACGCATTCGATGCAGCGAGTTCTTCGTAGGAAAGTTGTGCATTGCTCGCACGACGACGAATGTCGGTGAACCATTCGACGATGCGTGTACGTTCTTTCTTTGCGCCTTCCAATCCTTCTTCACTAAACTTCAGCTGTGTGCGGTAATGCACGGAGAGGAAGTAGTAGCGAACGTCCATTGGGCTGTATCCTTTGGCAATCATGTCTGGAATCGTTAACACGTTGCCAAGGCTCTTTGACATACTTTTCTCGCCCATTTGGATGCGACGCTTGTGCAGCCACAGTTTTACGAACTGTTTTCCGGTCACGCTCTCGGACTGCGCGATCTCACATTCGTGATGCGGGAAGATGTTGTCCTCTCCTCCGGTGTGAATATCGATGGTATCTCCAAGGAGTGATCGACTCATCGCACTGCACTCGATGTGCCAGCCCGGGAATCCTTCGGGAAACTTCTCTCCTGTCGGAGACGCGGGTGATTCCCAACGAAGGAAGTGATGTTCGTTGAAGCCAACGCAGAATTTCCACAGAGCGAAATCCGCAGGATGATGTTTTTCTTCTTTCACTTCCACGCGTGAACCTGCGTTGAGGTCTTCGAGTTTATTTCCGGAGAGTGTTCCGTAGGGGGTTTTGAGTTTCGACGTCACATCAAAATAAATTCCATCGGACACTGCGTACGCGTGACCATCTTTCAAAAGCTGCGTAATCATCTCCTTCATTTGCTCAACATACTCAGAAGCACGTGGTCGTGCGAAGGGCTCTAGGAAGCGGAGATTCTTCTCATCTTCCACGTACTGCTCTTCGTACATACGTGCGACTGCAATCACATCGTCGTGTGTGACCACGGCACTCTCCCCTCTTTTTTCTTTTGCAAAAATTTTCGCCTGCTTCTCTACTTTGTCTTCGCCGCTGTCGGCATCGGCAACAAGGTGACCGACGTCCGTAATATTTTTCACATGCTTCACGGAAAGACCATGACCAACTTCGAGCCAACGTCGAAGAAGATCGGCCATGAGGAAGCTGGAATAGTTTCCGATGTGAGGACGCCCATAGACCGTCGGACCACAGGTGTACATCGTGATCTCTTTCTTCTTCTGAGGAATCACATCTTCATCTTTCTTGGTCAGTGAGTTGTAGAGTCGGAGTGGCATCGGGAGAAGTATAGAAGTATAGAAGTGTAAAAGTATAGAAGTGTACAAAGAAGGAAACGAAAAAATCGATCCGGCGCAGAGCGCGCCGGACCGAAGTGCACCGAAGTGCGAAGCAACGAATCAGTTGAGAGATTCGTCGCCCGCAAGGTTGTCGAACGGGAGTCTTTGGACTTGAGAGCCTATGGCTCTCTCGCCTTCAGCTGCCATTCGTTTCAATGTCAGCAAAAGCCATCGATCGATCAGTGGCTCTTGCGCCCCCATCGCAGCGAGCAGTTGCGCGCCGTTCAGAAGGGATGACACCTTGCTCCCCGATCGGGGATGTAAAAGAGCGCCCATAAGATTCCATCCTATGTTGAGCGAGTCCTAGAGGCTCGAGAGCTTCGTGCTCTGCGACGCATAGAACTATCCTCATTCTCCCCCTGTTTTAACGTATTACAATAGAATTTTATTGCGTCAAACTTCGTTTTCTTGGCTTATAAATTAACGCCGGCAGCCCTCAGATGAGTGGCCGCCGGCGATGTTTCGTTGCGAACGGGCTAGAGCCCTATATTCGCTGGAGGAATTCAGTGAGTTCCTCGTTTACATCTTTGATGGGGTACTTTTTCTTGTTCCCATGCTTCGATGTGATTAACCGTCTGAAGAAGTTTATTGAGGCACGATCTGCTTCAATTTCCGTGTATTGATAGAGAGTCCGTAGACGTTCGTGAACGTGTTCGGGAACCTTATCAATGTGGACCTCTTCAACTTCTTCCAAAAGAACAGTTGCCACGCTTTTACTCCTACATGCAGTGACAGTCGTTTGCGCATCGTGCGCGGAACTGACTACCTTTAGTGTGCCTAGAATATTGACAATCGTCAATACTAGTTCATTACATAATATCTCCCCTCTTGCTCTTAAAACAGCCACAAGGGTAAAGTCCGGCCAGTGATGCACTGCGTCGCCCTCGTCGTCTCCATTAAGAAGAACTCTAATCGAGTGGGGCGACGGCTGAACTAAAAAATCGTAGAACTCAGCCTTCACCGCCCCCACTGCGAACGGGGGAATTTTGCAGATCATTTACAACACAGCAATCCGGCTGCGCTCATGCGAGAGCTACGCCGCGACAGTGCCGATCTGTTTTCCGACGGGACGACAGGAATAAAAATGCACGCAGACCACGGTGGTTTGCATATCAACTTGCAGCACGGAGGAGAAGGACAATGACCGTTGAACACTTTGAAAAGGAAGAAGGTGATGCCATGACTCGAATGACTGAGGAAGAAATGGAACGTGTGTTGGAATTGATTCGCGGTGACGCGAGTCATCCGTGGAACGACGAAAACTTTCAGATGCAGGGGGTCTGAGATGAAGTGCTGTAAGTGGCTTGGAGGCGGTCAAAAGACCGCTTCCAGGCCCTTGCCAAAAGACAAGAAAGGTTTACGATTTTTGCGAAGAAAGTAGGTCGGTGCTGTCGATCATTCACAGCAGAATTCGCAACGAAAGACCTGCGCCAGAGCCTCACGTGAGACTCAAAGGGCAGGAGCCGATTCACCACCATTCGAAAGGAGGTACTCCCATTATGAGTCACGCTTATTGGAGTTTCATTCCACGTTGAAAGGAGGTGATCGCGTTGACCTTGCGCCCTTCCGGCGCGAGTAATCACGCACTATCTTAGGGACCGGGGCCTCCGAAAGAGCCCTGCCCTACGGCTACCTTACACGTGCGAGTTGGTTGTCCCAGCTCGCACGTGGTTTTTCTCTCAGGCACAGATCCTTCGTTGTTCATTCATCATCGCGCACGATTCAATCTGTCTTCTCATATCTTTCCCTCCCTGGGAAAAGAAGACAGATGCAGTTGTGTGTCAGTAAGGAGATTCCTTATGCGTTGCGTCGTAGGAAAAGAAATAGCCTGGCTCATCTTCCGCCGTACCCGCCGAGACAGTGCTCTCTGGAGAGCTCGTCGCGTTCGCCGGAAGCAGAAAAAGGGTTAAATCGGAGTTGGTCTGACACATTCACAATCGGGGAGAAGCAGCTCATAACGAGCTACCTCTCCCCTTTACCGAATATTGACATTTTACCAAATTAGTATTTAATATTTGTAGTGTTCTGAAAGGCGAAGCGTAGACTTTGCGAAAATTCAGCAGTTGATTCTTCACATGACTGACAGAAATAGACGTGTATTCGGAAGAGTCATTGGACATGGCGTCCGTGGCCTTGCTGGATCACTTCCTCCGTTGTTCGAAAGGATTTCACTGATGGGCATCCGCCGTAAGAACCAAAAGAAATTCGACAAGCCGAACTGGAAGCCCCGAGGCGGTTCTCAAAAAGGCGACAAGAAGAAGTAGCCCTTCGTCATCATGAAGTGGCAACGGAAAACATTGACCGAGGTACTGGAATTTCCAGTACCTCGGTCGTCCTCAATGAATTCACTTCTATTTCTATCCTTAAATCACCTGTACTTACACACCTGTTTTGAGAAGAACGAACAGAGTAACGAGAGCAACGCGCTCTCACTGTTCCTATTCACAAGGCAGTAGGAGACCTTTCGATGTCCAGCCCCTCGGCCACGGCCCCCGATCGCACTGATGCGAGTGAGAAGAAACCCGGTAACAAAATCGTGCAGTGCCCGCACTGTTCGGAACCTATGAAAGCCAAACGGCTTCCTCACCACATCAGCGTCCGCCACAAGAAAGAATAGCGGACGGACGAAACGGCTGATGGCGTCTCCACACCCTTCAGTAGCCGCGCACAAAGTGCGCGGCTACTGGTCTACAAATCAGATGTGTGGATATAAAAAAACCATCGGCCGCGAACGGGTCGCGACCGATGTAGTGTTTTTTGCGTGACGAAATGTTCGTTACGCGAGCTGGAGCTTTTGCGTGAGAGCTGCGATCTCTTCGGGCTTGACGTTGTTCAGCACAACCAATGTGCGCGAATGCTGCAGATTGATCGGCCCTTTTTTGACAGGCACCGCCTGGACGTGTGCATTGCCAACGGGAACACTGACCCCTTGTTTTCTAATCTTGAGGGGAGCGTCCTGACCCTGCACTGTGATGTGCCCTTGCGGATGGTGCACAACAACAAGGCCCTGAATTCGACGCGCTTCACCGAGTTTCAACGATTCCATCTTTGAAAGATCTCCAAGCTACAGACTCTTCACAACCATCGAACGGCAACGATTGCCATCTTCCATGACGATTGCGAAGTGCGGGGATTATCCTCGCAAGAGCAGTCATGTCAAGAACAGTGCACATACTATGTGTCTCTGTGTAGCCATTTTTTGATTCATAAAAACCACCGATCGCGAACGAGTCGCGACCGGTGGATTTGTAAGGGTGCAGAATCGAACGTGTCGATTCATGCTGTACTAGCGGACGAGTGCGGCAAGCTCGGCCAACATTTCTTCTACTTCTTCTGGGTTGGAGTAGCGAAAGGGAATTTGGCTCGCGCATGTGAGGCGAACACCAAGAGGATCTTTCATGATCTGTACGAGCCAATCTCCGCAATAGACTGCGTTCTTGGGGGGTACAGAACAAGATGCACCATTGATGCAAAGAATCCCTTCGTCCGAGTACGTGACGGGTACATTCCCGATCACGTATTCAAACCCTTGTTGAAGTAAAAAATCAGTACCGCGTGTTTCAGTAGACACTAACATTGAAAAGGAAACCCTTTTCTCTAGTACGCTTCCATTCGTCTCGTTCGACACCGAACATCCATGACGAAACTGAAGTGGGGGCATTATCCCCATCAAAAAATTCATGTCAAGTCTGCCGCACATTCTTTTTGGCTAACGAACAACAAAAAAGCCCCTCTTCGCGAGGGGCTTCTTCAAGTCTTTTCCTATCAATTAGTTGAGCGATGCCTCGTAAATTCCTTCGATGGCAGCGTTCAATTTCTGTGTGAATTCTTCGTCGGTTTGACCTGCGCGCAAGTCCTCTACGAGAGCGCGAGAGAAGCTGGCAGTCATGCCGTGGTTCTGTGCGAGCTTTTTGTTTGCGTCTGCACAGGAGTAGCCACCGGAGAGCGCGACGACACGCAGTACGCGTGGATGCGCGATGAGGGGAGCGTAGAAGTTTGGCTCTTCTGGAAGTGTCAGCTTGAGCATCACCTTCTGTGACTCGGGCAATGCGTCGAGGCCTTTGAGGAGCTCTGCGCGCAGCATTTCTTCTGCTGCCTTCTTGTTCGGTGCCTTGATGTTAATTTCAGGCTCTAAAATCGGCATGAGACCGTGGCTGAGCACCTGCTGTGCGACTTCGAATTGCTGTGCGACCACGTCGGCAATCCCCTTCTCGTCTGCATCGTTGATGACAGATCTCTCCTTCGTTCCGAAGATTCCGTGCTCGACGGCGCTCTTCAAAAGTTCGTCGAGAGTTGGCATCGGCTTCATCAGTTGAACGTGGTTCTGTTCCTCCAACAGCCCCTTATCGATCTTGAGGAATGGGACGACATTCTTCTTCTCCCACAGGTACTGGGCGGATGGCATTCCTTCGATGGAACTGCGCATCGTTTTCTCGAACAGAATCGCACCCATCACACGCTTGTCGAATGCAGGATTGGTGATGATGCGGCTGCGTGCGGAGTGCATCAATGTGAACATTTCATCTTCCGTGCTCCAGGAGCCTTCGGGAATACCGTAGGCAATGAGTGCCTTGGGTGTGCTACCGCCACTTTGGTCGAGCGCTGCAATGAAGCCCGGGCCAGCGACGCGAGCGGATGCTTGTGAGAGATCCATAGGAGAGGGTGGGAAAGAGTCGGAAATAGTGTGCCGACTTTTCACTCGCAATGGTAGGTTTTACTGTGCAATTTTTACAAAATTTCACCCTCTCGAACTATTTCTCGAATGATCTCTGAAATACCAGCCCGCAACAGGACAAGAAGTTCGCGCCGTGAAACATTTTCTGCCCGATCCTCGATCGTTTCAAACAAGCTGACGACTTGATCAAGAGTCAGCTTTCTCCATGTGCCGACTACTAACATTTCATCGGTAAGAAGCTTATCCACTGTATCGCGAATTGCTTTATCTTCATCTCCTTTCACAGCAACGGAATCGATTTTGAATGAATCGTCTGGTTCCTTGCGGATACCGACTACCAAACCGTACGGGTGTTCGCATGCTTCTGCTGTTGCTGACATAGAAAAATGTTAACAGAACTTTTCATTCCTTTCTGGCATTCGGGCAAGGATTAATCCTCTAAATGCAAGTATAGATGCGGATCATCCAGATTCTCGGTCGCGAAATTCGTGCAGACTGTGTGTACGTGTTCAATCGCTTGATCAAACGTCGCATCGGCAACATCTCCATCGAGATCTGTGAGTAGCATTGCAGCCTCTCCTTGTTCCAAATTTTCACAGTAACCGAGGATCTCCATGTGAGCCGCTCGCAGCGCGTCTTTTATTCTCTCGATATCAAAATCATTGCTGTCGCACTCGCGTGCATCGAGATGCAACGACTGCTCTACACTGTTCCATTTACCACCGATGACGACTGCGACTTTCGCAAAAGAATTCATAAGGGGCGGAGTCTACCCTTCTTCACATTCCTGAAAAGCCCTAATCGTTGTCATAGATTGATGAATACTGCTCCGGCGGGTCTTCGTCTGTGGAGACATAGCTGTGTGTCGTCAGAATGTATTGGCTTTCAAATTGTGAACGAAGATGATGTACATTTTTCCAAGGATAGGGCCCTCGTAAATCACTCTCTAATTTTGCTGCTTCATCGGGACGGAGACCGGAAAGGGTATGCACTACCTGGTAACCCTTACTTTGTAATCCTTCAAAAATCTTGGGCAAATCTTTGCCTTTCGCAGACACACATTCCACCTGAACCGTACGAAGCGGCTGGACTGGCGGAACGACCGGTGGAATCACCTCTCCCATCACCTGTAAAAATTTACGACGAGCAAGCTGCAGAATGGACAACGCTTTCTTGCTCACACTCTCCTTCTCAGCAGGCTTTTGTTCCGGAATACCCTGAGGCAGATAGCAGATGACTCCGGAGCCGCTCTTGGGGGCTGTAAAACCTGGATGCATGGTCAAATATTATGCCACCAATGCCTTTCGATTCACCACCAATTGCTGCCCGATTGCGAAGAGTGTGCTGACGGCCCAGTAGAGGCTTACAGCGGTTGGGAAGCGGAAGGCGAAGAATCCGATCATGAGCGGCAACACGTAGAGCATCATGCGTTGCTGCATCAATTGAGCAGAGTCGATTGCAGGAGCATCGGCACCCTTCTTCTTGCTTGCGATATGGAAGGTCAGTTTCATCTGCAAGAACTGGAGCACGACGAGCAGGACCGGGAAGATGATCTTGCTTGGTTGCGTGAGATCGAACCCGAGGAAGTGCACACCGAACTGGAATGGAGGAGGTGTGTACATCGGGTAGAGGAACTCGGTCGAAAGCGTGAGAACTGAGCCGTCACGAATGACGTAGAAGAGTCCGATGAGAACCGGGAACTGAAGCAGTACCGGCAAGCACGATGAGAACGGATTGATTTTGTGCTCCTTCCAAAGCTTCATCGTTTCTTCGTTCACCTTCACTGCGTTGCCTTTGTACTGACGCTTAATTTCTTCGATCTTCGGTTGCAGCATCTGCATTTTTTTCTGTCCTTCGAGTGCGTGCTGCGTTGGAATGTAGAGCACGAGTTTCACGATAAGCGTGAGCACGATGATGGCGATTCCAAGATCGTGATTGGGGAGGAGAGACGCGATGAAGACGAGGAGGTTGAGGAATGGTTTCGTGATGAATGCGCGGAACAGCTGCACAAAGACTCCGGGCTCTGTCATCGTCACAGTGGTGGACGTCACAGAACCTGTTCCTGTGTTCTCAAAGGTTGAGGGCAAGCTGACGCCGTACGTTTGCGCCTTGGAGAAGAGCGAGTACTTCCAAGGAGACATGTCGATCGTTGCAGAGGCTCCCGACGCAATAATGAGAGGAGCAATAGGACAAGGAATTGCCGTACCCGACGCCGTCAGTGGCGCAAGCTGTGTGCCGTTCATCACACCGACATTCAGTGGTGGCTGAGGACAACGTGCGAGCAGTGTCACGCCGGACTGTGTGTGATTCTCGAGAATGAATGCAGGAGCGTGCCCCAATCGAACACTCGTTGCTTGCGCCTTCAATGTGACATGCGCATTGGCTGCAGTAGGAGCAGCAGCGGGCATGAACATTCGAAGAGCGAATTCTGTGACGAGGTATACCCCGACGAAGATCATCAGGAATTCGAGTGTGCGGGATTTTTTGGAAGCGGCTTCTGGCATGTGGCGAGGAAAGTGAGTAAGCGTTGGATGTCGGCGTGTAACGCCGCAAACGGAGAGTCCAGACTAGAGGACCGTGGGCACAGCAACAACTGGACAGGGGGCAGAGACAATGTGGTCGACAGGAGCTCTGTCCGCAGCGCCTCGCGACAACGCCTGCGCATGCGGTTTCGACGCACTGCAGACTTGTCCAATTTGGCACTGGCGAACGTTCCGACGTAGATCGCCGGAGCAACCGGGCGTGCCGAGGGATGGCGTGGATGGCCCAGAAGCAAGCGCGCACTCATGTGGGTTCCTTTCCAGACGGTGCCTTTTCGTAAAACAAGGTCACAGACCTTTCGCCCCTGGAGACGGAGTAAACGCATGAAAGGAGCATACAGAAGAGCTTCCGAAGTAGGGAGCTTTTCTCTAGTATCCGTGGGACATGTCTCAACTGACCGGTGACCAGGTTCGGCACATTGCAAAACTCGCTCGTCTCACGCTGAGTGAGGACGAAGTGACGCGCCTTGCGACACAACTCACTTCGATTTTGGGATACATCGATCAGTTGAGTGAAGTGAATACGGAGGGAGTTCCCGCAACCGCACAGGTGACAGGGATGACGAACCAACTGCGCGACGACGTGATTTTGGAACCACGCTTGGCTCACCCGGATTTGCTTCTCGAAACAAGTGCCCTGCCGATTGAAGATCATCAAATCGAAACCCCTTCCGCCCATGGATAAGCTGTTTGCCAACACCGTCGCGGAGGCTCACCACTTACTGAAGAGTAAGCAGATTACGGCGACGGAGTTGGTGAAGTCCTGCATCGATCGAATCGATTCTGTGGATGGAGAATTGAATGCAGTCGTCTACAAAAACTTCGACAAGGCGATGGACGAAGCGAAAGAGGTTGATCGCATCGGCGAATTCAATCACCCGCTGACGGGAATCCCCTACCTTGCGAAAGATGTGTTCTGCGAAGAGGGAGTTCCGACGACGGCGTGTTCGAACATGCTCCGAAAGAAGGACTACAAACCACCATTCGATTCCACGACGACGAAGCGACTGAAAGACAAGGGCGCGATCAGTATTGCGAAGGTGAACACCGACGAATTCACCATGGGTGCCAGCACCGAAACCTCGTGTTACGGCGTGACACGAAACCCGTGGGACACGTCCCGCGTTGCAGGAGGTTCCTCCGGAGGACCTGCCGCAGGAGTCGCTGCCGATGAGGGGATCTTTGCCCTTGGAACCGACACAGGAGGGTCCATTCGCCAGCCTGCAGGGTTCTGTAACATCACCGGCATCCGCCCCACCTACGGCCGCGTCAGCCGCTTTGGCGTGATGTCGATGGCAAGTTCGCTCGATACGATCGGACCCATGTGCAAGAACGTCGAAGACCTTGCGATCGTGCTCCAGGCGATTGCCGGTCACGACACGCTCGACGGAACGACATCGAACGTACACGTGCCCGACTACCGTGCGGGATTGAAGAAGGATGTGAAGGGACTCAAGATCGGACTTCCGAAAGAATATTTCATCGATGGAATGAATGCCGAAGTTGAAGGCGCAGTCCGCGACGCTGCAAAAGTATTGCAGAATCTGGGCGCAACGATTGAAGAGATTTCGTTGCCACACACCAAGTATGCAACGCCGACGTACTACGTGCTCTGCCCGTGTGAAGTGAGTTCGAACATGTCGCGTTACGACGGCATTCGCTACGGCCACACGGAGAATGCAAAGACGCTGCTGGAATACTACGAGGCCGCTCGAAGCAACGGATTCGGACCCGAGGTGAAGCGCCGCATCATGATCGGAACGTACGCACTCAGTGCCGGCTACTTCGATGCGTACTATCGCCAGGCACAGAAAGTGCGCACGCTCATCAAGAAAGATTTCGACGATGCATTCCAGAAAGTCGACATGATCCTCTCCCCGGTCTCCCCCACCCCTTCGTTCAAGGTCGGTGCGCACGAAAATGACCCGGTCGCCATGTACTTGGAAGATGTGTTTTTGGACGGCCAAGTGATGGCGGGAATTCCGGCACTCTCAGTCCCCTGTGGGTTCTCGAAAGACAAGTTGCCCATCGGTCTTCAGATGATGGGACCGCAGTGGGAAGAGGCAAAAATCCTCTCTGCCGCGTACGCCTACGAGCAGGCAACCGAGTGGCACACGATGCGCCCGAACCTCTCGTCAAAGTAAAGAAAAATGGTCTGATGCTCCTCTCAAGAAATCTGTATCGATTTGGCTTGCTCGCCAAAATCTTTCGTCTATCATTCGGGCCCTTCTTGTTCCTCCCCACTCATCATGCAGATGGATATTCTCCGCCGCATCTACGCCTTCTCGGACACGTACGGTCGCAGTAAAAACCCGTTCCTCCAGGATGATGCAGATGCTCTTTTGTCGACGGACTTCCGCTCATTCCCTCTCGAACCGGTCCGCCGTGAGTTCGATATTTACGGACGTGAGAATATTACGGGACACATCGTGCGTCTCATCTTCGCTCTCAACGACTATGTCTTGAGCCCGGAGTGCCCACATGGCGTGCAGGAGGAATTCAAGAAAACGATCACAGGAATCTTCATCAACGCAGCTCCTCGTTTGAACAAGGAGAACGGCGCATTGTTCCACGTCGCAACAGCAGGAAACATTCGCATCGTGACAACGGACCTCGCAAGCCTTTCCACGGTGAAACACCGCATCGAGACATTGTCTCACCTCCCAAACCTCGACAACAATTTGTACGGACCGACAGAACAGTTCCGTTCCAGCTACACGGCGTATCTTTTGCACCCAGAGCACAACATGCCACTCGAGAAGGATCCAATCGACAAGATCCCCGACTACGCAGACGACCGTTGGGAACTTGCGTACGTCGACCGTTTCGGAAACCTCATCTCCTACTGCAACAATGTTGATCAGCGCTGGAAGGAAGTTGCAAAGGCAGCCGAGCAGAGCCCGGACAAAGTCGTCCGCTTGCTCATCGGAAACGTCAGCCAGAAGGTCTATGCAGGTTCCAGCTTGCGCGATGCAGAACCAGGCAGCCTCGTTGTGTACGAGAACGGAAACATCGACATCCTCCGCAAGTGGATGGCCGAGGAAGACAGCTACACACGACTCTACAAGTCCGCATACTTCCAGTTTGCGAAGCCTGAGGTTGGCGCAAAGATCCAAGTCCTCGCTGAGTAATTCACTCTCCCATTGATTCTAAAAGAGCCCGACTGTCGGGCTCTTTTTAATTCCTCAACCGAGTTGAATGCACTTTCTTTGTCCGTGTAACAAAGAAAGTGCGAAAGAAAATACGGCGCAAACGAGTGCCCGCTCCGCCTGCCCCACCACCCCCGGCGTTTGCGCATGCCGTCCGGAGATTTTGTGTATTGTTTTTGTTTCTTCTCAAAGGAGTGTGTCCCGCCGCCTTTGGGGGTGAAGGGGCAGCCTTGCCGAGCCGCAGCGAGCTTGTGAGCTTTCGAGAGCGCAACCGACCACGCGTTCGAAAGCGAAACACAAGGCGGGACTGGGGGCGATAGGCGGCGGAGCGTTTCTTTGGTCCTTTCTTGTCACCCTGACAAGAAAGGACATTTATTCATCTCGGACAAAGGTGGAAAACATTCTTCATTTAGGAATCAATCACCACCACTGTCTTCGCACCCGTACTCATCGTTGCCTTATCTCCCGTCCAATCGTGAAGAGCGTTCATGAGCACGTCGGTTGCGTACCAGTACTGCTTGCCGCGTTTGGTTCCTGGATCATTCGTAATAAATCCTTTCGCATCGTATCCAACGATCACGAGCATGTGGTACGGAGGACCATCACCACTGAAGTACGGGTTGCCGAGTAACTGACCGGCAGCGGGCATGATGATCGGGTGACCGGCGGCAAGTTCTTTGCGCAACTCTGCAGCAGTCACGTTCGTAAGCACGCGCGCCTTGCTTCCGTACTTCGCCTCGGCAATATCGGCAATCTCAGACGCCGTCACGTCATCTGCGTACCCCTTGCTTCGCTCCCATGCCACAAGTGCCTGCACTTCGGTCTCGGCATCGGTCAGACTGAGTGATGTTCCATCCAAATAATGCTGCACCATGATGAGAGACATCTCTTCGCATGCTTCTTCGTGTAGCGCGTCCCAGTTGGCCGAGGGCGCCTGTGGGGCGAACGGCACCTCAATCAACACGCTAGGGGGATTAGAAGAAGGATTTACGGGTGTTGCGGAGACGGGCACTGCCTGCTTGGACGATGCTGTGGGCACAGATGCGATGGACGCCGTGGAAGACACACTGGAAACAGAGGGAGCACTGAAGACCACGGAGGGAGTATCGAAGGTCGGCTTCGCTTCGGAGCAAGCAGCAAGCAGAACAACAGCGAGGAGGAGAGAACGATGATTCATGGAGATGGGGGCAATGAAAACACCTAAAAATCTAGATGTTCAGAGTACCAGACGTTGGCCCTCCAAAAGCATTACAGCCCAATGTTAGGGTTGCTTGACGTCGTATTCCGCGTATAATTCCGCGGCTACCTTTTCGGGCAGCACCGTTCTGTGAACAACAGCGGTTTACGTTTTTTGCCCCTCAACAAGGGGCGCACTTTCGGAGTTTGAAATACGATGGGTTCTCCACAACGTCAGCTGACCATTGCAGCATGGACTGCGGTTCACAACCCGGATCCCACCAACGGTCCGAACTTTGTTCCGCCTCAGTGCACTCTCGAGTGGCTCATTCAACGGGCTCAGGAAAACGAACTCGGCATCGACCTCGTCGCGCCGAAGGATCGCGAACTCGTGAAGTCCAACAATGTCCCGATCCTCTGCGTGATGGCCGACATGTCCGGCATCGCCAAGGACGGCATGCCGTTTCACGCGGCGCCGAATAACTCGCGAATTGCAGAACGCGTTCACGAGCGATACGTCGAAACGATTCAGCAGGCCTCGGCGGCCGGCATCCCCTACGTCATTGCCTTCACTGGCCAGAATACGGGGAGCTTGCTTGCCGACCAGACGCGGTATCTGATCGACGGATACCAGAAGCTCGCACCGATCGCGCGAGAACACAACGTCACGATCGTGCTCGAGGCGCTCAATACCCGCAACCCGCTCCCCTGGCGCGGTCATCCGAAGGTTCTCGGTCGTACGACAAAGTTCGCGGCGAACATCGTGGAACGGGTCAATCACCCGAACTTCCGACTCTGCCTCGACGTGTACCACAGCATCTCGGCCGGAGAAGATCCGATCGAAATGTTGCGGCAGTACCAAAGTATCATCGGGTACTTGCACATCGCCGGTTACGTCCAAGGCGGTAGCAACGAAGAGCAGCGTGGCCCCCTCCAAGAGGGATTCGACTGGAAGCCCGTTCTCGACGTGGTCGAAGAAGTGATTCCGACGACGGTCCCCCTCATGCTCGAGTTCTTAAACCCGAGCGAAGCCAGCGAGGCGGCCGTTACCGGAAACATCGACCAAGCGACCGAGATCTGCGGCGGCTTGCCGGTCGGCGCGGGGAGCTAGTCTCTTCTCTCCGCACAAAAGCAAAAACGTGATCCGGTTCTAAGTGTCACAGAACTCTCCCGAGTCGCAATTGCGACTCGGGAGGTTCACCATGCTCTATTTTCCGTATTTAGATCCTGGAGAAGGCATTGTAAGTGGCTCTCTGCCCTGGTACCGTTTGCAGGCTTTTTTAAGGGTCCGTAGCTCAGCGGTTTAGAGCGCCCGCCTGTCACGCGGGAGGTCGCGGGTTCAAATCCCGTCGGGCCCGCCATCAAAGCATAGAAATGCAGCCTAGGCCCAAGACAAAATGGCCTTTTTCTGCTATACTGATGCGAATGCACAAATATCCTCATCTCTGCGTCCTGCTCGCAAGCTTTGTGATTGCGTACTCGCTCTATCACTTGGGGTACCTGCATTTTCTGGATGGACTGAGCGGGTTTGGATATATCTCGATCTTCATTGGCGGGCTCTTGTTTAGTTTTGGATTCACGACCCCCTTTGGCATTGCGATCTTCATCGAGATGGCACAGTTCACGCATCCCGTTCTTGGAGCCCTCGTCGCGGGTGCCGGCGCACTTTTATCGGACTATCTCATTTTCGATCTTCTGCGTTTTTCTTTGTTCACGAAAGAAATCAAACAATTGCGATCATCTCACTTTTTTCGCTCCATTGGGTCACATATTCACAGTGAAAAGTTCTCTGAACCTGTGCGTCGCATGCTCCTGTGGCTTGCTGCCGGTTTTGTCATCGCCTCTCCTTTGCCGGACGAATTGGGTGTCACTATGTTGAGTGGAATTTCAAAAATGAGTTCGCGAGACTTTGCGATGGTCTCATTTGGATGCAATACACTTGGTGTCTTTCTGATCATGGTCGGCGCGAGGGCGATCGCATAACACCGATTACAATCCTGCAGCCAACGCTGTCGCAAGGAATGCGAAGCAGCCTGCAATCACGAGCCAAATGGCTCCAACAAGGAGAAGATTCTGCTCTCCGGCTTTGTTCTGTTGTGTTGTTGGCATATGTTTGTATTACTATTATAGCACTTTTCTCGTTTACTGCAAGTATAGCAGCGGGTTCTTTTTGACACCGTTTACGCGCACTTCGAAGTGGGTGTGAATTCCTGTTGCACCGTAGACACGTCCTGTATGACCCATGAATGCGATTTCCTGTCCGCGCTTCACGTGGTCGCCCTCCTTCACGTACAGCTCTTTGTTGTGGCCGTAGAGCGTCACGACTCCGTTTCCGTGATCGATCTCGATCACGTTTCCGTATCCACCGTTCCACTGATCGTAATCGACGCTGCCATCGGCTTCGCGTCCATCTGCACGAATCACGATACCGTCTTCAGCCGCGAAGATGGGTCCCCCACCCTTCGTCTGAATATCCACTGCTTCGTGTCCCGGGTGATAGTACTGCGTGTAGTAGCAATCGTTGCACGGCATTTGGAGCGTGCCCGATGTCGGTTGCACCTTCTCGTCCGGAGGCAGTGTTGTCTTGGATGGCGTGGTTTTGGTCGGCGGCTTTTTGTCGGGTGTCGTCGGCTGCTGTGCGACCACGGTCGGCTTCGCGACGATCGGCGCTCCACCCGGAATGATCAACTCTTGGCCTGCCAAAATGTAACCTCCTTCCAAACGGTTCTGTCGAGCAATCGCTTCCGGTTGCACGCTGTACATCTCGGCAATCTTCGCAAGGGTCTGCCCCTTTGCCACCGTGTGCACCACTCCGTCGACCGGCAAAATCAGCAGATCATCACCCGGTTGAACGGGAGCGGCCTCATCCAATTTGTTGGCCCAACGAATGGTCTCTGCAGAGATGGAATATCGTTGTGCAATCTGTTGCAAATTTTCTCCCGCGGCCACGGTGTGAATGATTCCTTCCGCATACGCGCGGCGACTTCCCTGCATCGTGAGGGAGGATGACTTCATCAAAAATCCATCTTCCACGAGAAGGAATTGTGGAGAGGGAGGACCCTCTTCTTCCGCGTGTTGCGCGAGCGCCTCGTTGGGAACGTAGGGCGGAAGAATGGTACCGATTGCAAACGCGAGCCCACAGAGCAGGCGGACGCGGAGAGACAACCAGTGATGGACGGGGTGCAAAGCTCGCATAGGGGATTACACGCGGAGAACCTGCAGGACAGCTCGCATATCTGCGTAACGATTGAAGGAGTGCAGAAGAATGACAAGGTAGCGTTTTCCTCCCTCTTGTACCACCGAGAGAAGGCACTGACCCGCACCGTCGGTGGTGCCCGTTTTGCCTGCAATGACGGGGCTGTCTTCGTGCAGCAGCTCGTGCGTATGGCGAAGGCTGATCAAGTGACCGCCTTTACTTTGAATGGTGGCCTCGGGGGTGCCCATGCGCACGCGGATGTCGGGGTACTTGAGCACGAACATCGTGAGCCATGCCAAATCTTGCGGACTCATCTTCTGCCCCTTCGCATCGATTCCGTCTGCATTCATGTACATGGTCTCTTTCAATCCCAACACTGCTGCTCGATCGTTCATCTCTTTCACGAACGACTTCTCGTTCCCGCTGTGATAGCGCGCCAATGTTTCGGCGGCATCGTTGGCGGAAAGAATGAGCATCGCCGAAAGCAAATCCCCCACCGTGTACTGATCGCCAGGGTGCAGGTCGGCTTTGCTGCCTTCGATGCTGGTGATGTCTTCGGGAATCGTCACCCACTCACCCATGTCGTGATGCTCGACAATGACGAGCGCCGTCATCAGCTTCGTCAGACTCGCCATCGGACGAGGAACATCCGCAGCGCGTCGGAAGAGCGGCTGACCGCTATCGAGATCGACAATCAACACACCCGACGCAGACAGACGTTGCTGCAACTCCAACAACGATTGGGCACCCGGCTCTTCAAGTTGAGCGGGCGCTGAAACCGAAAGCAAATTTGCTCCGAGAGTGTTCTGTGGTTCCCCTTGAACACCGGCAACCGGCAGGAGCCCCATGAGGAACACGGAGAGGAGTGCGTCGACCATTGGGGAGAGTCTACGGAAGACGCCTGCCATCGGCTAGGCATTGGACCATTTTAAGACGAGTGCGCAACAACTTAAAACGGCTTGAGCAAGGGCTCAAAACCGCTTAGCGATAGATGATTCTGTCGCGTAAACGCAAGTCGATGTACTGATTGGCAACCGGGTGCGTATCGACCTGTAGGAATAGTCGATAGCGAGCGAGCTGTTCTTCGACCGTACTCTTGCGATCGAGCCACAACGTTTTTTTGTCATCGAGCAAGAAGTGATACTCCTGTGCGCGCAGGTACACGACACGACGTTGCACCTTTCGTCCGAACTGTCCGTTCAACAGTGCCTCCGATTTTTTCAGATCCTGCAAAAACTCCGGAGAGAGAATCTTCGTCCACGGTTGCGGATGCGCACCCCAATCGATGATATCAATCGCGGGGAGTGACGCAGCGTCGGTAATTTCGGATGGCAGGTACGACACGAGCATCCCCTGCTCGGTGACAAAGTCGCGCAGCTGAGAACCCGTCGCCGTGACCGCCGTCTGTTGGTTGGGTTGCAGAATGTTGAGCTTGGCCACGATGCGATCGGGAACGAGTTCGATGCTGAGGGTCGATGGGTACTGCTTGCTGATGCTCATACTCAAAAGATCGGGCATCGCGGCGCGCTTCACCTCGGGCAATTCCGCATTCAGCAGAGCAGCGACCTCCTGCTGCGACACGAAGATCATGCGTTTTCCAAAGAGCGGTTTGAGTGCGTGCTCCACCAATTCCACATCGACTCGCGGGTCGCGACGTGCGACTTTGATTTGTTGCACGGTTAAGAGTGGAGAGAAGAGCGTGACGATGAATACTCCCACCACCATCGCTCCGACGACCCACCAGAATGATGCCGCAAGACGCTGTCCGATATTCTGCGCACTCTCCTGCATTCGCGAAAACGACCGCCTAAAACGCTCGCGTGTGTACTGCCGACGGACCCCGTGGTGCTTGCGCACCAACGACTTGGTATAGGGTGTGACCGTACGATTGAACCGCCGCGGAAGAGGGCGGGGGGAACGCAACATCGGGGGAGAGTATATCTAAGTGAAAAAGTGTAGAAGTATAAAAGTAAAAAAGCGCGAGTGAATACTTGAGAAATGTTTGGCGAAAGAATTTGCCGCTCTATCCCTTCCATACTTCTATACTTTTTCTACTTTTATACTTCTATACTTCACCCAATGAAGATCGCAATCGTCGCAGACTGGCTTGTCACATTCGGCGGAGCGGAACACGTTCTCGCGGAATTGCATGAGCTTTTTCCGGACGCACCGCTCTTCACCACAGTCGCACGACCCGAGCGTTTGGGTCCGCTGAAAAATGCGGACATTCGCACGATTCCTCGTTTGCAAAAACTCTACACACTTCTCGGTCAGCACGAACTTCTGTTGCCGTTGTTGCCGCGCGCACTGGAGGAACTTGATCTGAAAGGATTCGATGTCGTCATCAGTTCGTCACACGCGGTTGCGAAAGGAATCATCGTGCCCAGCACTGCGGTGCATGTGTGCTACTGCCACACACCCATGCGCTACGCGTGGGAAATGCAGGAGCAGTACCTCAACGATTTCCATGTCCCACACCTGCTTCGAAAAACCGTGCGACGCATGCTCAGTCGATTGCGTCGGTGGGATCTCTCCACCGCAAAACGTACGGACACTTTCCTCGCAAACTCTCACACCACGCAGGAACGCATTTTCAGAATTTACGGACGCACGAGCGAGGTGCTTCCGCCTCCGGTGCACACACACTTTTTCGAAACCCCGCTCCAACACCCTGCCGCCGATGCGCCGTTCTTTGCCATCGGTCGCATGGTCCCCTACAAACGGTTTGATTTGATCATTGCGGCCTGCAACAAACTGCAATTGCCGCTTTGGATCGCCGGCGGTGGCCGCGAGGAAGCTCGCCTACGACAATTGGCGGGGCCTACGGTGCGTTTTCTGGGTCGAGTCGAGGATGAACACCTTCCGGCCCTCTACGCCTCTTCCAGGGCCCTTCTCTTCCCGCAGGAAGAAGATGCCGGAATGGTGCTCTTGGAAGCCCAGGCCTGTGGAACTCCTGCCATTGCGTTTGGGAAAGGCGGTGCGTTGGATGCCGTGGAGGAAGGCAAGACCGGCGTGCTGTTCCACGCTCAAACCACCGACTCTCTGGAGCAAGCACTCACGAAATTCCAAGGAATGCATTTCGATCGAGCGACGATTCGCCATGAGGCAGAGCGTTTCTCCCAGACGCATTTCCGTTCCAAATTCATGGACGCGGTGGAACGAACGATTTCGACGTTTGGACGCACAGAGTAAGATCGGGTCATGAAGCGCGCCAAGAATTCGCACAAAGGTGAGAACGGAACCGTCGCCGTCATCGGCGGCAGCCACGAGTTTCACGGGGCTCCGATTTTTTCCGCACTCGCGGCACAGGCCAGCGGGGTCGACCTGGTTTACCCGGTCGTGCATGAATGCAACGAGCTTCCTACCAAGATGGCGTCTCCCGGTTTCATCGTGGAGACATTCGAGAATAACAGTCTCGACGAGCAAGATGTGCGGGATCTCTTCCCCCTGCTGCTCGACGTGCACAGTGTGGTGATGGGACCGGGCATGGCGGAGACGAAAGAGAATGATGCGGCGTTGAAGATGCTCATCAGCAATTGTCCGTGCGCCATGGTGCTCGACGCTCGCGCACTCAAACCCACGATCGTGAAGATGATCAAAAAGAAATCACCCGTGGTACTGACTCCACACCTCGGGGAACTCGAAACGCTCACGGGGCAGAAACTGACCGATGCTCCTCGCAAGGAAATTACCGAGCTCGTGCTGGCACTCGCGAAGGTACTGGGGTGCACGGTGCTGCTGAAGGGTGCAGAGGATTTTGTGGCCGGCCCCACGGGCAAGCATGCCGTCGTGAAAGGTGGCGACCCGGGCCTGACCAAGGGCGGCACCGGTGATGCGCTTGCAGGACTGGTTGCGGGACTGATGGCGCAGGGGCTCTCCCCCTTCGATGCGGCTGTCCTTGGAACACGTGTCATCAAGCAGGCAGGGGCAACTCTCCACAAACAGTTTGGGTACGGCTACACCACGCTCCAAGTCATCGACCAGATCGCTCCCGCATTGCACCGACTTTCCAAATGATCCTCACTCCGTTTTCAAACCTGCTCCCCTACTCCGACCGACTGTCAGTCGCGTGGTGGAACAAAACGGACGATGTGAATTTTGAAGAAGCGATGACTCAACTTGGAACGGAACACGGGTCACATCTGCATCAGGTCCACGGAGGAACAGTGGTCACGGTTGATCGTGCCACCGATGAACAGAGTCTGACCCAGGCCGATGCCCAGGTCACGGTGACCCGAGGGCTCACACTCTTCACACTGAGCGCCGACTGTCAGAGCTTTGTTTGTTACGCGCCGAAGCAAGATGTTGCCGCTGTGATTCACGCCGGATGGAAGGGTCTTCTCGCGCGCGTCATTCCCCACACCGTGACCCAGCTCATGGAGGAGTTCACCGTCGACCCAAGTGAGCTCCTTGTCGGTGCTGCACCGTCACTCTGTCTCGAGCATAGTGGCTTCACAAATCCGGTCGTTGAACTTCCTGGAATTGATCCGAAATTTTTTCACAACAATCACGCGGACCTTCGTGCAATTGCCGATGCACAATTCGAAGAATGTGGCGTGAAAAAAGTGCACATGGAACGCGTGCAATTATGCACTTCATGCGAGAACAAATTTCTGTGGAGTTACAGGGGTGGAGATCGTGACCAAGTGCAACATGGAAAACGCAACATGCTCGGGTGTGTTTTACGATAACGTGCTAGAATAAATCTCTCTTCGTTTCGCGTCAGGAGCACTTACGTTTTTTTCCTAATTCGCTTCTCGGGAAGCCAACTCTCCTTCGACCCGTGGGTCCTAGGATGCGGCCACCCACCTGGTACTACCAGGGATCAAGCGTCGTGCTTACCAACGGCAACGAGGACTCAAAAAAGACTCCTGCAAAAACGGGGGTCTTTTTTGAAGAATTAATCTTCATCATTCGGCATCACTTTCTTCATCCACTCGGCAGCTCGATGATCGCCTTCGTCACGTGCTTGTTGAATGAAAAGTAGATCCCGGTATCGATCTCTCAATGCACCACGACCTGACGGCAAATCATACCCTCCAACTATTCCCAACTCTTGCCCCAACGCTTCGAGTGAGCGTTTCGTCACACGTGCCGGCATGTCCGACTCGTCTCTGTTTTCTGATGGTCGTTTTGTCATACCCCTCAAGCTACCCCCGACTGGGTGAAATGCAACTGTGGTATACTGACCCCTCACATGAAAGATCTCTCCTCTCGCATCGCCGCCGCGAACTCTCAACTGGCACCGTATGCCGTGGGTCATGGAGGGGTGCTTGGACGGGAGTTTCCGGACACCATTGATGCCACTCGATTTGCATTCCAACGTGACCGCGATCGCATCATTCACTCGACGTCTTTTCGACGACTGAAAGGCAAGACCCAGGTCTTCGTGACCGGAGATGGAGACCACTATCGAACACGCCTTACGCATACGTTGGAGGTGGCCCAGGTCAGTCGTGATATTGGTCGAACACTGCAGTTAAACGAGGATCTATGCGAATGCATTGGCCTTGCTCATGACCTTGGTCACCCACCATTTGGACACGGCGGTGAACAGGCAATCGATGTCTGGATGCGTACCCATGGAAGCACGTTTGAACACAACCTCCAGAGTCACCGAATCGTGACCCTACTCGAGCACCACAGTGACAGCTTTCAGGGGCTCAATTTGAACAAGGAAATTTTGATGGGAATGCTCAAGCATGTGACCCCTCATGACCACCCTTCTGGTGACCCACTTCCGGAGGGGGCAGGTCACACACTCGAGGCCCAGGTCGTGAACCTCAGTGACGAGATTGCCTACACCGCGCACGACAGTGACGATGGTCTGACCCAAGGGCTCTTCACCCTCCACGACATCTCCAAAACTGAGCTCGGAAAAGAGGCGTGTGACCAGAGTCATGACCGGGGTACTTCGCTCCGCGGGTCCCTCATCGATCTCATGGTCACGGACCTCTATCAAGAGTCAGGTCATCGCATCGAAACTTCGAAGGTGACCTCCGTTCAAGACGTCTTCAAGCAGCACTCCCCTCTCATCGGATTTTCCAAAAATTTCCGAGCAAAGATGGATGAGCTTCGCGCGTTTTTATGGAAGCACATGTACCTCCATCCGAGTGTTGCTCTACGCATTGCAGACGGACAAAAAATCGTCGAGATTCTCTGTGAGAATTTCTACAAAAATCCTCCGCAAAAAGTTCTCGATTTGAAGATGCGAACGGACTCCGAATTGATCGACGCCGTGAAAGACTACGTCGCCGGAATGACGGATGAATTTGCGACCATCACGGCGGCAGAAATCAGTGCGTCACTGTGACAGCAATTCGCTCATGTTCAGGAACTGCTGAGGGTCGATCGGCGTTCCGTTTTGGTGCAGTTCGAAGTGCAGGTGTGAGCCCGTTGTGAACAGTCCCGCTCCCGGTGTTCCTGGGCGTCCTCCGGACAGCGCCACAATGTCCCCTGCTCGCACATGCTCCCCTTCGCTGACGAGGAATTTTGTCACGTGACCGTAGAGTGTTGCGTACCCGTTTGCGTGCTGAATGATGAGCGAGTTGAAGCCCATCCCCTTATCCGAAACCTTCGCAACAATGCCGTCTGCAGCAGCGTGCACATCACTGTTTTGGGCGACGGGAATATCGATCGCGTTGTGCTCCATGCCAAAGCGTTTCTTGTACGACGCATCGTGGAAGTGGGCCGAGATTCCAAGGGCTGGAGTGACCGGCCATTCGAGTGAAATTGAGTCACTTGTCGTTTGTGATCGTGAGTACTGCATCGCGTTTCCTTCGGCTTCCCACAGGTCTCGCAGAGAGCCTTTCAGCGCTTCATCCGCAGCCCGTTGGTCAGCCAAAAGATCGACCAGCTTGTGTGTTGCTGTGGTGATTTGATCGAGCAATGCAGGGTCATTGCCGGCATCCAATTTCTCTTCCAAAAGCAGCTCCAATTGCGCTCTTAAAATCCCCTCTCGCTTGCTTAAGACTGCTTGCTGCTCGCGAATGGAACGCACGCTCTCCTCCGCTTCCATAGCGACCTCGGCCTGCGATTGGCCGCTTCCTCCCACAGGGGCCTCTGCACTCGCTTGCGGATGCGCGCTGACTGCCCAATACACAAACCATCCAAATCCCCCCAGAATGAGGAGGAGAAGGAATGGGCGGTGGATTTGGATTTCAATGTCCATCTCCTCATTGTACCACGTTTACCGCTTCTGAGCCATATGTGAGGTTTATCCAAAGATAACGGCCAACCAGCTCCTCTTTCGCGTCTTGGAGGCACCTACCGGAGCCGTGACCGGGGTCACTTGAGAGGCCTTTGGCATCGGTTGAATCTTGTTCATCGCCTTCTGCTTCCCCTGCTTCGCCTTCATCACTTTGATCTCGGGAATTTTGACCTCAGTCGGACGCTCTTCTTCGATCTGCGCCGTTGCAGTTTGCTGTGGCAATTGGATCTGCTGGTGCAGAGCGGCCATGAGCACATTCCCCTCTCGCAGACGTTCATTGAGTGATGTGATGATCGTTCCCAGTTGCTCGATCTGTGTGTCCTTCGTCTTCAATTGATTCTCTTTGCTCATGAGCTCGCCCCTCAAAAGCTCTGCCAATTCCGACTCCCCTGCCGTTTTTGTCTGTGCGGTTTCGGAGAGAGTTTTGAATTCACGAAGCAACAACTCCTCACTGATCTTCCATGCAAACTGAATGCCCTGCTGCGTCATCTTCTTTGCCTCAGCAGGAGTGGGTTCAATTTCTGCACGATCTTTGTGCTTATCGTCGGCAACAATCTCGCGCACCAAACGGCGCACGGTGCTGGCAGATTTTCCCGTGTGATCGACGGCTTGTTTGATCGTGTAGAAAGCAGGCATGAAGAGGAAGGAAAGAGTGACCAAACAGTACCATTTCAAATGGAGGCACGTGAAGAGGGTCTCCACTTCCTCTTCTTTGACCATGATCATGATGAGGGTCACCCCTGTTCACTGCCCCTCCAAATGGCTTACAGTAAAGGTTCATCATGAATAGAGCGAACAGGGTCACGACACGGGTCATCTATAGTCAGTCTGCAGATTTGTGACCCTGGTCAACACGAGAACGTCACCCCTCCACTGGTCACCCCCTCCGGTGACCCACTCCACCCCTCCACTTTTTTCCAAACGGAGAAAAATCTCCGCACTTTTTTTCCTCATCACACAGGGCTCGGTAAAAATTGGAGAAGAGGGGAGTACTCGATCCCCTCCAGACGGGGGTCATGGAGTCTCCATGACCATAGTCACGAAAAAAATGCGTTTAGGAGGTATACTACCCTCCCATGCTTTCCTCCTTCCTCCACCGGTACAGCAAACAGCTCGACACCATCCTCGTCATCGCCGTGATCACGGGGCTCACGTGGTATGTGTACGGCATTGCTCTTCAGTTCGACTTCTCTGCGATCGACGACAGCTTCCTGGTCCTGGGGAACCTGGCCGTGCGCTCGACATTCGCCGACGCATTGCGATTGGCATTCACCACCTACGACCCCGAGCTCTATTTGCCGCTGACGATCCTCAGTCTTCATGCGGACTTTACGATGTGGAAGTTGAACCCCTTTGGATTCCACCTTACGAACCTCATTCTCCATGCCCTCAACGGCTGCCTCGTTGCCTGGTACGTCACACTCCTCACCCGAAAGCGACTGACCGGGCTTGTTGCAGCAGTGCTGTTTACAATCCTTCCTATTCAAACGGAAGCAGTGGTGTGGATTAGCGCGCGCAAGGATTTGCTCATGACCTTCTTCGCACTCCTGACACTCCTTTCCTACGAGTGGCACCTGCGCCACACGATGAAGTCGTACCCATGGAGCGTGCTCTTCTTCCTGCTCGCCCTCCTTTCAAAGGTCAGCGTCATTGGACTTCCTCTGGTGCTGCTCCTTCGTCGACGAATGATTCGCGATGAATCGTGGAGGCAGAGCATCAAGTACCTGGCAGCGCACTTCCTTCTCGCAGTCATCTTTGCGGTGGTCGCCATTGCAGGAAAGGCGCACATCGTCGATACATACGGAATAGGGGAGACCCTTCTTTTGGCTTGTAAGAGCCTTGCATACACCATCGGCAAACTCTTCCTCCTGCTCCCTCTCCAGGTGTCGTACGATCAATTGCAGACGGTTTCGCTCGTGTCTCCGGACTATGCATTCGCCGTCTTCCTCACGCTCGCGCTCATTGGATTTACGGTGTGGATGTGGAGGAGGGGAGTGTCCTTTGCGTTCGGACTCGCCTTCTTCTTGTTGCTGCTTGCGCCGACATTGTTCAACGCACGCATGGGCGGTATTCCCACCCTCGCGGCCGATCACTACGCATACCTTCCCTGCATCGGTCTTTTGCTCATCGTCGCTCAACTCTACGAACTACTGCGCACAAACCTGAACAAGCAGTGGCTCTCGGGGTTGGCAGCACTTGTTGCAGCGGTGATCGCAATCCTCGTCGTACAGAGCAAGAAAGCCGTGATGACATGGAGTCTCCCTGACACGCTCTTCTCACACACACTCGAGGTTGCACCGTCTTCCGTTTCGGCACGCATCGCACTCGTGAACCTGAAGAAGGCTGAGGGAGATTTGCAGGGCGCGTTCGATACGCTAAAGGAGGGACTTCGATACGGTGATGATGCACGACTCCATCTTTCCGCCGGGTACATTTATGCCAAAACGGGAGATATCGAGAGTGCGAAGGAGGAGTTCGAAAAGGCCCAGGTCATGGCCCCCTCCACGCCCGATGCACTGTACGCATTGGGCTCTCTGCTGCGCCAAACAGGCGACTCCACCACTGCGGAAACTGACCTGCGTCAGGCCATAGTCATGGACCCCTCCTTCGTGGAGGCACGGTTAGAGTTGGCACGCATTCTCCTCGCCCAAAACAAGACGGACGAAGCGGTGACTCAGTTGAAACTCGCACTGCAATGGAACCCAAGCTCAGCTGATGCGCATGTGATGTTGGCAACGATCCTTCAGAAACAGAACAACTTCCCCGAAGCGAAGAAGCATTTGGATGACGCGCGCCATGTGACCGATGTGCCGACAACGGAACTGCTGCTCGCACTCGTGCGGCAAGCGATGGGAGAGAAGAGGTGGATGGACGCAGACTCCGTCCTTCGACGCGTGTTGCATGACGATCCGAAGAATGCTGAGGCGATTCGGCTCAAGAAAATTGTCGACGAAAATCGCTGAAACGAGTTGATTTCTTCATGGAGAAACCTAGTGTGGGCAGGTCATTTCCCTCAGGGTGTAGCTCAGCCTGGTTAGAGCGCCACGTTTCCAGACGTGGAGGTCGCAGGTTCGAATCCTGCCACCCCGATTTATGACCTCTCTAGCCCCCCTGTGGCGCTGGAGAGATCTTTTAGGGGTTCTGAGAAAGGGGAGACATTTGCTTTCGCGTTGCGTACAATCCCGCTGGCCTAGGCGCGTAGCTCAGTTGGTAGAGCATCGGTCTCCAAAACCGAGGGTCGTAGGTTCGAGCCCTGCCGCGCCTGCCAAGTTCTTGTTTTATTCAGAACGTCTTTCTCTGCTTTAGAGGAATGTCTTTTCTCATGTCACTTCGAGCGGAGCGAGAAGTCTTTTTATTATGCAATATGTTAACTGCATGAAATGCTATTGGGTTTATCTATTGTTCTGCAGAGACGGAACATATTACACAGGAGTCACAAACAATGTGAGCCGACGGATTTTTGAACATGAAAATGAGCGAAATCCTCATTCTTATACGGCAAGCCGTAAACCTATTCGTCTGGTGTATGCACATCCCTTCGATGATATCCACGAAGCCATTCGATGGGAGAAAATTGTGAAAGATTGGAGCAGGAAAAAGAAAGAAGCCCTCATACGAAATGACCATGAATTGATTGCGTTGCTTTCGGCTTCAAAAAAATCGCCGGCTATCTCCAGAAGTTCTCGCTCCGCTCGAACTGACAAAAATAAGACCCGAGCTGACCAAGAGCAGTGATCAATCTTACCCCCGTGGCGCCCTCTTTCCCCATGCTCGCTTTGGCGATGTCTTTTTCTTTTCCAAAAGCTCCATCGCCTCTTCGAGTGTAATCGTGTCGGGAGTGAAACGCTTTGGAACGGAACAGTTCGTTGTTCCGTCCGTCACGTACGGACCGTAGCGACCGTCCTTCACCAAGATATCTTTTCCTTCTTTCGTTTTTCCAAGTTCGCGCAGAGGCTTCGCTGCTTTTTCTTTCTGTGCTTTGCGGTCGATGAAGAGTTGCACTGCGCCGGCAAGATCGAGCGTGAGGGGATCGGCCTCCTTGGGAAGTGACACGGAGATTTCGCCGCACTTGATGTACGGACCGAAGCGACCGAGCGAGAGCACCATATCGTTGCCTTCGTGCTGACCAAGGGTCTTTGGGAACGAGAGCAATGCCATCGCCTGCTCCAGCAAGACTCCGTCGATCGACATGTGCTTGGGCAAGGATGCTGTTTTAAGCTCCTTCGCAGCGCCTTTCTTCCTTTTTCCTGATGGAGCCTCCTCCGGGCGACCAAGCTGCACGTAGGGGCCAAAGCGGCCCGTTCTTGCGATCACCTCTTTGCCACTTGCAGGATCAATACCCACCACACGCTCCTTCAGGATATCTTTCTTCTGCAGCTCCTTCGTCTTGAGATCGATGTTTTTCTTGAAGGGAACGAAGAAGTCGCGGAGGAATTCCACACGATCTTCTTTTCCTTCGGCGATGTCGTCGAGCTGTGTTTCCATCTTCGCCGTGAACTGAAGGTCCACGATGTCGGGGAAGTGTTCTGCGAGAAGATCGGTCACGGTGAAGGCAATGTCTTCGGGAATCAGCGTGCGTCCTTCTTTCTGAATGTAGCCGCGTGCAATGATCGTGGAGATTGTTGGAGCGTAGGTACTTGGACGGCCGATGCCTTCTTCTTCCATGTGCTTCACCAAACTTGCTTCGGTGTAGCGTGCAGGCGGCTTGGTGAAGTGCTGGGCAGGAATGACTTCGTTGCAAGTGAGGTCATCGCCCTTTGCAAGGGGTGGCAAACGCTTCTCACCGTCTTCGTCTTCACCCTCCGGCGTGTCATCTTTTCCTTCGCTGTAGACGCGCAGGTACCCGTCGAAGATCACGGTCTGTCCCGTTGCGCGGAAGCTGTATTTGTCGGCGGTGATGTCGACACCGACGCGCTTAAATTCTGCAGGTGGCATTTGGGTCGCCATCGTGCGATTCCAAATGAGGGTATAGAGCTTGAGTTGCTGTGCATCGAGCACGCTTGCGAGGGACTGCGGCGTGCGATGCACATCGGTCGGACGAATTGCTTCGTGTGCTTCCTGTGCGCCCTTGCTCTTCGTCTTGAATTTGCGTGGCTCACTGAGCACATACTCACGGCCGAACTGTTGCTGAATCGTGTCTTTCACATCGGCAAGTGCCTGGTCACCCAAGTTCACGCTGTCAGTACGCATGTAGGTAATGAGACCCGCTGCGCCCTCACCTTTTCCAAGAGACACTCCTTCGTACAGCTGCTGCGCCACGACCATTGTTTGCTTCACGGAAAAGCCAAGTTTGCGGCTTCCTTCCTGCTGCAATGTGGAGGTCGTGAATGGCGGTGGGGGAGTGCGCTTCACTTCTTTCTCTTCCAAGTCTGCAACCGTGTAGGCCGCACCCTTGATGTCTTTCATCACTTGGTCCGCTTCCTCCTGACTGCGCACAATGAACTTTTCTCCGTCGCGGCGCTCGAGTGCACCGGTGAAGGTTTCTCCTTTCTTCGTTTGCAGTTGTGCCTCGACCGACCAGTACTCCACCGGAATGAATGCGCGAATTTCTTTTTCACGATCGACGATCATGCGCACGGCAACACTCTGCACACGTCCTGCGGACAGTCCGCTGTAAATTTTTTTCCAGAGGAACGGAGAGAGCGTGTAACCGACGAGACGATCGAGAATGCGTCGTGCCTCTTGGGCGTGCACCAATTGCAGATCGAGATCGCGAGGATTTTCCACCGCATGCAACAGTGCAGGTTTGGTAATTTCGTGGAAGACAATGCGCTTTGTCGGCTTCGTATGCTTGGGGTCGAGCACTTGCAGCAAGTGCCAACCGATGGCTTCTCCTTCACGATCTTCATCAGTCGCGATCCACAGATCATCTGCGTCCTTGAGGAGAGATTTCAAATGTTTCACCGTCGACGCTTTCTCGTCTGGCACCTCGTACGTTGGTGCGTAATCTTTTTCGACATCAATCGCGAGCGTGCTGCTTGGCAGATCGCGCACGTGACCCATGCTCGCTTCGACGACGTATTCTTTTCCAAGAAAACGCTTGATCGTGCGTGCTTTTGTTGGTGACTCGACGATGACTAAATGCGTTGGCATTGGACCGAAGGGTAGGGAAGAGAATGAAGCGGAGCAAGAAAATGAAAATTTGTTTCCACTATTTTTCACGAATACTTTTTTACAGAATTCACTCTCTCTTGCTCCCACGTGAGCACGGGCAAAATCCCCTGTTAGACTCAAAATTCTTGGAATTTGGCTTCAGTCCAACACATTTTTACCCCCATCGTGAGCACAGTTTGTACCCAAGCTTCTTGGCTCCATGAAGCCATATGTAAACTATTCTTACATTTGGGCACCGAGTTTTTGGCTTGCACTAGCGAAGGAGCGTCCTAGACTACAATTGTTCACTTCCTACCCCCCTTGTCTATGGCTTTGTCCAAGCAGGACCTTATCGCCACTCTCGCTAACGCCGCCGGCGTTACGAAGCGTGCATCTCAGATGGCTCTCGAAGCCCTGACGACTACAATCACGAAGGAGCTCAAGAAGGGCAACAACGTGACGATCACTGGTTTCGGTACGTTCCGCGTTTCCAAGCGCGCAGCTCGCATGGGTGTCAACCCACGCAACCCAAGCCAGAAGATTTCTATCCCTGCTATGAAGGTTCCATCCTTCAAGGCTGGAAAGACTCTCAAGGACGCAGTTCGCTAAATCCGTTTTCTTTTGAAGATGAAGAGGCCTCCGTAAGGAGGCCTTTTTCGTATCGTCTCAATGACCACGCGGCGCTTTGCGGATGCGAGGTCGCCTGCTACCCTGCCTTGCGCATGACAACCACTATCGACCAAACCCTCATCGAAGACACGCTGAAAAAACTTCTCGCAGAATTGCAGCTGAACTTCAATGGAATCAGCATCGCGAAAGAAGGAGACAACATTCTCCGCGTGACGATCGATTGTCCCGAACCACGTCAGCTGATTGGGTGGCACGGAGAAACGCTCAATTCCCTCCAGCATCTTCTCAAGTCGATCCTTCGCGCAAAACAGCACGCAGACAGCGCAGTCTTTGTGGTGTTGGATGTCGACGGATACCGCAAGGAGCAGGAAGACCGTGTGCGCAGCATTGCAGAACAGAAGGCCGAGTTCGTTCGCCGCACAGGACATCGCATCGCTTTGCCGCCGATGTCTCCGTACTTCCGTCGCATCGTGCACTTGCACGTCGCATCGTTACCGACTCTCGCTGACCTCACCACCGAAAGTATTGGGGAAGGAGAATTCCGTCAGATTCTTTTGAAGATGAAACAGGAGAAGAGCGCACCATCACAAAGCAGTGAGGAGCTGACTCCGGTGATCATGGCAAAAGACGACGGTCTCGAGAACCTCGATATCTAAGAAGTGTTGGAGCAGTGTTTTACACCTTCCTCTTTCGTCGTGCCCAACCGATTCCTGCGGCTGCTCCACCCGCCATCACGGCAAGGGCGCCGGGACCCGTGGAACCCACAGGGGAGTGGGATGCGGCAGGATAGAGCGTAACTTGGTACCCATTCTGTTCGATGGACTGCCCTGCCACGGAGGCAGCGGAGGACATGACTGCTGGCGAGAGAATACGACAAGCGGCACTGCACGTTGCCGTGAGCGTGTCTGCATTCAATGAGCCGTCGTCGCACTGTTCGAACGGCGCATCGATGATGCCGTCACCGCAACGAGCAAGCTGACAATTTTTACGACAGAGCGCACCGGGCGTATCGGCATTGGCGTCTCCGCGATCACACACTTCTTCCGGATCGACGATACTGTTTCCACACGTGACAGGAATGTAATACCTGCTCTTTTGAGACGATGTCTGTACTTGCTGTACCACCCCGTTGATAACAACCGTTTCACCGAACACCTCTCCCGCTGACCGAGCAGGCGCGCTGCTCACTTCCAGCACCGGACGGAATACAGGAGCGCTGCTGACAGAGGACTCCCCCGGTTTATTTCCGTAAATTTCGGAGAAGTAATCTTCGGAAGAAGACGTATTCTCGAATTGATAATTCACGAACACGCACTGGCTCGGTTCGCCGCTGCAGAGATAGCCCTTTTCAATACCGCATCCGAACGCGCAGCCATCTCCGTCTCGATTGTTTCCATCGTCACACAACTCCGATCCTCGCAGAAGTCCGTCACCGCAAATCGGCTGGCAGGCAATGCTCTGGCAGGTCCATCCCGGTTCCACGGTGCAAGAGCCAGAGCAACCGTCTCCGTCATTGGTATTACGATCATCACAGTCTTCTCCGGGACGCTTCATACCATCTCCACAAATGGGCGTACAAACGCTTGGAGTGCCGAAGCACTGGTAACCCGCTTCGATCATGCAGAGCGCCGTACAACCGTCTCCGTTGCGCGAATTTGCATCGTCACAGAGCTCTCCGTCGTCATACGAACCGTTTCCACACGCAGCACCAAGCGTCGGCGCAGAGGCAACGCTGTTTTCGCCACGATCCAACGACGAAGAAGCGACTGTCGGCACACTGCTACTGGTGGATCGAATGTCGACGTAGACCTGTTGTGTCACGCGGTTGCGTGTGCTGCCGCAGGTCAGACGGAAGGTAATTGTTTTCGGAGCCGAGCCGACGGCCACTCCTTCGATACCGTACGAGTACGGCAATCCCTTCAGCCCTTCCGTTCCCGAACACACACTGTCACGTCCCAGTTCTGTGTGATTCCATTCGAACGTCACAATCGGATCGTCCTCGGCATTCACGATGATTGTTCCTCCTGCATTGGCCACTTGTCCTTGCGGTCCAAACACGCGGAAAGAGGTGGGAGGCAGTCCGCCAATGGGCAACGCCTCATTGACGATCGGTCCGTCCTTCGGTTTATAGAATACGACGTTGATCCACTGAATCGTGTTGTCGAGACATTCCAAGTAGTACGTATGCGAGCGGCCGTTGGCATCTTTAATCGTTCGCGAACCCTTCGCGGTTTTAGGCGACCAATCCTTGCCGACGTTCGTTAAATTCACGCAATCATTTCCCGGCGTGCCGCTGTGATCCCAATCGAGAACGAACGGCGAACCGAACTGCACGTACAACGTTTCCCCCGCTTTGGCCACCGACCCGTCGGGACCTGTTGCAGTGAAGGTGCCTGCGGTGTTCACACTACTGGTCACTGTGGGTTGTGCCGAAGACCCTGCACTAGTCGTCATGGTGCAAACCGCCTTTCCGATTTTCTTTGCCCCCTTGTCGACAAATCGCAGACTGCCATCGGGCATCTTCAACACCGTTCCGATCGACGTACTCTCGGCGGAGAAGGGATAGCGGGTCACTTGTCCGGTTGTGGACATGTTTGCAAGGAACATCCCATTCGCCTCAGCAAACCAGATGGTGTTGTCGGGAGCAAAGGTGATGATCGTCTGATCATTGATGCTTCCCGGAGTGAGAAGAGGGAAGAGGGATGCTTGTCCGGTCGTTGTCATTTTGCCGAGACGATTTCCAAGATCGGTAAACCACAAATTTCCATCGGGACCGCCGATGATGCGCGCGGGACTGATGACCGAACCGGAGGAGCTGAACTCCGTAATTTTTCCCGTAGAGATAGTGAGCTGCGCGATTTTGTTGATGCCACTTTCCACAAACCAAATGTTGCCATCGGGACCGACAGTGATGCTTGTGGGAGCGGCTCCTGCCGTAGGTGGAGTGAACTCACTCACCGAACCTGCAGGCGTCATTTTCGCAATCTTGTTCAGCGTGGGCTGCGTGAACCACACCGTTCCGTCGGATGTGACGGCTATGCCCGTGGGGTCCGCGGAACTGGAGGGAGTCGCATACTCGGTGGAGACACCCGCCGTGGTAATTTTGGCAACGTTCGGGGTTCCCTGTTCTGTGTACCATATCGTGTCGAGTCCCTTCACGATATCGATCGGCGTGTTGCCTTGAGTCCGTAGGAGAAAGTCCGATGCCTCACCGGTGAGCGTCATTGTACCGATGCGCCCCACCGTCGGCTGTCCGCTCGATTTTTCGGTGAACCACAAATTATTGTCGGGACCGATGATCATATTCCCTGGAATGAAATCGGGGGTCTTGAGCGAATACTCCTCATCAATGAAACAGGCCGCCCCCAGGATCGCCTCCTGGCTTTGCTGAGCACAGGTCATGGGTGCGCATGCCGTATGACAACCGTTCGCATCGACGGGCGCCGGACCCGTAACGGTGCACCCTGGACCGGGTGGATCACAGAATAGCTGTGCACACATCACACTCGATGCACTGCCGGACGTGGCACCGCAGCTGAGCATTCCGACAACATCGGTTGTGCCGCTGTAGGCGGTGAACCAAATGTTTCCATTCGTTCCAATCGTGATTGTATCCACCGCCAACTGAAATGGTCCTGTGGAGGGGATGATGTATTCCGTCATGCTTCCGTTCGGGAGCATTCGACCGATTTTTCCAAGAGAGGATTCTGCGAACCATATCGTTCCATCACTATCGACCACAATCTCCCCGGCACCTGCGTTGGGACTGAGAATGGGGTACTCGGTGACCATTCCACCTGGAGTGATTTTTCCAATTTTATTGCCCGTACTCTCGGTGAACCACAAGCTGCCATCCGGAGCGAGTGCAATCCCATTCGGACTGGAGTTTGCCGTGGGAATCGGGAAATGCGTGACCGTTCCCGTGGTCGTCATGCGACCGATTTTGTTCACATTCGCTTCCGTAAACCACAGTGCATTGTCGGACCCTGCGACGATGTCGTTCATCACCACGGTTGCGGATACGGGGTACTCCGACACCACACCCGCGGTTGTGATTTTTCCGATTTTTCCCACCGATTGTTCGATGAACCACAGGTTTCCATCGGGACCTGTCGTGATTTTTGTGGGAGTGGCGTTCGCCGTGAGGGGCGAATATTCCGTCACGGTTCCTGTCTTCGTCATTTTGCCGATTTTGTTTCGAGCGTCGGCTGTGAACCACAGGTTGTTGTCGGGACCGTTCACAAGCGTCTCGGGGCGGGACCCTGCCGTGACCGGATACTCCGTAATCAAATCGGTCGGATCAATTTTTGCGATCTTGTTTCCGTCGATTTCGGTGAACCACATGTTGCCGTCTCCTCCATTCACAATTCCCCCCGGGGTCGCGTGCGTTGTTGGTGGCGTGTATTTCACAATCGAGGCATTCGTCGGCGTACATTGAAGCACGCTTCCCTGCAGTGATCGCGGTGAACGCAAAAACGTAAACAGAAGAACGAGGACAATGATCCCGGCAATGATGAGGAAGAGTCTGCGCACTGCGCACACCAGCCTACCGAAACGCGCCTATGCAACCAATAGACGGAATGTCATTTTCAGCGCCTCCTGCTGCGGACGGTGAATGGTGACCATGCCTCCAAAAACTTCCTCCGAGATGCGCTCGTTTCATCCGTTCACAAAATCCTCCGTCCAAATTTTTATGAAATGGCTTTGTTTAAAGGAATTATGCCCCTTTCAATTGCTTCCAATCGTCGAGCAGAGCGCGTTCCGCACGACTCAACTTCTTTGGAATTTCCACGTCGATCGTCACGTAGTGATCGCCCATTCGGCTGGTCCCGAGCACCGGTAATCCTTTGCCCTTCAGTCGCAACACGTGACCGGGTTGCGTTCCTTCGGGAACATGAATGCGCATTTTCCCATGAACGGTTTCGATATCGATGTCGTCGCCCAACAGCGCCTGCAGTACATGCACCGTGAGTGTCGTGCGCACATCGTCTCCTTCGCGTACGAAACGTTCGTCATCGGCCACGACAACGTGCACAAAAAGATCTCCCGCCTTTTCTCCACGACGTCCCGCGGCGCCACCGCCTTCGACGCGCAATGCCTGTCCGTCGTTGATGCCGGCAGGAACGCGCACCTGCACTGTGACATCTTTTTTCACGCGTCCTTCGCCATCGCATGTCTTGCATTTTTCTTTCGGAATTTTGCCGGAACCTTTGCAGGTGTCACACAGTCCGCGCTGCTCTATGGTGCCAAAAAACGACTGTGCACGACGCGTCACTTGGCCTGTTCCTTTGCACACCTCACACGTTTCAAGTGACGATCCGGGCGCCGCTCCGTTGCCTCCACAGGTTTCACATTCGGCCAATTTTCGAAGTGTGATGTCACGCACGGTGCCTGTCACAACTTCTGCGAACGAGATGGTGATTTGCACCTCCAAGTCCTCACCTTTCTGTGCCTGTCGTCCGCTCCTGCGTCCGCCACCGAAGAACGACCCGAGCAAATCTTCCAAATCCGGCATGCCTCCCTGTCCGCCACCGAAGGATGAGAAATCAAAACCGCCCCCTCCGAATCCTCCCGCTCCGTTTCCCGTCGTTCCGAACTGATCGTACTGTTGCTTCTTCGTCGGGTCGCTGAGCACTTCGTACGCTTCGTTGATTTCCTTGAATTTCTGCTCGGCTGCTTTGTCCCCTTTGTGTTTGTCGGGGTGCCACTCTTTGCTCAATTTTCGGTACGTCTTTTTGATGTCGTCTGCGGACGCATCGCGTGAAACGCCGAGTGTGGAATAGGGGTCTGCGATGGGGAGAGTATAGAAGTGGGGAAGTATAAAAGTATAGAAGTGCGGAGATAGAAAAGTGTAAAAGTATAGAAGTGTAAAAGTATTGTGATTTGGACCTCTCCTACTGCAATTTTCTGCATCTTCACTTTTATACTTTTACACTTTTAAACCCAATATCACCCCTCGCCCACCCTCTACCGCCTACGCCCGTTTTCTGCTATACTGATCTGATATGTCGAAACCATACCATTTCGGAACACGGGTGCTCTTGCTCTTAAGCGTGATGGCTTTGTGTACGGGCATCAGCATCGTGCTTGCACAGAAACACTCCGATGAAATGACCGCTCGTTTGATTTCGACTGCGAAGAAAAAGCCAACACCATGGGTGATCTTGGATGAAGTCGTTGCTCAATCGGGTGGAACCATTCCGTCCGACACGAACGTGATTTTCCATTTGCCGCTCGACATGCAACCGACAACACGCGCCGTGCTGTTCGGACAGAAGGACAATCGAGTGCGCTACTGGGGATACTGCTTCCCCGATAACTACGAAGAGCAGAGCGTCACCGACCGTGCAAAATACGGCGGGCTGCCGGGTGCAATTTTCCTTTCCAGAGCAGAGCGCGAGGCTCGACAGAAGGTATTGGATGCGAAGAAAACGACATTCTCGCTCACACGCCCACCGACGCAGGCCGAGCTGGATGCTGCGGCAATGCCCAGTACGGACCCTATTCAAAATCAAATCGACGAATTTGAACCGGGCAACATGTGTTTCATCATGACGGCCGAACCACTCGCGTACGGCGTCGACAGTGATGACGATTTGCTCAACAACAAAATGGAACACGATATCCATACCCTCATCGACAATCCCGACACCGATCAGGATGGAATCAGTGATGGAATTGAGTTCCTTCACGAGCTCGATCCGCGCAATCGCGACACCGATGGAGACGGCATCATCGACGGTCTTGAAGATGCAAACTGGAACGGTCTTGTGGAAATGGGTGAAACCGATCCACGCAAGTCCGACTCGGACAAAGACGGTCTGTGCGACGGTGTCTGCCGCATGGTCTTGAGCCGCGGCAAGGTGACATTCCTCGGAGAAGACGCGAACCTCAACGGCAAGGTGGATACAGGCGAAACAAATCCGCTCAAGTGGTCCACACTCGGAAACGGTGTGAGCGACTTCCAGGCGTACCTCAATTGCCAATTGGGCATGAAAGAATTCTGCGTAGGAGGGAAATAAGGCATCTGGCCAATATTCTCAACTTCTGCTATAATACTCAGATGACACGCACACTCCTCACCGTCGTTACAGGCCTTACGATGCTCTGCGCACCGGCTGTCGCGTTGGCCTACGAGAGTCCTGAAGACGTGCTCTTCTCTCCTCAGTTCGCCGCACCTCCCAGTGCACGCAATGCAGACGCACGTGCTGAGGCACAGAATGAATTGAGCGCACAGCGCCGCGCTGAACAACAGGCTGCAATGCATGCTGCAGCGCAGGACGAAGTTCCCGATAACAATACGGAGACAGTAGACCCTGCCGATGCACCGTCCGACAATTTGAGCGTCAAAGAAATCTTGCAGCAGTTGCTGGATGAAAAGAACAGGGCTGCCGCTCCGGACCCCATTCATGAATCTGCACCGGAACCAACGGCCCCAGCGTCCGCTGACGCGCTGCGCGATGCACGCATTGAGGCACGCATTCGCGAAGCACAGATGAACGGAACGCTCGCAACAGGAAACACCCTCCATAGCGGCGCTCCTCTCAATGCAAGCGGACCCGGTCTGATCATTGGTGGAACGGCTTTGTTGGCTGGAGCACTGTGGACAATGCGCCGCTCGAGCAAGGCACAAGCAAGCACGCTGCCGTTGTAGGGACAGGGTCGCTGCCGTAGGCTCAAGGCATGCCCTTGGGTCTCTCTCTTCGTGGACGGCGATGGACGGCGCGCAACAATGAAACAACGCAGCCACGCGCGGCAGACGCGCACCTGGTGAATGCTCTCAGTGAAGGGAGAAATTTACGAAGTGACATGCGCTGGGACGCGACGAATTTTCTCGATACGAATCGCTACTGCGAACGTCTGTTGAGAGCGGTGGAGAAGAGAGAGAAAATCGGTGTCTTCGGTGACTATGACTGTGACGGCGTCACCTCGACTGCGTTGCTCGTGCGATTTTTGCGACGGAGAGGAATCGACCCCGTCATTCGACTGCCGCATCGCGTGCATGACGGGTACGGGCTGAAGCAGGAGGCGATGGAATTTTTCCACGCACAGGGCGTGCAGCTTCTGTTGATGGTCGACACCGGTGTGCACGCACATGAACCGGTCGCGTGGGGCAACGCACATGGAATCGACACACTCATCATCGATCACCATCACCCGCCGGCAGAGTTCCCATCAGCAGTCGCAATCATTCACCCGGCACGAACGAAGACGCCGATCCACGATGCACCTGCAGCTGCGACGCTCACCTTCATGATGGTCGATCACCTTGAGAGAGGGGAGTGGCAGGAGCGGGATATCGACCTTGTTCTCGGAATGCTTGGAACAATCGCTGACGTCATGCCGCTCACGGCCGAAAATCGCATTCTAACGCAGCAGGGCTTGCGCGCGATCGGGACCCTGCCGATGGGGCCTGTTCTCTCTCTTCTGCAAACGGCGGCCCCTTCCCATGGCATCTGGACCAGTACGGACATCGCCTTCCGCGTCGCCCCACGCATCAACGCGGCGGGCCGCATGGATAATCCTCTCGTCGCACTCGAGGCCCTTTTGGAAGGAGGCGACTCCATCACCACTCTGACGACTCTCAACACCGCACGACAGGATGTGTTGGAGGAATTGCTGACGGAACTGCTCACAACCCTCGGCATGGAAGGTGATCACGTTCCCGAAACACTGCCGCCGCTCATCATGGCGATTGATGAACGATTCTCACATGGACTCTTGGGGCTGCTCGCAGGAAAAATCACCGAGCGCACGGGCCGCCCCAGTTTGATCGGAACGATGAGTGATGGAGTGGTGACTGCTTCTCTTCGCAGTCCGGCCTGCTACCACATCACCGAGGGGCTCGGACGATTTGCAGATGCATTCATCAGCTTTGGAGGGCATGCCCAAGCGGCAGGGTGTAGTTTCAAAGCAGAACACATCGACTCGGTGCGAGAGCAATTATGTGTCGATGTGCGAGAGCGATGTTCGTCGGATGAGCTCTACCCCACGAGCTACTACGACATTGTTCTTCTGCCGTCCGCCATCACGCTCGACACCGTGCGCGCACTGAAATCACTGGAACCGTTCGGACCCGGGAACCCCGAGCCGCGTTTCATTCTCCCGAATGCAGAACTCAGTTTTCTTCGAACTGTCGGCAGTGACCAGTCGCACCTGCAGGCAAAATTGGGAATGCTCCCCGTGATTGGGTTTGGACTCGCACACACTATTCCGTCCATTAAAGGACCCGTCGACCTGCTCGTGCGACTCGGGGAAAATACATGGAATGAGAGAACGACTCCGCAGTTGATTCTGGAAGATATTCGAGTTTCAAACTAAGTGTTCACAGAGAAGAAGCGCGCGAACGCAACAAAAAAACGTCGCGTGACGTGGGTCTCGTGGGCCCCACGACAAAGCGACCCATTTGAGGAAAAGGGGGAACACGCCTTGGGGGAAAACCGTAGGTTTTCACCCGGCGAATTGTTTAGACCGGAGCGAGCTTTCCTTCCATTGTGAACACTTCCGTCACATCTGCCGTCAATGCAGCTGCGATTTTGAATGCCAACAGCACGGATGGGTTTGTCTGTCCGCGCTCGATACTCATGATTGTCTGGCGGCTTACACCAGTGCGCAATGCAAGTTCCTCCTGTGTCATACCACGATCAAAGCGAAGGCGGCGGATGGAGTTTTGAAGGCGAGCTTGCATACGTTGAGAGGGAGGCAACAGGAAAAAAGGGAGACTCACATGCGCTGTGAGCTGACGCATTGTACTCACCGTCTGGAACGATGCAAGGTCGCATTCCTTGTGTGGACGCAAGTGGCTCGGTACCGTGGCCGACATGGATCTCCTCATGTCATTCGTCGACTTGTTTCTCCATTTGGATACACACCTCGAAGTCATCATCGGAACATACGGCGTGTGGACGTACGCACTTCTGTTTGTGATTGTATTTTGCGAGACGGGACTCGTCGTCACGCCGATTCTTCCTGGGGATTCACTCCTCTTTGCCGCAGGAACATTCGCCGCACGCGAATCGCTCGATATCCGCATCCTCTTGCCACTTCTCATCAGTGCGTCGATCCTCGGAAACTCCCTCAACTACACGATCGGCCACTTCGTCGGTCCGAAAATTTTCTCTCGAACGAAGGGGCTTCTGTTCCGCAAAGAACATTTGGAACGCACGCAAACATTCTATGAGCGTCACGGAAAAGTGACGGTGATTCTCGCGCAATTCCTTCCGATCATTCGCACATTCGCTCCGTTCGTCGCGGGTATTGGTCGCATGCAACCGTTCGTGTTCGCCGCGTACATGGTGACAGGCGCCGTTCTGTGGGCGGGATTGTTCCTGTGCGGAGGATATTTCTTCGGATCCGTTCCGTTTGTGCGTAATCATTTCGAAGTGGTGATTTTGGGAATCATTGTGGTGTCGTTGATGCCCGCGATCATCGGACTTCTGCGTCGGAAGAAGGATTGAGAACGGAAGGGTAACTGCGAAAATCGCACAATTAGCCTTCGCTGGCCACTTGTGATTTTTGTTTTCCAGAAGCCACATTGCATACAATGGGGTGAAAATGTCGAACTCCTCATTCCACGGGATCTTCTCTGCGCTCAATCAAGAGACCGAGCCAGAGCAGCAGCCGAAGCCGCCGGTGCAGCAAACTGCAGCGCCTGTGACAACGGCTCAAACAGGTACTTCCGGTGCCGTTGGACAGGTCGCTGTCGACATTTACGAGCAGGATAATTACTACATCATCAAGTCACTCATTGCCGGAGTTCGGTTGTCGGATTTGGATATTGAGGTTTCTGAAAACACGATCACGATTCGCGGAGTACGACAGCAGAGCGACGACCTGCCACGCGACCAGTACTACGTGCAAGAATGTTTTTGGGGTCCGTTTGCACGCACAGTCACGCTCCCGTGCCAGATCGATCCACGCAAAATCAAAGCGACGTTCAACAAAGAGTGCATCTTGAAAATCCTCGTACCGAAAGAGGACCGCGTGAAGATCGTCCGTATCACGGAGAGTTGAGGAATCTTTTGGGAATTGAGCACGTTCGTTGTTATGCTATTTCACTATGCTTGATCGTTTTACGCTTCCTGCAGAAGAATGGCCCAATGCCATTCGAATGAGAGGAAAAAACTCTTGGCTGAATAACGATCATCCGTTGGAGAATGGGATTTCTTATTCTGGAAAGACATTCACAACTGTCGAGGCTGCATTCAAATTCGCAAAATATCAGCAATTTCCGCATGAGAACCGCGTGTTTTTATCTCAATGCGCAGACCCTCGGACTGCTCAGGATATTCGTGATATCGAACATCAACTTCGTTCGTCGCTAAAAATTTCCGAACATTGGCAAGAAATCCGTTACGGAATCATGCTCATTTTCAATCGTGAAAAATATCGTCTTCATGACGAATTGGCGCAGCGACTGAAGGACACGCATCCGCATCCAATCATCGAAGTCACTCGCCCAGTCGATCCATCCGGAAAACCATGGAATGACCGTTATTGGGGTGTCTGTCTTGGGGAAGACAATGACCTCACCAAAGCAGACGGTTGCAATGCAATGGGAAGAATTGCCATGCAAATTCGCAATGAACTCCTTGCGATTTCTTAAGCACTCTTACCTTTTCTTCTTTGCGACCTTCGTCACCTTCACTGTCTTCTTTGCGATAAGCACGCGCTTCATTTCATCGCACAGCTTCTGACATGTCGCGAGGACTTCTGGGTCACCAAGATAGTTCTGATACTGACGACCCACCGTCTCAATCACCGAACCGAATTTGCGCACAGATCGAATCGCCTCCTCTTTCTTATCGCCACGAAGCGTGCGGCGATCGAGTGTGAGGAACTTGTGTTGGAGGTCCAACATCTCAAGAACGATCGGCGGGCAGGCGGTTGCTTGTGGCATACGGATGGGGGAATTTGTGTGAAGTTTTCTCCCCATTGTACTCATTTCGGCCTCCCCTGTCAAAACAAGGGCTTTAATGGTACCCTATTCGAGATGCGCCCGACCCAAGCAATCTTGCCCGTAGCCGGCCTTGGAACCCGTTTCTTCCCTTGGACGAAAGTCGTCCCGAAGGAACTGCTTCCGATCGGCAATCGCCCCATTATTGCCCACCTTGTGGACGAATGTTTGGCTGTCGGTATCCATGAAATTTGTTTCGTCATCAGTCACGGAAAAGAAGCGATCCCAGAATATTTTTATGAGGACCCCGAGTTGGAAGAGGAGTTGAAGCGTCGTGGAAAAGAAGATCTGCTCGTGCACCTGCGTGCGTACGACAACGTGAAGTTCCACGTTGTGTATCAAGAAGAACAGAAGGGGGACGGTCACGCCGTGTTGCAAGCGAAGGATTGGGTGACAAGTGAAACCGTCGCAATTCTTTTTGGTGATGACCTGATTGCAGGACCCAAGAGCGGTCTTGAGCAGTTGGTCGACGCTGCAAAGGACATGAAGGACGGGGAGGGCGCTGTGCTGTGTTTGGAAAACATCCCGCGGGAACACACCAAACGCTATGGCATCGCCGCTGTAGAGGAATCTGCAGGCCGTTTGAAGCATGTCACAGGACTGGTCGAGAAGCCGGAACCGAAAGATGCCCCATCGACGTTGGGAGTGGTAGGGAAGTACCTGATTCCCAAGAGCACGTTCGATGTGTTGCCAACTGTCAGTGGAAGTCATGGAGGAGAGATCCGTTTGATCGATGCACTCATCGAACAATTGAAGACCGGAACGAAGATTTATGGCTACGAAGTGGAAGGAACGCGCCTCGATACGGGTACGCCAGAAGGTTATAAGAAGGCAGTGGAGGTTCTTGGGTAAAAAATCGCGGCGTAGCCCCGCCAAGCGGGACGAAGCCGGAAGTTTTGACGGGACTGAATGCACAACGTAGCATTCGCCTCCTATGCCAATGAACTTTTCACCAGACATGTCGCCCGTAAACGTGATTCAGGATTTGCGATGGGGAGATACGGGGAAGGGAAAACTATCCGAATATCTTTCGCAGCCAGAACGCTGTGGTGTTTCCGTGCGTGCAATTGGTGGAGGAAATGCAGGACATGTCATCATGCTTGGCACACGAAAAATTGCTCTACATCTTTTGCCTGCAGGATGCGTTCACCCAGGAGTCGATCTTGTGATGGGACGCGGAATGGTGACGCACATCCCCACTCTTCTCGATGAGCTTGATAAAGTGGAGAATCAATTTCAATCAGACCCTCTCTCACGACTACATGTCGCAGGTGGGAATCACATTCTGTTCGATGCGCACAAAATGGCAGATGCAGAATTAGAGAAGCGTCGCAACAAACCGATCGGAACGACACACAGTGGAATTGGCCCTGCATACGCGGATAAGGCATTGCGAGTCGGAATGCGCTTTGAAGAATTAAAGGGTAGTCCGGACAGTATTAAAGATCGTTATCGCAAACTCCTTTCCCATTGGGCAAAAACATACGGCGTCGCGTTGGACAGTGAGCAACAAGGAAAGGATGAATACTCGTTGCTTCATGCAAAAGAAGTTCTTGAAGAACGTATCGTCAGCTTGCGTGATTACTGGACTCGTATTTTTTCAGAAATCGAACAAGGTCAGAAACGCGGCATCACGATTGAAGGAGCTCAAGGAAGTTTGCTCTCGGTTGACGGTGATGATGATTATCCAAACGTGACCGCAAGTGCGACGACTGTGCTGGGTCACCTACAAGGTGCGGGTCTGCCACACAACGTGCCCAAGTACGTCATCGGTACGCTCAAGGCATATGACACTTGTGTGGGCACACACAACATGCGTACAAAACTGGAGGGCGATGCAGCAAAGAAGCTGCGCGAGAAGGGAAATGAGCGCGGTTCAACAACGAACCGCGAGCGAGATGTTGGTGATCTTGACCTTGAAAGCACGGCAGAAAAGGCTGCGGAGGAAGGGGTAGATGGTCTCGGTGTCTTTAAATTGGACATATTCAATGATTACAAAGTCATTCGCTTTGCCACGGGCACAAAGGCAAACGGCGAACCTGAATACACTGAGTTGCCAGGGTGGGAGGGATCTATCACCGGAATAAATAAGTTCCAAGACCTCCCTGAAAATGCCCAGAATGTGTATCGCTTCATCGAACAGAGAACAGGAAAGCCTGTGGTCTTTGGTGGAACTGGACCTGAAAGTACACAACTGTTCGTCCGATTCGACGCATAGGAGCGCACGTGCCTTCGTTACCCATTTCTGCTATACTATTTCGATATGGCAGAAATCCACACATGGCATGACTTGTTTGAAACACTTGATGAATTAGAGCGATCCCCACATGATGCAGTCGTTGAGGCTGCACGAGAGCTGCGTTTAAAATATGAACAAATCACACTCACTCCTGAGGACTTGAAACATGAAATCGAAGCAGAGTTGGTTCCGTTTGTCCGTCACGATATTGCAACGGTACTTACCCTCGCAGGGGATCATATTTTTTCCTAAGAATCAGATCTCTCGCTTCAGAAGCTCGATTTCATCACGCATCCCTCGGCTCCGCTCGGGATGACAATCTTTTTAGATCTCTCGTTTTAACAACTCGATTTCATCTCTCAAATCTGCAGCCTTTTCAAATTCCAAATTTTCAGAAGCGAGCTGCATCTGATTTTCCAACTCTTCAAGCAGGCGCTTCTTCTCGTCTTTTGGAATCTTCGTGTGATCGTACTTCGGACGGCGGAGTTCCAACTTGCGACCTTCTTCGGCAATGTCGTGCACTGCTTTGATGATCGATTTTGGAGTGATGCCGTGCTTCGTGTTGTAGTCCTCTTGAATCTTGCGACGACGGTTCGTCTCGCCGATGGCTGCAGTCATGGCATCGGTCATTTTATCGGCATAGAGCGTCACGTGACCGTTCTGATTACGGGCAGCGCGACCGATCGTTTGAATGAGGGCATCGCGTGAACGCAGGAAGCCCTGCTTATCGGCATCCAAAATGGCAATAAAACTGACCTCTGGAAGGTCCAAGCCTTCGCGGAGCAGGTTGATACCCACGATGATATCGATCTCGCCTGTGCGCAATTGTCGCAAGACCTCGATGCGCTCCATTGTCTGCACGTCACTGTGGAGGTAACGGACTTTGTAATCGTGTTCACTGAGGTACGTTGTCAGATCCTCGGCCATCTTCTTTGTGAGCGTTGTCAAAAGCACGCGTTCGCCGCGCTTAATCGTTTCTGCAATCTCCTTCGCGATGTCGTCGATCTGGTGCTTCGTCGGTTTCACCACGACGACTGGATCGAGAAGTCCCGTCGGACGGATGATCTGCTGTGCGATTAATTTCTCGGGCGTGTTCTTGTATTCGTACGGACCCGGAGTCGCCGACACGTACACGCGCTGTGGGCAGCGATCTTCAAACTCATCGAACTTGAGCGGACGGTTGTCGTGTGCGGATGGCAAACGGAAGCCATATTCCACCAAGTTCACTTTGCGACTGCGGTTTCCTTCGTACATTCCTCCGACCTGTGGAATCGAGATGTGACTCTCATCGACGATCAACAAAAAGTCATCGGGGAAGTAGTCGAGAAGAGTGGATGGGGGTTTGCCCGGTCCATCGTTGTTGAGGTAGCGAACGTAGTTTTCGATACCGGTGCAGTACCCGGTCTCTTTGAGCATCTCGATGTCGTACTCGGTGCGCATGCGAATGCGTTCCGCTTTCGCGAGCTCTCCCATCTTCACGAATTCTTTCTCGCGCTCTTTCATCTCCGCCATGATCTGCTCACAGGCTCCATCAATTTTTTCTTTCGTCGTCACGTTGTGGCTTGCTGGGAAGATCGTGACTTCGTTGAGTTCCTGCAGAACCTCTCCCGTGAAACTGTCGACTTCCTGAATCACTTCAATCTCATCAAATGGCATCTCGATGCGGATAACGGTGTCTGCGGCAGGTGGGAAGACTTCGACCGTATCACCCATTGCATGCACCATTCCCTGCTTGAATTCCATGTTGCTGCGGCGATATTGAATGTCGGTGAGTCGGCGCAAAAACTTGTCGCGCTGCATCTGCTCTCCGCGCTTCACGGTGATCGCGAGCGCTTCGTAGTTCTCGACGTTTCCAAGACCGTAGATGCAACTGACGGACGCAACGATGAGCACATCGCGACGCGTCAACAAATTCATCGTCGCTGCGTGGCGATACTTCTCAATCTCTTCGTTGATGCTCGCGTCTTTCTCGATGTACGTATCGCTGTGGGGGATGTAGGCCTCCGGCTGGTAGTAGTCGTAGTACGACACGAAGTACGACACAGCGTTGTCCGGGAAGAATCCCTGGAACTCACTGCACAGCTGCGCAGCCAATGTTTTGTTGTGTGCGAGAATGAGTGTGGGACGCTGCACCTGTTGAATGATGTTCGCCATCGTGAATGTCTTTCCTGTTCCCGTCGCACCCAAAAGCGTCTGGTGCTTTTCGCCTTTGTTCAGGCCGGCCACGAGCTGCTTGATCGCCGTCGGCTGATCGCCGGTCGGTTCCCAAGGGGCTACGAGTTTGAAGGGCTTCTTTTCCAACATGTCGGGGCAGTATACCAGAACTTTGGGGCTTGCCGAGGGGTTTTGTTGAGAATTGCCACTATATTTGCTTAATATAGAAAATATTTTATGATAAAAAACTAATACGCGTGCGAAGCGCTGTTACACTCTCCGCAATATGCCAAATGTCGATTCCTTCGACGACAGACCGGACCCCGTTAATGAGTCAAAACATGCGAGTGACGTGTATCAAATGACGCTGCTCAGTATTTTAAAATATCTCCAAGACACCTATGGAAATCGGCTCGATTTTCTAGACGGTAATCATATCCCATCAACCGTGTTGGACGACGACATGGTGCAATACATCGGACCCATCGACGCAAAATTGAGATACGTCGACGGTCATTGTTCTTTTTATTTTACCTACACGTTGTACAGCAATGCCACAACGGATGACTCGCTTGCTAGTCATATGAAACAAACGAAACATACCTACACCCTGAAGGATCATGTAACGCAGGATCTTTTGAGCAAAATAACACCTGAGGAATGCGTCGTGCTTGCACGAATTAGTTACGAACAACTCACAGATCGCTATGCAGAGAAGCCAAAATCCGTCCGTCGAAAAATCCAACAAGCCGCAAAAACTGCACGAACGCTTGTCGCAAGCGGCACCTTGCCTCAATCACTCTCCGAGTGGAAAAAAACAGAGGAGCGAGAAGAAGTCACGTTTGAAGAATCTCAAAGAACAAAGGAAAAATTTGCGCAAGCATTGGTAGCGGAAGACGAGCAATTGGCATGGGCATTGCCAGACGTTCTGCTGCAAGATTCTGCACTTCTTGCAAAAAGTCTGGACGTTGATTTCGATGCAGAGGAAACCGACGACCATAAACATATTATTTCGAAAATACGATTTTTCTTTGAGGCAGTTTTCAATGCAAATGTACAAAAAACGTTCGGTGATTACGTCGATACCGTTTCTCGTACTGTTCGTGTAGACAGCACTATTGTTGAACGCGCTTTGGGTCGATTGGATCATGAAACGCGCAAGAAAATTGCAAATATCATTCTGTTCCTTGGCAAAAATTCAGCTGAATCGATGCTGATCCAGCGGACTCCCGATCATGCCGAAGCGGTCCGTCACGGAGCAGAGAAGATCGCCAAAAGTGTGGCTGATGGTCCTGAGCTGAAGACGACGGCAAAGGAAAGAGTAATGATTCTGCCGGATTGCGATATATAAGCCAAAAACACCGTTCTACATACTTGCCAACATACCTATTTTTGTGTTCATATAGTTAACTATGGATCTCATCACTGATCCGGCCGAACTTGAACGCGAGTCTGCATTTCTTGCTGCAAAGGAATCTGCAGCGCAGGCTATTCGAAATACTCCGGATGAAAGAATCGACGTAGAAGACACGATCGATCTTATGCTTGTTCAAGCGGCGCGCGCTTCCTATGTTCGGTTTTTCCTGCTCAATGGAGATGAAAAAATTCGTGGCGAGCAAGAGGGTGTTATCGACATTTCCATCAAAGCACCGATTTCTTTTCCTGAAGGAAAAGTTCTCAGTCCACAGGAGGCGGAATTGAAACAACTTGGTGTGCAATCTGGAGAAATGCGATTGGGGGCAGAATGGTCCGAATTCATTTTGAGCCAGTTGCCCATAGACCAACGCATCATGGCACTCCGTCATGCATACAGTCTTCGATCTCAGAAACTCTGGGAAAAAATTGCAGAAGGTAAAAATGGGATATTGGTATTACAAGAACGTTTCCACGCACTTGAAGAACGCTGCAGACAGGCGATAAGCCATATCCTTAGCTAACGAATCGCTCTGTGCGAACAAATCTTCTCACGCTATCCTCCCTCCATATGATCGACCTCCAAGACCTCCGCGCCCGACCTGCTGCCTATGCCGACGCTGCAAAGAAGAAGCGTGTGAACGTTGATATCGACGGTTTCCTCAAGCTCGATGAACTGCGCCGCGAGCTGGTGAATTTTGTCGAAACAATGCGCGCTGAAAAGAACAGCGTGAGTAAGAGCATTCCGCAGATGAAGGGTGCCGAAAAAGATCAGGCCGTTGCAGATATGAAGGCACTTGGCGATCGCATGAAAGAGAAAGAGGAAGAACTGACGCGCGTGGACAGCGCATGGAGTGAAATGCAATTACAGATTCCATCGATCCCTCTCGATCGCGTTCCTGTGGGAAAAGATGACACCGAGAACGTGGAGATTCGAAAGCATGGAACGATCCGCACGTTCGATTTCGAAGCGAAGGATCACGTCGCATTGGGAGAGGACTTGGACATCATCGACATTCCTCGCGGTGTGAAAGTGGGAGGTTCCCGCTTCTTCATTCTGAAGGGTGATGGAGCTCGTTTGGAGATGGCGATTCATATGTTCACGCTCGATTTATTGCACAAGCGTGGCTTCACACAGATCAACCCTCCCGCACTCGCCAACTACGACGCGATGATGGGGACGAGTTACTTCCCAGGCGGCGAAGAGCAGGCATACGCAGTCGGTGTGCAGAAAGAAAAAGGTGGAGCAGTCGAAAGCGACGAACTCTTCTTGATCGGTACTGCAGAAGTTCCTGTGACGAGTTACCACAGTGGGGAAGTGTTGGAATTGAAGGATCTTCCCAAGAAATTCGCAGGCTTCTCCAATGGTTTCCGCCGAGAGGCAGGAACGTATGGAAAGGACACGAAGGGTCTCTATCGCGTGCACCAAATTTTGAAAGTAGAACAAGTGATCCTCTGCGAGGCGAGCCCTGCCGTCAGCGAAAAAATGCATGCAGAGATTCTGCAGAATGCGGAAGATGTGCTGCAGGCACTCGAACTTCCCTACCGCGTGGTCGACGTGTGTACGGGCGATATGGGACGCGGACAGGTGTACAAGAACGACATCGAAACATGGATGCCATCACGCAACGGATACGGTGAGACGCACAGCTGCTCCACATTCTACGACTTCCAATCACGTCGCTTGAACATGAAGTACACGGATGCTGATGGTAAGAAGCAATTCGTCCACACGTTGAACAATACGTGCATCGCATCTCCTCGTATTCTGATTCCGGTCTTGGAGAATCATCAGAATGCAGACGGCTCCATCACGATTCCGAAGGCGCTTCGTCCATACATGGGCGGGCAGGAGAAGATTGTGAGGAAATAAGATCTTGATTTTGTAAAGTAAACGTTACATACTGATTCTCTATGCGTCGTGACGATCTCGATAAATTGGCATTCGAAAAACAGACTGCCGGTCTGCAGCCTTTCCCTGAAGTCGAACAGCCAGCACATCTCAAGCTTACAAACGATGTGGGGGGACGTCATGACCCAGCACTGGTGAAGCAGATTGAGCAAGGACATGGCCGCATTCGAACAGTGATCGATTTGGTACGTGCTCCAAATGGAGATATCGAACGCCGGGTGCAGGTATTTTCTCCCGGTGAACCAATCTCACCACAAAACCTGAGCGGAACACTGCAGAATTTGGACAATTTAATGCAGTAAATACTCTTGGCGAAATACGGGAGCGGAGTAGCATCCGCCTCCTATGCCAGAATCCCCATCAGCCGTTGTCATCGACGCCAAGGAGAATGCAGGTGCCACCTTTGAAGGTGTCATCCAGTCTTCTCGTACGAATTTCCCGGATGCTCGATTTCACCCTACCTCCCGCCTGACAACCACAATCGAGGGGCAGTTCGATGCCCACGGTTACACACTGTCAAACAACAGCGATGGCACAGGCACCAAACCCGAGTTAGCGGAGCGACTGTTTCACGAAACAGGGGATCATCGATTTTTTGAGAGCCTTGCATTCGATGCCAGTGCCATGGTGGTCGATGACAACGCGCGCACCGGACGATTTACATTGGCGGTGACGAACTCTTTGAATTTAAGCTCTGCTGACGATGCAAAATTCACCGCTGCTTTGGCAAAGGGTCAGGAGGAAGCATGTCGAAAAGGTCGATTCGCTTTAGTAAACGGTGAAACGGCTGAATTGGGACATCGTACTCCGGGCATTGGAAAGAATCGTCTCAACTGGGACATGACTGCTTTGACGTTAACGAATCCGGACAAGTTGATTGACGGATCAAAGCTAAAGCCCGGACAAGTTGTTGTCGGGTTACGTGAAAAATCCATTCGCAGTAATGGGCTGACACGTGCACGCAAAATTTTGGAAAATGCATACATCGCAAGACATGGAAATGAAGGATCGAAAGAGGCACACATCGCAGCAATTTTTCGCAAGAAATTTGATTCCCTATTGCTCGATGACATGGCGCTCTCCATGCCAGAGGATCAACCGATGCGAGATACAACTGACATCATTCGAGATCGCCTCGAAGTTGCGCTGACGGGAGAAAGAATAAACCGATTTTTAGACGATATGTTCCCCGGATCGAATGTTGTTGAGCAGATTCAGCTTCCATGGCACAAAGAATTCCCTGAAGAAACTGAAATGCTTCTGACTCCTTCAACAATCTATTCTCCGTTGATTTACGAAGCACAAGGAGGGGTAGATGGAGCGGTGAATATCCCCTTAGTTGCCTGTGCGCATATCAGCGGAGGCGGCGTTCCATTAAAAGGAAAGCGCATGATCCCCAAAGGAATGGATGTCGGATTGCAGTTGGACACCGTGTTCCCGGACCCCGCTGGCATTCCTCGGTTGATGGAGTTGGCACAACAACATCCGAAGGCAGACGGCTCGTTCCTTGTGAACAATCGAACGGCAACGGAACAATGGAATCGTGGTGTGGGATTCATGTGTGTGGTCGAAAATCAGCAGCAAGCGGACGAATTGATCGCGATGGCAGCCTGTATGGGGTACGAAGCGAAGACGATGGGTCAAACGACCAACGAACGAAAGATTCATTGGCGTGGGGAAACGTGGAATATTTGATACCCTATCCTCATGCACCCCTTTCTCATTGCCGACGACTCAGCTGCAAAACGCATGCTCCTGCATGGACTGCTTCATCATGCAAAATGGCCCGGTGAAGTGTTGGTGGCAGAGACGACGGAACAGGCGCTTGAACTTATTGAGAAACATCCCGACATCGGATTTGCATTCATCGATTATTACATTCCATCGCAAAATGGACCCGCAATCATCAAGGCATTGAAAACAAAAAATCCCAGCGCACATGTGGTGCTAGTCAGCAGCAGCGAACAACAGGAAAATATCGACGAAGCAAAGGCGGCAGGTGCAGAGGATTTTGTATGTTCGACGTGGGACGGGGAGAGGACTCCAAATAAGATCTTTGAGATTTTGCATGAATGGAGTGCGTAAATGCACTAGTAGAGAATGTAAAGTTTGATATACTGATCATAGTTTTTCACCGCTTCATTCATTTCATAGGGAGACACGCATCATGCGTCTCAAAACGGAACAATCCAGTATTGTCGGATTGCTTTTCCTCGTCGGAATCGCCACTCCATTTCTGTGCATCGGGATTTCATTTATCCCCGTGCTCATCGCACACTTCGTGTTCGGACAAACGCCGACAGGCGTAAGCTTGTGGGAATGGTCTCGCACCATTGGATTCATTCTCAGCATCGTCTTTGAGGTTGGCGCATGTGGCTACCTCTTAGGTTCCTTCAGCACGGGAGATCGGGAAATCCGAGATTCAATGGGCAGCTTTCTCATCAGCTGCACTCTCGTCCTGGGGGTACTGGTGATCCTGGCAAAGACGTAAGTTGTCGACTCTCATGGAAGACTGAACGAAAAACTCGGCGCCTATCTCAATGGGGAGATAGGCGTATTGTCGTACTTAAAACGCTTCCGAACACCTAATTGACACAATGTAATTATGATAGTCTGTCTGCGTTTCTGACCCTTTTTCACCATCTTTTAGGAGGACATTCGATGTCCAATCACCCACCTCCAGACCCCTGGAAAGGGAGCGCCAAACAAGTCACTCCGAGCATAAATCAGTTGTGGATTCTGGGAGGGTTTCTCCTTCCGGCCGGTGTGACGTTCATTTGTTTTCTCTTTTCTTCGGGGCTTGCGTGGCTCGTCCCAAACTTGCAACCGCTGGTCGATCGCGGAACGATCGCGATTGCCGCAAGTTGGACATTCCTCTTTGACATTGCGATCCCCGTCATCGTGGGAATCAGGCGTGCGCACTCACAAGGAAGAGTTTTCCTGAGTGTGCTGCTGATGTGCGCAGGCAGTGCCGCCCTCGCAACGATCGTCTTCCTGACAAAACTTCTCTAAACGAGAACGCGTGTCATGGGCCAAAAACACCGCTCGTTGTACCAACCTACAACGAGCCGTTTTGCTATACTGCGTTGGTGAAAATCCTCTTTACCCGCTTCCCACTGGAAAGCCGTCTTGGCGGTGCCGAACGACAGACAGTCAGCCTGATGCAAGGATTGATCGCAAAGGGCCATGCGGTGGCTTTTGCAGGCAGTTGTCCGGTTCTGCTCGGGCTCTGCAAAGAGCATGGAATCCCCGCTGTGGAGTGGCAAATCGGGCCGCCGCCCGTCACAAAATGGGGAGCGGTCAGTTTCTTGTGGCAGAAGAAAACCATGCAACAACGACTGCGTGCGCTGCTCACACAATTTCGAAATTTGGATGCGATTTGCATGCTCTCCTTTTCAGAAAAATTATTGCTGACGAATGATGCAGTGGGAGCGGGCGCGAAGGTGATGTGGATTGAGCACGATCGTATCGGTAGATGGCTGACAAAAAATCCATGGCTACCGCTGTTCAAAAAACAGAGCGACCTCGCACATGTTGTAACGGTGTCCGAGATGAGTAAGAAACTCTACGAAGCAATCGGAATCAACTCCGCACGCATTCACCCAATTCCGAATGGCATCGATCTTACTGCATTCACTCCGGCAACGACTGAACGCACGCCCGGACCCATTCTGCATGTCGGCTGCGTTGCGCGTTTGAGCGACGATAAAGGCGTAGATGTACTGCTGCGCGCTGCGGCAAAACTGCCGGCCATCAAACTTTCGATTGTAGGAACGGGACCCAAACACAAAGAATTGCTGCAGCTTGCACACAAGCTTGGAGTTTTTGAACGCACTGCTTTCGTCCCGTCCGTCGACAGCGTCGCGGACTTCTATCGCAGCTGCGACATGTTCGTGCTGCCCTCGACTCAACATGATCCATTCGGAATGGTTGCAGCCGAGGCGATGGCCTGTGGCACGCCTGTGATTGTGACCGATGCCTGTGGCATTGCGGGTTATCTGGAAGATAAGAAAAATTCCTTAATCATCCGTGCAGGGAATAGTGATGCTTTGCAACAGGGAATCACGCGCCTGTGCGCAGACAGCTCCTTGCGTGCGTCCATTGCCACCGAGGGGCGCTCTACGGCTGAAAAATTGTTCTCCGTCGAGACGATGGTAGAGAGATACGAGGCACTCCTCCGCGCCTAGGCGCAACTGCTTACGCAGAGCCAAGAACGCTACACTCTGTCCCCATGTCTCTTGCGCATTTTTTCACAGCGGCAACACTCCTGTTTTCACAGGACTCCACGAGCATCATCACACAACGATACGTCGACGCTCCGATCGATGCGATCAGTGTTGGAATTCCTTCCCCTGATCTTGCCGTCAACATTCGCGGACAACGGAAAGACGGCACATGGACCGCATGGCAAACCGTCGAACCGAATGGAGAACAAGTGGCGAGTGCGACCGAGTCTGATCTGCTTCTCTTTCCGCAGGCAGTACAAGCAGTCGAAATCGAAACGACGAACCCCAACATCGTGCTGCATCCCATTCGCGTCAGTGACGCACCGACTCGCTACTCCGTCGCCGCGCGGTACCAAAGTTCGCAGCCGCATATTCTTTCGCGCAATGAATGGGGAGCGGACGACAGTTTTCTCTTCACGGGAAAATCCTCTTCGAGCACAGAAATTGTGGAAGATAACAGCGACGCTCCCACAGCTCCCTCCGCACCGCTTGTCGAATCGAATTCGCGACAGCAAAAATGTTTGGATGATCAGAAAAACTTCCCTCAAGAATTCAAGACATCAAAAACAGTCGGCAACGAAGATGGGAAACAATTGCGATGGGCGAGGCAGTACAGCAAATCCATCAAGCTGCTCGTCGTTCACCATACCGCCATGCAGGTCGACGGGGACAATCGCAGCGGAGCCGAGCGGATGCGCGCGCTCTATGCCTATCACAGCAATAACCGCGGCTGGGGCGACATTGGTTACAACTACGTGATCGACGACCAGGGGCAAATTTATGAAGGACGATCGGGAGGAGACTATGTGGTCGCAGGACACGCCTATTGCGACAACGTCGGCACCATTGGAATTTCTCTGATGGGAAGTTTTGACATGGAGAACCCCACGCAGGAACAGGTGCAAAGTTTGCAGTGGCTGCTCAGACAACTCAGCGACAAGTATTCCATCGATGCAGGAGGACACACGACGTTTCATGGTGCGAGTCTTCCGACAATCGTTGGACATCGAGATTTGCTCAGCACCGAATGCCCCGGCTTTTATATGTACGGCGTGCTCGACCAAGTTCGCCGGCACGTCGATCAGGATGATCTTTCCGCGCTCGTAACCTTCCCCATCAAGCCGACGATTCCCGAAAAACCACGAGTCGATCGAGCAACGGAACGACGTGACGAACGAGCAAAGAAACTGCCACAGGTATCGGCATTCAGTGAGGGGCTTACTCCCTCGGGTTCTGCGTTACTGCAGGGGAGACCTCAACAACAGCTCCTCTTCTCGCTTCGTTACCAGGCAGGACCCAACGGTGCCAAGGCAGGGCAATCGGTAGGTGTCGTCACCCGCTCCGATGACTCCATTGGCATTTGGATGGACCGTGACGGTGCGTTTGCCCGCGTGCGCGATGCAATCACCCTCCCTGTCCCCGTGCCTCCTGGAGGCCAAGTTCTGCTGCGCATGCGTGTGCAGCTGCCGCAGAAAACAGGAGCCGCGCAGTTCACTGCCGGTAGTGCGGTGTATTCCCTCAGTGTTGAAGGCCGAACGCTCGTCCCGAAAAACACACCCCCAACATTTCAAACGACAGACAGTGTCAAAATAAATCCTTCACCGATTATTCCGCGTAAAAATATTTCCAGTTCCTCCACTTCTTCCGTACGCAGTCGTGCGTCTTCCTCATCATCTTCCGTATCGACTGAATCTCCGCTCATCCGCATTCGTCTGACATCGCGCGAGAACGGACTGACGAGCTGCGGCAATGCGAACCTGTCGACGTTGCAGCAGGAATACCGAGGAACCGTAACGTGCCAGACCATCGATGGTGCGCCCGTGTTGATCAACGTGGTCTCGATCGAAGATTACATGCTGGGCATTACCGAAGAACCGGATACCGAGCCTTATGAAAAACAGCGTGCCTTTGCGATTGCTGCACGCACCTACGCGACGTACTACATCGACCCTGCGCACAGAAAATTCGCAGGCAAACCGTACGACGGGTCCGACAGTCCTGCAGAGTTCCAAAAGTACACAGGCAAGAAAGCAGAAGCCGGAAACCCCCGCTGGATCAAAGCGGTGCAATCAACGGCAGGAATGCTCCTGACGAAGAGTAACCAGGTCATCAAACCTCCCTACTTCAGTTCCGATGACGGTCGCACGCGCAATCCTGAAGAAGCGGGCTTTGGAACCTCGTTCCCCTTCGCAGAAATCTTCGTCAGCAAACCGGACCCTTGGTGCAGCGGGATGGAACTGCGAGGACACGGAGTTGGGATGAGCGGCTGCGGTGCCGAGGCACAGGCGAATGAAGGAAAGTCCGCCGAAGAAATCCTCCAGTACTATTACCCGGGGACACTGCTCAAAACCGCACAAGATTTGCGCTCGTAATGTTTGCTACTGACAGGCGACTTGTTCGACCTGTGCGCCTTCCAACTGTGCTGCGGAGGCCTGTGCATCGCTGTACAGGAACCGTGCACTCGCGCTCACACCCGCGACAAGCGCGATTGCGAGGAGGAGGGAGAAGCCGGCGTTTCGGGTGTCGTGAGACATGGAATGAAGATGTTGTACACTCTTTACAACGTGATAATTCGTCATGTGTTACACTTTTCGTCAAAAATAGTAACAAATTTGAATGAAGGCTAGATGAAGGAGCGTAACCATGAAACGCTCAATGCTCTCAACTCTTACTCAAGCTGCGTAAGAAACTCCCGGTTGCGGCGTAGTGGGTGGGTCTGTTTGCGAGGGAGGATCGAACACGAAAATGTCCTGCGGTGCCATAATAGGCTCTGAAACAGGAATTTGTGGCTTTGTGGTCACAGCGTCGAGTGGGCGAATGTCGTCCAACAATGTCGTCACTTCTCCCGGCGACAATCGCTGGCAGTAGGTTGGTTGAGGATTGATGCGAACGAACTGCTCCAAAAGACCGGCAACCAACTTTCGAGCGTCGTCTTCGGGCGAGCGAGCCAGACAGCTGGGCTCTTCTATCTCCAACACCATCATGAGCGCCTCCCTGTTTCCTCTCTGCGAAAACGCGAGCAGCAGTGGAACAACATCCCGCCACTCGGCCGTGAGAGGGTCGAACGTACTCGGTACGGACGAAAGGAGATCGGGGGAGTTGATAGGCAATTATTGACCATCGTCTTCAATCTCAAAGAAGCAAGAAGACTACCCTCCGTGTCCTGCCATTTCCGTTTGTCGATTGAACGGCTGACTCCTGCGTTGATCCAAGGTTCCTTGAGAAACCAATGCGCATAACTCACACGCGCTGCAATGCATCCGATTATTCACTGCTGCAATATTCTGCACCACTCCGGCCTTTGCATCTTCTCTCAGTGCACGAGCGGCCATTTCAACTTCGAGACAAAGCATGTTTTCAGGTGTACGACCTGGAAGACTGCGACAGTGCCATTCCATTACATCAGCAACTTCCTGCGCGAACGGTTGCGCAACACCTCTTTCGTCGAACGCTTTTCCTTTTGCTATCTGTTGAGCACGACGATTCGCTTCCACTGGTTCGAACCGAACGGGAGGAGGGGCGAATGAGGAGGGTGTTTCTTCTAACTGCGGGGTTGGATTGTTCATCAACCGCTAATCCTACTCCATAGTGTCAAGACCTCATCGATTCTCCTTTTCCCGCATAACAGAGAACCGTACACTGCATCCATGCTTTCCGCCCCACACCCCTTCAGTCTTGTGCTCTTTGGAGCATCGGGGCATTTGGCGAAGCTGAAAATTTATCCGGCACTGTATGTGCTCGCGCTCAAGAAACGCTTGCCGAAAGAATTTGCAATCGTGGGGTACGCGCGATCGGACATGAACGACGAAAGTTTCCGCACGCTTGTGGAGGAATCGATTCGCGACAACATGCCTGCAGTGACAGAACCTGTGCTCAAAGAATTTCTCACTCACTGCTTCTATCAAGCGGGTCAGTACGATCAGAAGAGTGACTTCGATGCGCTCGCAAAGCGCTTGGATGGCCTTGAGAAGGGCTGGAAGGACACGACGCGTCTTGTGTACCTGTCGGTACCACCAACCGTGTTTACGAGCATTTTTGGCCTTCTGACGCCAAGCGGAATCCACACGGACAAACAGCAGTTCCGTTGCATTGTCGAAAAGCCGTTGGGGCACGATCTCGCAAGTTTCGAAAAAATCCGCGAGACGTTGCAGCAGTCTTTTTCGGAAGAAGAAATTTATCTGCTCGATCACTACCTCGGAAAAGAGGCGGTGCGCAATGTGTACTACCTGCGTGTCGCGAACCCCGTGCTCGAACGCATGTTCAAAAACACATTGATCCGCCATGTGGAAATTGTCGCGGCGGAGAGTGGAGGACTGGAAGGACGTGCAGGGTATTTTGAAGAAACAGGAACACTGCGCGATATGTTCCAAAGTCACCTGCTCGACATGTGCACACTGCTCACGATGCGTGTGCCTGCACCCGATGAGTCCTTCCGTGCGTACCGAAAGAACGCATTGGAACAGCTCTATTTACCGCCTGCAGCGTCGATCGGAGATCTTGTAACGCAGGGACAGTACATCGGCTACACGGAGGAGGAGGGAATTACGAAGGAGTCGCGTACGAACACATTTGCAACACTCAAGCTGCAAAGTCGCGCATCGCGTTGGGAAGGAATTCCGTTCTACCTTCTCTCCGGTAAACGACTCGACCGAAAAGAGACGCGCATCAGTATTGAATTTCAATCTCCCTACCCTGTTGGAGAGGGAAGCACTGCAAACCGCCTCGATATTATTCTGCAGGGAGAGGCCGGCATGCGACTACACCTGCAAACGAAAGTCGGAGGCAGCGAACCGGCCTATCGTCCGCTCGTGATGACCGATCCACTCGTCTGTATGGGCGACTGTTTACCGGAGCACAGTCAGTTGCTACTTGAGGTGATTCATGGCCAGCAACAATGGTTCCTGACGTTCGACGAAGTGCGTATTGCGTGGAGACTTATTGATCCGGTGCAGACCTATCTCAACAACAAAACAACTCCACTCGCTCTCTACGCAGCGGGCACACGTGGACCGAAAGAGGCCGACGCCTGGATCGCTCAAGACGGTTTCCGCTGGCTCTCATGACGACGAATTATTCCCTCATCGAGGTTGCAACGCAGAATGAGTTCGACGTGCGCGGCATGGAAACAATGCGCGCGTGGATGAACGATGCAATTGTGGAGCGCGGACACTGCATCGTCGCACTCGCAGGGGGCTCGACGCCAAAACAGATCTATACCCTGCTCGGAGAACAGGACATCGATTGGTCGAAGGTTTCGTTCTGCTTGGCTGACGAACGCTACGTTTCTGCGGACGACAAAGACAGCAATCAACGACTGGTGCGTGAGACACTCTTCGCAAAGGGGAGAACATCTGCCGTGTTCCTCTTCCCAGACACGACGTTGCCCATGCATGAATGTACGGACGACTACGAATCACAACTGACACACCTGCTGCAGGGGGGTGTGTTCGATATTGTCATCCTTGGGATGGGTGACGACGGTCACACGACATCCCTCTTTCCTCCTGTCACCGACGAAGGATTGATGCGTGTGGGAGTCGTACACACCACCACTGATCGCTTCGCGGTTCGTGACCGCATCAGCATTGCATTGCCGTTGTTGCAGACGGCACAGAAGCGACTTTTACTGCTCACCGGAGAGGAAAAGAAGAAGACCTGGGAAAAGATGATTGCCGCAGATACTGACCCGAAACGCTGGCCACTCCAACCGCTCTTAGATACAAAAACCACCGTGTTGGCACGGTGGTAATTGTTGAAAGCCGATGCGGAGAAGGGTTTAGAAGTACCCGAGTTCGTGCAACCTCATCACGAGGAGATACATACTGACGTTTGTCACATTGTCGTCCGGACGGAATTCTCCAACTTCTACACCTTCGTCTGTCAGGTCACTTCGGATGATTCCGTGCGACACGAGCGCGTTAAGGTATGGGAGGTATGGAGCGTTCGGTGGCACATCGGTGTATTCGACCGTCGATTCGGATTCTGGCTCGATGTCGAGAGCGAAGGCCAACTGGATCCACAGATCCTTCTGGGTACGACCCTTGCGTGCCTCGACCAGGATTTCCGGATCAGGTGTCGTGGAAGGCAATCCCTGGATTCCTGTTCCTGGAATGAATGCGCGCTTGAATTTCTTGATTGAGATCACAAGCTGTGAGGCGCTCATTTCAGTAATGTCTCCAAGGTCCCCATCAGTGAAGTCTTCTGGCTTAAGGAAGAGATCATTTTTAGAGTACACAAGTTCGGTTGCAAACTTGCTGCAAGCGACCGGGCGAATCTTGGTCTGGCCAGCTTCGACCACGACCGCAGCACAGGTCTTTTCACCGCCTCCGCTACCACCGCCTCCGCCTCCGCCATTGATCACACCGACGACGCGTGTTGGACCAGGGTGCGATGTGCCACCTCCGCCGCCGCCGGATTCATTGCGGAGACACTTGCTTGGTTCACCGGTGCATGTCCAACCGTCTTCGACTTCGCAGACAGAGGAGCAACCATCGTCGCTCGAGGTGTTGGCGTCATCACATTTTTCAGAGCCTCGGATAAGACCATCTCCACAGACAGCGACTGGCGAGTTCTGCACCCTACAATCGTTCTGGCAGGCATCGAGGTTGTTGTCGTTTCCGTCATCGCAGGCTTCGCTGCCTTCAGCGATACCGTTACCACACGTGGCACAGCTGCTGGTGCAGGCGCTCACAAGACCCATACACGTGACTTCGGTGCGCTGTGTATCGGACGCAGCGTTGGTATCACCGAGGTTGTAGACCGTCTGCCAGCCTTGCTGCAATCCAACGGTCACGCGTGTGTTGGACTGGAGACGCTGAACCTTGCCACAGGCAGGGTTGCCTTCCGTGTCGCAGTAGGCAGGGTTACCGCTTCCTGCAATCGCGTAGTCACCTGCATTACAGAGTGCAGTGGAGCGATCTTGGTTGAGGTCGTACACATTCGATGGACTTGCCTGGTTGATCACGTGGTAGACCTTCAAGTTGGCATCGAACAATCCTGTCTTATGGAGACAGACTACCGTCGTTTGAATTGTGTCGTAGGTAGCATCACCTGGCAGGGAGAAGTTCGTCATCCATCCTTCTCGACCGTCGCCGCCGATGACACGACCATTGAATTCAAGCATCGACTTCGGACAGTCGCCGGCTTCGCGGTCACAGTACACGTTCGTACCGCCACCGGAGATTGCGAGGTCGCCTGCATCACAGTAAGCCGTGTTCTTATTCTGGTTGAGCGTGTCGTAGTCACTGATGTCACCGGAGGTACGAACGTACGTATTGAAGTACTTCGTCACAACCGCCTTGTTCGGAACACACATGACCTGCTGACGAACGGTATCGCTCGTATCGTTGTCATCTGTGAGGAAGTGAGAGATCCAACCGGGGTGTGAGGAACTGACAGAGTAACCGTTCACCTCGTAGTTCATGCCGGTCCCGCAAGCAGGATTGCTTTCGTCGGCACAGGATGGGCCCGTTCCCTGACCGGAGAGGAGAATGTCCGTTCCGTTACAGTAAGCCGTAGAAGCGTCCTGGTTGAGAGTTGTGGCATTCGTTCCACCATTGACCACGCTGTAGATCGCTTCGAGAACGGACTTACTCTGCTGGCAGGAGAGCGTGCCTTCTTCACATGCTTCGACGTCACAGCCCGCGGAACAACCGTCGCCGTCGACTGCGTTTCCGTCGTCACAACCTTCGTCATCATTGACGGTTCCGTTTCCACACAGACTTCCGCAGACCCACTGTCCATGTGCGGAGCAGGAATTCACTTCACCGTCTTTGGCGAGAATATAGTTGCCTGTGAGCTCGTAGCCACAAGGAACGGCACATCCTCCGTCGTTCGTATTGTTACACTCGTCTTCAAGACAGTTCGTAAGTGTTGTGATCTCTGAAGAAGAAGGAGTATCCGTTGTCGGAGGTGTACAGAGAGAGCTACCAAGGTCGGCATCCGTTGCAGGGATGATTGCGCCCGGACATTCGTACACACACTCGCTACTGCAACCGTCCTGTGGTGTGACGTTTCCATCGTCACAGTCTTCGACGCCTTCATTCTTCACGCCGTCTCCGCACTCATTAGCCTGACAGTCATTCTTGCAATCATCGTTGTTATCGATGTTTCCATCATCACAGTCTTCACCGTATTGTGTGATTTCGTTTCCGCAGATTTCATCGTAACAATCCGCATCGCATCCGTCTCCGTTCGTGTTGTTGCCATCGTCACACTGCTCACCGGAATCGAGAATGGTGTCACCGCAGCTAGGAGAGCGGCCGATACACTGTGCAGATGCGTTACATGTGTCTGGATAGGTTGCTGCATTCGAGTCGTCACATGTCGTACCGGCCGGTTGATATTCGTCGACAGGACAGCTGTGGGAAGAGCCATCACACCATTCGGAGATGTCACATTCATTGCCGTCAGCGTCCCGACAGACTGTGTCTGCAGGAAGAACCGTGTCCTGACATGTACCTGCGATACATTCGTCTTGCAGGTCACAGAGACCACTTGGATCGTTACCACACACGCTACCGTCTGCGACAGGCGTGTAGACGCAGCCTGTGGTTGGGTTACAGGTATCGTCCGTACATTCGTTGCTATCGTTGCAAGCGGAGTCTTCTGGAACGTGCTCACACGTACCGCTGACACACTCGTCCGTCGTACAGCTGATGCTGTCTGACGCACAGCTGGTGCCATCGGCTGACGGTGTATAGACGCAGCCCGACAGAGGATCGCAGGTGTCATCTGTACAAGCGTTATTGTCGTTACATGTGACAGCCGTTGTGTACGTACAAGCACCGGCTGCACAGTGGTCGCCCGATGTACATTCATCGTTGTCGTCACATGTTGCCGTGTTCGGCGTGTAGACACAGCCAGTGGATGGGTTACAGCTGTCATCCGTACATTCATTGACGTCGTCACACGTCACTGGCGTTGGGCCCGTACATGTTCCGCCGGAACAGACATCACCCGTGGTGCATGCATTTCCATCGTTACAAGAAGAGGTGTTGTTTGTGTATTCACAGCCAGTGAGAGGATTACAGACGTCATCTGTACAAGCGTTGTTATCGTTACATGTCACAGCCGTTGTGTAGGTACAAGCACCTGCGGCACAGTGATCGCCCGATGTACATTCATCGTTGTCGTCACATGTTGCCGTGTTCGGTGTGTAGA